>NZ_JBIVXF010000004.1:110871-554868 GCF_044769045.1 Streptomyces sp. NPDC090741 | reverse complement strand
CCAGATGTGGAAGCCCGGTAACGGGTGGAGCTGACTGGTACTAATAGGCCGAGGGCTTGTCCTCAGTTGCTCGCGTCCACTGTGTTAGTTCTGAAATAACGAACAGCTGTGTCAATGCCAGCGTTCAAATTTCATAGTGTTTCGGTGGTCATAGCGTTAGGGAAACGCCCGGTTACATTCCGAACCCGGAAGCTAAGCCTTTCAGCGCCGATGGTACTGCAGGGGGGACCCTGTGGGAGAGTAGGACGCCGCCGAACAATCATTGTAGAAAGCCCCGTACCGGGTATCCGGTACGGGGCTTTTCTGCGTTTACGGGCATGCCGGCCTGTGATTGGATCCGGGGCATGAGTGAGTATGTGATGCGTGCGGTTCGGGCGGACGAGTGGGAGAAGGTCAAGGAGCTGCGGATCACCGCGCTCAAGGACCCGGCCGCGCCGGTGGCCTTCCTGGAGAACCTGGACCAGGCCGAGGCCAGGACGGACGACTTCTGGCAGGACCGGGCGAGCGGGGCTTCGCACGGGCGGCACGCACGGCAGTTCGTGGCCGAGGCACCGGACGGGCAGTGGGTCGGGTCCGTGACCGTGCTCGTCGAGGAGGGCGGGACCACCGACTTCTTCGAGCGCGCCGTCGAGCGGACCCAGGGGCACCTGGTGGGTGTGTTCGTACGTCCCGAGCAGCGGGGCACCGGGCTGACCGAGGGGCTCTTCGCGGCCGCGCTGGACTGGGCCTGGTCGCTGGAGGGGCCGGCGCTGGAGCGCGTACGGCTCTTCGTGCACGAGGACAACGCGCGGGCCGCGGCCTTTTATCGGCGGTTCGGGTTCCGCGCGACCGGGGAGGTCCTGCCGGTGCCGGCTGATCCGGGGGCCAAGGAGTTCGAGTACGTGGTGCCACGTCCGTAGGGAGCGCGTCTAGCCGTACGGGTTGAGTGCCCGGAAGCGGACGGTTTCGCTGCGACGGTCGAACCACAGGCTGGTGTGATGGCCGTCGCCGTCGCCGTCGCCGTCGCGGTCCAGCTCCTGCGACCGGATCCACTGCGGGTTCTTCGGGCCTTCGCCCTTGAGGGGCTTCTCGAACCACGAGGAGAAGTAGTCATCGGCCGACTCATCCGAGACGAAGGCGTGGGCCGCCGTCAGTTCGGCAAGTTTCCCCGGCGCCAACCGGGCGAAGCCCGAGATCACCAGCTCCGGTGACGGTACGCCGCTCCGGTCGTTGTCCCGGCTGCTCACCCACTTGGCGTCGGTGAGTGGGCCCAGGAGCGGGAACGCCTGTTCCAGCGGTGCGATGTCGGTGTGCCAGTCCTCCTCGGCCCCGTTCTCCACCTGACGCAGGGCCCACCAGGCGGGTAGGACCGCCAGCCCCGCCCCTATCCCGATCAGCTTCCGTCGATCCAACGCGATCCCCCCCATGGTTGATCACCAGCAAATGCGCGCTCTAGTGCTGGAGCGCGGCTGCCTCCGGCCAGCGGGCACGGGCCTGTTCGCGGCTGCGGCACAGGGCGAGCAGGGGGAGGGACCCTTCCTGGAGGAGCTCGGGGAGCTGGGGGATCGGGGCCACGGCCGCGACGTCCTCCAGGACGAGCGTGAGTGGTGGGTCGAGCCGGCCGTGGGATGACCGTGCGGCCATGCGGCGGCCGTGCTCGACCACGCTCGCGGCGAGTGCGGTGAGCAGCGGCATCGCACCCGGGTGGGTACGGGGATCTTCCAGCGATTCGCCCACCAAGTAGAGGGTGCCCCCTTCGGCCACGAACGATGCGAGGGTCAGTGCATCTGTTCGGTTCGGATTGCAGGCCTCGCGGATGTGGATCGACGTGAGGCAGGAGAGGGCACGGGCCGTCAGGTGCTGGGCCTGCTCGCGGCGTTCGGGGTGGGCGGTGAGGGCGCTTTCCAGTTCGCCGGCGGCGCCGGGGGCGGCTTGGGGGTGGGTGCGGAGGATGCGGACCGGGTCCTGGGCGCTGTTGCCCTGGGCCCAGCGGTGCAGCTGCTTGAACGGGCGGTCGTCGAGGGCCGCGGCTTGCAGCCAGCTGCGCAGGAGCGTTTCCGCCGTGTCGGCGATGGCCGCGTCCATACGGGCCTGGGGGCGTACGGGGGCCAGGAGCGCGATCGCGCGGGCGGCGGCGGTATCGCGGTCGGCGCAGGCGTCGGCGGGGTTCCAGTGCATGCGGGCCGGGGTGTCGCAGAGGTGGGAGGGGTCGTAGAGGAGGACCGGGCCGAGTTTGGCGCGGGCGTCCTTCGTTTCCGCCCAGAGGGCCGGGGAGGAGGTGAGGACCAGGGCCGCGCCTTCCGCTGCCGCCAGGGCTCGGAGGGCCAGGGGGTGGCGCTGGGCCGGCGGGCCGTAGGCCAGGCCGATGGGGCTGCTGCCGTTGCCGGGGGTGCTGGCCCCGGGCCCCAGCGCCTCGAACGCCGGCGGGGCTGGATGTGCTGCCGGGGCTGGGATGGGCAGCGTGGCGGGGTGGTGCGGCCCGGGCGGGTGGTGCGGCCCGGGCGGGTGGTGCGGCTCGGGCGGGTGGTGCGGCTCGGGCGGGAGGTACGGCTCGGCCGGGGTCGGGATGGTGGGGCCGGAGCTGCTGGGGGCTCTGCCCCCAGACCCTCCCCCTTGCTGCGCTGGGGGGACCCCCAGCGCATCGAACGCCGGCTCAGCAGGGTGGCCCGGCTTGGTGCGGCGGGACTTCGTGCGGGCGATCACGCCCATCACGAAGATCGTCAGCACGAGCAGGATCAGGAGTTGGCTGATGAAGAGGCCCCAGAACAGGCCCCAGCCCGAGAGGGCCGAGGGGGCTGTGTCCGGCCAGGCTCCCGGGATGTCGTGCGGTTGAGCTATCAGGGCGCGGACCGCGCCCGCGGTGCGGGTGAACGTGACCGTGGAGGGCCAGGCGCCCTTCGAGAAGAGCGCGGCCAGGCCCGTGGACGTCCAGACCAGGGTCGCCAGGCCCAGGAGGAACGCCAGGAGGGCGATCAGGAGGGCGTCCGGGACGCCGCCTGGTTTGCCGTTCCGTTCGTCGTGCATTTACGCCACCGTTGTTGCCGAGCCCGGGCCGCCGTTGCGGTGGCGTTCCATCAGGAGGGCTCTTTCCTCCGCCTCCAGTTCGGCTGCCAGCAGGTCGTCGGGGAGCTGGGGTTGGGACGAGGACTCCGTCATGGCGCGGTCCGTGTAGACCAGGGGGCGTTCCGCTTCCGTGATCAGGTGTTTGACCACCTGGACGTTGCCGTTGACGTCCCAGACCGCGATGCCGGGGGTGAGGGTGGGGATGATTTCCACCGCCCAGCGGGGGAGGCCGAGTACGCGGCCGGTGGCCCGGGCCTCGTCCGCCTTCTGGGCGTAGATCGTGCGGGTCGAGGCCATCTTGAGGATGGCCGCGGCCTCGCGGGCGGCCGCGCCGTCGACGACGTCCGAGAGGTGGTGGACGACGGCGACGAAGGACAGGCCGAGGCGGCGGCCGAACTTCAGGAGGCGCTGGAACAGCTGGGCCACGAAGGGGCTGTTGATGATGTGCCAGGCCTCTTCGACCAGGAAGATGCGCTTCTTGCGGTCCGGGCGGATCCAGGTGTGTTCCAGCCAGACGCCCACGATCGCCATCAGGATCGGCATGGCGATCGAGTTGCGGTCGATGTGGGAGAGGTCGAAGACGATGAGGGGGGCGTCCAGGTCGATGCCCACGGTGGTGGGGCCGTCGAACATGCCGCGGAGGTCGCCGTCGACCAGGCGGTCGAGGACGAGCGCGACGTCGAGGCCCCAGGCCCGTACATCGTCTATGTCGACGTTCATGGCCTCCGCGGACTCGGCCTCCGGGTGGCGGAGCTGTTCCACGATGTCCGTGAGGACCGGCTGGCGGTCGCGGATCATGTCGACGACGTACGCGTGCGCGACCTTGAGCGCGAAGCCGGAGCGTTCGTCGAGGCCGTGGCCCATGGCGACTTCGATGATGGTCCGGAGCAGCGCGAGCTGGCCGGTCGTCGTGATCGCCGGGTCGAGGGGGTTGAGTCGGATCCCGTCGTCGTTGGCGGCGATGGGGTCCAGGCGGATGGGGGTTATCCCCAGCTGCTGGGCGATGAGGTTCCACTCGCCGACGCCGTCCTCGCCCTGGGCGTCGAGTACGACGACCTGGCGGTCCCGGAAGCGGAGCTGGCGCAGGACGTACGTCTTCTCCAGGGCGGACTTGCCGTTGCCGGACTCGCCGAGGACCAGCCAGTGCGGGGCCGGGAGCTGCTGGCCGTACAGCTGGAAGGGGTCGTAGATGTAGCCCTTGCCGCTGTAGACCTCGCGGCCGATGATGACGCCGGAGTCGCCGAGCCCGGGGGCGGCGGTGGGCAGGTAGACGGCCTGCGCCTGCCCGGTGGAGGTGCGTACGGGCAGGCGGGTGGTCTCGACCTTGCCGAACAGGAAGCTGGTGAAGGCGTCCGTCAGAGCGGACATGGGATCTCGCATGGGCGGCACTTCCCTCCAGCTAGCGTCGGATGCCGGTGGCGAACGGCAAGGTGTTGACGAAGGCGCGGTGGTGCTCGCGGTCGCACCATTCCAGCTTCAGGTAGGACTTGCCCGCCGAGGCGCGGATGGTGCGCTTGTCGCGGGCCAGTGCCTCCGGGGATCGCGAGGACACCGTGATGTACCCGACCAGGTTGACTCCTGCCGCACCGCTGGCGAGATCTTCACCCCTCTGGTCGAGCCGGCCGTGGGCGGCGATGTCGCGGGGGTCGACGGTGCGGTTCATCTTGGCGGCGCGGCTGGCGTCGGCCTCGTCGTTGGTCTTCTCGGTGAGCATGCGCTCGATGGCCACCTCGGTGGGCTCCAGATCCATGGTGACGGCGACGGTGCGGATCACGTCCGGGGTGTGGACGAGGAGGGGCGCGAGGAAGTTGACGCCGACCGGGGTCATCGGCCACTCCTTCACCCAGGCCGTGGCGTGGCACCAGGGGGCGCGGGTGGAGGACTCGCGGGTCTTGGCCTGGAGGAAGGTGGGTTCCACCGCGTCGAGTTCGGCAGGCCAGGCGTTGCGCTTGGTCATGGCCTGGATGTGGTCGATGGGGTGGTCCGGGTCGTACATGGAGTGCACGAGGGAGGCGAGGCGGCCCTGGCCGAGGGGCTGGCGGACGCGGATGTCGGCCTCGGCGAGGCGGGCGCAGATGTCGGTGAGTTCGCGGGCCATGACGATGGCGAGGCCGGCGTCGCGGTCGAGTTTGCGGCCCTTGTGGGGGGTGCCGGCGCGGGCGATGGTGTGGGCCTCGGCGGCGAGTTCGCGCGTGTAGTGCATGCAGGCGACGAGGTACGCGCGGTGCTGCTCGGAGGAGGTGGAGACCATCGACTGGAGCTGGTCGTACGAGTCGCGCAGCCAGACGGGGGCGCGGGTGTCGCCGCGCTGGGCGACGTCCTTGGCGTGGGCGTCCGGGTCTGCGGGGAGCGTGCGGGCGAGCATCTGGAGGCGGGTGACGAAGCCGTCGCCGTTGGCCACGTGCTTGAGGAGGGTGCCGAAGCGGTCGACGAGGGCTTCCTGGTCCTCGCTGTCGCGCAGGCCGACGCCGGGGCCCTCGATCTCGATGGCGGCGGTGACGGTTCTGCGGTCGGCGTGGAGGAGGACGGCGATCTCGTCGGGGCCGAAGGGGGCGGCGAGCCAGTTGATCCGGCCGATGCCGGGGGGCGGGCCGACCTCGACCTCGCGGCCGTCGGCGGCGCGGACGCCGGCCTCCATGGCGGAGGAGCGGTACGTGGTCCCGCGGCGCAGGGTGCGCTTGTAGCTGCGGTTGATCTCGAACCACTTGTAGAACGTGCGGCCCTTGTACGGGACGTACACGGCGGCGAGCGCGAGCATGGGGAACCCGGCGAGGCTGACGATGCGCAGGGTGAGGGCGGGGACGAGCAGGCCGCTCATCATGCCGAGGAACGCGCCGACGATGATCAGGGCGATCTCGCCGCTCTCGCGGTTCTTGCCGACGATCGCGTTCGGCCGGGCCCGGCCGATGAGATACGTGCGGCGGGGCGCGATCGGGTGCAGCTGGTGTGACTGGGTCGTCAACGCCCGTCACCTCCTGTGTTCCTCGTACTCGAGCTCGTGCGGGGCGGGGGTGTGGCGGAGGGGATGGATCCGCCGCCGGCCCCGCCGCCGGAGGTGGGGCGGCTGCTGTGGGCGGCCACGCCTCCGGAGAGGGGGTTGGCGGGGCGGGGGGCGCTGGAGCCGCCGCCGCCGTCGCCGCCGCGGTGGGCGCCGCGGCTGCTGTGGGTCTTGATGCCCTGGGATACGAGGGAGGCCGGGGAGCTGATGACGGCGGCGGCCTGGGCGCCGTCGGTGGCCTTGCTGCGGTTGGAGCGGGCGGAGGCGATCTCGTCGCCGAAGCCGGGGACGAAGCGGTAGATCATCGCGGAGGCGAAGATCGCCAGGAGGATGATCGCGAGGCCGGAGACCACGGCGGAGAAGGCATTGGGGCCCTTCTCGCCGGCGAGGGCTCCGGCGAGGCCGAGGACGATGACGATGACCGGCTTCACGAGGATGACGGCGATCATGATGCCGGCCCAGCGGCGGACGTGGCCCCAGAGGTTGCGGTCGACGAGCCCGGCGTAGACGACGACGCCGAGGAGGGCGCCGACGTAGAGGAGGGCGGCCCGGATGAAGAGTTCGAGGAAGAGGACGCCGGCGGCGAGGACGGTGACGAGGGAGACGACGATCAGCATGATCGGGCCGCCGCCGATGGAGTCGCCCTTCTTGAGGGCCTCGATGAAGGAGCCGAAGAAGACGTCGGTCTGGCCGCCGCTCGCCGAGGCGATGACCTCTGTGACGCCGTCGGTGGCGGAGACGACGGTGTAGAGGATGAGGGGGGTGAAGGCGGAGGCGAGGACGGTGAGCCAGAGGAAGCCGACGGCTTCGGAGATGGCGGTGGTGAGGGGGACGCCGCGGATGGCGCGCTTGGCGACGGCGAAGAGCCAGAGCACTAGCGTGAGGATGGTGGAGGCGGCGAAGACGACGGCGTACTGCTTGAGGAAGGCGCCGTTGGTGAAGTCGACGTTGGCCGTGCCGTTGATCGCTTTGCTGAGCTCGGTGACGATCCAGGCGGCGGCGTCGGCGCAGCCCTTGGCCAGGGAGGCGAGGGGGTTGAGGGCATCGGCCGGGTCGCTGGGCGCTAGGCCTGTGCGGGGGGCGCCTGCGGCGCCGCTGCCGCGCTCGCAGTAGTCCCGGGCCGGCCCCGCGATCAGCGCGCACGGGTCGTTGCTGGCGCTCGGCGTGGGCGAAGGCGTCGGGTCGGCCGTTGCTCGGGCGGCGAGGAGGAAGACGGCGGCCTGCACGATGGCCGCGGTGGCGCCGATACGGCGAAGCGAGGGCCTGCGGTTAGCGGGCATAGGTGAACCCTCCGAATTCGGTGACGGCCTTGCCGATCTCGTCGGAGGTGGACACGGGGTTGTCGCCGGTGACCGGGGTGGGACCGGTCTTCTGGGCGGTCTCGAGGACTCTCCAGTCGGAGCCGTTCCACTTGAGGTTGAGGGAGAGCGTGAACCAGCCGTTGGTCACGGGGCGGGTGGACTTCTCGCCGGTCAGCCCGAACATGCCGATGCACCACACGTCCACCGAGGCGGTCCCGTTGGCGAAGCTCTTGACCTTGACGCCGACCGGGACGGTCCGGCTGACGAAGGTGAAGCCCGCCGGGGCGAGCCCCTCTTTGGTCAGGCCGATCTGGGTCAACAGTCCGGCCGAGTAGTCGGCGTCGAACCCGGCCTGGAGTTTCGCCCGTGTGCTGTTGTCCGCGACGGCGTCGACGATGGTGTGTCTGCGCGTCGTGTTGAACATGCCGTCAGAACCCAGCACGACGGCGTAGTTCGAGGCGGCCGACTGCGCGCCCTGCTCGTCTTGCGCGAACCCGGAGGGGATTCCGCCGTTCTTGCCGTCGACCGGGTGGGTGCCTGTGGCTGCCGTGGAGGAGGCTGTCGGTGGGGCTTGGTCGGCCGGGGTCTCGGGGGTGTCTGCGGATTGGTTGGCGAAGGCGATCGCGGCGATCAGGAGGACCACCACGCCGACCACCGTGACCAGGCCGCGGGAGGCGCGTGGGGTGCGGCGGGGCGGGGTGCCGTAGGGGTCCGAGGCGGAGTCCGGGAGGCGGGTGCGGGTCTGGCCCGTGCCGCCGATCTCGCCGTACCCGCTGCCGCCGGCACCGCCGCCGTACTGGTCGTCGTTGCTCATTCCGTGTCCGCCCCCTCCGCCTCGTACGACGGTAGCGCTGGTTGTCATCAGGTCCGGCAGCCGGTGGGCGGCCCGGCTAGACGGCCATTCCGTAGACGATCGTGAAGAGGGTGCCGAGGGAGCCGATGATGAACACACCGGTGAGGCCGGCGACGATCAAGCCCTTGCCCTGCTCCGCGCTGAACGTGTCGCGCAGTGCGGTCGCGCCGATGCGCTGCTTGGCCGCGCCCCAGATGGCGATGCCGAGGCAGAGGAGGATCGCGACGGCCATGACCACCTCGACCATGACCTTCGCTTCATTGCCGAGACTGCCGAACGGCCCCCAGTTCGGGGCGATTCCGCCGATGATGGTGGTGATGTCGCCCTTTTCGGCTGCCAGGATCATGTAACTCACCGCCCCTGTATGGGTAGTTCCGTAGCCCGTGCCTGACGGCAGGGGTCACGCACTATCTTCGCTGATGAAACCGCCGCCGTACGTCGACTTGACGTCTCTCTTTACTCGATCTCCCGCCCTTTGACCCGCCCGCGCGCTCTGACCTGGGCACGGGCGGCGGGTACGCGGGAGAACATATGGTCACTCTGTGTATCACGGAGGGTGACCCCGGGCACATGATTGCCCTCCCGGCGTGCGGGGGGCTGCCCGGGTGGCCGCCGTTCGGCGCAGTCTGCGGGCGTGTCGTTGGGCCGAGCCGCTGACATTCGTCCGACATTCCGTCAGTCGTTCCATCCCGGCGGCGGGTTGCGGGGGATGCTCCAGGCCGTTCGGTAGGGCGACGCGAGGAGTGGACGGATGGGTTCCGTAGTAAAGGCCGGTCGGCGTGCGTGGTTTGCCGGTAGTTTCGCAGTTCCGCTGGTGATCGCGCTCGCGGGCGCCTCGGTTCCGGCGATGGCCGCCACTCAGGGGGCGGGCGCGGCGATCGCGCCCGGCTGGAGCAGCAGCAGGTGTCCGGAGCCGGACGCGAGGACGCTGCCGGCCAAGGCCCCCGGCAAGGCCGCGAAGGCCGCCAAGGCCAGGAAGGCGGCCAAGCCTGCGAACCCGTGCTCCGGGCCGAAGGGCGACCGGGGTCCCCAGGGGCCCAAGGGCGACCGGGGACCGCAGGGGCCCAAGGGTGACCGAGGGCAGCAGGGGCCGAAGGGTGACCGCGGGCCGCACGGTCCGCACGGGCCGTGCGAGGACATCGACACGACCCTGGGGCTGAGCGACACGGAGTTCAGCGCCGTGCTCCACCGGGGGAGGACCTTCCTGGGCGTACGGGGAACGGCGCCGGTCGGCTCGTACACCTGGAGGGACCTCACGACGCAGCTGAACCCGGGGCATCCGCGGAACGCGTGCGGGGTGTCGGTCGCCACCGTGGGCTTCACGGTGTACGTGAAGGTGCTGACGACCACGGGCGACGTCTTCGAGAACCAGTGCACGTACACGCCGGAGGCTGTGGTCACCTGCCCGTCGGGCTGGACGGCCATCATCAGGCCGTGAGCCGGTGCGGGTGCCGGTGCCGGCACCCGCTTCGGACCGGCTTACGCGGCCCAGTGGGCGGGGCGGACCAAGGTCGACGGGATCTTGGTCGCCGCGTCGCCCCGGGCCGCGCCCAGCTGGGGCTGGGTCAGGAAGAGGGCGCCGCGCAGGTCCGCCCCGCGCAGGTCGGCGTCGCGGAAGTCGGCGCCGATGACGTCGGCGAGGCGCAGGTCGGCGCCGCTGAGGTTCGCGGCGATCAGGTAGGCGCCGCGCAGGTTGGCGCCGCGCAGGTCCGCGCCTGCGAGGCGGGCGCCCATGAGGTCGGCGCCGCGGTGGTTCTTCTTGCGGGCCGGGGCCTTGGCGCGGGCCAGTTCGCTGGCGCGCAGGAGGTGCGTGTTGATGCGCTGCCGGAGGGCGCCGACGTCCAGGGTGGTGAGGGCGTCCGCGTCGGCCGCGGTCCACTGCGCGGTCTCGGCCTGCGCGCGGTGCAGGTCCGCGTGGACCGGGGCGGCCGCGGGGAGGGCGAGTGCCTCGGTGACGTAGAAGAGCAGCTCGTGCAGTTGCCGCAGCACCGGGAAGACCTCGTACATCGCCCCGGCCGTGCCGGGGTGCGTACGCCAGTCCCGGCCGCCGAAGGTCACCTGGGAGACCTGCTGGCCCGCGCCGAAGCAGTCGAAGACGGTGCAGCCCTGGAAGCCCTTGTCGCGCAGCCGGGTGTGGATGCCGCAGCGGAAGTCCTCCTGGAGGTTCTTGCAGGGGGTTCCGGCGGCCTTGTTCACGGCGAAGTCGTTGGACTTGGCGAAGGGCAGGGCGACGCAGCAGAGTGCGAAGCAGTTCGAGCAGTCTGCTTGCAGGACGGGGAGGACGGGGAGGTCAGGGGTGCCGGGTATGGCGGGTTTGGCGGACACCCCTCCATTGTGACCGGTCGGGGGCGCGCGGCCCGGTGAGGGGTTGATCGGGAGCGCGCGGGCGGTGAGCATCCCGTACATGACAGAAGTGATCGCAGTTGCCGTCATCACCCTCCTCGCCGTGATCAGTCCCGGCGCCGATTTCGCCATGGTCGTACGGAACAGCTGTCTGTACGGGCGGCCCACCGGGCTGTTCGCGGCGGCCGGGGTCGCGGCCGGGGTGCTGGTGCACGTCTCGTACACGATGCTCGGGGTCGGTCTGCTCATCGCCTCCTCCACGGCCCTGTTCACGGCGATCAAGCTGGCGGGCGCCGCGTACCTGGTGTGGATCGGGATACGGACCTTCCGGGCGCGGGCCGAGGTGAGCGTCGACCTGGCGTCCAAGCCGGAGCTGACGCGGCTGGGCGCGTTGCGGTCCGGGTTCCTGACCAATGTGCTCAATCCGAAGACCACGCTGTTCGTCGTGTCGACGTTCACGCAGGTCGTCGATCCGCAGACCCCGCTGTGGCAGCAGGCCGGGTACGGGCTGTTCATGTCGGCGGCGCACCTGGGCTGGTTCGGCGCGGTGGCGCTGTTCTTCTCGAACTCGCGGCTGCGCGACCGGATGCTGAAGGCGCAGAAGGCGTTGAACCGGGCGATCGGGTCGGTGCTGGTGGGGCTGGGCGTCGGGTTGGGCTTCGCCCGCTGAGCCCGCTGAGCCCGCTGAGCCCGCTGAGCCCGCTGAGCCCGCTGAGCCCGCGAGGTTCGGACCCGCCGGGTTCCCGGGGGCCTGGCGGGACGGGTTACCTGTCGGTAGCGTTCCGGCCATGGCGATCTCCGAGGCGTTCTACGAGCGGGTCGATGCCGGCCGGTTCCTGGCCACCGAGTACACGCGCGGGCCGTGGGATCCGGGCTCGCAGCATGCCGGGCCGCCGGCCGCGCTGCTCGGGCGGGCCGTGGAGGAGCGGGAGGGCGCCCGCGCGGACATGCGGATCGCGAGGATCACGTACGAGATCCTGCGGCCGGTGCCGATCGGCGCGCTGGAGGTCACCACCTCGGTGCTCCGGGCCGGCCGCAGCACCGAGGTGGTCGAGGCCGCCCTCGCCCCGGCCGGGGCCGCGCCGGTGATGCTCGCGCGGGCGCTGCGGATCCGGGTGGCCGGGGAGGCCGTACCGGGCGTGGCGCCGGGGCCGCAGCTGCCGCCGCCCGGGGAGGTGGGGCCGACTCCGTTCTTCCCGGTGCCGTGGGAGACCGGCTACCACTCGGCGATGGAGACCCGGTTCACCGAGGGCGCGTTCGTCGAGCTGGGGCCGGGCACCTGCTGGATGCGGATGAAGGTGCCGCTCGTCGCCGGGGAGGAGCCCAGGCCCCTGGACCGGGTGCTGGTCGCCGCGGACTCGGGCAACGGGATCAGCTCGGTGATGGACTTCGGCCGGTACGTGTTCGTCAACAGCGACCTGACCGTGCACCTGCACCGCCACCCGGTGGGCGAGTGGGCCTGCGTGGAGGCCCGTACGAGCGTGGACGCGGGCGGGATCGGGCTCGCCGACGCCCGGCTGCACGACGAGAAGGGGCCCATCGGGCGCAGCGCGCAGAGCCTGTTCGTCGCACCGCGTTCCTGACCCCGCAGGTGGGTTGACCCCGTGAAAGGGGTCAACCCACCTGCGGGGCACGGGAGTCCGTGTGGCAGGCTCGTGCCGGTGGAGGCCCTGAGAGACATCGACCCCGCCCGCATCGGGGCGCACGCGCTGCTGGCCCGGCTCGGTGCCGGGGGGATGGGGCAGGTGTACCTCGGGCGTTCGCCCGGCGGCCGCCTGGTGGCGGTGAAGGTGATCCGGGACGAGATCACCGGGCACCCGGAGGCCCTCGCCCGGTTCCGGCGGGAGGCCGAGACCGTACGGGCGGTGCGGTCGGCGTACACGGCGAACCTGATCGACGCCTCGCTGGCGGCGCCGCCGTTCTGGCTGGCGACGGAGTACGTGGCGGGGCCGACCCTCGCTCATGCCGTGGCGGAGCGCGGCGGTTTGCCCGCGGACACCTGCCGGCGGCTGTTCGCGGCCCTCGCTGAGGGGCTGGCGAGCGTCCACGCGTACGGGGTGACCCACCGGGACCTCAAGCCGCAGAACGTCATCCTGGGCGCGCAGGGTCCGCAGCTCATCGACTTCGGTATCGCCCGGGGGGTCGGGGAGACCGCGCTCACCCAGGACGGGCAGGCGCCGGGGACGCCGGGGTACACGGCGCCCGAGGTGCTGCTCGGGGCCGGGGCGGGGGCCGCCGCGGACGTCTTCGCGCTGGGCGCGACGCTCGCGTACGCGGCGACCGGGCGGCCGCCGTTCGGTACGGGCGTGGCGGCGACGGTGGGCTACCGGGCGGTGCACGAGCCGGTCGACGTGGCCGGGGTGGAGCCGGGGCTGGCGGCGCTGATCGAGGCGTGCGTGGCGAAGGACCCGGCGGCCCGGCCCGCTCCGGCGGAGGTGATCGCCCGGTGCGGGGTACGGGACGCGCTGATCGACGATCCGGTGTACCCGGGGCTGGGGGCGCTGGGCGAGGCCGTGCCGGTGCACGAGATGCGGACGCAGGGCCCGGGCCTGCCGCCTGGCTACACCCCGACCCAGTACGCGGCTGCGGTACCGGCGCGGCGCCGTGGGAGGGCGGGCGTGTGGGTGGCGGCCGGGGCCGCGCTGGCCCTGGTGGGGGCCGTGGCCGTGTGGAAGCTGCCGCTGGGCGGCGGGGGCGGCGAGGACGACCGGGCCGGCGCACGCAGCCCGAGTCCGAGCCGCAGCCAGAGCGAGAACGTGAGCCCGAGCCTTGCCGGCCAGACCAGCGGCAGCCCTGCGGCGCAGGCTCCGGCCGGTCCGCCCGTGTACATCCGGCAGACCGCGCCCAACCTGGACGACTACAACCCCGTCCAGCGGGCCTGCACCCGGCCCATGGAGGAAACACGGATCCTCGACTTCCAGAGCGCGTTGCCCAGGACCACCGACGACCCTCAGCTCAAGTCGGGCAAGGTGCAAATCGGCTTCCGGGTCAAGAACGCGCTCCCGGACGTGCCGCCGTACTACGTGGCCGTCGTCGTGAAGCCGCAGCACGAAGTCGACGAGAACGGCCGGTCCACGGCGGTGGCCGACAACCGCCAGCTCGGCTTCGTTGCCAAAGCCCAGGACCTGTACGAAGGTGACGAGTTGGAGTGGAAGTACGCCGTCTACCCGGACGACTTCTCCATGCAGCTCAACGGCAAGACCGTCAAGGCGCCTCCGCTCGCACAGGATCCCGGTGGGTGGACGGTGGTGTTCCGGCACGCCACGTCGGATACGGATCACAAGAGCTTCGACTGCGACGGATTCGACAGTGGGCCACAAAAGGGATGAATCCGACACGTCGCAGGGAATCCCGGTGAAAGACCGCGCGATGGGGGAGGGTTGACGGGTGCGCAGATTCTGGGTGATCGGCGGGATCGGCTTCGGGGCGTGTCTGTGCTTCGTGGCTCTCCTTGTGGTCGGCACGTACTCCGCCGCCGCGGGCATCGCGACCGGTGGTGGCCGCGCCGTCGGCCTCGCCAAGGGTGCCGTTCCCGGGAAGTACCAAGCCTTGGTGCAGAAGTGGGGCCTTCTCTGCCCGACCCTGTCTCCGGCCATCCTCGCCGCCCAGCTCTACTCGGAGAGCGGCTGGGACCCGGACATCGTGAGTCCGGCGGACGCGCGCGGCATCGCCCAGTTCATCCCCGGTACGTGGGCCACCCACGGAATCGACGGCGACGGCGACGGTGACCGCGACATCTGGGACCCCAACGATGCGATCCCTTCGGCGGCCTCCTATGACTGTGAGCTCGCCGGTTCGGTGCGCAACGTCCCGGGAGAGGCCGTCAGCAATATGCTCGCGGCCTACAATGCCGGTCCGGGAGCGGTGATCAAGCACCAGGGCGTGCCTCCGTACAACGAGACCCAGGGGTACGTGAAGGCCATCACGACCCTCGCGAAGAGCTTCGAGCGGCCCATCGGGCGGGTCGCGCCCTCGCAGCAGGCGGCCGGGGCCATCTACTTCGCGCAGAAGCAGTTGGGGACCCCGTACCTGTGGGGCGGGAACGGGACGCCGGATCAGGACGGGCGGTTCGACTGCTCGGGGCTGACCAAGGCCGCGTACGAGTCGGTGGGGATCGAGCTGCCGCGCGTCGCCAACGACCAGTACAACGCCGGGGCGCATCCGTCGCGCGACGAACTGCTCCCTGGCGACCTGGTGTTCTTCTCCGATGATCTGACGAACTCCCGGGCGATCCATCACGTCGGCCTCTACGTGGGCGGCGGATACATGATCAACGCCCCGTACACCGGTGCCGTGATCCGGTTCGACAAGATCGACACCCCGGACTACTTCGGGGCGACGCGTGTCACCAAGGACGGGGCCGCGGCCCTTCCCGACCGGAGCGCCGAGGCCAAGTCTTCCTAGTCGCGGCACCCTTGCCCACGCTGCGTTAACCCGAGGCCCTGAGCTGCGATGACGAGTCTCTCTTCGATAACGTTGCCGTGATCATTCCGTGGAGAGTGGAACGTGATGTCCAGAACGGGCGTTCCATGGACGCAGGCTTGATCAACGGGGGGGTTCAGGGGCGCACACCGGCGTGCGCCCGAGGGGAACCGAGCAAGGGCTAAGGGGCCGCATCGCCATGGCTGGACTCACAACCGGTGGGCCGAACGTGGACGTAAGCCTGCTGTACGACATCAACGGACTGGCGCGGCACGCCCCGGCCGCGGTCGACCGGGGCGTCGGCCTCGTCGGCTCGTACGGGATCCCGCTGGCCCTGGTGCTCCTCTTCCTGTGGTGCTGGCACGGTACGCGCCGGCAGGACGAGGCCACGGCCGCCGAGTCGTTCGCCGCCCTCGTATGGGCTCCGCTCGCCGCCGCGCTCGTCCTCCTCGTGAACGTCCCGCTGCGCGCGTTCGTCGCCCGGCCGCGGCCGTTCGCCGCGCACAGCGGCCTGGACGTGCTCGCCCCGTACTCCGGCCCCGGCGACTTCTCCTTCGTCAGCGGCCACGCCGGCCTCGCGATGGCCCTGGGCGTCGGCCTGTTCATCGCCAACCGCAGGCTCGGGCTCATCGGGATCGGGCTGGCCATCGCCGAGGGGCTCTGCCGGGTCTACCTCGGCGTCCACTACCCCACCGACGTCATCGGCGGCTTCGCGCTCGGCACCGCCGTCGTCCTGCTGCTCGCCCCGCTCGCGATGGCGCTGCTGACCCCGGTGGTGCGGGCGGTGGCCCGCTCGCCGCGCGCCGGCCGGCTGGTCCGGGCCAAGCGCCGGGCCCTGCCGCGCCCGGTGGACCTCGCGCAGCCGCCGGCCCCGCACGAGAGCGACCTCGCCGCGTAGCGGTCCCGGAATCCGGCTCACGGCCGCCCGTACGCGTCCCATACGGAGACCAGGACCGCCGCCAGCAGGCACAGGCCCGCCGCGCCGAAGCACAGGCGGACCGCCCTCGGCCGGTTGCGCGGGCTCACGGGTCGCCGCTCTCCGCGCCGTGGCCCTCCGGGTCCTCCTCGCGGCGGTACCGCGAGCGCAGCCACAAGCCGGTGGCCACGGCCGCCGTGGTGGTCGCCCCGATGGCCAGGGCCACGTCGGCCGGGCCGTCCGCCGAACCCGTCGGGCGGGCCGAGGCCGCGGCGGCGGGCGTGAGCGCGATGAGCAGGGCCCAGAGGAGGGCGGCGACGCGGGATGCGGGTCCTGGCATGCATCCAGGGCATCCGCTCCCGGAGGGCCCGGCCAGCCGGGCCGTCCGAACGGGCGACCCGCGGGCTGCCCGGTCAGGTGGTGGTGTGCCGGTCCGCGTCCCTGCGGGCCAGATCGCGCGAGCGGCGGGCCGGGCCTCTCCAGCCGCAGGTGCACCAGGCAAGACAGAAAGCCCCGCGTTCGGTGGTGCTCGTGGTGTGCCCGGTGTGCCCGGTGGGTGGCCGCTCCGTGGGACGGGAGTGCGGCGCGACGTCAAGCGGCGGGACAAGCGGCGCTTCGCTGTGCGAATCCACACCACCACGGTACCCGGACCGCGCAGGGCCCCGGGACCGAGGCGGCCGTGACGGGAAACCCCGGACCTCGTTAACCGGAGCGGGTGGGGGCCTCGGGCAAGCAGCGGTCATGCGTTGGGGGTTGGCAGGCGATGGTGGTGCACCAGCACAGGCGGCGGCGCGGGCGCGCGGGTGAGGTGGTGCTCGCCCTCTGCGCGGCCGCGATCCTGGCCGCGGCCAGTGGGTGTGCGGACGCGGCCAAGAGCGACGGCCGGCCCCCCGCCGACCCGGCCGCGACGGTACGGGGAGCCGCGGACCGGCTGGCCAAGACCGGCAGCGCGCAGGCCCGTACGGCCATGGAGATGGCCACGGGCGGGACCCGGGTCACGATCCGCGGCGAGGGCGGGGTCGACTTCAAGAACCGGATGGGCCAGCTCCTGGTGATGCTCCCGGCGGACGCGGCCGGCAAGGACGAGCACCGGCCCATCACCGAGCTGCTCGTCCCCGGGGCGCTGTACATGAAGAACAGGGGCGCCGGGGTGCCCGACGACAAGTGGGTGCGGGTCGACACGACGACCCTCGCCGACGGGAACCTCATCACGGGCGGGGCCACCGATCCGCTGGCCGCGGCCGAGCTGCTGCGCGGCGTACAGGAGGCGACGTACGTGGGCGAGGCCGAGGTGGCGGGCACCAAGGTGTGGCACTACCGCGGGACCACCGACATCGGCCAGGCCGCGAAGAACGCCTCACCTGCGGTCAAGGGGGCGTTGGAGGCGGCGGCGAAAGGGTTCAGCAAGGACGCGGTCCCGTTCGACGTCTACCTCGACGAGGAGGGCCGGCTGCGGAAGGTCCGGCACCGCTTCAGCTACGTCAACAATGGCGTGATCGATGTCTCCTCGACCACGCTGCTCTACGGGTTCGGGACGCCGGTGAAGGTCGTATTGCCCGCAAGCGGGGACATTTACGCCGGGAAGATCGCCGAATAGCCGGCCGGGCGGTGCCGGGTCGGCGCGACCGGGCCATGGCCCGGTATCCGGAAATGGTCCATCCGTGTCATGCGCACAGCGCCCCGTCCTCCCTACGCTGAGACGGCCCCTGACCGATGACGGCAGATCGAGGTGACACGCGTGACTCCCGCAGGCGGTACGACGGTGCAGGACCACGTGGCGCTCGCCGAGATCGAGCTGTGCGGCGAGCTGATCATCGCGGCGTCCGCGGCGGCCGAGGAGCGGCTCAGCCAGGACCGGATCGACGAGGTCCTGATGGGTCTCGGGCTGTAGCCGCCGCCGTACCGGTCAGGTGCGCAGCAGGCGGGCGATCGCCTTCGTCGCTTCCTCGACCTTGGCGTCGATCTCGGCCCCGCCCTTGACGGCCGCGTCGGCGACGCAGTGCCGCAGGTGCTCTTCGAGCAGCTGGAGCGCGAAGGACTGGAGGGCCTTCGTGCTCGCCGAGACCTGGGTGAGTATGTCGATGCAGTAGACGTCCTCGTCGACGAGCCGCTGCAGACCGCGGATCTGGCCCTCGATGCGGCGCAGCCGCTTGAGGTGCTCGTCCTTCTGGTGGTGGTAGCCGTGCACCACGCCGGTACCGGTACCGGTACCGATCGCCGTTTCCGTGCCGGTGGTGACGTCGGCTCCGGAGCCCTCCGCCTCGATGGCAGTCATGAGTCCTCCCGTGGTCCGGATCGAGGGATGCATACCCCTCATGGGTATAGGTTACCGGGCCCCGGACGGAGCGGCAGGGGCCCGTGGTCCTCACTCTGCCTGATGGAGGACACTGGGTAATCGCCCGGAACCGCCGGTTAGCCCTGGCCGGGGGATGCGCCTAGCATCAGCCTGACCGAATCCAATGCACCCCGAGGACCTCACGTGCGATTTCGTCTGACCCCCAGGGAGACGAGCTTCTACGACATGTTCGCCGCATCCGCGGACAACATCGTCACGGGCTCCAAGCTCCTGATGGAACTGCTCGGAGCGGACTCCTCCGCCCGGGCCGAGATCGCGGAGCGGATGCGGGCAGCCGAGCACGCGGGGGACGACGCCACCCACGCGATCTTCCACCAGCTGAACTCCTCCTTCATCACGCCGTTCGACCGCGAGGACATCTACAACCTGGCCTCGTCGCTCGACGACATCATGGACTTCATGGAGGAGGCCGTCGACCTGGTCGTCCTGTACCAGGTGGAGGAGCTCCCCAAGGGTGTCGAGCAGCAGATCGAGGTGCTGGCGCGGGCGGCCGAGCTGACCGCCGAGGCCATGCCGCACCTGCGGACGATGGACAACCTGACCGAGTACTGGATCGAGGTCAACCGCCTTGAGAACCAGGCCGACCAGATCCACCGCAAGCTGCTCGCACAGCTCTTCAACGGCAAGTACGACGCCATAGAGGTGCTGAAGCTCAAGCAGATCGTCGACGTGCTCGAAGAGGCGGCCGACGCGTTCGAGCACGTCGCGAACACGGTGGAGACCATCGCGGTCAAGGAGTCCTGAACCTCGTGGACACCTTCGCTCTGATCGTGACCATCGGTGTCGCGCTCGGTTTCACGTACACCAACGGTTTCCACGACTCGGCGAACGCGATCGCGACCTCGGTCTCGACCCGCGCGCTGACCCCGCGCGCCGCCCTCGCGATGGCCGCGGTGATGAACCTCGCCGGTGCCTTCCTGGGCAGCGGGGTCGCCAAGACGGTCAGCGAGGGGCTGATCGAGACGCCCCAGGGCAACCGGGGCATGTGGATCCTCTTCGCGGCGCTGGTCGGCGCGATCGTCTGGAACCTGATCACCTGGTACTTCGGGCTCCCCTCGTCCTCCTCGCACGCGCTGTTCGGCGGCATGGTCGGTGCGGCGCTGGCCGGCGGCACCGAGGTCATCTGGTCGGGTGTGGTCGACAAGGTCGTCATCCCGATGTTCGTCTCGCCGGTCGTCGGTCTGCTCGTCGGCTACCTGGTGATGGTCGCCATCCTGTGGATGTTCCGCCGGTCCAACCCGCACAAGGCCAAGCGCGGCTTCCGCATAGCGCAGACGGTGTCCGCGGCCGGCATGGCCCTCGGCCACGGCCTCCAGGACGCGCAGAAGACGATGGGCATCGTGATGATGGCCCTGACCATCGCGGAGCTGCAGACCGAAGGCTCCGAGATCCCGGTCTGGGTCAAGATCGTGTGTGCCGTGATGCTCTCGCTCGGCACGTACGCGGGCGGCTGGCGCATCATGCGGACCCTCGGCCGCAAGATCATCGAGCTGGACCCGCCGCAGGGCTTCGCCGCCGAGACCACCGGTGCCTCGATCATGTTCGGCTCGGCGTTCCTGTTCCACGCGCCGATCTCCACCACCCACGTGATCACCTCGGCGATCATGGGCGTGGGCGCGACCAAGCGGGTCAACGCGGTCCGCTGGGGTGTCGCCAAGAACATCGTGATGGGCTGGTTCATCACCATGCCGGCCGCGGCCCTGGTCGCCGCGCTCAGCTTCTGGATCGTGGACCTCGCCTTCGTCTGACGGCGGCGATCGGAAACGAAAGCGGGCCGGCTCCCCCCACCCAGGGGGAGCCGGCCCTTTTCTTTCGCCTTGCGGTGGCACCGCCATGCAGCACCGCAGGACGTTGTTCACATCCGGGCTTCGGTTTAGCCGAAGCGGCCCGAGATGTAGTCCTCGGTCGCCTGGACGGACGGGTTCGAGAAGATCCGGTCCGTGTCGTCGATCTCGATGAGCTTGCCGGGCTGGCCGACCGCCGAGAGGTTGAAGAACGCGGTGCGGTCGGAGACGCGGGCGGCCTGCTGCATGTTGTGCGTCACGATGACGATCGTGAAGCGCTCCTTGAGCTCGCCGATCAGGTCCTCGATCGCGAGGGTGGAGATCGGGTCCAGGGCCGAGCAGGGCTCGTCCATCAGCAGGACCTCCGGCTCGACCGCGATGGCGCGGGCGATGCACAGACGCTGCTGCTGGCCGCCGGAGAGGCCGGAGCCCGGCTTGTTCAGGCGGTCCTTGACCTCGTTCCAGAGGTTCGCGCCCTTCAGGGACCGCTCCACGATGTCCGTGAGCTCGGACTTCTTGAAGCTGCCGTTCAGACGCAGACCCGCCGCCACGTTGTCGTAGATCGACATGGTGGGGAAGGGGTTCGGACGCTGGAAGACCATGCCGACCGTGCGGCGGACCGCGACCGGGTCGACGCCGGCGCCGTACAGGTTCTCGTCGTCCAGGAGCACCTTGCCCTCGACGCGGCCACCGGGGGTGACCTCGTGCATGCGGTTCAGGGTGCGCAGGAAGGTGGACTTGCCGCAGCCGGACGGGCCGATGAAGGCGGTCACGGAGCGCGGCTCCACGGTCATCGAGATGTCATCGATGGCCTTGTGGGTGCCGTAGAAGGCGGACAGTCCGCTGACGTCGATTCGCTTCGCCATGAGGGGTCACTTCGCTTTCAGGGGGTCGCGTCAGCGACCGGTCTTCGGGGCCTTCCAGCGGGCGATGCCGCGGGCCACCAGATTGAGGATCATGACGAAGGCGATCAGGACGAGCGCTGCGGCCCATGCCCGGTCGTAGGAGGCGTCACTGCCGACCTTGTACTGCTCCCAGATGTACAGCGGGAGCGAGGACTGAGCACCTTCGAAGGGGTTCGGGTTGATCAGCTGGGTACCGAAGACCAGCAGCATGATCGGCGCGGTCTCACCGGCGATGCGGGCGACGGCCAGCATGACGCCGGTCGCGATGCCGCCGATGGCGGTGGGGAGCACGACCTTGAGGATCACGCGCCACTTCGGCACGCCGAGGGCGAGGGCCGCCTCGCGCAGCTCGTTCGGGACGAGCTTCAGCATCTCCTCGGTGGAGCGGACCACGACGGGCATCATCAGGATCGACAGGGCCATCGAGCCGGCGAAGCCGGAGGGGCCGAAGCCGAGCGCCAGGTTCCAGGTCGTGAGGATGAACAGACCCGCGACGATGGAGGGGATGCCGGTCATGACGTCGACGAAGAAGGTCACGGCCTTGGCGAGCGAGCCCTTGCCGTACTCGACCAGGTAGACGGCGGTCAGCAGGCCGATCGGCGCCGCGATCAGGGCGGCCAGGGCGACCTGCTCGATGGTGCCGAGCAGCGCGTGGTAGACGCCGCCGCCCTCCTCGAAGCTGGTGACGCCGTTCATCGAGTGGGTGAGGAAGTCGCCGGAGAGGGCCTTGATGCCGCGGCTGACGGTGGTCCAGATCAGCGAGAGCAGCGGGATGACCGCGAGGATGAAGCTGACCCACACGAGGGAGGTCGCGATGCGGTCCTTGGCCTGGCGGCGGTTCTCGACGATCGCGCTGGAGGTGTAGGTGATCGCGACGAACAGGATCGAGGCGATCAGGCCCCACTGGACCTTGCTGTGCAGGTCGGCGACGACGCCGATGCCGCAGCCGAGGGCGATCGAGAGGACCGCGGTGCCGGCCGGGGCCCAGCGGGGGAGGCCGCCTCGGGTGAGGCCGGCGGGAGCGGCGGACTTGCGGGCCGGGGCGGGCCGCTGGTCCTGGATTGCGTGGCTCATCAGGCGTTCGCCCCCGAGAAGTCCTTGCGGCGAGCGATGATCAGGCGAGCTGCACCGTTGACCAGCAGGGTGAGCAGGAAGAGGACCAGACCGGAGGCGATCAGCGCGTCGCGGCCGAACTCGTTGGCCTCGTCGAACTTCGCGGCGATGTTCTGTGCGAACGTGCCGCCGCCCGGGTCGAGGATGTGCCCGTTGATCAGGAAGCTCGGGGAGAGGACGGTCGCGACGGCCATGGTCTCGCCGAGGGCGCGGCCGAGGCCGAGCATCGAGGCGGAGATGACGCCGGAGCGGCCGAAGGGCAGCACCGACATGCGGATGACCTCCCAGCGGGTCGCGCCGAGGGCCAGGGCGGCCTCCTCGTTCATGCGCGGGACCTGCAGGAAGACCTCGCGGCTGACGCTGGTCACGATCGGCAGGATCATGATCGCGAGCAGGATGCCGACGGTGAAGAGCGAGCGGGCGACGCCGACCTGGGTCTTGTCGAAGACGTAGGTCCAGCCCATGTACTCGTCGAGCCAGAGGTTGAGGCCTGCGAGCTGCGGGACGAGGAAGAGCGCGCCCCAGATGCCGTAGATGATCGACGGCACGGCGGCCAGCAGGTCGACCACGTACGCGAGGGGCGCGGCCAGCTTGCGCGGCGCGTAGTGCGAGATGAAGAGGGCGATGCCGACAGAGATCGGAACCGCGATGGCCATCGCGATGATCGAGCTGACGACGGTGCCGAAGAGCAGGACGGCGATGCCGAAGACGGGCGGGTTGGCCGACGCGTTCCAGTCGAAGGTGGTGAGGAAGTTCCCCTCGTTCTTCGACAGTGCGATCGAGGCGCGGTAGGTGAGGAAGACGGCGATCGACGCCATGATCACCAGGAGCAGGATGCCGGAGCCCTTGGAGAGCCCGGCGAAGATCTTGTCACCGGCTCGGCCGGTGGACCTCGCGCTCTTGGAGACAGGCGGAGCCTGGTCTATCTGGGTGGGTGTGGTGGAAGCCATGATCTTTCCGGTCTGGGTGGGGGGAGGGCCCCCTGGCGGCGGTGCACCGGATCCCCTGGGTGGAGGGGAGGGTCCCCGGGTGCCGGGCAGTTCGGACGGGAACTGCCCGGCACCGGGGCTCAGTGATTAGGACAGCGAGTTGATGACTTCGCGGACCTTGGCGTTGATCTCGGCCGGGATCGGCGCGTAGCCGTTCTCGGAGAGGACCTTCTGGCCCGCGTCCGAGGCGGTGTAGTTCAGGAAGGACTTGACGGTCGGGAGCGTCTCGGCCTTGTTGCCCTTGTCGCAGACGACCTCGTAGGTCACCAGGACGATCGGGTAGGCACCCTCGGCCTTGGTGGTGTAGTCGAGCTTCAGCGCCAGGTCGGAGCCGGTGCCGGCGATCTTGGCGGCGGCGATGGCCTTGGAGGCGGTCTCGGAGGAGGCCTTGACCGGGGCGGCGGCGCCCGTGTTCAGGTCGACCGTCTTGATGCCCTGGGCGCTGGCGTAGGAGAGCTCGAAGTAGCCGATCGAGCCGTCCACCTGCTTGACCTGGGTGGCGACACCCGCGGAACCGGTGGCGCCGAGGCCGCCCGGGGCCGGCCACTTCTTCGCGGCTTCGTACGTCCAGGCCTCGGGAGCGGCGGCCTTGAGGTACTTGCCGAGGTTCTCGGTGGTGCCCGAGTCCTCAGAGCGGTGGAAGTGCTGGATGGCGGTGGAAGGAAGCGTGACGCCGGGGTTCAGCTTCTTGATCGCCTCGTCGTCCCACTTCTTGATCTTGTCGTTGAAGATGTTGGCGATCGTGGTGGCGTCGAGGTTCAGCTTGTCCACGCCGGCGACGTTGAAGCCGAGGGCGATCGGGCCGCCGACCATCGGAAGGTCGATGCCCTGACCGCCGGTGCAGACCTTCTTCGACTCCTCCACGGCCTCGGGCTTCAGCGCGGAGTCCGAGCCCGCGAAACCGACGGTGCCCTGGTTGAAGGCGACGATGCCCTCACCGGAGGAGGAGGACTTGTAGTTGACCTCGACGCCCGAGCAGGCGGCCATGTAGTTCTTGACCCACAGGTCCACGGCGTTCTTCTGGGCGGAGGAGCCGGAGGCCAGGAGCTTGCCCTTGGCGCCATCGCACTTGATGTCGCCCGCGGCGGCGGCCGACGGCTTGCCGCTGGCGGCGCCGCCATCCTTCGTGTTGTTGTCCGAGCCGCACGCCGTGAGGACCAGGGCGCCGGACACGACAAGCGCCCCGAGGGCGGAGGCACGAAGCATGTTCTTGCGCTGAAGCTTCACTTTTCGGGTGTTCCTTCCAGAAGCCGCCGGCCGCTTTCTGCATCGGGGCGGCGTGCGAAGAGGACTACGTCGGATTGCACGGCGTGTCATTCGATCTGGTGGGCGACTCGCTCCGTGCACCACTGAAATTAGGCAGATCAGGTGAAGTGGCCGACCGGGGCAAGTGAACGGACGGTGAACCGTGGCGGACGGCCTGGTGTGGATGGTCGGGTTTGCTCCGGAGTGTCATCCGCCGTTGTCCCGTCGTTACCGTTATGTGACCCCGTCGGGGTGGTTCCCCGGGTCCGGCGCGGACCCGGGGGTGGCTGAATCTTTTCGGTCGCCGCCCGGTCAGGGGGCGGCGACCGTCACGGGCTGCCACAGGCCCTGGAAGGTGAACCGGGCCGCTTCCACCTCGTGCCGCTGGTCGGCGTGGAGCACGCCCAGGGCGTACGCCGTCGCCGGGGCGATGCGCGGGGTGCGGGCCGCCGTCGCCGAGGCGGCCGCGGCCTCGGCGGCGTCGCGGTGGCGGTCCAGGGCCTCCCCGGCCGCCGCCAGCCGGGCCACGTCCTCGCCCAGGGCCTCCCGGGCGTAGCGGTGGACCCGCAGCAGCCGGCGTACCTCGTGCCAGGAGCCGTCGTGGTCGGCGTTGTACGGCTGGGCCTCGGCGGCGTGCGGCAGCGCCGAGACGGCCGCCGCCAGCCGGGTGTGGGCCACCTCCGCCAGCGGGATCAGGACCTCGTCCACCCGCCCGCGGGCCGCGACCGGGTCCAGCGGCACCTCGGAGGCCAGTACGGCCACGGCGTCCGCGACCGCGTGGAACCGGGACGAGCCCAGCGCCTGCAGGGTCGCCGAGTGGGCGCGGGTCCGGGCCAGCGTGAGCTGCCGCTCCAGCAGGGCGCCGGCGCGCGCCGAGCCCACCGTGAGCGAGCCCGCGGCTCCCCGGGGTGCGGGCACCTCCGGGGAGCCCGAGAGCCGGTGCAGCGCGTCCAGCAGCCGGGTCAGCCGGGCGGCGTACGCGTGCTCGTCCGCCAGGGTCGAGGACAGCCACACCAGCTCGGTGCGCAGCCCGTCGGCCCAGGAGGACTCGGTCACCACTCGGAAGGTGGACAGGGACCCGCTGATGCGGCGCGCAGCCCCCCGCAGGCTGCGCGCCGCATCGCTGCCCTCCGCGGCGTCGGCCCCGCTCTCCTCGTGGAGGCGCAGCCCGCGCAGGAAGGCGGTGGCCTGGGCCCGCAGGTACGTGCCGAGCACGTCACCCGCGGAGCCCTCTCCACGTGCTGTCAGGTCATGGTTTGGCAGAGCCACGCCGGCGCCTCCGGGCGTCTATGAGCATCTCCTGAACGTGCCGCAGCGGCTGGCCTTCGTGGTCCGTGCTGTGCCGGGTCCATTCGCCGTCCGGGCCCAGGTGCCAGGAGGAGGTGGCGTCGGACATGCCGGTCTCCAGCATCCGGTCCAGTGCCGCGCGGTGGGCCGGGTCGGCGACCCTGACCAGTGCCTCGATGCGGCGGTCGAGGTTGCGGTGCATCATGTCGGCGCTGCCGATCCACACCTCGGGCTCGCCGCCGTTGCCGAAGGCGAAGACCCGGGAGTGTTCCAGGAAGCGGCCGAGGATCGAACGGACCCGGATGTTGTCCGAGAGCCCGGGGACCCCGGGGCGCACGGCGCAGATGCCGCGGACCCAGATGTCGACGGGCACTCCCGCCTGGGAGGCCCGGTAGAGCGAGTCGATGAGCGCCTCGTCGACGATCGAGTTCATCTTGAGGCGCACGTACGCGGGGCGGCCGGCCCGGTGGTGGGCGGCCTCCTTGTCGATCCGCGCGATCAGGCCGTCGCGCAGCGAGCGCGGGGCGACGATGAGGCGGCGGTAGGTCTCGCGGCGCGAGTAGCCGGACAGCCGGTTGAAGAGGTCGGAGAGGTCCGCGCCGACCTGCGGGTCGGCGGTGAGCAGGCCGAGGTCCTCGTACAGGCGGGCGGTCTTGGGGTGGTAGTTGCCGGTTCCGACGTGGGAGTAGCGGCGCAGCGTGTCGCCCTCCTGGCGGACCACGAGCGACAGCTTGCAGTGGGTCTTGAGGCCCACCAGGCCGTACACGACGTGGCAGCCGGACTCCTCCAGCTTGCGGGCCCATTTGATGTTGGCCTGCTCGTCGAAGCGGGCCTTGATCTCGACGAGTACGAGGACCTGCTTGCCGGATTCCGCGGCGTCGATCAGGGCGTCCACGATCGGGGAGTCGCCGGAGGTCCGGTACAGCGTCTGCTTGATCGCGAGGACGTCCGGGTCGGCGGCGGCCTGCTCCAGGAAGGCCTGCACCGAGGTGGAGAAGGAGTCGTACGGGTGGTGCAGCAGCACGTCCCGTTCGCGCAGCGCCGCGAAGATGTCGGGCGCGGAAGCGGACTCGACCTCGGCGAGGTCGCGGTGGGTGCCGGCGACGAACTTGGGGTACTTCAGCTCGGGCCGGTCCAGGGAGGCGATGCCGAAGAGGCTGGTCAGGTCCAGCGGGCCGGGCAGCGGGTAGACCTCGGCGGCGGAGACGTTCAGCTCCTGTACGAGCAGGTCCAGGACGGCGGGGTCGATGGACTCCTCGACCTCCAGGCGCACGGGCGGGCCGAAGCGGCGCCGCATGAGCTCCTTCTCCAGGGCCTGGAGCAGGTTCTCCGCGTCGTCCTCCTCGACCTCCAGGTCCTCGTTGCGGGTCACCCGGAACATGTGGTGGTCGAGGACCTCCATGCCGGGGAAGAGCTCCTCCAGGTGCGCGGCGATGACGTCCTCGAGGGGGACGTAGCGGTGCGGGGAGGCCTCCAGGAAGCGGGAGAGCAGCGGCGGGACCTTGACGCGCGCGAAGTGGCGGTGGCCGCTGACGGGGTTGCGGACGACGACCGCGAGGTTCAGCGAGAGCCCGGAGATGTACGGGAAGGGGTGCGCGGGGTCCACGGCCAGCGGAGTGAGCACCGGGAAGATCTGGTTCCGGAACAGCGTGAAGAGGCGGGCCTGCTCCTTCTCGGTGAGGTCCGGCCAGCGGATGAGGTGGATGCCCTCTTCGGCGAGCTGGGGGGAGATGTCCTGCTGGAAGCAGGCGGCGTGCCGGGCCATGAGCTCGCGCGAGCGGGTCCAGATCAGGTCCAGCACTTCACGGGGCTGGAGGCCTGAGGCCGAACGGGTGGCGACGCCGGTCGCGATGCGCCGCTTGAGGCCGGCGACGCGGACCATGAAGAACTCGTCGAGGTTGCTCGCGAAGATCGCCAGGAAGTTGGCGCGCTCCAGGAGCGGGGTCGCCGGGTCCTCGGCCAGCTCCAGGACCCGCTCGTTGAAGGCCAGCCAGCTGCGCTCGCGGTCGAGGAAGCGCCCTGCGGGCAGCTCGTCGCCGTCCGTGCCGTCGTAGGCGTCCAGGTCGGCGTCGAGATCGGGCGCGAGGCCGGGCTCGATGCCGGAGCGCGGGCGGTGCGCGGCTATGGAGCCGATCCGCGCGGGCTTGGCCGCCGGGCCGGGGGCGGCCGGGGAGGCTTCGGCGGACGTCTGAGACGGGTGCTGGGCAGGAACCTCGGCGGGGCCTGCGCTGGGCTGGGGGCTCATGACTCCATTGTTCCGCGCAGGCGGCAGGACAGGCGCGTCGGACGGGGTCGCCGTCAGTCGGAGTCGGGGCTGCATGCGGGGAGAGTCGCAAGCGTGCATGAAGGTCCGGTGAATGGCGCATGGCTTCCAGGCTCCGGGTGGTGCACGAGTACGTCTTTTACGTCGTTTCCGTGCCCGGAATGATCCGGTGCATCCCCTGTGTCCCCGGTGTGCGCCCGGAGCGCGGGGCCTGTCCGTGGACAGGCCCTCGCTCTCCGTGTCACCCGACGGCCCTCCGGCGGAGCGCTCCGCCCGCCCTCCGTCAGCTTTCCGTGCGGTACATCAGGTCGACCTCGTGGGTGCTGAAGCCGAGGCCCTCGTAGACGGCGAGCGCCGCCGGATTGTCGGCGTCCACGTACAGCATCGCGGTGGGCAGGCCGGCCCCCGCGAGGTGGTGCAGGCCGATCGCGGTGAGGGCCTTGCCGAGGCCGCCGCCCTGGGCGCCGGGGCGGACGCCGAGCACGTAGACCTCCCCGAGGCGCTCTTCGGCATGCACCTTCGTCCAGTGGAAGCCGATCAGCTCCCCGTCCCGCTCGGCGAGGAAGAAGCCCTTGGGGTCGAACCAGGGCTGCGCGATCCTGTCGTTCAGGTCCCGCTGGGTCAGCGAGCCCTGTTCGGGGTGGTGGGCGAAGGCGGCCGAGTTCACCGCGAGCCAGGCCGCGTCGTCCTGGCCGGGCACGAAGGTCCGTACGGTCACCCCGGCGGGCAGCACCACCTCGGGCAGCGGGGGCCCGTCCGGGCCGAGCGGGCGGCGCAGCTGGCGCAGCTCCCGGAACAGGGTCAGGCCGAGCACCTGCGCGAGGTGGCGGGCGGCCGACTTGCCGCCGTGCGCCCACACCCGGATCCGCTTGCCCGAGGCGGCCAGCAGGGCCGAGCCCAGGGCCCGCCCGTGCCCGCGCCCGCGCAGCGCGGGGTGGACGACGAGCTCTGCGGCGGGGGCCTCCACCGGATCGGTGTCCTCCAGTTGCCCGTATCCGGCGAGCCGGCCCTTCTCCGTGAGCAGGAAGTGCCGGATCCCCTCGCGGCGCCCGCCGCGCAGCTGGAGGCGGCCCTGCTCGGACACGGCGGTGGTGCCGTCCGTCCGCGCCGCGTCCTCGATGAGGGCGAGCACGGCGTCGGCCTGTTCCTCCGTCAGCTCGTCGAGGGTCTCAATCTGGCGTCCCGGCTCCAGGGCCGCTGCTGCGTCGTCAGTCATGCGTCGAGCCTACGACCGCGGGAGGTGCCCGCGGTGGTGGTGCGTGCAGCGGACCGGCGGTGAGCCGTCTTCTACGTGTAACCAGGCCGACACCCGTACCCCCTGTCGTGCTACGCGCGTTGACCATAGGCTGCCGCCGACCTCCCGAGTTTTACCGCTGTCCAAAAGGGGACTAAATGTCAGCGACGCCACAACGGCACCGCCGAACCCGCCGGTTGACCTTCGCCGCCATCGCCGTCACGGCCGGTGCCGGAGCGATGGTCGCGGCCGCACTGCCGGCCGGTGCCGCGAGTGGTGGCGGTGCCGGCAAGAGCCGCACCGTCGACGTGCAGATGCTGTCGTTCAACGACTTCCACGGCACGCTGGAGCCCCCGCAGGGCTCGTCCGGCACCGTGACCGAGCGTCAGGCGGACGGCACCACCAAGGCGATACCCGCCGGTGGCGTCGAGTACCTGGCGACCAGCCTGCGCGAGGCCCGCAAGGGCCACGAGTACTCCGTCACCGCCGCGGCCGGCGACATGATCGGCGGCAGCCCGATGCTGTCCGGCCTCTTCCACGACGAGCCCACCGTCGAGGCGCTGAACAAGCTGAAGCTGGACGTCAGCAGCGTCGGCAACCACGAGTTCGACGAGGGCAAGACCGAGCTGCGCCGCATGGCGTACGGCGGCTGCCACCCGGTCGACGGCTGCTTCGAGCCCGGCAAGGACTACACGGGCGCCGAGTACAAGTACCTCGCGGCGAACGTCACGGACGAGAAGACCAAGCGTCCGCTGATGAACCCGACCTTCATCTGGAAGAAGGGGGACGTGAAGATCGGCTTCATCGGCGTCACCCTGGAGGGCACGCCGGACGTCGTCACCGCCGACGGGGTCAAGGGCCTGAAGTTCGGCGACGAGGTCGAGACGATCAACAAGTACGCCGCCGAGCTGAACAAGCAGGGCGTCAAGTCGATCGTCGCGCTCATCCACGAGGGCGGCCTGCCCGCGAACGGCGCCTACAACTACGACTGCGACGCCCCGGGCGCCGGCGCCGGCATCTCGGGCGCGATCGTGGACATCGCCAAGAACGTGGACCCGAAGGTCGACGCGCTGGTGACCGGCCACACGCACCAGGCGTACGCCTGCAACATCCCGGACCCGGCGGGCAACCCGCGCATGGTGACCTCGGCCGCCTCGTACGGCCGCCTGTTCACGGACACCACGCTCACGTACGACCGCCAGACCAAGGACATCGTCCGTACGGCGGCCCTCGCGCCGAAGCCGGTCAACAAGGTCGTCACCCGGGACCAGCCCAAGGCCCCGGACATGACCGAGCTGATCACGCGCTGGAACGCGCTGGCCGCCCCGGTCGCGAGCCGTCCGATGGGCTACATCTCGGCGGACATCGCGGGCCGCGGCTCCGAGGCGCCCGAGAAGCCGCTCGGCGACATGATCGCCGACTCGCAGCTGGAGGCCACGGCCCCGGCCGCCAAGGGCGGCGCGCAGCTGTCCGTCATGAACCCGGGCGGCATCCGTGCCGACCTGGCCTACAAGGCCGCGGGCGGCGAGGGCGACGGCGTCGTGACGTACGGCGAGTCCTACACGGTCCAGCCGTTCAACAACCTGATGAACGTGGTGGACCTGACGGGCGCGCAGCTGATCACCGCGCTCCAGCAGCAGGTCAGCGGGCCGGTCAACGGCCCGAACCCGAAGATCCTGCAGGTCTCGAAGGGCTTCACGTACACCCTGGACATGACGAAGACGGGCGCGGACCGCATCGTCGTGGACTCGGTGAAGCTGAACGGCGCGGCGATCGACCCCGCCAAGACCTACCGGGTCGCGATGAACGAGTTCCTCGCGGGCGGCGGTGACGGTTTCACCGTCCTGAAGGACCACAAGAACAAGCTGGTCGGCGTGCCCGACCTGGAGGCCTTCAACGCCTACCTCGCGAAGTCGACGGAGGCGGCCCCGTTCGCCCCGCCGGCGGCGGACCGCATCACGGTCATCAAGTAACACCTGCGCACGGCAAGCGCCCGAAGGGGCGGTGGGCCTTCCCGGCCCGCCGCCCCTTCGGCGTGTCCGCCCCGGACCCCCGTACCGGAGCGGAGCGGTCAGAGGTCCGCGAGGAACTTCCGGACGGCCTCGTGGAACTCCTCGGGGTGGGTGAACGGCAGGAAGTGCTCCCCGTCCACAGGTGTGTACGAGGTCACCGGCCGGCGGGAGACCATCGCGTCGGCCGTCTCCTGCCGGAGCGTCTGGCTGCGGGTGCCGTGGATCAGCAGCGCCGGGCAGTGGCTCCCGAGCCAGGCGTCCCAGTGGTCGCCGCGGCAGAGCTCGGCGGAGTCGATCATGTCCTGCGGGTGGAACGGCAGCCGCCAGCCCCCGTCGGGGAGCGGACGCAGCGCCCGCTCGACGAACTGGGAGCCCACCGGCCCGGCCGCGGCGAGGAGTTCCTCGCGGGTGGGGGCGGTGTAGCGCATGCCGCGCAGGAAGCCGAAGAGCGCTCCCGCCGTGTCGGGATTGATCTCCACGGTGGCGTCCACGTTGACGAGGGCCGCGATCCGGTCGGGGTGCGCGGCGGCCAGGTGGTAGGCGTTGAACCCGCCGAGGGAGTAGCCGAGGAGGGCCACGGGGGCGTCCAGGCCGAGGTGGTCGAGGAGCGCGACGGCGTCCGAGAGATAGCCGTCGCGGGTGTAGTCGGCGGCCCGGTCGGAGTCGCCGTGGCCGCGCTGGTCGGGGGCGATGACCCGCCACCCGTCGCCCAGGGTGTCGGCGAGGCCGGCGAAGGCGAGGCCCTCGGACATGCCCCCGTGCAGGGCGAGCAGCGGGCGGCCCGGGCCGCCGAAGTCCAGGTACGACAGCGCGCGGCCGTCGATCGTCAGCGTGTGGCGCATGGCTTGGATCTCCCCTGTGAGTCATGCGGTGACGGTGCGGTACGGGGACGAGCCTGCCAGGATTTGGGCAGGTGCGCAATACGAATGTCTTGGGCACTTGCCCAAATGCTGCCGCGGATACGATCCCGGCATGGGAAATCGCGAGGACCTGCTGGCCGGAGCGCGCCGCTGCCTGGAGGAGAAGGGCTACCTGCGCACGACCGTGCGCGACATCGCCACGGCGTCGCAGGTGAGCATGGCCGCGATCGGCTACCACTTCGGCTCGCGCGAGGCCCTGCTCAACCTCGCCCTCTTCGCCGCCATGGACGAGTGGGCCGCCGGGTCCGGCCGGCTCGCCGGCCAGGGCGCCACCACCGCGGAGCGGTACGCCGACACCTGGGACCGCAAGATCCGCGACTTCGGCGACATGCGCTGGCTCTGGACGGCCTCCATCGAGGCCTTCGTCCACGCCCAGTCCTCGCCCGAGCTGCTCGCCACCCTCGCCGAGAACCAGCGCCAGGCCCGCCGCATGGTGGCCGCGCAGCTGCGCGGGGTCCCCGGGGACGCGGTCACCGAGGAGGACGTACGGTCCCTCGGGTCCGTGCACATCGCGCTGCTGAGCGGGGTGATGGTGCAGGCGCTGACCGACCCGGAGCAGACCCCGACGGGCCGGGAGCTCGCCCAAGGCCTGCGCGCCATGGCCGAGTTGCTCGAAAGCTGAGGACTACCGAAGGGTAGTAAAGCCGCGTCCCGCACGCCAGAATCCCGGGGGCACCAGCCGGCGGAGGCTGGGAGCCGTCACCGGGTCGGCAAAGGGGCGGGCAATGGCACTGGATCGTCGGGCATTTCTGGTCGGGGCGATGGCGGCGGGCGCCGGCGCGGCCACGGGACTCGGAGCGGCGGGGCCGGCCTCGGCCCGTACGCTCGGCACACAGGACTGGATGGCCGGGCTCGGGGACTCCACCGCCCTCCAGCGGATGACCATCCCCGGCACCCACGACTCCGGCGCCCGCCAGGGCGGGCTCTTCGTCGCCTGCCAGAACACCTCGATCGCCGAACAGCTCGACTCGGGCATCCGGTTCCTCGACGTCCGGTGCAGAGTCACCGGTGGATCGTTCGCGATCCACCACGGCTCCTTCTACCAGGGCCTGATGTTCGGGGACGTCCTCGTCGCCTGCTGGAACTTCCTCGCCGCACACCCCTCCGAGACCGTGCTGATGCGCCTGAAGCAGGAGTACTCGCAGGACAGCGACGCCACCTTCCGCGCCGTCTTCGACGACTACCTCGACAACCGGGGCTGGCGCCCGCTGTTCCGGATCGCGGACTCGCTGCCCGCCCTCGGCCAGGCCCGCGGCAAGGTGGTCCTGCTCGCCGACAACGGCGGTCTGCCCGGACTGCGCTACGGCGACGGCAGCGTCTTCGACATCCAGGACGACTGGAACGCCGAGCCGTTCGCCAAGCGCGGCAAGATCGAGGACCAGTTCCGCCGGGCCGTCCAGCAGCCCGGGAAGCTCTTCGTCAACTACGTGAGCACGTCCGCCTACATGCCACCGCGCTGGAACTCCGACCGCCTCAACCCGCAGGTGCACTCGTTCGTCGACGGCGGTGAGCTGGCCGGCCGGACGGGGCTGGGGATCGTCCCGATGGACTTCCCCAATACCCGCTCCGGGCTCGTCGCCTCACTGATCCGGCACAACTGACGGCTGCTCCGGCGGCGGCGCCGGGGCCCCCGGGATGCGCAGCACCGCCTCGGTGCCCGGCCCGCCGGCCGGCGCCGCCCGCAGCTCGACGCTGCCGCCCGCGCGGCGCACCGTACGGTCCACGATCGACAGGCCCAGCCCGCTGCCGGGCAGGGCGCGGGCCGAGGAGGAGCGCCAGAAGCGTTCGAACACGTGCGGCAGGTCCTCCGCCGGGATGCCGGGCCCGTGGTCGCGTACGGTCAGCTCGCCCGCCCGCAGCGAGACCTCGACCGTGCCGCCCGGCGGGCTGAACTTCACCGCGTTGTCCAGGACGTTGACCACCGCCCGCTCCAGCGCCGCCGCCTCGCCCCGTACGTACCAGGGCGCCACCTCGTCGGTGAAGTGCAGCTCGGGGCCGCGCAGCCGGGCGCGGGACAGCGCGCTCTGCGCGATCTCGTGCAGGGCCACCACCTCCAGCCTGGCGGGCGGGGCCGCGTCCGGGCGGGACAGCTCCTGGAGGTCCCCGATCAGCGCGGCCAGCTCCGTCATCTGCGCCTTGACCGAGGCCAGCAGCTCCTTGCGGTCCTCGGGCGGAATGGCCCGGCCGGTCTCCTCGCTGCGCGCGAGCAGCTCGATGTTGGTGCGCAGGGAGGTCAGCGGGGTGCGCAGCTCGTGCCCGGCGTCCGCGATCAGCTGGGCCTGCCGCTCCTGGGAGGAGGCGAGGGCCGCCGTCATGGAGTTGAAGGACCGCGACAGGCGGGCGATCTCGTCGTCGCCCTCGTCGGGGATCCGTACGGTCAGGTCCTCGGTCCGGGCGATGTGCTCGACGGCGCCCGTCAGCTCGTCCACCGGCCGCAGCCCCGTACGGGCCACCCACAGGCCGGCGACGCCCGCACCGGCCACCCCGATGCCGGAGACCAGGATCAGCACCCAGGCCAGGGTGGACAGCGGTTTGTCGATGTCGGCCAGCGGCCGGGCCACCGAGACCGCGAAGACCGGGGCGCCGGGCTGGGTCTGCGCCGCGAAGGTGTAGACGCGCATCCCGACGCCGTTGTCGGTCGTCGCGTCGTGCAGCGCCTTGGCCTTGCGGCCCGCCGCGACCTGCTTGTCCGTATCGGTCACCGGCAGGTCGGTCTGCCCGCTCACCCAGCAGTGGCTGCCGTCCGCGGTGACGATCTGGACCGTGGCGTTCAGGTTCTCGGCGATGTCCTGCTGGGCCTGCGTCGGCGGGCGGGCCGGGCAGCCCTGGCGCAGCCGTTCCAGCACCTGCGCGGTCGGGTTGGTGGCCATCAGGGACTGGTTCAGCTGGTTGCCCAGCTGCGCCTGCACCATCACCCACGACACCGCGGACACGGTGGCCACGGCCAGGGCCACGGCCGTGGTCACCAGCAGGGCGATGCGGGAGCGCAGGGGGAGCGCCCGGAATCTGGCGGCCGGGCTCACTCGGGCCCTCCGGAGTCGCCGGCCCCGGTGGCGCGCAGGACGTAGCCCACCCCGCGCACGGTGTGCACCAGGCGGGGCTCGCCCCCGGCCTCGGTCTTGCGGCGCAGGTACATGACGTACACGTCCAGGGAGTTGGAGCTGGGTTCGAAGTCGAAGCCCCAGACGGTCTTGAGGATCTGCTCGCGGGTCAGCACCTGGCGCGGGTGTGCCAGGAACATCTCCAGCAGCGTGAACTCGGTGCGGGTCAGCTCCACCTGGCGCCCGGAGCGGGTGACCTCGCGGGTGGCGAGGTCCATGCGCAGGTCGCCGAAGGCGAGCGCGTCCGCTTCCTCGTGGTCGTCGGCTCCCGGGCGCGCGGTCGCGTAGGCGCTGCGGCGCAGCAGGGCGCGGACGCGGGCGAAGAGCTCGTCGAGCTCGAAGGGCTTGACGAGGTAGTCGTCGGCGCCCGCGTCGAGGCCGGTGACGCGGTCGCCGACGGTGTCGCGGGCGGTGAGCATCAGGATCGGGGTGGTGCTGCCGGAGGCGCGCAGCCGGCGGGCCGCCGTCAGGCCGTCCATCCGGGGCATCTGGATGTCGAGGACGATCAGGCCGGGGTCGTACGAGGCCGCCTTGTCGAGGGCGTCGAGCCCGTCGACGGCGGTCTGCACGGCGTACCCCTCGAAGGCGAGGCTGCGGCGCACGGCCTCCCGCACGGCCGGCTCGTCGTCGACGACGAGGATGCGGTGCGGGTCGCCTTCGGCCGGATTCATCTTCGGTCCCCCAGGGGTGTTCGTGGTCGGTCGTACCAGGCTCGCACGGGAGGCCTAGTACGAGGTCCCGAAGCCGCTGGTGCCGTTGCTGCGGCTGTTGCCGCTGTTGTTGCTACCGGCTCCCCCGGGGCCGCCCTTGCGGAGGGAATCGAGGTCGGCCTTGATCGTGTTCACCGGGATCGCGAAGCCGAGGCCGACGCTGCCGGCGGAGGAGCTGTCGCTGGAGGGGGAGTAGATCGCGGAGGGCATGCCCACGATCTCGCCGTTCATGTTGACGAGGGCGCCGCCGGAGTTGCCCGGGTTGAGGGAGGCGTCCGTCTGGATGGCCTTGTACGAGGTGGTGTTCGATCCGGTGTTCCCGTTGAACTGCTGACCGTCGTACGAGAACGGCCAGCTGCCGCCGCCGCGCTGGCGCTGGGGCGCCTGCTGCTCGGACTTGGGCACGTTGACCTCGCGGTTCAGGGCGGAGACGATGCCGCTGGTGACCGTGCCGGTGAGGCGGTCGGGGGAGCCGATGGCGACGACCTGGTCGCCGACCTTGAGGTTGTCGGAGTTGCCGAGCTTGGCCGGCTTGAGCCCGCCGGCGCCCTGGAGCTTGATGAGGGCGAGGTCCTTGTCGGGGTCGGTGCCGACGGTCTTGGCGGTGTACTTCTTGCCGTCGCTCATCGTCACCTGGATCTCGGTGGCGCCGTCGACGACGTGGTTGTTGGTGACGATCTCGCCGTCGGCGGTGACCACGATGCCGGAGCCGGTGCCCTGGCCGGAGCCGGTGCTGGTGTCGATCCGGACGACGGAGGGGCTGACCTGCTCGGCGACGCCGGAGACGGTGCCGGTGCTGGACTGCGAGACGTTGGTGCCGTTGATGCCGCCGCCGGCGCGGTCCTGGCCGGCGAGCAGCTGCTGCACGCCGGCTGCGGTGCCGCCCCCGATGACGGCGGCGGCCAGCGCCACGGCCACCAGCAGCGCGACGGGCCGCTTGGCCCGGGCCGCGTGCGCGGGCCCCTCGGGGGGCGTGGGCGCCATCGGCGGCTGGTGCGCCTCGTGCCACCCGGGCGCGGCCGCCGCGGGCGCCGCCGGCGGCGGGTACGCGGGCGGCGGCGGGTAGTTCCCGTGGCCGGCGCGCGGGGTCGGGCGGTTCTCCTGCGGGTACTCGCCGTCGCGGCGGAAGCTCTCGGTCATGACTACGACTCTGTCCCCGGATCATGAGAGCTTCCTGAGTCCACCCTGAGAAGCCCGACAGAACCGTGTATGCCCGAAATAAGCCCGCCCGGGGAGGAGCGGCTATCGGCAGCCGCAGGAGCGGCGGATCACCAGGGCCGAAGGGAACTGCTTCAGGCGTTCGCGGCGGGAGCCGGCCACGCGCAGGGCGTCGTCCAGGACGAGGTCCACCGCCGCGCGGGCCATCGCCGGGCGGTCCGAGGCGATCGTCGTCAGCGGCGGGTCCGTCAGGGCCGCCTCCTTGACGTCGTCGAAGCCGGCCACCGCCAGCTCCCCCGGTACGTCGATCCGCAGCTCCCGCGCCGCCCGCAGCACGCCGATGGCCTGGTCGTCCGTGGCGCAGAAGATGGCCGGCGGCCGGTCCGGCCCGGACAGGACCTCCAGCGCCACCCGGTACGCGTCGTAGCGGTTGTACGGGGCCTCGAAGAGGCGCCCTTGCGTCGAGCGGCCCGACTCGTGCATCGCCCGGCGCCAGCCCTCCACGTGGTCGGCGACCGGGTCGCCGACCGACGGGGTGTTCTCCACCCCGCCGATGCAGGCGACGTACTCGTGCCCGTGCTCCAGCAGGTGCCGGGTGGCGAGCTGCGCGCCGCCGATGTCGTCCGTGACGACCGCGACGTCGTCGATGGCCTCGGGCCGCTCGTGCAGCAGCACCACCCGCGCGTCCCACGCCTCGATCTCCGAGGCGGCGCGCTCGCTCATGCCCTGGCTGACCAGGATCAGGCCCGAGACCCGCATCCCGAGGAAGGCCCGCAGGTAGTGCACCTCGCGCTCGTCCCGGTAGTCGGAGTTCCCGACCAGGACCATCTTTCCGCGCTCCGCGGCGGCCTGCTCGACCGCGTGCGCCATCTCCGCGAAGAACGGCTGCCGCGCATCGGGGACGATCATGCCTATGAGGTCGGTGCGCCGCGACGCCATCGCCTGCGCGACCCGGTCCGGGCGGTAGCCCAGCTCCTTGATCGCGGCGAGTACACGCTCGCGCGTGGCCGGGGCGACCGGCCGGGGTCCGTTGTTGATGACGTAGCTCACGACGGCGGTAGACGTACCCGCAAGTCGTGCAACGTCATCCCGCGTCACCTTGGCCACGCTCGGGAGTCTACGCGGGGTGACCTACCTCTGGGCAGGCCGTCCTGCCGACTGGGCGATCACAGGAGGTTCCTCCATACGGGGGACGCCGGCCGGGGCCTGAGCCGCCGCCAAGGCCGCCGCCTGCGCCGCGGCCTTGGCGGCCGCCTGGGCCGCTGCCTGGGCCGCCGCTTCCGCAGCCGCCCGCTCGACCTTCTCCGGCGTGACGAAGCGGTAGCCGACGTTGCGGACCGTACCGATCAGCGACTCGTGCTCGGGGCCGAGCTTCGCGCGCAGCCGCCGTACGTGGACGTCCACCGTCCGCGTGCCGCCGAAGTAGTCGTACCCCCATACCTCCTGGAGCAGCTGGGCGCGCGTGAAGACCCGGCCCGGGTGCTGGGCCAGGTACTTGAGCAGCTCGAACTCCTTGAAGGTGAGGTCGAGGACCCGCCCCTTCAGCTTCGCCGAGTACGTCGCCTCGTCGACCGACAGGTCGCCGTTGCGGATCTCCATCGGGGAGTCGTCGGAGCCGAGCTGCTGGCGGCCGGTGGCGAGGCGCAGCCGCGCCTCGACCTCGGCCGGGCCCGCGGTGTCGAGGAGGACGTCGTCGATGCCCCAGTCGGCGGTGACGGCCGCGAGGCCGCCCTCCGTGACGACGAGGATCAGCGGACAGCCGGGGCCGGTGGAGCGCAGCAGCTGGCAGAGCGAGCGCACCTGCGGCAGGTCGCGGCGGCCGTCGACGAGGATGACGTCCGCGCCGGGGGTGTCCACGAGGGCCGGGCCCTCGGCGGGGGCCACCCGGACACTGTGCAGGAGCAGGCCGAGGGCGGGCAGCACCTCGGTGGACGGCTGGAGGGCATTGGTCAGCAGCAGGAGAGAGCTCATGCCCGACCACCTGCCCAGGTCGGGCGTTCGTGCACGGTTCGCTGGTCCATCACGTCGGTTCCTCCTCGGTCCCGTCGAGGACTTTCGCGGTACTGCTTCGTACGTGGTGCGTGGTGCTGGTGCGGTGTGGTGGTTCGCCGGTCCCCGCGCCCTGAGGTCCGGACGGACACCACTGTTCCCGGTCCGTTCAACGTGCTGAAAGCACAAAAGGACCCGGGGGCAACGTTGCCCGGATCCTCTCGCCAGCAGAATAGCCCACCCGTCGTTGCATGGCAGAGGCTCGGACTCTCTCGTTTCTGTGGTTCCCGCCACCCTTACGACCAGCGTATGCCCCGGTTTCACCGGATCGGTGGATGTACGGGAGGCCGCCCGGGCGCATTCGGGGCGTGTGGAGGCACGCCGGATCCGGGGGCCGGAGGGTTCATCATGGAGGCCGACTGTAGAGAGCCGACGATAGGAGCTGCAGTGGCAACCGGAACCATCCGCTACTGGGCGGCGGCCAAGGCCGCGGCCAAGACGGCGGAGGAGCCGTACTCGGCGCGGACACTGGCCGAGGCGCTCGACGCCGTGCGGGAACGCCACCCCGGTGAGCTGACCCGGGTCCTGCAGCGCTGCTCCTTCCTCGTGAACGAAGAGCCCGTGGGCAAGCGCCCGCACGATGCCGTTCCGCTGACCGAGGGGGGCACCGTCGAGGTGCTCCCGCCGTTCGCGGGCGGGTGAGCGGAAACCGATGAGCACTCCCGAGGAACAACAGCAGCAGGGCCGGCAGGAGGACCCGTACGGGACCCAGACCTGGCAGTCGGACACCTGGGAAACCGGCTACCAGCCGGTGCAGCCGCCGCTGGGCGCGCTGCCGGGCCAGCCGGTGGCACCGGAGGGCTGGTTCCGCGACGAGGCCCCGCAGGCCGCCGGGTCGTGGCCGGAGGCCTCCGGCGCCGCGGCCGGGCAGCCCGCGTACCAGCCGCCGGCCCCGCAGCCGGTCGCCCCCGAGGGCTGGTTCCCCCACGAGGCGCCCGCGACCGACTGGCAGCCGGGCGGTGGGTCGTGGACCGAGGGCTCCGCCGCGGAGCAGACGGCCTATCTCCCGCCCCAGAGCGCCGCCCCGGCGGCCGGCGCCGCCGACCAGACGGCCTTCCTCCCGCCGTACCCGGGCCCGGCCGCGCCCCAGCCGGCCGCCGGTACGCCGTACGAGGGCTTCGTCGCCGACGACCGCCACCCCGCCGGTACGCCGTACCCGGCTTCCGCTGCGGGCGAGAGGCCCGCCTCCGCGGCCGCCGAGACGGCGTACCTCCCGCCGTACCCGGGCCCGGGCGGGGCCGAGCCGCAGGCCGCCGGTGCTCCGGCGTACCCGGGTTACGGCGTGGGCGAGCGGCAGGGGGCCGCGGCTGCGGCCGAGACCGCCTATCTGCCGCCCTACCCCGGCCCTGCCCCGGCCGAGGCGCAGGTGCAGGCGCAGGCGCAGCCCGTGGCTCCCGAGGGGTGGTTCCGGGACGAGGCGCCCGTCGCCCAGGCCCCGGCCCCCGCGGCCGCCCCCGCCCCGGCCGGCGACTGGGCGCAGAGCGGGCCCGGCGCGGCCTGGGCCGAGGGGGCCGCCGCCGAGCAGACCGCGTACCTCCCGCCGCAGGCCGCCGCCCCGGCGGCCGGCGCCGCCGAGCAGACCGCCTTCCTGCCGCCGTACCCGGGCCCGGGTACGGCCGACCCCCAGCGGGCCGCCGACGCGGCGGAGACCGCCTTCCTGCCGCCGTACCCCGGGCCCGGCTCCGAGGTGCCCGCCGTCGCCCCGGCGGCTCCCGCCGAGGGCGAGGGCGAGGATCCCTCGTACTCGCCGCCCACCGTCGGGGGGAACACCCTGCGGGCCGTCGATCCGGCTCAGGCGCGCGCCGAGGGGCGGTCGCCGATCATCGATCCCGGGCCGCAGCCGGCCATACTGACCGCCGCGCTCGGGCTGCTGCTGGCCGGTGCCGCCGCCGTCGGGGACCTCGGTCTCCTCGCGCCGCTGATCGTCCTGCAGGGGCTCACCGCGGCCGGCTGGTTCCGGCTCAACGGCATGTGGCCCGCCCGGCAGGGCATCGCCCTCGCCTTCCTCGGAGCCCTCGTCGCCGACGCGGCCGTGCTCGCCGTGGACGACACGTACGGCCCCGGCGCGATCATCGGGACCCTCGGCGCCTGGGTGCTGCTCACCCTGGTCCTCCAGCTGCGCAGCCACGCCGACCCCGACGAGCGGATGTACGGGCTGATGGCCTCCGTGGCCTCCGCAGCGCTCGCCATCGTCTGCGCCGGCTACCTGGCCGCCGACTCCGCCGCCGTCAGTGTCGGAGCCGCGTCCGTGGCGGTCGCCGTGTTCACCCGTGCGCTGCCGTTGCCGACCCCGGTCTCCGTCGGCGTCTCGCTGGCCGCCGCCACCGGAGCCGGCATCGCCGTCGGCGGGCTGACCTCGGTCGGGGTCGGCGGGGCGCTGCTCGGCCTGGCCGCCGGGGTGTGCGCGCTGATCGGGCTGCGGGTGGCCGCGTACGACTACCCGTCCAAGTTCGTCCACATGACGGCCGGTGTCGCGCTGCCGCTGGCGGCCGCCGCTCCCGCCGTCTACCTGATCGGCCGGGTGGTCGGCTGAGGCAGGGCCTCCGTCAGGCCCGCAGTCGGGCCCGCAGTCAGGCCCGGAGTCGTGCCCGCAGTCAGGCCCGGAGTCGTGCCCGCCGCCCGGGCCCGACTCCGGGCCTGACGGCCCCCTGACGGCCGGCCATGGTCCACTGGGACGCACGTACCGGTCTACAGGGGGAGGGGCACGTGCGGTTCCTGCGCGTCGTTGTGATCATCGGAGTGGTGCTGGGGGCGCTGTTCGCCGGCGCCGACCGCTGGGCGGTGAACTACGCCGAGAACCGGCTGGCCGACCGCATCCAGGCCCGCCAGGGGCTCGCGGGGTCCACGGAGGTGGACATCCACGGGTTCCCGTTCCTGACCCAGGCGCTCAGCCACGAACTCGACCGCGTCGACGTGAGGCTCAAGGGCGTGGAGGCCGTGTCGGACGGCCGCAAGACGCGGCTCTCGGAGCTCGACGCCAGCTTCCGCAGCGTGAAGCTGAACGGGGACTACAGCGGGGGCACCGCGAAGCAGGCCGAGGGCACGGCCCTCGTCACGTACCGGGACCTGACCGAGGCCTCGCAGACCGGCGTGACGGTCACGTACGGCGGGGCGCCCGGCAAGGTGAAGGTGACGGCGGCCGTGGAGGTCCTCGGCAAGAGGCTCGCCCCCAGCGTGGTGTCGACGGTCACGCTCGTGGACGCCCCCGGCGGCGGCAAGACGGTCCGCGTCCGGGCCGACGAGATACCGGGCGCGGGGCTGCCCGGGATCGAGGGCGCGGTCCGCAAGAAGACCGACTTCGACCGCCGGCTCGACAGCGGCCTGCCGTCCGGGCTCAAGCTGACCACGCTGACCTCGGACGAGTCCGGCGTACACCTCACGCTGAGCGGCTCGGACGTGGTATTGGCCGGATCGTGAGACGCTGCGGTCCGATCCGCAGAAGGGTGGGCCGTACGAAGGCCCCCGGAGGCGGTGCGGCAGCCGCCCGGGGGCATGCACATCCCACTATTCGGACGATCCTGTCTCGGAATATGACACACCGGTGACAGGGCGGCCGATTCGTCCCTACGATCCATGGCTATGAAGCATCAGCAGGCGGACCTCACGAAGCGACGGGCAGTAGACCTGTGTCGCGTCGCCGCCATGCTCTGTCGATCCATGTGACCTGTGAGCGCTTCCGCTCCATCAGCCGGACGACCGTCCTTCCCGCGTGACCGCACCGCAGCCGCCCCCTCCTGCCCACTGACGCTTCCCCGCGCAGTGCCCGAGGAAGCCGCCCGCAGCGGTACGCACCAGCAGAATCCGCAGAACCTGCAGAACCCGCAGACCGCCCCGCGCCACCTGCACCTGCACAGCACGCCCCGCCGCACACTGCCCCGGAGGAGATCACCATGAGCCGCAGCGACGTCCTCGTAGACGCCGACTGGGTCGAGGCCCACCTGAACGACGCCGACGTCGTCATCGTCGAGGTGGACGAGGACACGTCCGCCTACGACAAGAACCACATCACCAACGCCGTCCGGATCGACTGGAAGCAGGACCTCCAGGACCCGGTCCGCCGCGACTTCGTGGACCAGGAGGGCTTCGAGAAGCTCCTCTCCGCCAAGGGCATCTCCAACGAGGACACGGTCGTCCTCTACGGCGGCAACAACAACTGGTTCGCCTCCTACGCCTACTGGTACTTCAAGCTGTACGGCCACCAGGACGTCCGCCTCCTCGACGGCGGACGCAAGAAGTGGGAGCTCGACTCCCGCGACCTGGTCGACGGCACCGAGGTCCCGAACCGCCCGGCCACCCAGTACAAGGCCCAGCCGCAGGACGCCTCGATCCGCGCCTTCCGCGACGACGTCGTTTCCGCGATCGGCGTCCAGAACCTGGTCGACGTCCGCTCGCCCGACGAGTTCTCCGGCAAGCTGCTCGCCCCGGCGCACCTCCCGCAGGAGCAGTCGCAGCGCCCCGGCCACGTGCCGAGCGCCCGCAACATCCCGTGGTCGAAGAACGCCAACGACGACGGCACGTTCAAGTCCGACGAGGAGCTGACCGCCCTCTACCAGGCCGAGCAGGTCGACCTGTCGAAGGACACCATCGCGTACTGCCGCATCGGTGAGCGCTCCGCGCTGACCTGGTTCGTGCTGCACGAGCTCCTGGGCCAGGAGAACGTCAGGAACTACGACGGCTCCTGGACCGAGTACGGCTCCCTGGTCGGCGTGCCGATCGAGCTCGGCGCCAACAAGTAACCACCACCACGGCCGGGTACGCGACGCCCTCCGTAGTACGACCTCTCCAGGACAGGACAGAGAACATGTGTGGAGCACAGACCGGCGGGCCCGACCTCGCCACGCTCAAGCCCGGTGAGACCGCCATCCAGGGTCAGGTGACCAAGGACGGCGAGCCCGTCACCGGGTACGTGCGCCTGCTCGACTCGACCGGCGAGTTCACGGCCGAGGTCCCGACCTCGGCGACCGGCCAGTTCCGCTTCTACGCGGCGACCGGCTCGTGGACCCTGCGCGCGCTGGTTCCCGGCGCCCAGGCGGACCGCGCCGTGGTCGTGGCCGAGGCCGGCGGCGTGACGGACGTGGCGATCGCGGTCTGAGCACCGCACGCCTGAATGACCGGCCGAAGGGCCGCACCCCAGGGGGTTGGACGCCACTGGAACGGGGTGCGGCCCTTCGCGCCGTCCGCCTCCCGGTTCTACCCTGGAGGCATGTACGCCCGGCGGCGCCGCGTCTACTTCGTCCTCATGGGCGGATGCATCTTCCTCTTCGTATCCGCCTGGTCCTTCGTACGGCTGTTCTCGGTCGAGGCGGCCGTGGCCCTGTGCGTGGTCGCCATGGTCATCCCGCCGGTCGCCGCGATGATCGCGAACCGGCGCGGCCCGGAGGACCGCTGGTGGGACGACCCCTCGGGCGACCCGAAGTCCGACGAGTGGTGGGACGAACTGGACGGAAAACGGCGTCACGAGGACTGAAACGCGCTGAAAAAGGGCCGAGGTAAGGCCGAGATAAGAATGTGATCAGCGCGTCTACAACCACCCCCGTTCTGTACAGGTCATCGGTGTGCACGGGTACTCACCCGGTGCCTCATGTCCTGTGGGGGACTTCCTTGGAACACGAACAGACCCTTCCCGAGCAGCCGGAAGGGGAGGAGACCGCAGCCCGCCGCCCGCGCGCCGGCCGCCGTACGGTCGTCCTGATCGCCGGCGCCGTCGTGCTCGGCGCCCTCGCGGGCACGGTCACCGGCTACGCGATCCAGTACGACCGCGAGCCCACTCCACTGCCGCCGCTGGCGCAGCAGAAGATCGACCAGCCGAAGCCGCAGGCGCCGAACGAGTCGACGAGCACCCGCACCATCAACGCGGGCCGCTGGCACAAGACGGACGACGACCTGACGAAGCTCCTGATCGAGTCCCCGGCGGGGGCGAAGGTCGCCTTCTCGGGCTACGAGTCCCCGGACGAGTTCTCCGCGGACTACTACAAGAAGCCCAACCAGGGCCTCGGCTTCCTGCTCCGCAACGGCATCCGGCGGATCGCCGCCCGCCGCTGGTCCGAGGACGACCGCAACTACATCTCGGTGCAGCTGTTCCAGTTCGCCGACCGCTCGGGAGCCGACGCCTACCAGGACGACAAGAGCTACCTGGAGGACAAGGAGTACGCGGGCAACGCTGGCAAGGACCTGCAGGGTGTGCCGGCGGCCTACGGCCACGTCTGGATCGACTCCGAGACCCATGAGGAGCCCGGCTACCACCCGACCCGCTCGGCCCGGGTCATCGCCCGCCGCGGCGACATCGTCATGGAGATCGAGTACACGAACAACCGCGGCACCATCGACGAGGGCACGGTCGTCGAGCTGGCCAAGCGGCAGTGGGAGCGGCTGTGAACGACCAGCAGAACGAGGACCTGACCGCCCCGGTGAACGGGGACGCCGTGGCCGGTGAGACCCCGGCCGCCGAGGCGGCGCCGCGCGCGGTGAACCGCAGGACCGTGTCGCTGGCCGCGGGCGCCGTGGCAGTGGCCGTGCTCGCCGGGGGCGCCCTCTGGGGAGCCGGCGCGATCGCCGACGCCGACCGCAGCGCGCCGACGCGGTACTGGATCGCGGCGGGCCCCACGCCCAGCGGTACGCCGCAGCCGGTTCCGGCCGTGCCGTCGAACGAGCTCACCGGCAAGCTGATGCCGCTGCCGGTCAACTACAGCCTCGGCCCCGACCTCGGCGCGGACGGCAACGACTTCTACGTGTCGGGCGAGCGGGCGGCGGAGGCCTTCAAAGACGCGCGTTCCGGGCTCTCCGGCGACCAGCGGGAGCAGCGGGACAAGGCGCTGGCCGACCTGAAGCTCAAGGGCATGGCCGGACGCAGCTACAGCAAGGACCACCTGGGGCTGGTCGCGGAGGTCCGTCTCACGCAGGCCGATCCGCAGGCCCTCGCCAAGTTCTCCGAGTTCGGCAAGAAGATCCTCGACCTGGTCGGCGACGACCGCGAGGCGCCGAAGGTGGACGGTTTCCCCGACGCCAAGTGCGCGCTGCGGGGCATCAGCGACCCGGAGCGGAAGGAGAAGGAGAAGGAGAAGATCGACACCATGGAGTGCGTGGCCGTCCAGGGTGACGTCCTCGTGAGCTTCCGGGCTTACGGGATCCCGCAGTTCTCCACCACCGAGGTCGTGGACCTGTTCACGCAGCAGCTGAACCGCCTGAAGTCCCCCGGGGAGTCCGTGTGACCGAGCAGAACACCGCCGAGACCGCCCCGGTGGCCGAGACCGTCCCCGTGGCCGAGGCCTCCGTACCCCTCGCCGAGCCGCAGGCCCTCGCCGAGCCGGGGGCCTCCGGCGAGCCGCAGGCCCCCGCCGCACCCAAGGACCGCCGCAAGCTGTTCGCGGCGCTGCGCTGGACGGCCGCCGTCGTCGTCTTCGCCGCCGTCGGCACGGGGGTCGCGTACGGGATCGCCCAGCCCGAGCGCACCGACATCCCCGGCCTGGCCACGAAGGACGACGGCCGCTGGACGTACCCCACCCTGGCCAAGCCCGCCCTCCCCGCCGGCGCCCCGCTGGCCAAGGGCCCCGACAACCGGGCCGAGACGCACTACGCGCCGCTCACCGGCCTGCTGCTGCCCGCACCCGAGGGCGCCAAGCCCGACGACGGGCTCAAGACGGACAAGGACGGGACGGTGTCCGTCGACGCCTTCCTGGAGGAGTACGCCCCCGACCGCCGGGCGAAGCTGAAGGAGGGTCTGGAGTACGGCGGCCTGCGCCAGATCGCCGGCCGCGGCTGGACCACCCCCGACGGCACCCGCACGCACGTCTACCTGCTGCGCTTCCACGCCGCGGGCTTCACGGACGCCTTCCGCGGCTGCACCACCAACATGCAGCTGGCCGGCGCTCAGGTCCTGGAGATGGACCTGTCCTGGCGGGACGTCGTGAGCAAGCAGGAGCGCAGCGCGAAGCGCCCCGAGGGCGTCGGCCTGTTCCAGGAGCCCAAGCCGGCCAACGGTGACGAGCAGACCAAGCTCGGGTGCCTCCAGGCGGGTGACGTACAGGGCGTGATCATCCAGACCCGCAAGGGCGAGGTGGCCACGGTTCCCTTCCACCAGACGGTGATCCTGCAGAGCCAGCTGCTGGGCTGACCACCTGCGGGAAAGGCCGTGCGGCCTACCTCACGGAGTGCGCCGGTCCCCGGGCCAGTAGGCTTGGGGACCGGCCCGTACACGCCCACATCACTTCGAGGAGCACCCCGTGCTTGAGGCAATCTTCACCTCCCTGCTGGTCCTGGTCTGCGTCGGCGTGCTCGCCTTCAGCGGCCTCGCAGTGAAGAAGCTGTACCAGGGCCAGCGCTGATCGTCCGATCGGCCGCCGTCCCGGACCCGGAACCCCTCCCCACAGATCGCCTGAGCAGCCATACATGATCCAGATCCCGTCCGACCTGAACCCGGGCCTCGTCCCCCTCGCCTTCCTCCTCGGTACCTGGGAGGGCGCGGGTGTCTTCGACTTCCCCGGTGAAGAGAAGTGCAACTTCGGCCAGGAAGTCGTCTTCAGCCACGACGGCCGGGACTTCCTGGAGTACACCTCCCACAGCTGGGTCCTCGACGCCGAGGGCAACAAGGTGCGGCCGCTGGAGTCCGAGTCCGGCTACTGGCGCATCGACAAGGACCGCAAGGTCGAGATCGTCATGGTCCGCGACCAGGGCGTCGTCGAGGTCTGGTACGGCGAGCTCGCCGACCAGAAGCCCCAGATCGACCTGGTCACGGACGCAGTCGCCCGGACCGCCGCCTCCGGCCCGTACAGCGGCGGCAAGCGGCTCTACGGCTACGTGAAGAGCGACCTGATGTGGGTCGGCGAGAAGGCCACCCCGGACGTCGAGCTGCGCCCGTACATGTCGGCCCAGCTCAAAAAGGTCGTCACCCCGGAGGAGGTCGCCGAGATGGCGCGCAACCTCCCGGACATGCCGGACGACGGCATCGCCTTCTTCCGCTGACGGACCGAGCGGGAACGGGGACCGCGGGCTCGGCCCGCGGTCCCCTTCGCGCGCTTACACTGGCCGGGTGGGGAGCATCGGAGACACCGAGAGTGCCGACTGGAAGACCGACCTGCGGCAGCGCGGATACCGGCTGACCCCGCAGCGCCAGCTCGTGCTGGAAGCCGTCGACAGCCTGGAGCACGCGACGCCGGACGAGATCCTCGCCCAGGTGCGCAAGACCGCCTCCGGGGTCAACATCTCCACCGTCTACCGCACGCTGGAGCTCCTGGAGGAGCTGAAGCTGGTCTCGCACGCCCACCTCGGGCACGGGGCCCCCACGTACCACCTCGCCGACCGGCACCACCACATCCACCTGGTCTGCCGCGAGTGCACCGATGTGATCGAGGCGGACGTGGACATCGCCGCCGAGTTCACCGCGAAGCTGCGCGCCACCTTCGGTTTCGAGACCGACATGAAGCACTTCGCGATCTTCGGACTCTGTAAGAAGTGCGCCGCCAAGCAGCAGGACGCCCCGTCGTAGGCTTGGTGGCATGACCAGCAGCCCCTTGCTCCATCTCCCCGGCGCCGTACCGGCCGAAGGCCGCGACGAGGGCGTCGCCGCCCACTACGGAGAGCTGTACGGCGAACAGCGCACGCTCGCCGACGGCCGCGGTTTCGTCGACCTCTCGCACCGCGGAGTCGTCACCGTCACCGGACCGGAGCGGCTGAGCTGGCTGCACCTGCTGCTCACCCAGCACCTGACGGAACTCCCGCCCGGGCAGGCCACCGAGGCGCTGATCCTCTCCGCCAACGGCCACATCGAGCACGCGCTCTACCTCGTCGACGACGGCGAGACCGTGTGGGCGCACGTGGAGCCCGGCACCCAGGAGGCGCTGATCGCCTACCTGGAGTCGATGAAGTTCTTCTACCGCGTCGAAATCGCCGACCGGACCGCGGACTTCGCCGTCGTCCACCTGCCGGCCGGTTCCATCGCCGAGCTCGCCAAGGAGCACCCCGTACGGGAGACCCCGTACGGCCGCGACGTCTTCCTGCCCCGCGCCGAGCTGGAGGCCTTCGCCGCCGCGCACGGCCCGGCCGCCGGGCTCCTGGCGTACGAGGCCCTGCGCGTGGAGGCGCACCGGCCGCGGGTCGGCCTGGAGACCGACCACCGCACCATCCCGCACGAGCTGGGCTGGATCGGCACCGCCGTGCACCTCCAGAAGGGCTGCTACCGCGGCCAGGAGACGGTGGCCCGCGTCCACAACCTGGGGAAGCCGCCCCGCCGGCTGGTCTTCCTGCACCTGGACGGCTCCGAGGTGCTCCTCCCGGGACACGGCACACCGATCCGGCTCGCCGCCGACGGGGAGGAGGGCCGCCAGCTGGGCTTCGTGACCACCGCGGTCCGCCACCACGAGCTCGGCCCGATCGCGCTCGCGCTGGTCAAGCGGAACGTGCCGGTCGACGCCCCGCTGCTGGCCGGGAAGACGGCCGCCGCGCAGGAGGTCGTCGTAGCGCCGTAGCGCCGTAGCGCCGTAGCCCCGTAGCCCCGTAGCGCCGTAGCGCCGTAGCGTCGCCGGGCTACATGTCGATGACGATGGTGAACGGGCCGTGGTTGGTGAGCGAGACCCGCATGTCCGCGCCGAACCGGCCCGTCTCCACCGTGGCCCCCAGCGCGCGCAGCTGCGCGACGACCTCGTCGACCAGCGGCTCGGCGACCTCGCCCGGCGCCGCCGCGTTCCAGGTGGGGCGCCGGCCCTTGCGGGCGTCCCCGTAGAGCGTGAACTGCGAGATCACCAGCAGCGGCGCGTTCACGTCGCTGCAGGACTTCTCCGCCTCCAGGATCCGTACGGACCACAGCTTGCGCGCCAGCTGCGCCGCCTTCTCCGGCGTGTCGTCGTGGGTCACCCCGACCAGCACGCACAGCCCCTCGCCGACGATCTCGCCCACGGTCTCGCCGGCCACGACGACGCTCGCGCCGTCCACCCTCTGCACCACTGCTCGCATACCACCTGTGTACCAGGCGTGCACCCATCAGGGGCCGATCGGGTGGCGTGGGACTGCACCGGCACCACGGAGAGTGGCACGATGCACGCAGGCGGTGCTTCCCTCCGGTCCCACGGGCCGGGGAGACCCCATGCACCGGTCGAGGGGACGGACCCGTTCACATGAATATTTCTGGTACCTCCGTACCTGCATCACCCGCGGCCACTCCGACGGGCGCGGTCAGACCACCCGCGCAGCGCACGGGCGGGGAGCAGGCGCCGACCACGCCCGCCACCGCGCTCGGGCTGCAGGAGCTGCGTACGCTGCGCCGCGACGCGCAGCGCGACGAGGCCGATCTGAGCTACGTACGCAGACTTCTCCAGGGCCGGATCGACATCCTGCGTGCCGAACTGGCCCGGCGCAGCGACCCGGAGGCACCGGTGACCCCGGAGCCGCCGGTGGTCGACCGGCTCTCGGAGATCCTTGCCGACGCGCCGTCCCGCCGCAGCGCCTCGGCCCGGCACGTCACGCTCTGCACCCCGCACAGGGAGGAGTTCCGGCTGCTGGCGGCGGAGATGCTCTCCGATGTGGAGCTGTCGGACCTGGCCGCCCGCACCGACGGCGAACTGCACGACGCGATGGGCCGGTTGGTGCGGTACGAGCAGCAGGTCTCGCGGCGGCGGCAGCAGCTGCAGCGCACGGCGGACGACTGCAGCGCGGAGATCACCCGGCGCTACCGGGAGGGTGAGGCGCAGGTGGACGACCTGCTGGTGTAGCCCGTCGGCCCGGGACCACCGGCCCGGGAGCGGGGCGTGGTCCGGGGCGCGGTCCGGCGCGGGTAATTCGGGCGACGGGGGCCGGGACGGCGATTAGCGTGGCCGGTTATGAGTGCTGACGTGCGGCCGATCGCCGAATCCGAACTCCCCGAGTGGCTCGGAGCCGTGAACACCGGCTTCCTGCGCCCCGACCGCGTCACCGAGTCCGACATAGCCCAGCGCGCCAAGCACGGCGACCTCGGCCGCACGCTGGGCGCCTTCGACGCCTCCACCGGTCGCTGCGTGGCCACCTTCCGGTCCTTCGCCCAGGAGCTGACCGTCCCGGGCGGGGCGACCGTGGCCGCGAGCGCCGTCACCAACGTCGCCGTACTGCCCACGCACCGCCGGCGCGGTCTGCTGACCCGGATGATGGCCACCGAGCTGGCGGCCGCGCAGGCGCGCGGCGACGTCGTGTCCACGCTGATCGCCGCCGAGTACCCGATCTACGGGCGGTACGGGTACGGGCCGGCCGCCTCGATCGCCGAGTGGGAGATCGACGTGAGCCGCACGGGGCTCGACCCGCGCTGGTCCGGGCCCGCGGACGGCGGCCGGATCGAGCTGGTCGACGCCGCCGAGGCGCGCACGATCGGCCCCGGGCTGCACGAGCGGCTGCGGGCGGTCTCGCCCGGCACGGTCGACCGGAACGCGCGCTGGTGGAGCCTGGCCACCGGGCTGGAGGAGGTGTCCTCCCGCCCGTACAAGGACAAGTTCCACGCCGTGTACCGGACGGCGGAGGGCGAGCCGGCCGGCCTCGCCGTGTACGCGTCCGACGCGCACTGGACGGACGCGAAGGTCCCGCTCAACACCGTGCAGGTCAAGGACCTGATCGCGGTCACGCCGCAGGCGCAGCGCGTGCTGTGGCACTTCCTGTGCTCGATCGACTGGGTGCTGAAGGTGCGCACCGGCTTCCGCGCCCCTGACGACCTCGTCGCCCAGTTGCTGCCCGACCCGCGTGCGGCCGCGATCGTGACGGCCTCGGACTTCCTGTGGGTGCGCGTGCTGGACGTCGTACGGGCGCTGGGCGCGCGGACGTACGCCGTGCCCGGGGTGCTCGTACTGGAGGTGACGGATCCGGCGGGTCCGGCCGCCGGGCGCTACCGTCTGGACGCGGGCACGGGGGAGTGCACGACCACGGAGGAGCCGGCTGACCTGCGGCTCGACGCGTCGGCGCTGGGCTCCCTGTACCTCGGTGACGAGTCGGCGGTGCGGCTCGGCGCGCTCGGGCGGATCGTGCAGGAGCGGCCGGGGGCGCTGGCGCTCGCGGACGCGGTGTTCCGCACGGCGCGCCGCCCGTGGTGCCCGGACGTCTTCTGAGAGCGATGGAACCAATGACTTCGATTGTGGAAACCCTGCGGGCGGCGGGCTGCGTCTTCGCGGAGGAGGAGGCGGAGCTGCTGACGGCCGCCGCCGAGGACGACGGGCACCTGGCGGACCTGGTGGCCCGGCGGGCCGGCGGCGAACCGCTGGAACACGTCGTCGGCTGGGCGGAGTTCTGCGGGCTGCGCATGCGCGTGGGCGAGGGGGCCTTCGTACCGCGCCGGCGCACCGAGTTCCTGGTGCAGGAGGCCGTGGCCCTGGGCCGGCCGGACGCCGTCGTACTGGACCTGTGCTGCGGGGTCGGCGCGCTGGGCGCGGCGGTGACGGCGCAGCTGGGCCCCCGGGTGGAACTGCACGCGGCGGACATCGACCCGGCGGCGCTGGCGTACGCGCGGCTGAACGTGGCCCCGTACGGCGGGCAGGTCCATGAGGGCGACCTGTACGCGGCGCTGCCGCACTCGCTGCGCGGGCGGGTGGACCTGCTGCTGGTCAACGCCCCGTACGTGCCGACGGAGGAGATCGGGCTGCTCCCGGCGGAGGCCCGCGACCACGAGCCGCTGGCCTCCCTGGACGGCGGCCCGGACGGCCTGGACATCCACCGCCGGGTCGCGGCGGGGGCCCTGCCGTGGCTGGCCCCGGGCGGTCGCCTGCTGATCGAGACGAGCGCCCGCCAGTCCCCCCGTACGGCCTCGGCCCTCTCGGCGGCGGGCCTGGCGGTCCGCGCCACCACGTCGCAGGACCTGCACGCGACGCTGGCGATCGGCACCCGCGCGGCCTAGGGGGTGGTGAGGGCCCGGGCGAGGGGCTGCCCGGTCCTGCGGGCCCGCTCCGTCCGCTCCCGGACCTCGCGCAGGGTGCGCGGCCGGTGGCCGGGCCCGCAGCCGCAGCAGGCCCGCCGGAAGTCGACCCCGGCGGCCAACGCGGCGGCGGGGCGAGCGAGTTGACGGGGACCATCGCCGGTGCGGTCATGGCACGGGCTCCCGCCGGCGGCGCTGTCGCCGTACGCTGGCGGGGTGACGCTTGAGGACCTCGTACGGCTGCGCCGGGCCCGGGACATGATGGACCGCGAGTACGCGCGCCCCCTCGACGTGGCCGAGCTGGCGCGCGTGGCCCTGATGTCGCCGGGGCACTTCTCCCGCAGCTTCCGGGCCGCCTTCGGCGAGACCCCGTACAGCTACCTGATGACGCGCCGCGTCGAACGGGCCAAGGCGCTGCTGCGGCGGGGCGACCTGAGCGTGACGGAGGTCTGCTTCGAGGTCGGCTGTACCTCGCTGGGATCGTTCAGCTCCCGCTTCACCGAACTGGTCGGCGAGAGCCCGAGCGCGTACCGGGCCCGCAGCCACGAACCGGGCGCGGCCATTCCGGCGTGCATCGCCAAGATCCTCACGCGGCCGGTCAGGAACGGCCCGGCCGAGAGCGGCCCGGAAGCGGAATCCGCCTCCCGCGCTTAGCGTCGGTGGCATGGAAATCAAGCTGTCCCAGTGCTTCATCGCGGTCGACGACCACGAGAAGGCGCTCGCCTTCTACCGCGACGCCCTCGGCCTGGAGGTGCGCAACGACGTGGCGTTCGAGGGGATGCGCTGGGTGACCGTCGGCTCGCCCGCGCAGCCGGACGTGGAGATCGTCCTCGAACCGCCGGCCGCCAACCCGAACGCCGCGCCCGCCGACAAGCGGGCGATGGCGGAACTGCTGGCCAAGGGCATGCTGCGCGGCGTGATCTTCTCCACCGACGACGTCGACGCCGCCTTCGAACGCATCCGGGCCGCCGGCGGCGAGGTCCTCCAGGAGCCGGCCGACCAGCCGTACGGCGTCCGCGACTGCGCCTTCCGCGACCCGGCCGGCAACATGCTCCGCTTCAACCAGCCCCGCGCCCGTGGGTGATTTTGCAAGCAGGTGCTTGCAATAGTTAGCAGAGTCGGGCAGGATCGGGGCATGGCATCGCTCAACGTCGGAAATCTCGGCGAATACCTCCGCGAGCAGCGGCGGCAGGCCCAGCTTTCGCTGCGGCAGCTGGCCGATGCGGCGGGGGTGTCGAATCCGTACCTGAGCCAGATCGAGCGCGGGCTGCGCAAGCCGAGCGCGGACATCCTCCAGCAGCTGGCCAAGGCGCTGCGGATCTCCGCGGAGACGCTGTACGTGCAGGCCGGGATCCTCGACGAGCGCGATCGCGACGAGGTCGAGACGCGGGCCGTCATACTCGGCGACCCGTCCATCAACGAGCGGCAGAAGCAGGTGCTGCTCCAGATCTACGACTCGTTCCGCAAGGAGAACGCGGCCGAGGCCGACCTGGCCGATCCGTCCGACCCGTCCGGCGGGGACGACGCGATGCACCCTACGAACTGAACTGTGATCCGGGAGGACCAGCCACCATGGCCATCGCCGATGACCTGAAGAAGACCCTCACCGACCCGACGCCGCTCTACTTCGCCGCCGGCACCGCCGACCTCGCGGTGCAGCAGGCCAAGAAGGTGCCCGGGCTCATCGAGCAGCTGCGCGCCGAGGCCCCCGCGCGCATCGAGGCCGTGAAGAACACCGACCCGAAGATCGTGCAGGACAAGGCGCGCGAGGCGCAGGAGGCGGTCGCCGCCAAGTTCGCCGAGGTGCTGACCGCGATCGACCCGAAGAAGCTCGGGGAGAGCGCGCAGGACCTGGCGCTGCGCGGGGTCGGCGTGGCCGCCGAGTACGCGGTGCGCGCCAAGGAGACGTACGACAAGGTCGCCGAGCACGGCGAGCAGGCCGTACGGACGTGGCGCGGCGAGGTCTCCGAGGAGATCGTCGACATCGCGGTCGCCGTCGAGCCCAAGCAGGAGCGGCAGCCGGAGCAGGAGGCCGCGCAGGAGCCCGCCGTCGCCGACTTCTCGGCCGATGAGAAGCCCGCCGCCCGGCGGAGCGCGGCGCGCAAGAACAACGTGAAGAAGGCCGCCGTCGTCGCCGGCGACGAGAGCTGAAACCGTGACGGCGGGCCGGGCACCAGTACGGTGTCCGGCCCGTTGTTGTTTGCGAAGGCCGCTCTGCCGGTAGCGTGGAGGCAGGCGGCATCAGGCGTGCAAGCGTGAGAAGGCGGTCAGGCGATGTTGATGAACGGGTTCGATAACGGAGTGCTTCCGTTGCTCGGGTTCGCCATGCTGGCGCTCGCCGTCGTGGCCTTCGTCTTCGCGCTGCTGGCGCGTGAGGACGCGTACCGCGCCGCCGACAAGCAGAGCAAGACGTTCTGGCTGGTCATCCTCGGGGTCACCGTGCTGGTGGACTTCTTCCTGGGGATGTTGTTCCTGGAGATCGCCGGCCTCGTGGCCACCATCGTGTTCTTCGTCGACGTACGTCCCGCCCTCAAGCAGGTCTCGGGCGGTGGCCGGGGTGGCCGGCGCAGCGGTGGGAGCAGCAGCGACGGTCCGTACGGCCCGTACAACGGCGGGCGCTGACCCCGTCAGGATTCGTTGCGCGAGAGCAGGACCACGGCCACGTCGTCGGTGAGCTCGCCGCCGTTGAGGCGCCGGGCCTCGGTGACGGAGGCCTCCAGCAGGCCCTCGCCGCTCAGGCCGCGGTCGAGGTGCCGGTTGATCATCTCGACCATCCCGTCCTGCCCCAGCCGCTCCTTGCCCTCGCCGATGCGGCCCTCGATCAGGCCGTCGGTGTAGAGCATCAGGCTCCAGGTGCCGCCCAGCTCGACCTGGCGGCGCGGCCAGCGGGCCTTGGGCAGCAGGCCGAGCGCCGGGCCGCTGTTCTCGTACGGGAGGAGCTGCGCGCGGCGGCCCGGCCGGGATATCAGCGGGGCCGGATGGCCCGCCAGGCACAGGCCGGCGCGGCGGCCGTCGGGAGAGATGTCGACCGTGCACAGGGTCGCGAAGATCTCGTCGCCGGGGCGCTCCACCTCCAGGACCTCCTGGAGGGTCGACAGCAGGTCGTCGCCGCAGAGGCCGGCCAGGGTCAGGGCGCGCCAGGCGATGCGCAGCTCGACGCCGAGGGCGGCCTCGTCGGGGCCGTGACCGCAGACGTCGCCGATCATGGCGTGGACGGTGCCGTCGGGGGTGCGGACGGTGTCGTAGAAGTCCCCGCCGAGGAGGGCGCGGCTGCGGCCGGGGCGGTAGCGGGCGGCGAAGCGGAGATCGGAGCCTTCGAGGAGGGGGTTGGGGAGCAGGCCCCGCTCCAGGCGGGCGTTCTCCTGGGCCCGAAGTTTCGATTCTGCGAGCTTGTACTGGGCGATGTCCGCGCGCTTTCTCTCCACGGCGTAGCGGATCGCCCGGCTCAGCAGGCGGCCGTCGAGCTCGTCGCGGAAGAGGAAGTCCTGCGCGCCGACCCGTACGGCCTCGGCGGCGCGCTCGGCGTCGGCCTCGGCGGTGAGGACGAGGACGGCGTGGCGGGGCGCGATCCGGAGCACCTCGCGGAGGGTGTCCAACTGGTCGACGACGACGGCGGTGCGCGCGCCGCCCGCCGTCGTGGATCCGGTGGCGGGGAGGGAGAGGTCGAGCAGGATGCAGTGCACGTCGTGGGTGAGCAGGCGTGCGGCCTCGGTGAGGTTGCGGGCGGTGCGGAGACGGATGCGGTGCCGGTCGGCGTCGAGGATCTCGGGGACGGTGAGCCCGCCCGCGGGGTCGTCCTCGATCACCAGCAGGGTCAGTGACGCCTGGGGTGCGGTGGCGTGCGCGGCCGGCGGCGGGGTTGCCTGTGGGATCGCCTGCGGGATTGCCTGAGCACTCTCCGTGGCGGGGGTGTCCCTCTGCCGCGGTACGGGTACGGCCATCGTCTCCGGTTCCTTCCCTCCCCCCGAGGGTGCGTCCGGCAGACCTTAGCGGGCGGTGGCCGGGGAGCGGAATGGCGTTCTGGGCCAGGGCCGCTGTCATATGCCGCTATCGCGGGGGAAAGTCCGCCTCACTGGGTGCCCACTGAATGAGAAACGTCACGGCGTCCGTGATCGCAGTCCCGACCAACGAGACGCAACCCGCCCCTCCGGGGTTCCCTCACCGCGGGGCCGAGCCCGTGCTCCGGAGCCGCGCCCCGGCGGGCGGGGCTCCGGGCCCCTTACGGCCGCGGGCAGCGGTTACGCGTCGGGGCGGACCACTGCCTTGATCGGCATCGAGCCGGCTCCGGCCAGGGTGACGTTGCGGCCCGGGCGGGGGGCGTGGATCATCGCGCCGTCGCCGACATACATCCCGACGTGGCTCGCGTCGTCGAAGTAGATGATCAGGTCACCCGGCCGCATGTCCTTGATCGCGACCTTCGGCAGCAGCCGCAGCTGCTCCTGCGAGGTGCGCGGGATGCCCTTGCCCGCCGCCCGCCAGGCCTGCGAGGTGAGGCCGGAGCAGTCGAACGAGTCCGGGCCCTCGGCGCCCCACACGTACGGCTTGCCCATCTGCGCCGTGGCGTACTGGAGCGCCTTCTTCCCCGACTCCGACGCCGAGCTGTTGATCTCCTTCAGCACGCCCGTCGAGAGCCACGCCGTCTGGGCCTTGTACTGGGCTTCCTGCTCCAGCTGGATCAGCCGGGCCTTCTCCTCGGCCTCCAGCTTGCTCTCCAGCGACTCGGCCGATTTGATCTTCTCCTCGATCTGTTTCTTCGAGGCCTCCTGCTTGATCCGGTTGGCTTCGAGCTTGTCCCACTGCGCGCTCGCGTCCTTCGCGTACTGCTGCAAGTCGCTCTGCGTGCGGTTCATTTCGGACAGCAGGACCGTGGTCGCCTTCTCGCCCTGGCGGATCCGGTCCGCCCCGTCGAGGAACTGGCTCGGGCTGTTGCTCAGCGCCAGTTGGGCGCCGGCCGGCATCCCGCCCGAGCGGTACTGGGCGCGCGCGGCGGCCCCCGCGCGGTTCTTCAGCGCCGTGATCCGGTCCTGGCCGGCCACCACCTGCTTCGCGATCTCGACGATCTTGGCGGACTGCGCCTTGGCCTCGCTCTCCGCGAGGTTGTACGCGTCCGTCGCCGTGCCCGCCTGGCGGTACAGCTCGTCGATCTCCTGGCGCACCCGCTCAAGGGACTTGGCGCCGGGCTCGGGCATCGGCGCCGCCTGGGCCACGCCCGTCATGGCCGACACCGCCAGCAGCGCCGTCGCACACAGCAGCGTGAGAGCGGACGCGCCCCTCCATCGCCTGCGCTCCACGGTCCCCATGGTCCCCCCAAGGTGCCCCGAGTCGGATCCGGTATCAGATCTGACTATTCGTCAGTAACTTTGCCCTGCCTTGGGGATGGTGCCACGAGTGGGTGAATTCCAACACCCTCGCGGATGTCGTCCCGATCTTGGCTCTTGTCCTGGCTCGGCCACGGCTACCGGCCCCGGCTACCGGCCCCGGCTATCGGCCGCGGCCCCGCCCAGTCCCCCACACCCATCCCCGACGACTCAACGGGCCACTTCGGCAACCGGTTCCCCGCCCCGCCACATTCACCCCGCCGGGCGCAACGCCTCCCAGCGCACCGTCAGTTCCCCCTGCCGCCACCGCCCCGGCCCGTCCGCCAGCGGCCAGTCCGCGGCCAGCGCCCGCGCCGTCCGGATCCAGCGCTGGCGCGCGCCGTACGAGGCGTACGGGGCCGCCGCCGCCCACGCGCGGTCGAAGTCGCGCAGGAACGCGTGCACCGGCTCCCCCGGCACATTGCGGTGGATGAGCGCCTTCGGCAGCCGCTCCGCCAGATCCGAGGGGCGCTCCAGGGAGCCCAGCCGGGTCGCGAACGTCACCGTGCGGGCCCCCTCGGGCCCCAACGCGACCCACACGTGGCGGCGTCCGATCTCGTCACAGGTGCCCTCGACGAGCAGCCCGTCCGGGGTCAGCCGGGCGCACAGCCGCTCCCACACCGCCGCCACCTGCTCCTCGTCGTACTGGCGCAGTACGTTCGCCGCGCGGATCAGCGTCGGCCGGGCCCCGCCCTCCAGCGGCACCTCGAACCCGCCGTGCCGGAAGCTCAGCCCCTCCCGCTCGTACGGCTTCGCCCCCGCGACCCGCGCCGGCTCGATCTCGATGCCGACCACCCGTACCCGCGGCGCCGCCTCCCGCAGCCGGGCCAGCAGCTCCACCGCCGTCCACGGCGCGGCCCCGTAGCCGAGGTCCACCGCGACCGGGGCCTCCGAGCGCCGCAGCACCGGCCCGTGCGTGGCCGCGATCCAGCGGTCCATCCGGCGCAGCCGGTTCGGATTCGTCGTCCCGCGCGTCACCGTGCCCACGGGGCGGCGCGGGGGCGGGGCGGCGGAGCGGGAGGACATGCGCCGAGCGTAAGCGGAGGCCGCCCACCTGACGGAATCCGCCCCCGGGCAGGCCCTCGACGCAAACGCCGAGGAAAAAGGCGCGCTCCCCCGGAATGCGGGACGCGGCCATCCGGGTTGCACTCCTTGAAGGGCGCCCCGTGCGCTCCTTCCGTCATGCCCTGCACGTGCCCTGTCCGCGTCCCGCCGGTGGTCCGCCCCTCCCACCGCGCGCCGTCCGAGTGTCGTCCGAGCGAGAGGAACTGCTCCCTTGAGCCAGTACGTGTCCCGCCTCGGCGGCAGCATCGGCGGCCGCATCGCCGCCGCCCGCGGCACCCGCCACGACCCGCCGCGGCTGCGCCTGCCGGCCGTCGGCCACCATCGCAAGCCGCGCCGCGTCGCCATGCTCAGCGTGCACACCTCACCGCTGCACCAGCCGGGCACCGGCGACGCCGGCGGCATGAACGTGTACATCGTGGAGCTGGCCAAGCGCCTCGCCGCGATCAACATCGAGGTCGAGATCTTCACCCGCGCCAGCGAGGGCGGCCTGCCGCCCGTGGTCGAGCTGACCCCCGGGGTCCTCGTACGGCACGTGGACGCGGGCCCGTACGAAGGCCTCGCCAAGGAGGAGCTCCCGGCCCAGCTGTGCGCCTTCACCCACGGCGTCATGCAGGCCTGGGCCGGCCACCGGCCCGGCTACTACGACCTCGTCCACTCCCACTACTGGCTCTCCGGCCACGTCGGCTGGCTCGCCGCCGAGCGCTGGGGCGTCCCCCTCGTCCACGCCATGCACACCATGGCCAAGGTCAAGAACGCCGCGCTCGCCTCGGGCGACACGCCCGAGCCCGCCGCCCGCGTCATCGGCGAGACCCAGATCGTGGCCGCCGCCGACCGGCTCATCGCGAACACCACCGAAGAGGCCGACGAACTCGTCCGGCACTACGAGGCCGACCCCGGCAAGGTGGCCGTCGTCCACCCCGGCGTGAACCTCGACCGCTTCACCGTCGGCGACGGCCGGGCCGCCGCCCGCGCCCGCCTCGGCCTGCCGCAGGACGCCGTCATCCCGCTCTTCGCCGGCCGGATCCAGCCGCTCAAGGCCCCCGACATCCTGCTGCGCGCGGTCGCCGAGCTCGTCGACCGCGACCCCTCGCTGCGCCGGAGCCTCTTCGTCCCGGTCGTCGGCGGGCCCAGCGGCAGCGGGCTCGCCAAGCCGGAGGGGCTCCAGAAGCTCGCCGCGAAGCTCGGCATCGCCGACATCGTCCACTTCCACCCGCCGGTCCGCCAGGACGCGCTCGCCGACTGGTTCCGGGCGGCGTCCGTGCTGGTCATGCCCTCGTACAGCGAGTCCTTCGGGCTCGTCGCGATCGAGGCCCAGGCCACCGGCACCCCGGTACTGGCCGCCGAGGTCGGTGGGCTGCCGGTCGCCGTCAACGACGGCGTGACGGGGATCCTCGTACCCGGGCACGACCCGGTGGACTACGCGCGCGAGCTGCGGCGCTTCGTCGACGAGCCGGGGCTCGCGGACCGGATGGGCGCCGAGGCCGCGCGGCACGCGCAGTTCTTCGGCTGGGACACGGCGGCGAGCGGCACGGCGGACGTGTACACCGCGGCGATGCATGATCACCGCCGTCGCGTACGCTCCCACCATGGCTGACACCGCCGCGATCATCGAGAGCACGCTGACCGAGGCCGGACTGGGCTGGGAGAGCCCCGAGCCCGGTTCGTACGTCGTCCAGCTCCCCGGCACGCGCAAGCTGTCCACCACCTGCTCGCTCCGGGCCGGTCGGCACTCGCTGTCGGTCAACGCGTTCGTGATCCGCCACCCGGACGAGAACGAGGCGGGCGTCCACCGCTGGCTACTGGAACGCAACCTCAAGCTGTACGGGATGGCCTACGCGGTCGATCCGCTCGGCGACATCTACCTGACGGCCCGGCTCCCGCTGTCGGTCGTCACCCCGGAGGACCTGGACCGGCTGCTCGGCACGGTCCTGGAGGCGGCGGACGGCGCGTTCAACACGCTGCTGGAGCTGGGCTTCGCGAGCGCGATCCGGCGCGAGTACGAGTGGCGCGTCTCGCGCGGCGAGCCGACCCGCAACCTGGACGCCTTCAAGCACCTGACGCAGCCTTCGCGGACGTCTTCCTAGGCCTCGACGACGGCCGGGGCCGGGGCCGGGACGGTCGGCGCGGCAGACGGTGCGGGTGTCGGTGTCGGTGCCGGTGTCGATGCCAGTGCCGTGACCACGGACCCGGGCTCGCCCTCCGCCAGTCTCCGCATCAGCAGCCAGTAGCCCACCGCCGCCACCGTGCCCAGCAGCGCCACGGACGCCCAGAGCCAGCCCGCCCCCCACCGGTCGATCATGAATCCGGCCATCAGCGGAGCCACCAGCGAGGCCACCGCCCAGGACATCGTGTACATGCCCTGGTAGCGGCCGCGCCCGTGCACCGGGGAGAGCCGGGCGACCAGGCCCATCTGGGTCGGGGAGTTGACGATCTCGGCCAGCGTCCACACGCAGACCGTCAGCCCCAGGCTCCACACCGACCCGGCGAAGGCCGTCAGCCCGAAGCCGTACCCGGCCAGCAGTGCCGAGAGCACCAGCAGCTTCTGCGGGTCGCCCTTCTCCAGGAACCGGGTGACCGGGATCTGCAGCAGCACGATCAGCACCCCGTTGACGGCGATGACCAGACCGTAGTCCCCGGCGGAGAAGCCGCCCGTGCCCATCGCCAGCGGCAGCCCGAACGAGCCCTGCGTGAAGATCAGCGAGATCAGGAACGACAGCCCGACCACGCCCATGAAGCGCCCGTCCCGCAGCACCGTCCCGAGCCCGATCTCCGGCTCCGCGGCCGCCTGCTCCGCGGCGGTCCGCTCCGGCCGCGACTCCGGCAGCTTCACGTACACGAGGACCGCGCAGACCAGCGTCAGCGCCGCCTCGCCGAGGAACCCGGCCAGGTAGCTGTACTCGGCGACGAAGCCCGCCGCCGTCGCCGAGACGGCGAAGCCGAGGTTGATCGCCCAGTAGTTCAGCGCGAAGGCGCGGACCCGGTCCTCCGGCCGCACGATGTCCGCCATCATCGCCTGCACCGCCGGGCGCGAGGCGTTCGAGGTCATGCCGACTAGCAGTGCCACCGCCGCGATCGAGGCCGGGCGCTCCATGAAGCCGAGCAGCGCCACCGAGAACGCCGTCGAGGCCTGGGCCGCCAGCAGCGTGGGGCGTCGGCCGAGGCGGTCGGTCATCACGCCCGCGCCGAGCGAGGAGACGACCCCGCCGAGCCCGTGCAGGGCCACCACCAGTCCCGCGAAGGAGGCCGAATAGCCCCGGTCCACGGTCAGGTACAAGGTCATGAAAGTGGCGACGAAGGCCCCGAGCCTGTTCACCAGGGTGCTGGTCCACAGCCACCAGAACTCGCGGGGGAGGCCGGCCACGCTCTCACGCGCCGCCCGTCTGAGACTGGCAACGGACATGACGGATTCCCCCCGGTGATGTAAGCGTCTCTACTGCTCACCGCACCCTACGGGCGGGGGGTTCGCGAGGGCCACCGGATTGACGCGCACCGTCAATCCGCGGCGGATCCGCCGCCGATCCGGCCGCCGATCCGCGGCCGTGGACGCGCGCGCGAGCGCTCCCGCACGTCCATTAGGCTCGTACGCATGGCCGACGCACCGTACAAGCTGATCCTCCTCCGCCACGGCGAGAGCGAGTGGAACGCGAAGAACCTGTTCACCGGCTGGGTGGACGTCAATCTCAACGAGAAGGGCGAGAAGGAGGCGGTCCGCGGCGGTGAGCTGCTCAAGGACGCCGGCCTGCTCCCCGATGTCGTGCACACCTCGCTCCAGAAGCGCGCGATCCGCACCGCGCAGATGGCGCTCGAGGCCGCCGACCGCCACTGGATCCCGGTCCACCGCTCCTGGCGCCTGAACGAGCGCCACTACGGTGCGCTCCAGGGCAAGGACAAGGCCCAGACCCTCGCCGAGTTCGGCGAGGAGCAGTTCATGCTGTGGCGCCGCTCGTACGACACCCCGCCGCCGGCCCTTGAGGACGGTACGGAGTTCTCCCAGTCCGAGGACCCGCGCTACGCGACCATCCCGCCGGAGCTGCGCCCGAAGACGGAGTGCCTGAAGGACGTCGTCGTCCGCATGCTCCCGTACTGGTACGACGGCATCGTCCCGGACCTCCTCGCGGGCCGCACCGTCCTGGTCGCCGCGCACGGCAACAGCCTCCGCGCGCTGGTCAAGCACCTGGACGGCATCTCCGACGCCGACATCGCGGGCCTGAACATCCCGACCGGCATCCCGCTCGCCTACGAGCTGGACGCCGAGTTCAAGCCCCTCAAGCCGGGCGGCACCTACCTCGACCCGGCCGCCGCGGCTGCCGCCATCGAAGCCGTCAAGAACCAGGGCAAGAAGTAGTCCTCACGCACGAACAGGCCCTCTACCTGCCGGTTTTCGGCGGGTAGGGGGCCTGTTGGCGTTCGGGCGCGGGGCAGGGGGGCGGCGACGGGGCGGGGATCTTGGTCGCTCGGGTGGACCAACCGGTCACCTGCGCGGGCCCATTATCGGTTCGTCAGGGTGCGGAGCGGGGAGGGTGAGGGTCCGATGGGCTCGCGGGCCGACCGGTCCCGCTTTCCCTCGTCCTCCGCGAGAGCTTCGGCTCCCCGCGGGGAAGGAACTCGCTCCGTGAACCAGAAGCCCGTTTCCCAGCGCTCCCGCGCCCCCCGCCGGGTACTCCTCGCCTCCGCCCTGGCGGCGGTGGCCCTCTCCGGCCAGCTGCTCACCATGGCACCCGCCGCACTCGCGTACGACGGCCCCCACGGCGCGGGCGACAGCGAGCGTCCCCACGGCGCCGGCGACAGCGATCGCCCCCACGGCGGGGGCGACGACTGGCCCAAGCCCAAGGAGCCGCAGGCGCCCACCGTCATCCACGGTCTGCGGGACTTCACCGCGGACGGGTTCTTCACGCCGCCCGAGGGCGTCACCTCGGTGCACGTCCAGGCCTGGGGCGCCGGTGGCGGCGGGGGCGGCGGCGGTGGCGGCGCGAGCGCGGCGCTGACGGGCAACGGAGGCCAGGGCGGTGGCGGCGGCTCCGGCGGGTTCACCTGGTGCGTCATCAAGGTGAAGCCCGGCCAGAGCTACACGGTGGACGTGGGCGCCGGCGGCGCGGCCGGCGCCTTCGGTCCCGGCGGGCCCGCCGGTGGCAACAACGGACTGCCGGGCGGCACCGGCGGGACCGGCAGCCCGACCACGCTGACCTCATCGGGCGGCATCCAGCTCAACGCCACGGGCGGCGCCGGCGGTGGCGGCGGTGGCGGCGGCACCGCCACGACGGGGACCCCGGGTACGGGCGGCACCGGCGGCACCGGCACCTGCAGCAGCCTCGACGTGACGAACCGCAGCGGTGCGAACGGCCAGAGCGGCGCCCAGGGCGGCGTGGGCGGGTCCGCCGTCGACGGCATCGTGCAGCTGCCGTCGACGAACACCGGCGCGGGCGGCAACGGCGGTGGCGGCGGTACGGGCGGTACCACCGTCGGCGGCCCCGGCAGCCCCGGTGGCCTGGGCGGCAACGGGTACCTCGTCGTGTTCTGGTAGGTCAGGCCGAGAAGGCCGAGAGGGCTGCGAGAGGCCCCCTGCCCGCGGATCTCCGCGGGCAGGGGGCCTCTCCTTGCTCCTGTGCCGTGCCGGCCCGGTTCGGCCGGATCAGCCTCCGCACTGGCAGGGCGCGCCGGATTGGCAGCCGCAGCCGCAGCCCGAGCCGCAGCCGCAAGCCGCGAGCAGCGGGAGCCGCAGCGGTTCAGGCCGCGGTTGCTGCTGCTCGTGCTCCGGGGTGATGGGGACGGGGGAATCGGGCATGGATCCTCCTCGCAGGCGGCGTGCGTGGCGTCTTACTGCTTCTCAGAGCCTCTTACTGCCTTCGCCCTCATTCATGCCCAGCCGCACCGGCGCGTCAACGGCGCACTGGTGCAGAACGGCTCAGACGCCGTCGACCACCGTCGGCGCCTGCAGCTCGTCCGCGTGCTCGCCCGTCACCAGGTAGACCACGCGCTTGGCCACCGACACCGCGTGGTCCGCGAAGCGCTCGTAGTAGCGGCCCAGCAGGGTGACGTCCACCGCGGTCTCGATGCCGTGCTTCCAGCGGTCGTCCATCAGGTGCTGGAACAGGGTGCGGTGCAGCTGGTCCATCTCGTCGTCGTCCTGCTCCAGCTGGAGGGCCAGGTCGACGTCCTTCGTGATGATGACCTCGGCCGCCTTCGCCATCAGGCGCTGCGCCAGCTGCCCCATCTCCAGGATGGTCGCGTGCAGGTCCCGCGGTACGGCGGTGTCCGGGAAGCGCAGCCGGGCCAGCTTCGCCACGTGCTGGGCCAGGTCGCCCGAGCGCTCCAGGTCGGCCGACATGCGCAGCGAGGTCACCACGATGCGCAGGTCGGTGGCGACAGGCTGCTGGCGGGCCAGCAGCGCGATGGCGCGGGCCTCCAGGTCGTGCTGGAGGTCGTCCACCTTCTGGTCGGCGGCGATGACGCTCTCGGCGAGCTTCAGGTCGGCGTCGAGCATGGACGTCGTGGCCCGCCCGATCGCGGAACCGACGAGCCGGGCCATCTCGACCAGGCCTTCTCCGATCGAGTCCAGTTCCTCGTGGTACGCGTCACGCATGGGTTGTCCCTCTCTTGCCTGCTGCCTCTGCTGCCCGTGTGGGACGGGCCGGGGCGGCCTCGTGCCCCCACGTTGACACGTTGGGGCGCAAACGCGTCCGACTCCGGCATCACAAGTGAATCAGCCCCGTCGCCACGGTGAACTCTGGGCGACGAGTGTTCGAGGTGCCACCCGAACGGCTGTGGAAGTGCCGTCGAGCCTGCTTAACCTTGAGGCATGGACGTGAACGCGGCGGTCGCCGCAGCTGCAGCGATCGCCGGTCTTTGCACCGGTGTGATCGCGATGCTGGCGTTCCGCTGGAGCGAGCGCGACCAGGCCCGCCCCACCCGGAGCTCCATGCGCCCCGACATCAACGCGGTGCTCCCGCCCGGCGTGGACACCGTCCTCTCCGTGCTCCGCTCCTCCGCCGTCGTACTCGACGAGGGTGACGCGGTGGTCAAGGCCAGCTCGGCGGCGTACGCCCTCGGACTGGTACGCGGCGGCAAACTGGCCGTCGAACCCATGCTCCACATGGCCCGCGACACCCGCCGCGACGGGGAAATACGCCAGGTCGAGCTCGACCTGCCCCGGCGCGGCACCGGCCGCGGCGAGGCCCTCGCGGTCTCGGCGCGCGTCGCCCCGCTCGGCTCACGGCTGGTCCTGCTCCTGGTCGAGGACCTCACAGAGGCCCGCCGCATCGAGGCCGTACGGCGCGACTTCGTCGCGAACGTGTCGCACGAGCTGAAGACGCCGGTGGGAGCCATCTCCCTGCTGTCCGAGGCCGTCATGGACGCCGCGGACGACCCCGAGGCGGTCAGCCGCTTCGCCGGCCGCATGCAGATCGAGGCCACCCGCCTGATCAACCTCGTACAGGAGCTCATCGACCTCTCCCGGGTGCAGAACGACGACCCGCTGGAGGACGCGGAGCCCGTACGGGTGGATACGTTGGTGGCGGAGGCCATCGACCGATGCCGCCACACGGCGTCCTCCAAGCAGATCATCATGGCCGCGGGCGGCACCGCCGACCTGCGCGTCTGGGGCAACCGCGGCCAGCTCGCGGCGGCCCTCGGGAACCTGGTCGAGAACGCCGTCAACTACAGCCCCGCCCGCACCCGCGTCGGCATAGCCGGACGCAAGGTCACGGCACCTGGGGGAGACTTGATCGAGATCGCCGTGACCGACCAGGGCATCGGCATCCCGGAAAAGGACCGCGAGCGCATCTTCGAGCGCTTCTACCGCGTGGACCCGGCCCGCTCCCGTGCCACGGGAGGAACCGGCCTCGGCCTTGCGATCGTGAAGCACGTAGCGGCCTCACACGGCGGGGAGGTGTCCGTATGGAGCTCGGAGGGTCAGGGCTCCACGTTCACCCTGCGCCTGCCGGAAGCAGCCGCTCCGGCACCTGCACCCACGGTCGCCCCGGCCGCGGATCCCGCCCCCGCACCAAGCCACCCCACCCCCGCCTGAACCACGCTTCCCAAAGAACCACGCCAGCCATTCCTGCCCCGGAGGTCCTTCCGTGACCCGAGTGCTCGTCGTCGAGGATGAGGAATCCTTCAGCGACGCCCTGTCCTACATGCTCCGCAAGGAGGGCTTCGAGGTCGCGATCGCCGCGACCGGGCCCGACGGGCTCGACGAGTTCGAGCGCAACGGCGCCGACCTCGTCCTCCTCGACCTGATGCTCCCCGGCCTGCCCGGCACGGAGGTCTGCCGGCAGCTGCGCGGCCGCTCCAACGTGCCCGTCATCATGGTGACGGCCAAGGACAGCGAGATCGACAAGGTCGTCGGGCTGGAGATAGGAGCCGACGACTACGTCACCAAGCCCTTCTCCTCGCGGGAGCTGGTCGCCCGCATCCGCGCGGTCCTGCGCCGCCGCGGCGAGCCGGAGGAGGTCACCCCGGCCGCGCTGGAGGCCGGGCCCGTACGGATGGACGTCGACCGCCACGTGGTCACCGTCGCCGGAGCCAAGGTGGACCTCCCGCTGAAGGAGTTCGACCTGCTGGAGATGCTGCTGCGCAACGCGGGCCGCGTGCTGACCCGCATGCAGCTGATCGACCGGGTCTGGGGCGCCGACTACGTCGGTGACACCAAGACCCTGGACGTCCACGTCAAGCGCCTCCGCGCCAAAATCGAGCCGGACCCGGGCGCGCCGCGCTACCTGGTCACGGTCCGCGGCCTGGGCTACAAGTTCGAGCCGTAAACCGCAAACCGCTGCACGCACGGTGCACGCACGGTGCACGCACGTACGAAAGGGCCCCGTCCGCTTCAGCGGACGGGGCCCTTTCGTACGTGGTGCTGCGGGCTCAGTGGCCGGCGCTGTGCGAGGGGGAACCCGACGGGGTGCCCGAGGCCGCGCCCGACGGGGTGCCGGAAGCGGCGCCCGAGGGGGTCGTGGCCGGGGAGCCGGACGGGGCGCCCGAGGCGCTGCCCGACGGCGTGGCGCCGGGGGCGGCGACCGGGGCCTCGGTCGGGCCGTACCCCGCGTACATGCCGGTGGCCGGGACGACGAAGGCGGCGATCTCCACGTCACCCGCGTTGCTCAGCTGGAAGACGACCGGCTGCGCGTTGCCGTTCTGCACGGCCTCGCCGCCCTCGACCACGGCGGAGGCGTTGCCCTTGCCGCCCAGCACCACCGAGCCGCCGGCCGGCACGGTGATCTTGGCCGCGCCCTCGGCGGGCTTCAGGACGACCTTGCCCTTGCCACCCGGGAGGGTGATGGCGTCAACCGTCTGCGGCTTGATGCCGCTGTTGAAGAGCGTCGCGGAGACGACGGCCTTCTTCTCCTTCTCGCCCTGGGTGATCACCAGTGCGTTCTGGATCTTGATGTTGCCCTTGGTGACGGCGGCGTTGTCCGGCTTGATCTGGAGCGTCTCCGCGTCCTTGCCTGCACCGCAAGCGGCCAGCGAGGCGATCGAGAACACGATGGCGGTGGCGGCGAGGGCGCCGCGTCGAAGGCTGCGGCTCACGGCGGCGGCAACTCCTTGGACGTACGGAACGGAAGGGTGGGCAGTCTCGGAGCGGCCGAGGTAAAGCCGCTCTAAGGGTGTGTCAGCGCGCTTAGGTTACCGAGCCGCCGCCCCGCCCCCGCACCCGACCCTCCGCAGCGCACGGGCCGCCCTGCGCCTGCCCCGCGATCTTGCATTCCGCGGCCGTTCACCCCGGCCGTTCACCCCGCCCTTCCGCTCGGCACTTCCCGTGCCGTTCATCTGCCGATCATGTGCCGCCCGCATATCGCCCGCAGGACCCCCGGTGATCAATTCCGGGATTCCTTCGAACGGCCCACGGTGATCAATTCCCGATTGGGCCTGAACCGCTCCGTACGGGTGGTCGCCAGTCGAACGGAGTAGTTCGGTTTCCCGGCTTCGAAACCGGCAAAACGGGACGTACGTCACGCTGACGGGACCCGTGCCCGGGTGTAGCGTGGCCGTTTCGCCCGGTCCGCACAGCGCCTCCGACCTGCGAATACCCCCCTCCGGAAGCCCTTCGCAGCACGTTCCTGTCGCTGTTGTCAAGCCCCGAGATGTGCCCTGACCTGCGAAAACGCCATTCATAACAGTCAGTTCTCGTGTTACCCTGGATAGCCACGGAAGGGGTACCTGTCACATGACGTTCAAGGTTGGCGACACCGTGGTCTATCCCCATCACGGGGCCGCGCTGATCGAGGCCATCGAAACTCGCCAGATCAAAGGCGTGGACAAGACCTACTTGGTGCTCAAGGTCGCCCAGGGCGACCTGACGGTTCGTGTGCCTGCGGACAATGCGGAGTTCGTCGGCGTTCGCGACGTAGTCGGCCAGGACGGGCTGGACCGGGTCTTCGAGGTGCTTCGTGCACCGTATGCCGAAGAGCCGACGAACTGGTCCCGGCGCTACAAGGCAAATCTGGAGAAGCTCGCTTCTGGCGATGTCATCAAGGTCGCCGAAGTGGTGCGTGACCTGTGGCGTCGCGAGCGTGAGCGCGGGCTTTCCGCGGGCGAGAAGCGCATGCTCGCGAAGGCGCGCCAGATCCTGGTGAGCGAGCTCGCGCTCGCGGAGAACACCAACGAGGACAAGGCAGAGGCCCTCCTCGACGAGGTTCTCGCGTCCTGACGCGGGAAATCCTTCACACAGTTGTGCCGCGGTGCCCGATGACATGCCCTCTCCTCCACGGGAGGGCTGTTGCCGGGCGCTGCGGCATGTCTGTACCCACACCTTTTCTGCACTTTTCCCACCGGCGTGCCGGGTCCTGACAGCCTGCCCGACCAGCCTGCTCGACCGGTCGTCACGGAAGGGGCGAGGGCGTCGCACCCGGCACCCTTCAGGCCATACCCATGTCGGCCGAAGTCACAAACCTGGCTCGGAGCTACTGATGTCTGACGAATCGCGCCCCCACCGCACCGCCGCGGTGATCCCGGCCGCCGGCCGGGGGGTACGCCTCGGCCCCGGCGCCCCCAAGGCCCTGCGGGCCATCGGCGGCACCCCCATGCTCATCCACGCCGTCCGCGCGATGGCCCGCTCCCGGGCCGTCTCCCTCGTGGTGGTCGTGGCCCCGTCCGACGGCACCGCCGAGGTGCGCCGGCTCGTCGACGAGCACGCGCTGCCCGACCGGACCGAGATCCTGGTCGTCCCCGGCGGCGAGACCCGCCAGGAATCCGTGAACGCCGGCCTCGCCGCGCTCCCCGCGGACGTCACCTCCGTCCTCATCCACGACGCGGCCCGCCCGCTCGTCCCCGTGGACACCGTCGACTCCGTCATCGAGGCCGTGCGCGAAGGCTCGCCCGCCGTGGTGCCGGCGCTGCCGCTGGCCGACACCGTCAAGGAGGTCGAGCCCGGCAGGCCCGGCGAGGCCGAGCCGGTCGTCGCCACCCCCGAGCGGGCCCGGCTGCGCGCCGTACAGACCCCGCAGGGCTTCGACCTCGCGACCCTCGTACGGGCGCACGAGGCCATCGCCGTCAACGGCGAGGGCGCCACCGACGACGCCGGAATGGTGGAACAGCTCGGCGTCACCGTCATGGTGGTCCCCGGCCACGAAGAGGCCTTCAAGGTCACCCGCCCGCTCGACCTGGTCCTCGCCGAGGCCGTACTCGCCCGCAGGAGGGCCACCGATGCCTACTAGCCCCGCAGGTTCCGCCGCCCCGCCGACCCCGCCCGTCCCGCTGATCCCGCTCGTCGGGATCGGCACCGACGTGCACGCCTTCGAGGCCGGGCGCGAGCTGTGGTGCGCCGGGCTGCTCTGGGAGGGCGAGGACGGACTGGCCGGGCACTCCGACGGCGACGTCGCCGCCCACGCCGCCTGCGACGCCCTCTTCTCCGCCGCCGGCGTCGGCGACCTCGGCGCGCACTTCGGCACCTCCCGCCCCGAGTGGTCCGGCGCCGCCGGCGTCACCCTCCTGGCGGAGGCCGCCCGCATCGTCCGCGCCGAGGGCTTCGAGATCGGCAACATCGCCATCCAGGTGATCGGCGTACGCCCGAAGATCGGCAAGCGGCGCGAAGAAGCACAGAAGACCCTCTCCGCGGCCGCCGGAGCCCCGGTCTCCGTCTCCGGCACCACCACCGACGGCCTCGGCCTCACCGGCCGCGCGGAAGGCCTCGCCGCCATCGCCACCGCACTGGTGTACCGGAAGAATCCGTAGACCGGACGACACCGCTTCCGCAACAAAGCACCCCCGCGCCCCGAAAGGGTCGCGGGGCACTGCTACAGGCCCACTACCCTGGATGCCGTGACTATTCGCCTGTACGACACCAGCGCCCGGCAGATCCGCGACTTCACCCCGCTCGTTCCGGGCTGCGTCTCGATCTACCTCTGTGGCGCCACCGTCCAGGCGGCCCCTCACATCGGGCACATCCGCTCCGGCCTGAACTTCGACATCATGCGGCGCTGGTTCGAGTACCGGGGCCTCGACGTCACCTTCATCCGCAACGTCACCGACATCGACGACAAGATCATCGCGAAGGCCGAGGTCCAGGGCCGCCCCTGGTGGTCCATCGGCTACGACAACGAGCGGGCCTTCAGCGACGGCTACACCGCCCTCGGCTGCCTCCCGGCCACGTACGAGCCGCGCGCCACCGGCCACGTACCCGAGATGATCGAGATGATGCGCGGGCTCATCGAGCGCGGCCACGCGTACGAGGCCGACGGCAGCGTCTACTTCGACGTGCGCTCGTTCCCGGGCTACCTGGAGCTGTCCAACCAGGACATCGACGACCTGCGCCAGCCCACCGAGCAGGGCATCACCGGCAAGCGCGACCCCCGCGACTTCGCCATGTGGAAGGCCACCAAGCCCGGCGAGCCCGACTGGGAGACCCCGTGGGGCCGCGGACGTCCCGGCTGGCACCTCGAATGCTCCGCGATGGCGCACAAGTACCTCGGCAGCGCCTTCGACATCCACGGCGGCGGACTCGACCTGATCTTCCCGCACCACGAGAACGAGATCGCCCAGGCGAAGGCCTTCGGCGACGCGTTCGCGCAGTACTGGGTCCACAACGCCTGGGTCACCATGTCCGGCGAGAAGATGTCGAAGTCGCTGGGCAACTCGGTGCTCGTCTCCGAGATGGTCAAGGCCTGGCGCCCCATCGTCCTGCGCTACTACCTCGGCACCCCGCACTACCGCTCGATGATCGAGTACAGCGAGGAGTCGCTGCGCGAGGCCGAGTCCGCCTTCGCGCGCATCGAGGGCTTCTACCAGCGCGTCATCGAGAAGGCCGGCAAGACCGTCGACCCGGCCTCCGAGGTCCCGCCGGCCTTCGCCGAGGCCATGGACGACGACCTGGGCGTGCCGCAGGCGCTCGCCATCGTCCACACCACGGTCCGCCAGGGAAACAGCGCCCTCGCCGCCGACGACAAGGACGCCGCCATCGCCCGGCTGTCCGAGGTACGGGCCATGCTCGGCGTCCTCGGCCTGGACCCCCTCGACCCGCACTGGGCCGGGGAGTCCGACCGCGGCGAGGATCTCCACGGCGCCGTCGACACCCTCGTACGCCTCGTCCTGGAGCAGCGCGAGTCCGCCCGGGCCCGCAAGGACTGGGCGACCGCCGACGCCATCCGCGACCAGCTCCAGCAGTCGGGCCTGGTCATCGAGGACAGCCCCACGGGACCGCGCTGGTCGCTCGGCCCGCGCTGAGCCCCCGGCACCCGGAGCACTCCGACTGTGCCGCCCGGCGTTCCGGGCGGCACACTCTTCATACGTACATATCGCAGCATCAACGAAAACAGGTAGAGGTCATGGCCGGGAACAGCCAGCGCAGGAACCGCCGCACGTCCAACAAGAAGGGCGCCACGGTCGGCAGCGGTGGCCAGCGGCGCAAGGGCCTGGAGGGCAAGGGCCCCACGCCCAAGGCCGAGGACCGCAAGAAGCACAAGGCGAACCGCATCAGCAACGCCATGGCCCGCCAGGCCGCCAAGCGCCGCCCCGCGCCCCGCCGCGGCGGCCCCAAGGGCACCAGCGAGATGGTCGTCGGCCGCAACCCGGTCTTCGAGGCGCTGCGCGACGGCGTTCCCGCCACCACCCTCTACGTCCAGCAGTTCATCGACAACGACGAGCGCGTCCGCGAGGCCCTCCAGCTCGCCGGCGAGCGCGGCAACATCAACCTGATGGAAGCCCCGCGCCCCGAGCTCGACCGGATGACCAACGGGCTCAACCACCAGGGCCTGGTCCTCCAGGTCCCGCCCTACGAGTACGCGCACCCGGAGGACCTCACGACCGCCGCGTACGACAACGGCGAGGACCCCCTCATCGTCGCCCTCGACGGCGTCACCGACCCCCGCAACCTCGGCGCGATCGTCCGCTCCGTCTCCGCCTTCGGCGGCCACGGCGTGGTCATCCCCGAGCGCCGCGCCGCCGGCATGACCGCCGGTGCCTGGAAGTCCTCGGCCGGCACCGCCGCCCGCACCCCGGTCTCCCGCGTCACCAACCTGACGCGCGCCCTCCAGGACTACAAGAAGGCCGGCATCACCATCGTCGGCCTCGCCGCCGAGGGCACGCACACCGTCAACGACCTCGCCGAGCTCGCGGGCCCGGTCGTCATCGTCGTCGGCTCCGAGGGCAAGGGCCTCGGCCGCCTCGTCGGCGAGAACTGCGACTACCTCGTCCGCATCCCGATGCCGGGCGGCGCCGAGTCGCTCAACGCCGGTGTCGCCGCGGGCGTCGTGCTCTACGAGGCGGCCCGCCGCCGCGCGACGACGCCCCGCACCTGATCCGCGGATCCACGGGTCTGCGGATCCGGGGATCCATTGATCCACTTGGCTCATCGGGCGTGACCCGTGAGCGTGCCACCCCGCCCGTTTCGGGCGGGGTGGCTTGATCTTGACGGGTCTCGGACACATCCCTCCTGTCAAGGCAGTGTCCTAAACACTGATCACTCGGTTAGATGAGTGTGGACACCAGAACGTCAGGGTTCGACGACCAGCCCGCGCTGAGCATGGTCAAGGTGCCGTGCGACCCCGCACAGGTCATCGTCAACCACGCCAGCTTCCGCGTGCGGCTCGCACCGAGCCCGAGCGCGCGTTCCAAGCCCGCGAACGCCCCCGGCCGCGTGCCCGTCCTCGGCGGCGCCGTGGTCGCCGCCGCTGCCGGCGCAGGCCGCCGCCGGGCCCCCGTCGTCTGGAGCGGCAAGTCCGCCCCCGGCGACACCGCCGCCATGGGCGGACTCCTCCAGGCCGTACGCGAACACGGGCGCGGACACGGCGGCTTCGACGACGGGGATGCCGGCGCCACCCAGACCATTCCCCGCGTCGACCTCGCCCGCGACCTCGCCGAGGACACGCTGGCCACGCCGACCGTCATCGGCCAGCGCACGTACGGAGACCCGGACGAGACCCGTCCGCCGGCCTCCGTACGCGACCTCCCGTACGACCCCCGGTACGCGGGCGGCGGGGGACCGTACGACGGCCCCGGCGCCGACTCCCGCCGCGCCTCCTCCGACGCCCGCGGGCAGTCCTCGTACTACCCCGGCCGCCGGATGAACCTCGGCGTCGTGCTGCTCCCGCTGCGCGTCTTCCTCGGCTTCATCTGCATCTACGCCGGCATGGGCAAGCTGTGCGACCCCGTCTACTTCGACGGCGGCGAACGCGGCTCCATGGTCACCTGGCTGCGCACCCTCCACCCCTGGGCACTCGCCGAACCCCTGCGCGACTTCGCCCTCGCCCACCCCGTCGGGGCCGGGCTCAGCGTGGCCTTCCTCCAGGTCATCGTCGGCGTACTGACCGTCCTGGGCCTGTGGCAGCGGTTCGCCGCCTGCATCGGCGCCCTGCTGTCGGCCGCCCTGCTGATGACGGTCAGCTGGAAGACCGTCCCCGCCTACGACGCCCCCGACATCATCTACCTCGCCGCCTGGAGCCCGCTGATCATCGCCGGCGCCCCCGTCTACTCCCTCGACGGGCGCCTCGCCGGCGAGGCCTGGCGGACCCTCGGGCCGCGCTCGGAGATCTGGCGGCTGCGCCGCCGCGTCCTGCGCCGCGGAACCATCATGGCCACCGTCGTCTGCGGACTCACCCTGCTCATCGGCTCGCTGCTCGGCGGCGCCGTCCGCTCCACCACCGTGGTCACCGTCCCCGGACCCGGCCAGGCCCCCAGCAACTACCTGCCCGGTTCCCCGCTCCCGCAGGCCCCGGCCGGCAAGCAGCAGCGGCCGCAGCAGCAGCCCGCCACCCAGCAGCCCTCCAAGGCGGCCGAACCCAGCGCCAGCGCCTCGGCGCCGGCCGCCAAGTCCGGGCGCGGGGCCACCGGTACCACCGCCAAGGAGACCGCGGGCACCGGCTCGCAGTCGCCGACCGCGACCCGCGGCTCCGGCAACGGCCAGAACCCGGGCAGCTCGCCCAAGCAGTCCACCCCGAAGCCGCCGTCCTCCAGCACCGGCAGCGGAGGCGGCAGCGGCGGCGGGGACGCCCCGCCGAAGAAGCCCGGACTGGTCGGCGGCCTCCTCGGCTGACGACGGTACGGAAAGGGGCCCGGCGCGCACACAGCGCGCCGGGCCCCTTTCCGTGCTCTCCGGTGCTCTCCGGTGCTCTCCGGTGCTCTCCGGTGCTCTCCGACGCTCTGCTGTGCGGACGGCCGCGGCCTCAGGAGCCGCTCTGGGCGGCCAACTCCCGTGCCGCCTCGGTGAGGTCCTTCGCCGTGTCGATCGCCCGCCAGTAGGCCCCCTGCGGCAGCGGGAAGCCCGCCAGCCGCCGTTCCCGCGCCAGCCGCGGGAACGTCGTACGCTCGTGGTCGCCCAAATCCGGCAGCAGCGCCGCGAATTCGGGACCGAAGACGTACACGCCCGCATTGATCAGATACGGCGACGGCGGCGACTCGATGAAGTCCAGCACCTGCCCGAACTCGTTGGTCTCCACCGCCCCCCACGGGATCCGCGGCCGGGCCAGCGCCAGCGTCGCCGTCGCCCCCCGCTCGGCGTGGAACTCCGCCATCTCGCGCAGCGAGAACCGCGTCCAGATGTCCCCGTTCGTCGCGTACCAGGGCCGGTCCGGGTACGGCAGATGACGAGCCGCGTACTTCAGCCCGCCGCCGCGCCCCAGCGGCTCCTCCTCCACCACCGTGGTCACCCGCAGCGGCAGGTCCGCCTTCGCCAGCCAGTCCTGGAGCACCTCCGCGAGATGCCCGCACGACACCACGGCGTCCGTCACCCCCTCGGCCGCCAGCCAGGCCAGCTGGTGCCCGATGATCGGCACCCCGGTCCCCGGGATCTCCACCATCGGCTTCGGCCGGTCGTCCGTATACGGACGCAGCCGCGAACCCTGGCCGCCCGCCAGCACGACTGCCTGAACAGGCGCCTGAGCGAGGGAGGCCGGGTACGCGGCCGCGGAAACGGAGGAGCGGGACACGGGGGGTGCGTCGGTCATGGCCGTCAGGTTAGAGGCCCCGGCGCGGGGGAGGACGGCGACGCCCGGCAGCCGTCAGCCCATCGAGGCGACGCCGGTCGCGTACGCGGTGTCGCAGACGGGACGCGCGAAGGACTGCGCCTTCGTCGGGCCGTACACGTCCACGGCGGCACGGCCCAGCGCCCGCGCGATCCCCACGCAGTGGTCGGCCAGCGACGGGCGCCGGTCCACCTCCTGCTGAAGGTGCGTCAGGACGTCGCCCGGGGCCTCGCCCTGCTGGAGCTCGCCCAGCAGCTTGTCGCGCAGCACGTCCTGCGCGGCGCGCGGCTTCGCGGGGACGGACACGTCCTCGGCGGAGGCGGTCAGGATCTGGGAAGGCGTGTTGTCCGCCCAGGGGACCATGGTGACCGCGAGGGTCCCGGACAGGACCAGGACGACGGGCAGGACCAGGGCGAGGGAACGGCCGATACGGCGGGCAGTGTGGGTCACGAGGGCGAGAGTAGCGCTCGGTGAAGATTTGGCGACATTTAGTCACCCGGTCGGGGGATGGTTCGACGTGGCTTTTCGAATTAAGGGTTGACGGGTGGGGCTGAATGGCCCGGTCTGCCCCGGATGGCGCACGCGGACGGGGGCGCCCCCGGGAAGGAGCGCCCCTGTCCGTACTCACTCGCGACCGACTCGCGACTCAGTCGCGCACGGGGTCAGTCGGAGAGCCGCTCGCCCGACGAGGTCGAGAAGACGTGGATCTCGCCGGCCCGCGGCACCACGTGCAGCGTCGAGCCCTTCTCCGGCACCTGGCGGCCGCCCACGCGCACCACGATGTCCTGCGCGCCCTCGGCCTCGGTCGTGCGGCCGTAGACGTAGCCGTCGGCGCCGAGCTCCTCGACGACGTTGACGATGATCGTCAGGCCGCCCTCGGTGCCGATGTCGAAGTGCTCCGGGCGCACGCCGACCGTGACGGTGCGGTCGCCCGCGTCCGCGGCGGCGGACAGTGCCTCGCGCGACACCGGGACCACGCTGTCGCCGAACTTCACGCCGCCGTCGGCGATCGGGACCTCGACCAGGTTCATGGCGGGGGAGCCGATGAAGCCGGCGACGAAGAGGTTGGCCGGGCGGTCGTACATGTTGCGCGGGGTGTCGACCTGCTGGAGCAGACCGTCCTTGAGGACCGCCACGCGGTCGCCCATCGTCATGGCCTCGACCTGGTCGTGGGTGACGTAGACGGTGGTGATCCCGAGGTCGCGCTGGAGCGCCGCGATCTGCGTGCGGGTGGACACGCGGAGCTTGGCGTCGAGGTTCGACAGCGGCTCGTCCATGAGGAACACCTGCGGCTTGCGCACGATGGCACGGCCCATGGCGACGCGCTGGCGCTGGCCGCCGGAGAGCGCCTTCGGCTTGCGGTCGAGGTACTGGGTGAGGTCGAGCATCTTCGCCGCGTCCTCGACCTTCCTGCGGATGGTCGCCTTGTCCTCGCCGGCGATCTTGAGCGCGAAGCCCATGTTGTCGGCGACGGTCATGTGCGGGTAGAGCGCGTAGTTCTGGAACACCATCGCGATGTCCCGGTCCTTGGGCGGCAGGTGCGTGACGTCGCGGTCGCCGATGCGGATGGCGCCGCCGTTGACGTCCTCCAGGCCGGCCAGCATGCGCAGCGAGGTGGACTTTCCGCAGCCGGAGGGCCCGACGAGGACGAGGAACTCGCCGTCCTCGATGTGCAGCTCCAGCTCGTCGACGGCGGGCTTGTCGCCGCCGGGGTACAGCCGGGTCGCCTTGTCGAAGGTGACAGAAGCCATGGTGATGAATCCCTTCTACCGGCAGGAACGTGCCGGACGATCCGAGTGGAAGGTCTAGTCCAGATACGAGGACTCCGCCCGACGCTACCTCCCCGTTCCCCGTCCTGTCAGCACCCCGGCGACCGTGACTTCCGCCTCTGTCGGAGCCGTCTGCTTGGCTGCGCCCATGAACGTCCACGACCTGATCCGCGTCCTGCCCGACATCCCCGCCCTCCGCGCCCGCTGCCGGGCCATGGCGGCACTGGAGTTGCTGATCGGCGGCGACCCGGAGTACGGCTACTTCTCGTACGACCCCGCGTGGGACCCGGGGGTCGAGGCCGCGCTCATGAACAACGGCGCGGGTGACGAGTACGCGGTCCTCTTCACGCCCGACGGGGTCTTCGGCCGGGGGTTCGACCACGAGTCCTGGATGAGCCCTTACACGAACGAGGACATGGAGCTGTGGCCCGGACTCGTGGACACCCTGCCCGAGGTGTTCCGGCCGCTGCTCTCGGAGCCCGCCTTCTGTGACGACGACGTGCAGGTGGCGACCGTGGTGTTCTGGCGGGAGAGTGCCGACACCGCCTGGCGGGCGGGGCCGGTGGAGATCCCCGCGGACACGGACGACGGCACGGGCCACCTCTTCCGCGTCCTGGCGGCGGGCACTGCGGAGGCCTACCGGGAGTTCGCCGAGGGCTACCACGGAACGGTCCTCGACCCGGCGGCGATCCGGCACGTCTGGAACCTCCGCCCCCTCACGGAGACCGTCCTGAAGGCCCTCAATCCGAACCTCACCCTTGCCCGGGCGGCCTCGATGACCGGCCGTATCGGGTACCCCGGGGGCGGGACAACGTGATGGCCCGGGGGATGGGGCGCTGTGTAAAGTGAGGGCGGTTACGCCTCCTTAGCTCAGTCCGGCCAGAGCAACGCACTTGTAATGCGTAGGTCGTCGGTTCGAATCCGACAGGGGGCTCTGCCGGAAGCCCTGCTCAGATCTGTTCTGAGCAGGGCTTCCGCGTTTTAGCGGATCTTGCGGCGGCGCCGGGCGCGAGCCGCACGGGTGCTCTCTGTCTCAGTTCTGGTCTCAGACAGGGGTCCGGGGCCAGGGTCGGGAGTCTGCGCGCGGCCGGGTGCGGGGCCCGGCATGAAGGCCTCACCCATCCGCCGCATCGCCTCGCGGGACAGCTCGGAGCGGCCCTTCACGTACCGGCGCGTCTGACTGATCTGGGTGTGCCGGAGGATCTCCATGATGGTGGGCATGTCCACCCCCAGCTCGTTCAGGATCGTTCCCGCCGTGTGACGGCTCCCGTCGTGCTGGCGTCGGTCGCTGATCCCGGACTCGGCGAGCAGCTTCTTGAATTCCGCCCAGTCGGCTCGCGGGTCCAAAGGCCGCCCGTCCTCGCGGGTGAATACCGCGTCGAACTCCTCCCACAGTTCCCCGGCCGCCCGCCGCTGCTCTGTCTGCCTCGCCTTGTGCTCCAGGAGGTAGGGCAGGAAGGGCGGCGGGATCGGCACAGGGTTCTGGCTCTTCTTCGTCTTGGGCCGGGTGAAGGCCAGGCCTCCTCCCTTCCGCTCGGGGCAGGCACTCGCGTGCCGGCGGCAGGTCTTCGGGCACGGCGCCGGGCAGCCGCGGACGTAGTTCTTGTGCGTCGAGCAGTCGGGCAGGCACGGTTCGAACCGGTGGAGCCGGGCTCCGCAGACGTGAGCGTCCTGGCACCCGTGCTTCCACGTGAGCCGCTGGAGCTGCCAGGCGGGATGGAACAGCCCGTGCTCCAGGTCGACGTAAGACCAGCGCAGGCCCAGGGCCTCACCTTGTCGGAAGCCCATGCCGACCCCGATCGCCCACCGCATGAACGTCGGACGCTTCGCGGCAGCGGCGAGGAAGGCCTTCGATTCGTCCCGCGAGAACGGGTTCGCCTCTGTCTCGTCCACGGACGGGGGGTCCACGAGGGTGGCGACGTTCTCGTTGATGATCCGGCGGCGGTGGGCGATCTTCAGAGCCCGGGAGAGGATCCGGTGCACCTTCAGCACGTGCGAGGCGGCGTGTCCCTCCTCCAGCATGGCCGCGTACATCACCTCCAGGTGCTCCGGAGCGAGCTTGTCGAGCCGGTGCTTGCCGATGCTGGGGACGATGTCGTTGCGGGTCTTGGACCAGTAGTCGTCCAGGGACCGCGGTTTGAGCTTCAGGCTCGCGATCGTGGACAGGTACGTGTCCATCCACTCCGCGACGGTCGGCTTCCGCCCGGCCTTCGTGGCCCGGCCCTCGTCGCGCAGCTTCTCCAGCTCGCGGACCTTCTTTGCGACGGCGGTCTCGGTCTTGGCCCTGCGGTGCCGGCGGTCGGGGCCTCCGTCGGGCTTCACGCCCATCGTGACGCGGCCGTGCCACCACCCGTCGCTGCCCAGGTAGATGGACGACTCCATGTTCGGCTTGCGGGTGCTCATGTACTCCTGTGCTCCTCCATGCGGAAGGCGGCCCCGGGGGATTCCCGGGGCCGCCTCGGATTGCGCTGAGATCAGACGGACTGCGGCTGGAGCTGGGCGGCGAACGTGTCGATGTCGGTCCGGCGGATGCGGCGGGCCCTGCCGACCTTGACGAACGGCAGCTCGCCGGCGGCCATCAGCTCGTAGAGTGTGGAGCGGCCGAGCGAGAGCAGCTCGGCCGCGAACTCCACCGTGCAGAGGACCGGGGCGACGGGCGTGACTGCGGTGGTCATCGAAGTGCCTCCACGGCGATCGGGTGTTGGGGTTCTGCGCCCCACCTGTAGAAATCCGCTACTGCCGCTACCTCCGCTACCGCCCTGGTCAGAGGCTTGATCGAGGTAGCGGATTGGGTAGCGGTAGCGGATAGATGCGCGACCGGCCCGGCCATCGGAGGCCGGGCCGGTAGCGGGAGTTGCTGTTGGGGTAGCGGATGTTTTCGGGCTTCCCGCTACCTCCGCATGGCCTCTGACCTGCGCGGTAGCGGAGGTAGCGGAAGTAGCGGATTCTCAGGGGGTGGGGGGTGGGCAGTACCTCGCCCACGCGTCCGCGAGGTCGGCCGCGTAGTAGCCCTTGAGGACCGCTCCGCCGCTCTTGATGTTGCGGGGCTCGATGGGCTTGTTGTCCCCGGTCATGTACTCGCCGAGCATCTTCGCCAGGCCCCGGGAGGTCAGCGGCTTGCCGCCCATGTCCGCCCACGGCGCTTCTTCCAGCGCGTAGAGGCGGTCCAGTACGGAGATGGTGGGCAGGCGCTCGATCCCGTTCAGGACGTGGTCGCGCAGGTCGGTCAGCAGCCGGATCCCGATGCTGCCCTTGTCGTCCTGCTTGGACGCGGCCACGATCTGCGCGCACGCGGCGCGGGCCCGGGCCGGCCAGTCGCCCCCAGCAGCGTCCGCGACGGCGATGAGCGGCTCCCATACGTCGGCGGGCCGGTCAGTCACCTCGTCGGGCATCTCGGGGAACACGCCGTCGACCAGGTGCCGGACGCTGTCCGCCCATACGGCGAGCCGGTCGCGCAGGGCGTGGCCCTCGGGGGCGTGCAGGCGGCGGCGGAACGGCTGGACGCGCTCATTGCGGGCCCGGCGGCGCATGCGGATGATGACCGACCTGGTCAGGATCGTGTCCGGCAACGAGCCGAGCCCCGCCATGGCGACCACGCAGAAGCTGGGGAACTCCTGGACGGTCTGGTTGGTGCCGTCCCCAACGCACCGCCACATGCCGGCGCCCCGGTGGTGGCCCGCGTTGAGGAACCCGCGCAGGGGCTCGTTGTCCCCGGCCTTGGGGCCGAAGATCGTGTCAACCTCGTCGAAGAGGATCGTGGGACGCGTGTCCAGAGTGGAGACGGCCCGGAACAGGACCGGTGCGGACGCGTTCGCGGCTACGAGCGGCTGGGGGACCAGGGTTTCCACGATCTCCAGCGCGCGGGACTTCCCAGACCCGGGCTCGGGGGAGAGGAACGCGAGGCGCGGGGTGGAGTCGAAGCAGTCCAGCAGGTGCGCGTGCGCGTCCCACAGAGCGACGGCGACATAGGCGGCTTCGGTGGGGAAGACGTTGAAGCGCCGGTGGAAGGCCTCCACCTCGTCCAGCAGGCGGGAGCCGTCCGTGGTCGTCTGGGCGGGCGCGGGCAGGGTCTGGGTGTCGACGGTCATGCGGCCTTCCTCCGGTGTGTGGCGACGCGGTCCAGCGGGCACACGTCGCGGTGATCAGTGTGGAGCTGGATGAGCGCGAGGACCTGTCGCTGCCCAACGGCGGAGCGGTTGTGGCCGCACTCGCACTTCGAGGTGGCGATGGGGACGGCGCCGCGCGGGGCGCAGATGTGCAGGACGGCGACGACGTACCGGCCGTCCGCCGGGCGCGGGTCAGAGCGAAGAGATGAAGGGACGCCTTCGGCGACGACCTTCGGCGCCCCACCGCCGCCCGTGGCCGGGGCCGGTTCGGCGAGGCTGGGGCTGATGGAGGGCTGGGTGAGGCTCTTCAAGGAGGAGCGGGGGCGGCGGTTCATGCCGTCCGCCTCATCGCGTTGCGGGCGATGGACCAGTTCAGACCGGAGCGGATCGTGGTGCGGCACTCGGCAGACGGCAGGCCGGCCGACTCCCCTGCTCCTTGAAGAGCCTCCTCCACCACCTCGCGGGGAAGGTCGCCCGCGGCGATGAACCGCCCCAGAGCCCGGGCGGCCCGCAGCAGGGTCCCGTTGCGCTCACCGGTCGGAGCCGACTCGACCGACGCGGTCTCCGCGTTCAGGGCGGCGGCCGCGTACCGGCCGGTTCGGTGGGTGGTCGCGGGGCGGCCGGTGAGCTGGCGCAGGGCCTGCCGGGGCGCGAGCAGGGAGTACAGCCACGTCGGGAACGGCGCCGGAGCCACCGGGTCGGTGACCTCGTACGCTCCGGCGGCCGTGACACTGCCGGGGGCGACGACGTAGCCGCCCCACGCGCGGGTGTCGATGAGCGGGCCGAGCCTGCCCGCCGAGTTCCCCAGCCTGACCCCATGGGGGGCGGTGAAGTACAGGTGGGATCCGCCGGTGGGCGTCCGCACCGAGAGCGTGGCCGGGAGGGGCTGCCCGGCGCGCTCGCAGAGCGCCTGGAAGGTGTCCGCGCCGTATGGCGCGTCCGAACTGCCCTTGCCCTTCGGTACATCGAGGTCGACCACGACGAGGTGGGAGGGGCCGGTGGCGATGCCGACGTTGAAGGGGAGCCGGTCCCACGCGCGGCGGATCCGGTCGGGGTCGCTGGTGGCCCGGACCTCCCACTTGCGGTGCCCGCCGGCGCAGTCCCCCAGAGCGGGGCAGTGCTCTTCCCCGTGGAGAGCGGGACGCTTCTGCCCGGGGCGGAGCGGGAACACGCTCCAGCCCAGGGCAGCGGCATCGAGCGCGGCCGTCAGCAGCGCGGATGCGGGTTGATGGGTCATTCTGGATTCCTCCAGTGAGAGCTGGAAGAGGGCGGCCCGGACTTTGGCGAGACGGGGCCGCCCTCGTCATGTCAGTGGCGGGTGTGGTCGGTGGCGACGTCGGTCAGGTGCCTGGCCTCGTCGGGCGTGACGTGGCCGTAGCGGACGCTGACGCGGCAACCCGGGTGGGGGCAGCGGATCGTGCGTTTGCCGGTCAGGAGGGCGACCGCGTCGGATACGCGTTCACTCAGGGGGCTCTGGTCCACGGGTGCGCCTTTCAGCGGTTGTTGAGGGTTCCGGTAGCGCGGCCGAAGAGGCCGGTGGCGCTGATGTTCTGGGTGATGTGCTGGACCGGCGCCCCGCCCCGGCCGCCCCTGCCGCGGCCGGTGCGGAGGATCAGGGGTAGGGCGGCGCCGGCGGCGATGAGTGCGACGAGGGCCCAGAGGGCTTCGGCCATGGCGAGGACTCCGGGGGCGGCGTAGGAGATTCCGATTCCGGCGGCGCCGATGCCTCCCCCGACGGTCGGGGCCAACAGGGCGGTGGTCTTGGCCCACGTCGGCACCGTGGCCAGAGGCGCCGGGGCGGGGGCGACCTCGATGGGGGCGGGGTGGGTGTAGGCGAGGGTGCGGGTGCCGTCGGGGAGGGTGACCCAGCTGATGCCTGAGCCAGTGGGCAGCACCGGCACGGGGGCGGCGGGGTGCTGGTTCGGGACGGGGGGCCAGGAGATCGGGACGGGGTGGTGCAGGACCGGTTCGTGGGGCATGACCATGCCTCCGGGGTGTGGGTCGGGCCCGCGCCGTGTGGGTGGCGCGGGCCCGCGGGGCGAGGTGTCAGGGCGTGGTGTCAGGTGGTGTCAGACAGCCGGTGTCAGGGGGTCTGACAGCGGGTTTGCCTAAGGGTTTGGGTGTCAGGGCGCGTGAGGGTGTCAGGTGTCAGGCGGCCATGAGGGAAGGGACGATCCGCCACCGGCCAGTGGCCGAGGTCGGCTCCAGGCGGCCGTCAAGGGCGGCTTCCTTGAGGCGCTCTGAGACCCAGGGCCGGGAGAGGTTGTGGCGGTCGCACCAGTCCATGAAGTCCTTCGGGCCGACGACCATCTGCCCGGTCGTCTCGAAGTCGTCCAGGGCGCGTGCGAAGAGTTCGCGAGCCTCAGCGGGGGACGGTTTACGCCCCGGGGACTCCCACAGCGGGATCTCGTCCCCGTCCTCGGCGTCGGGGAGTTCGGCCGTGGGGTCGATGCCCGCGTCCTCGGGATCGGTCAGCAGGCCGTGGGATTCCACTTCCATACCGGGCCGTTCCGCGTCGGCGGCCAGCCGCGGGGCCGGGCCGCCACCCTCGGCAAGGCGGCCGGTGTAGTTCTGTCCGGCCACCGCCCGCGCCGCGCCGGCAGTGATGGGGTCGGCGGTGGCGCCGTGGCGCTGGGCCCAGGCGGCGAGGGCTTCCATGGTGGGCGTGGCGGTGTGGGGGACCGCGAAGGTGCGGCCCGGGGAGGGGTAGCGGTCCTCGGGGATGCCGGGTGAGACGACGTAGCAGTAGCCGGGCCTGCGGTTGCCCCAGGCACCGGGGTGGGCGCCGGCGTCGATGACCGCGTCGGGGAGGGAGAACCCTTCGTCGCGGGGGTCGCAGCCCAGGGCGATCACGGACGGCAGGGACGCCCGGGTGCTGGTGGACATCTGGTCGTAGGAGGGGCGTTGGAGGGAGACGATCAGGGCGACGCCGGCGGAGCGGGCTTCCTGGGCGATTCCGGTGAACGCGTCGTCCCCCAGCGCGCGGAGGGTGTTCGCGGCCTCTTCCATCCAGGCGACCAGGAACTGCATGCCCTCACAGCCGCAGGGCTGGCCATCGGGGCGGCAGGTGTGGTCGCGGCTGGTCTGCCGTTCGGCGGCTTCGGGGATCCACTGGCGGTAGCTGTGCGCGCCGAGCCAGCGGGTTCGGGCGGGGATGACGGCCTTGATGGCCTCGACCATGACCTCGGTGTCGGGTCCGCCCTCGGCGGCCCAGTCCATGCCGGGCAGCAGCGGCCGGAAGTCCTGGAACATCTTCGGGTCGGACACCCAGAGCAGCACGTCGCGGCGGGAGAGGATCTCCGTCATCAGGTTGAGGGCGGTCTCGCCCTTGCCGGATCCGGTGCCGCCCGCGACCAGGACGTGCGTGCTGTTCCTCTTGGTCTCCGGATCGCCCGGCAGCCACACGACGAGGGGCGAGCCATCGTCATAGCGGCCGATGACCAGCGGCTCCGCGATGCTCCCGCCCAGACTGGACGGGCCGGGCCAGTCCGCGACCTGGGCGAGCATGTCCTCCGGGACGATGACCAGTTCACCGCGGCGCGCGGAGCTGGGGTCGCCCAGGTAGCGGACCGCGGACGTCGGCAGGTCCAGTGCGGACGCAAGTCGCGGCAGGACCTTCGAGACGTCCTCGTTGGTCTGCTCCCCGGCTTCCAGGACCATCTTTGCGGTGACCCGGTTCGGCTCCACCGAGGTCGCCCCGATCTGCGCCCGCGCCAGGCCGACCTTCTCCAGCAGACCTTTGTCGGTGCTGCCGGCCGGGGCGCCGTCGACGTTGCGGCGCAGGATCATGCGGATGTTCCACGACAGGGCGAGCGCCGGGCCGCCCATCAGGTACAGGTCCGGCAGCGGCCCGGTGAGCGGACCGGCCAGGCAGGCGCCGGTCAGCCAGGCGGAGCCCGCGGCCACGGTGATGGCCGAGTGCAGACGACGCTGCTGCCCGGTGGCCTTCCCTGCCCACCAGGTCACCCCGGTCAGGGCGACCGAGGCCAGAGTCAGACCGACCCCGGCGGCCGCACTGCCCTGCCACTGCAGACTGCCGAGCGCACCGGCGAGGCCGAGTCCGCCCGCGGCGAGCCAGGGCGGCAGGTGGGGCTTGGCCCGGTGCAGGACGTACGCGGTGACGCCGGCGCCGTCGGCAGACCCGCGGAGCTGGTCCTCGTACTGCTGCTCAACGCTGTGCTTGTGCTCGACCATCGGAGGGCCCTCCTTTCTAGAGTTGGCCCCAGTCCATGCGCGGCTGCGAGGGACGGCGGGCACGGTGACGGACGCGGTTGATCTCTTCCTCGTACTCCTGCTGGAACAGGGCGTACGTCGCGGCGGCGTTCTTCGCCGCGTCGCGCAGGGCGTCGGCGGCGCGCTGCATCTTCCGGGCGACCTTCGCCGCACGGATCCGCGAGCCGCCGATGCGGCCGTCGGGGTCGGGGACCTGGACGAGGGTGGCCTTGAGGATCTCCGCGCCCATCGCGACCTCGATTGACAGAGCGACCCCGGCGGCGCGGACGCTGTTGCAGTACTGGCGGACCTGCGCCGGGGAGGTGAACTCCGGCGCAGGCAGCAGCGACTGCGACCGGCCCCCGCCCTGCCCACCGGCGGCGGGGGCGGCGTGGCGGCCGCCGTTGTTGCCGCGGCCACCGGCGTTGACGTTCAGGGTGAAGCCGGGGGAGAACGTCTTGTTGTTGACCTTGGTCTGCGAGCCGTTCGCGCCGGCACGCGGCGCGGACCGGGGACGCGGTGTACGGGCCTGCTGCTGCTTGCCGGGTGCCTTCCATCCGGCGCCGTTGGTACCCCAGTTCGTGCCCGAGGTGGTGTTCGCCATCAGCTGCTCTCCTTCTCGGTACCGGAGGTGAGGCGGCGGGCCGCGAGCCAGCTGATCTGCGAGACGAGCGTCAGCACGGCCCAGGCGGCGGACAGGACCCGGTGGGTCGGGGCGAACCACACGGCCGCCGCCAGCCATGCCGCGCAGGCCGTGGCGAAGGCAGCGAACTCGGCCCGCCAGAGCGCGGCATGCCGGGAAGTGGGGCGGCGGCGCAGCTGGGCCCACCACCAGATGCCGACCGGGGCCAGTGCGAGCACGGCGAAAGCCCAGGCCGCGCGGTGCTCGATCAGGTGAACGGCACCGGTCACGGCGAAAAGGGCGGTGGCGATGCCGGTGGGAGCCCACGAGCGGCGGTGCTTCCACACCCACCGACCCACCGCTTGAGCTGCGCGGGAGGTCAGGGTGGGGGAAGGCTCGGAGCTCACGACGAGGATCACCGGCTCCTGTCGGCCGCCACGCTGACGCGGGATGTGGATCGTGGATGCGGCCGAGGGCCGTGTACGACGAGACACAGCAGAACTCCTTATGAGGGGTGGGGAGGTTCAGGCGGCGCGCTGTTCGGAGTCGGGGAAGGCACATGGAATGCACTCGCCGAGCCGTACGGGGATCACATAGCCCGCGTCCCGCCGACAGGTCGGGCAGGTGCGGCGGGCCGTGTTCGCAGCAGCCAGGGCTGCCTGCCGCCCCGCGGTCATCGGCCGGACCGGCAGAGCACGGTCGACGCGGTAGAGGAACGCGATCAGCGGGCCCCGCCGATAGCGGGGCCGTTCCAGCTGCGCGACAACGTCCTGGCCGCCGGGCCGGAGCCCCAGCGAGCGGAGCTGCCTGCGGGTGGCAAGACCGTCCGGAGCCAGCCGCCAGGAGTAGACGGGGAGGCCGGCCATCAGCTGAGAGCCGGGGTGGTGGTGGTTACGTCACGGAGTTCCTGATAGCGCGCGGACGCCCAGCCGACGGACCAGCCGGACAGCTCCGCGGCCACCCGTACGGCGAGTCCGGCGTCGAATGCGGCGCGGACGACCATACGAGCGCGGTCCTCGGAGAGCTTCTCGGCCGGAGGGCCGGCGGACAGCAGCGCGGCGCGTTCACGCTCCAGGCGTTCCTGTTCACGGATCGCTTCACGGCGTTCACGCTCGGCCCGCTCTTGGGCCTCCAGCTCGCGCCGCTGCGCGGCCTGGCGCTCAAGGCGTTCACGCTCGGCCTCGGCCTGTTCACGCTCACGTTCACGGCGTTCACGGGCCTCCTGCTCAGCCCGCTCGGCGGCCTCCACTCGCTCGCGTTCCTCGCGGCGGATCCGGTCCTGCCGGTCGGCTTCCTCGCGGGCCAGCCTCTCCACGTGTTCACGCTGTTCACGGGCGATCGCGGCTTCGTGGTCTCGCTGTTCACGAGCGGCGCGGAGCCGGTTCTCCTCCCGCTCCGCCGCCTTCCGCTCCCGGGCGTCCTGCTCGGCCTTCTTGCGGGCATCGACGGCCAGGACGGCAGCGGTCAGGGCCCGTCGGTAGGCGAGTCCCGCTTCCGCGGTGACGATCAGGAGGAGCGGGGCCACGGAGTGCACGGCGACCCCGACCAGGTCTCCGGCCAGCGCGGATGCGCCGATGTTCAAAGCCAGGGTCATGGCGCCGGTCATCCACCGCAGCGCGACCGGCCACGGTCCGCCGTGCCCGCCGAGGCGGGCCAGGACCGAGTCGAGGCGAACCACGATCACGACCGCCGCGTCGACCACGATGGGCAGGATCGGCGCCGTCCACCGCCACGCGGCGGGGGTGTGCGAGGCCATGAGCGGGGTGACCGTGAGGACGGAGTAGAGCATCGCCCCACCGACGATCAGCCACATGCCCACGGCCAGCGCGCGCTCCGCTGAACGGACGTGAACGTCGTTCATGACGCCCCGCTTTCCAGCGGCCGGACCTTGACGGCGCCCAGGAGGAGGACGCGCACCGGGTGGGGGTGGTACTCCGGTCCGGTGTGCTCGGTCCACTCCCACTCGGCGTCCTCGGTGAGCGTGAACCCGAGGTACGCCAGAGCCGCCTTGCGCGCTTCGACGCTCGGGACCTCGGTGGAGGTAGGCCAGGTGAAGGTGGGCCACTCGCTGACGAGACCGGTCATGGCCACGTACAGCTGCCAGCAGGGGCCGGCCGTCCGTTCCGGCGCGGTGGTACCGCAGCAGCGCAGCGACAGCTGCGCGCCGAAGATCTGCTTGCTCATGCCGCGTCCCCCGGCATGCTCGTGTCGGGGGTGCGGTTGGTCAGGTCACGCCGGGCCGCCAGAACCCGCTTGCGGGCCCGGCGGATCCGGCGGGCGTCGAACTCCGACGCGGGCCGGTCCAGCAGCGCGATCAGGGCGTCGAGGAGGTCGACCTCCGCCAGGATCAGCGGCATCTCGGCCTCGATCGCGTCCAGCTCCGCGTCGGACGGCTCCAAGCCGCCAGGCCATGAGGTAACACGGTTCTGAAGTGCAGCGATGGACTTCACGGGTCTTGCTCCTTCGGTAGAGGAACGGGACCCAACAGCAGCCCCGGGTCTAGCCACCCGGGGCTGCGCTGTGTTGGGGGTGAAGCGGAAGAACTCCGGCTCCCCTCAACCCCGCCCGTACGACGCCGAAGCGCCGGACGGGCGGGGGAGGCAACCGGCCGGGCTACTACGGCCCGGAAGGTTGAAGATCAAGATTCATGTCCACTGTTGAGTTCTCAAGGCACCACCGCTTCCTTCGAGCCGGAGCTCTCCGGGCGCCGAGAGCAGCCCAAAGAAGGCCCCTCTCTGCCTGCTGTCCTAGGACTGCGGGCGTCTGTGGATGACTATGGACGCACAGTCCCAGGACTGTCAACAGTCCTGGGACTGTGTTTGACTGGACCCCATCGAGAGGAGTTCGCGTGGCACCCAAGTGGCGAGAGCTGGCCGACAAGCTGGCCGAACAGATCAGGCGGGGCGACTACACCCCTGGCCAGCAGCTACCGCACATCCGAGACCTGGTGGATGCGGGTGAGGGATCGAAGTCCACCGTTCACGCGGCGTACAAGGCCCTCGAAGCCGAAGGGCTGGTGACCTCTTCGCGGGGCCACGGGACGGTTGTACGGGAGCAGGCGCCGCTGAAGCGGCTCGGCATCGCTCGGTACGACAAGGCGAAGTGGCGGGACGGCGACGAGGTCGCGTTCATCGCGGACCGGGTCGCGTCGGGCCGGGCGTACAAGCGCGGCGAGCAGACGCAGAGCGTCAGCCGGGTGCCGGCGCCTCCACTAGTGGCTGCGGCGCACGGGCTTCCTGAGGGCGCCGAGGTGTACGCGCGGGCCAGGCTCGTGAAGGAAGGCGATCAGCCGACCCACACTCTGACCAGCTACTACCGCCCCGAGCATGTTGAGGGAACGCGGATCGTGGACCCGAGCCCGGGTCCGGCCGGCCGCGGTGGCGGCTTCCGAGTCCTGTACGACGCCGGGTACGAGATCGACCACATGCGTGAGGAGCTGTTCGCGCGCGTCGCGACCTCCGACGAGGCGGCGCTCCTCCAGTTGGCGCCTGGCGAATGGGTGGTTGAACTCCATCGCACCACGTACACGGCGGACGGAACCGTGGTCGAGTTCGCCATCGGCCTGCATTCAGCGACTCGATTCGCCTGGGCCTACGACTTCAAGGTTCCAGACTCGGCCGAGGAGGCGACTCAGTGATTTCGGGCCAAGCCTTGGCAGATGCCCAATGTCTTTGGGACTTTCAGCAGTTGCATCATGTGCCTCAACCCTGCTCGGTAGGCATCGCACTCGGCAGCCACGACTTGGGCGTGGCCGATGTGGCATCAGACCTGTACCACCGCGGGCTGGTGCCTCTCCTCGTGTTCACGGGCGCCACGAGTTTGACCACGCGTGAACGAATGCCGCGAGGCGAGGCGGAACACTACCGAGAGCGGGCATTGGAACGTGGTGTGCCGCCGGATGCCGTGCTCGTTGAGCCAAACGCACGAAACACCGGGGAAAACATCCGGTTCTCCCGAGACCTCCTTGCAGAGCTAGGAATCGCCGTTTCATCGGTGCTGCTAATCAGTAAGCCGTACGAAGAGCGGCGTGCATACGCGACGGCACGGAAACTCTGGCCCGAGGTTGAGATCATCAGCGCTTCCACGTCAATGACGCTCGCGGAGTACGTGGCTTCGATCAAAGATCCGCGACTTGTCCTAGACATGCTCGTGGGAGCCCAACAACGTTTGCTCCTTTATCCGCGGCAAGGATTCATGGTGAGCATGGAAGTGCCCTCAACTGTGAGTGCAGCTTATAGCCGCCTTCTGGCCGCAGGGTTTACGGCCCGTATCATCCCCGAGCCCTGAGAAGGCTATAGACTCGTGTGCACGTAAGGGGTGATCCAGCAAGGACTCCAGCAAGGTCTCGGTGTGGTGCCTAGTTGACCCATATTTCGAGACCGGCGTCGAATTTATCACCCAGAATGCGTCGCGCATTTGCGTGACCTACCGCAATCCCGACACCGGTGAGCTGGCATCGTCGAAGGTTGCCGCCATTCCAGACGGACGTTAGATTCTTCAAGTCTGGATGAATCTCGGAGAATTCCGCATCGATTTCTTCAGCCGACATTAGGTTTAGATTGAGGAGGCGCTCCAGCTCGGATCTATGCCTTTCCATGCCCGGCTGTGAGGTGATGTGACTGTGTAGGACTTTCGAATTCATGGCGCCGACCTGAAACTTGGCAGGGTCGCGGAGGCATGGGATTATGGACGGCAGGCCAAGGTCTCTCTGATCTTCGGCGATTTCGTCGCGCGAAAATCCGTTGCTGAAGAGTGCGGGATAAGCCTGGGAGAGCATTCCGCCCATTGGCATATCGGTAATCTCCATTGAGATGCAACCGGTGTACTGCAGGTGCCAGAGGTCTGCGTCTGTAGCGCGAAGCCCTGCCACAGATGGGGCGACAAAATCAATAAAGCGACCGTACAGCTCATCCAGATTTCTGACATTGTTGAACTGGGTCTTGGTTGCGAACAGCAGGGCGCTGAGAATGGTGAAATGATTTTTGGTGAGCCTAGCTGCGGTTTTGATTGACTCGTTGAGTGTTATTTGCCGGATATTCCTCTCAGTGATTGCCGCTCGATCCACCAATATATCCACTAGGACGGCACCGAGATCTCCATCTCCCGAGCATGCATATTCCTCTTGGGCGTGGAATATGGAACGTTGCATGTCGGGGTCTGATATGGAGCCTATGGCGTCCGGTGCGCGTTCGGACAGCTTCTTGAAGAAGTTATCCGTCAGCTCTTCGGCGCGCTCGCGGGCTGTCGCGCGGGCGATTTCCGAAAGTTCCAAGGCGTTATTTCGGAAAACGTCCAGGGCTATCTGCTTGGCGTCCGCATAGGTTATGCCGCTGAAATGCATGTTTTGTGCCTGGTAGTTTGTGTTGTCATTGCCGGTGCTTTGGATTTGCTTCAACGGATTCTCCCCCGAGGTTCTAATTCCTAGCTTCCGCCGAGCTTATTGTTGTCTCCGATTGTCATGTCGCCTGCGGATTGAATGTTCGTTGACCCAGTTCCGCTCTGCTGGCTCATGCGCACATTTTGAGCCCGGGTTGCCGCTTGGGGTGAGCGTGTCTGCATTACGCCAATGGCGGAAATGCCGAGACCTATAACGGAAATGAACATTCCAATGATTCCGGAAACTGCGTTGGCCTGATTCAGGCCGATTCGTGTGAAATAAATCCCAAGGCCGACGAGAGCGAGCCCTACAACGGATGCAAGGATCCACAGGACCCTCTTGGTTTGCGGAGTCATCAGGCCATTTTGGCCTGATGAGGGGACCTGTGGCTACGGACTTGGCGAATCTGACGTCACGAGAGGTCATGCGGCGGGTGACGAGCAGCCCGTCCAGCCGCCTGTCCTTCAGCGAAGGATGAGATGGGCTCAGTTGTGGGCTCAGTAGTAAGAGAATCCGTACTTGTGTGCGGGTGTCCACGGGTGGCGGGTGGACGGTCTGAGCTGCCATCGTGGGCAGTTGGGCGATGCCTGCGGACAGGCCTGGACCATGATCGGACAACTTGTAATGCGTAGGTCGTCGGTTCGAATCCGACAGGGGGCTCCGTCCCAGGTCAGAGGGTTTCTGATCGAGGGAATCGGATGGAAGTGGAAGGCCCCGGACTCTTGTGGTCCGGGGCCTTTCGCGTGGGCGCGGAGGCGTCAGTGGCGGCCCGAGATGCGGTTGGCCAGGCGGGCCAGGGGGGTTGTGGTCGGGGTGTGGGTCGCCGATTCGAGGCGGTCGGCCTCGCGGTAGGCCGCGTAGAGGGCCTGGACGCCGAGCCAGCGGAAGGGTTCCGGCTCCCAGCGGCGGACGCGGTGGTTGACCCAGGGGAGTGTGGTGAGGTCTGTGGAGCTCCCCAGGACCAGGTCGCGCAGCGTGCGGGCCGCGAGGTTCGAGGTGGCCACGCCCGAGCCGACGTAGCCGCCGGCCCAGCCGAGACCCGTCGTGCGGTCCAGGGTGACCGTCGCGCACCAGTCGCGGGGGACGCCGAGGACGCCCGACCAGGCGTGGGTGATCTCCACTCCCGTGAGGATCGGGAAGAAGGACGTCAGGAGCGCGGTCAGGGAATCGATCGTCGACTGCTGCGTGGTGCCGTCCGTGTCCGTGCGGGAGCCGAAGCGGTACGGGACGCCGCGGCCGCCGATCGCGATGCGGTCGTCCGCGGTGCGCTGGGCGTACATGTAGGCGTGGGCCATGTCGCCGAGGGTGCAGGCGTCCGACCAGCCGATGCGGGACCACACCTCGGGCGGCAGCGGGGCCGTCGCGATCATCGAGGAGTTCATCGGGAGCCATGAGCGCTTCTGGCCCTTGAGGGCGGCGGTGAAGCCCTCGGTGCAGCGCAGCACGTACGGGGCGCGGACGGTGCCGTACGGGGTGATGGCCCGGCGGGGGGCGATTTCGGTGACGGGCGTGGATTCGTGGATGACCACGCCGAGGCGTTCGCAGGCGGCGGCCAGGCCCTTGACCAGCTTGAGGGGGTGGATGCGGGCGCCGTGCGGGGTCCAACTGGAGCCGACGGCGTCGGCGATGTCGATGCGGGCGCGGGTGTCGGTGGCGTCGTAGAGCTCGCGGTCGGTCTCGCCGAAGGCGAGTTCGGCGGCGTGGAAGGCCTTGAGGCGGCTGAGCTGGGCGGGGGTGCGGGCGACTTCGAGGACGCCGCCGCGGTGGATGTCGGCGTCGATGTCCTCCTTGGCGGCGGTGTCGATGACCTCGGTGACGGTCTCGTTCATGGCCTGCTGGAGGCGGAGCGCGGCCTGGCGGCCGTGGAGTTCGGCGTAGCGGTCGCGGCCGGCGATGCCGTTGTAGAGCCAGCCGCCGTTGCGGCCGGAGGCTCCGTAGCCGCAGAACTTCTGCTCCAGGACGGTGACGCGGAGGTCGGGGGCGGCGGTCTTGAGGTAGTAGGCGGTCCACAGGCCGGTGTAGCCGCCGCCGACGATGACGACGTCGGCCGTGGCGTGGCCGGTGAGCGGGGCGCGGGGTGGCTGCTGAGTGGCGGTGCGGTCCGTCGCGTACCAGAAGGAGATGCCGCCGTTGATCGTCATGGGGAGTTGGTACAGGGCGTTCCGGATGGGTGTCCAGGTACCGGATGCCGGGTTTTGGGGCGCGAGAGGTGGCCTTTTGGCTGATGTGGCGGGGGTGCTGGGGTCCGTAGGGTGCCGATGGGGGGTTTTGTCCGTGTTGTGAGAGGTTTGGTCGATGGTGGGCGTACGTAAGGCAGGGCGCGCGGGGCGTGTGGTCGGGGCGGTCGCGGCGGGGCGATGTTCGACGCGGCGGCGTTCGCGCAGGCGCTGAAGGCCGTCGGTATCGGCCCGGCGGACACCCGCTAGGGGCGCGGCCTAGGGTGCTCGCATGATCCGTAGCGCCGTCGTCGAAGACGTTCCCGTCATCCATTCCATGATCCGCGAGCTGGCGGAGTACGAGAAGGTGCCGCACGAGGCGCGGGCCACGCAGGAGCAGTTGCGGGAGGCGCTGTTCGGGATGCGGCCGGCGGCGTTCGCGCACATCGCGGAGACGGAGGACGGGGAGGCCGTCGGGTTCTCGGTCTGGTTCCTGAACTTCTCGACGTGGCGCGGGGTGCACGGGATCTACCTGGAGGACCTGTACGTACGGCCCGGCGCGCGCGGCGGCGGGTACGGGAAGGCGCTGCTGGCGGAGCTGGCGCGGATCTGTGTGGAGCGCGGGTACGAGCGCCTGGAGTGGGCGGTGCTGAAGTGGAACGCGCCGACGATCGCGTTCTACGAGGCCCTGGGCGCACGGCCGCAGGACGAGTGGTCGGTGTACCGGCTGACCGATGAGCCGTTGAAGAGGCTTGGCTCGGCGCAGGGCTGATGCCGCTGCGCCGGGCCGGGGTGCGGCTTCATGCGGTGATCTTGGCCGTGAAGGAGTCGAGGTTGGTGCGGGTGCGCTCGATCTTCTCGGCGAGCGTGAGGGTCTCCTCGTACCGGCCCGCCCGCAGCTTCGGCTGTCGCTTGCCCCGGACGTAGAGGGAGCAGGCGAGGTCGGAGCAGACGTAGATGCCGACGGTGTTGCCCTCGCGGCCGCGGGCCCCGGCGAGGGGCGCGACCAGGAGGGAGACGCCGGAGGCGGCGTGGCCGGTGAGGCAGATCTGGCAGACGCTGGACTTGAGGGCGCTGGTGCGGCTCGTGCCCGGGACGCGCAGGGTGATGCCGACGGGGGTGCCGTCGGCGTCCTGGCGTACGAGGTGGGCGCGCAGCGGTGCGCTGGGGTCGACCCAGCCGAGGAAGTCGAGGTCTTCCCAGGGGAGTTCGCTGAAGTCCAGCGGGAGCTTGAGGCGAGCTGCCTCGCCCTTCGTGCAGTTCACGAAGGACGAACGGATCTGTTTTTCGGTGAGCGGGTCCACGTCGGTGGACGGTACGTGGGGATACGGGCCGCTGTCATCCGATATTACCGGCGGGGGCCCGGTACCCCTCAGGGTTCGAGGACGACCTTGCCGGCGGTGGCGCGGGTTTCCAAAGCGTGGTGGGCGGCGGCCGCTTCGGCGAGCGGGTAGCGCTGGAGGGCGGGCCGGAGCCGGCCGGCGGCGGCTTCGGCGAGGGCGCGGGTTTCGAGCAGACGCAGGGGGTTTTCGCCGCCGGCGCGCTGGAGCATGGCGGGGCCGAGGACGTTCTCGGTGGTGACGGCGCGGGCGGTGAGGCGGGCGCGGTCGGCCTCGGTGAGGGGGATGGGGCCGGCGGACCGGCCGAAGACGAGGTGGCGGCCGCCGGGGGCGAGGAGGTCGAGGGCGGCGCGGGCGGTGGGGCCGCCGACGGAGTCGAAGAGGATTGTGGCGCCGGCCGGGTGGGCTTCGCGTACGGCCTGCGGCCAGTCGGGGGCGGTGTAGTCGAGGGCGAGGTGGGCGCCGTTGGCGGCGGCCAGGGCGGTTTTGGCGGGGCCGCCGGCGAGGGCGACGACGGTGGCGCCGGCGGCCCGGGCGTACTGGACGAGCAGGGTGCCGATGCCGCCGGCGGCGGCGGGGACGAGGGCGGTGGAGCCCGGGCCGAGGTCGGCGAACTGGAGGATCCCGAGGGCGGTGCGGCCGGTGCCGATCATGGCGACGGCCTGGGCGGGGTCGAGGCCGGGCGGTACGGGGTGCAGTCGGTCGGCGTCGGCGACGGCGTACTCGGCGTAGCCTCCGGGCGTCAAACCGAGGTGGACGACGACCTGGCGGCCGAGCCAGGCGGGGTCGGTGCCGGGGCCGAGGGCGTCGACGGTGCCGGCGACCTCGCGGCCGGGGATGGTCGGGAGCTCGGGCAGGGCGTGGACGGGGGACTGCATGCCCTGGCGCAGGGCGGTGTCGAGGAGGTGGACTCCGGCGGCGGCCACGGCGATGCGGACCTGGCCGGGGGCCGGTACGGGGGTCTCGGTGCGCTCGTGGACGAGGTTCTCGGCGGGGCCGAAGGCGTGGAGGCGGATGGCGCGCATGGTGTCCATGCCGACAGGCTCTGACCTCGAGCGCGGTTGAGGTCAAGGCCCCGGCGGGCGTTGTCAGTGGGGCGGGGGACGATGGGGGGATGGCGCGCAAAGAGCAGCAGGGACAGCAGGAGCAGCAGGGGCAGCAGGGGCGGCAGGGGCGGCGGGAGACGGTGAAGGCGGCACGGCTGCCGGAGGTGCGGCTGCCGGAGCTGAGCCTGTGGCAGGGCGGTGAGCTGGAGCCGGACGGGGACTACGACGGGCTGGAGTTCACGGACCTGGATCTGGCGGGGCAGGAGGGCATCGGGGCCCGGTTCATGGACTGCGCGCTGCGGCGGTGCGCGCTGGACGAGACGGGGCTGGGGAAGGCCCGGATCCTGGACTCGGTGCTGGAGGGGGTCCGGGGGGTGGGGACGGACCTGTCCGGGGCTTCGCTGCGGGACGTGGAGCTGGTGGAGGCGCGGCTCGGAGGCGTGCAGTTGCACGGGGCCGTGCTGGAGCGGGTGGTGTTCCGCGGGGGCAAGATCGACTACCTGAACCTGCGGCAGGCGCGGCTCAAGGACGTGGTCTTCGACGGGTGCGTGCTGGTGGAGGCGGACTTCGCGGGCGCGGTCCTGGAGCGGGTGGAGTTCCGCGGGTGCGCGCTGCGGGGGGCCGATTTCACGGGGGCGCGGATGGCGGACGTGGACCTGCGGGGGGCCGCGGAGCTGGACATCGCGCGCGGGGTGGAAGCGCTGTCCGGTGCGGTGATCAGCCCGTCCCAGCTCTTCGACCTGGCCCCGGCCCTGGCGGCCCAGCTGGGCCTGCGCGTGCTGTCGTAACCCCTACGCCGGGACTCGGGGGAAGCGGGACTGGAGGGTCCAGATGACGGGGTTGTCGGCCAGGGTGTCGTGCATGTCGGTCAGGTCCGCGATCAGGTCGTGCAGGAAGTCGCGGGCCTCGCGGCGCAGCAGGCGGTGGCTGAAGGTCAGCGGCTCCTCCTCCGGCGGCATCCAGTCGGCCTCGACGTCCACCCAGCCGAAGCGGCGCTCGAAGAGCATGCGGTCGGTGGACTCGGTGAAGTCGAGTTCGGCGTACTGGCGGTGGGCGGAGCGGCTGCCGCGCGGGTCCTGGTCGAGCTGCTCGACGATGTCGCAGAGCGCCCAGGCGAAGTCCAGTACGGGCACCCATCCCCAGGCTGTGGACACTTCCCGGTCCTTGGTGGTGTCGGCGAGGTAGACGTCCCCGCAGAACAGGTCGTGGCGCAGGGAGTGGACGTCCGCCGAGCGGTAGTCGGTCTGCGGGGAGTCCGGGAAGCGCCGGGAGAGGGAGTAGCCGATGTCGAGCACGTACCCGATGGTGTCACGGGTGCGAGCCGATGGTGTTACCGGTGCGATCCGGCCGCGCCCGCCGGCCGTGCGGCTCTCCCCGTCCCGGCGGTGGCCGTGCGGCCGGGTCAGCGGACGTTGACGGCGGTCCAGGCGGCGGCGACGCGACCGTATTCCACGCTCGCGGGGCCGTAGAGGTCGGCGGCGGCCCTGAGGGTGGCGGTACGGGCGCGGGCGTAGTCGGTGGTGGAGGTCATGTAGGTGCTCAGGGCCCGGTACCAGATGCGGACGGCCTTGTCCTGGCCGATGCCGAGCAGCTTCGAGCCGTCGTAGGTGGGGGAGTCGTAGGAGATCTTGTTGATCTCCTTGGGGCCGCTGCCCTCGGCGAGGAGGTAGAAGAAGTGCCGGGCGGGGCCGGAGGCGGCGTACGGATCCAGGGTGCCGATGTCGCGTGACCAGTAGTCGCGGGAGTGGCCGTCGAGGCTGGGGTGGTCCATGCGGCGCAGGGGGCCGTCGGTGAAGACGCGTTCGCCGATGAAGTAGTCGCCGACGTCGGTGGTGCTGTCGGCGAAGAACTCGATCGCGGTGCCGAGGATGTCGGCCGTGCCTTCGTTGAGCCCGCCAGGCTCGCCGGAGGAGCCGAGGCCGGCGGTGGAGGCGATCACGCCGTGGGTGAGCTCGTGGCCGACGATGTCGAGGGTGGCGAGGGTCTTGCCGGTGGCGGGGTCGTCGCCGTAGTTGGCGCAGAAGCAGCTCGGGTCGAAGAAGGCGTTGGGGTAGTTGCTGCCGTAGTGCACGCGGGAGGTGACGCCGGTGCCGTCGCCGCGGATGCCGTTGCGGCCGAGGACGCCCTTGTAGAAGTCCCAGGTGACGGCGGTGGCGTAGTGGGCGTCCACGCCGGCGGACTGGCGGTCGGCGGGGGTGCCGGTGCCGCCCCAGTCGTTGTCGGGGTCGGTGAAGAGGGTGCCGCCGCCGGTCTGGTTCATGGCGTCGAGGGTGCGCTGGTTGCCGCGGGTGGTGTCGCGGAGCTGGTAGGCGCTGCCGGTGAAGTAGGTGGTGAGGGGGACGGTGCCGGCATGCTGGCTGTGGCCGGTGCCGGTGGCGGCGCCGGGTCCGGTGGCGGCGCCGGGTCCGGGTCCGATTCCCGTTCCGGGTCCGACTCCGAGTCCGGCGCCGACGGCGGCGTACGGGGTCTCGGCCGCGGCCGTCGCCGGTGCCGTCACCGCCGTGGCCGTCAGGACGGCGGCCGTCCCGAGGAGGACGGCGAGGCGGGTGCGGCGAGAGGACGTGGGGTGGGTCACTCGGGCTCCTTCGCGGTGGCCGGGGTGGCGGCGCGAGAGAGCGTGACAGGGCGCGGCACGGCTTTGGCAGGTCTACGACAAGGATTCCCGGGGATCCCGGGACGGTTGTCCGAACACGCCCCGCCCGGTGTCCGGATCCCGCCCCCTACAGGCCCGTTACGGCAGGAGGCGCTGCTCCTTGGCCACCGAGACCGCTCCCGCCCGGGTGTCCACGCCGAGCTTGTCGTAGATGCGGCCCAGGTGGGTCTTGACCGTGGCCTCGCTGATGAACAGGGCCCGGGCGATGTCCCGGTTGCCCAGGCCCCGCGCCAGCTGGCCCAGGATGTCCAGTTCGCGGTCCGTCAGCGTCGGGCGCGAGCCCCGCATGTGGGCCATCACACGGCTCGCCACCGGCGGGGAGAGCGTGGTGCGGCCCGCCGCCGCCGAGTGGATCGCGGCGAACAGCTCCTCCGGGCGCTCCGCCTTCAGCAGGTAGCCCGTGGCGCCCGCCGCGATGGCCCGGGTGACGTCCGCGTCCGTGTCGTACGTCGTCAGGACCAGTACGTGCGGCGGGTCGGTCACCGCCGTGATGCGGCGGGTGGCCTCGACCCCGTCGATGCCCTCGCCCAGCTGGAGGTCCATCAGCACCACGTCCGGGCGCAGTTTCGCGGCCAGGGCCACGGCCTCCTCGCCGCTGCCCGCCTCGCCCAGGACCTCGATGTCGGGCGCGCTGCCGAGCAGCGCCAGCAGGCCGGCGCGGACCACCGCGTGGTCGTCGCAGAGCAGGATCGTGGTCATCGGGGTCGGGCCGGTTCCGGTTCCGGTCGTCATGCGGGGGGCTCCAGGGGGATGGCCGCGGAGAGGACCGTGCCCTCGCCGGGGGTGGATTCGAGGGTCAGGGCGCCGCCGAGCTGGCGGACGCGGGCGCGCATCGCCGGGAGCCCGTGCCCGCGGTCCCCGGCCGCGCCCGCCCCGCGCGGCTCGGTGAAGCCCTCGCCGTCGTCCGCGACGTCCAGGACCACCTGTTCGCCCAGGAAGCTCAGGGTCAGGGCCGCGGTCCGGGCGTGCGCGTGCTCCCTTACGTTGGCCAGCGCGCCCTGCGCGATCCGCAGCAGCGCCGACTGGACCCGGTCCGGGAGCGGGGCCGGCGTGCCCTCCAGGTGGAAGCGGACCTCGATGTCCGGGCCCGCGTCGAGCGCGCGCAGCGCGTCCGCGAGGCCGCCGCCCCCTTCGAGCTCCGGCGGGGCCAGGTCGTGGACCAGGCGCCGCGCCTCCGCCAGCCCGCGCGCCGCGATTGCGGTGGCGGTACGGACGTGCGCGCGGGCGGTGGCCGGGTCGCTGTCCCAGGTGCGGTCCGCGGCCTGGAGCAGCATCTGCTGGCTGGACAGGTGCTGGGCGAGCGTGTCGTGGATCTCCATCGACAGCCGCTGCCGCTCGGCGAGGGTGCCCTCGCGGCGCTCGGTGGCGGCCAGCTCGCGGCGGGTGCGGATCAGGTCGTCGATCAGGGCGCGCTGGGACTCGGCCTGGCGCTCCATGTGGACGAAGACGGCGGTGGCCAGGGCCGCGATCGCGGGCGGGGCCAGCAGCAGGTTCGGGTCGAACTCTCGCGAGAGCTGGAGCTGGGCCGCCACCACGAACACCGTCAGCAGGGCGACCAGGACGATCGCCGCGCGGGGCGGCAGCGTGCGCAGGGCGGTGAAGAAGAGGGGGACGGCGCACCAGGCGAAGCTGGGCGCGAGGACGACCAGGACCACCCAGACCGCCACCACCAGCCCGAGCCAGAGCAGCCGGCGCACCGTGGGCGCGGCCCCGAGCGCGGGGCCGAGTACGTACAGCAGGGCCAGCGTGATGCTGAGGGCGAGGATCCACGGGGTGCTGGGCGAGCCGGGGTGGCGCAGCAGGAAGCGGGCCACCGAGGCGCCGAGGAGCAGGAAGAACGCCGTGTGCATGACGGCTGCCAGGGCCCGCGTGTCCGCCTTCCCGGGCGCACCCGGCACCCCGGGTACCCCCGGCACCCCGGGTACCCCCGGCACCCCGGGTACCCCCGGCACCCCGGGCGCACCCGGCACCCCCGGCGCCTGTGGCGGTACGCGGCTCACGTGGCTCACAGCGGGCTCCCGGGTCGGTGTCTGGCTCCTCCATCGTGCCTGGTCGTACACGATGGCGCCGACCAGCCAATCCGCACCCGTACCCGCTCCGCATCGACCGATCGGTTGACCCCGGGGTCAACCGGTGCGCCAGCTGTCGCGAGCCGGTACGGGGACCGGCCGGGGCCGGGTGCGGCCCCAGGCTTGGAGCAGCAGAACGAGCCGACGTACTCAGCCGACGCACCCAGGAGCAGCAGACATGAACACCCGCACCCGCGTTCTCACCGGTACCGCTCTCGCCGTCGCGCTCGGCGCCGGGACCTTCGGCGCGGTCAGCGCCAGCGCCGCGCAGGCCGAGACCGCCCCGGCCGCCGCTGCCGCCGCCACCGCGAAGAAGGACGGCGGGGCGGACGAGAGGAACTTCACCACCACGACCCACCTCACCGTCGACGCCGCCACCCGCGCCGCCCAGGCCGCGCTGGACGCCGCGCAGAAGGAGAACCAGAAGGTGACGGTCGCGGTCGTGGACCGCAACGGCAACACCATCGTCACCCTGCGCGGCGACGGCGCGGGCCCGCAGTCCTACGAGTCGGCGCAGCGCAAGGCCTTCACCGCCGTGTCCTGGAACGCCCCGACCTCGGTGCTCGCGGGCCGCCTCGCCCAGACCCCGAACCTGAAGGACATCCCCGGCACCCTCTTCCTCGGCGGCGGCACCCCGGTGCAGGCCAAGGGCGCCCCGGTCGCCGGCATCGGCGTGGCCGGCGCCCCGAGCGGCGACCTGGACGAGAAGTACGCCAAGGCCGGCGTCGACTCCCTGGAGAAGTAATCCCCCCGAAGTACGACATCGGGCCCCCATAGGATCGGGCGCGTGGAACACCGCCGCGCACCCTCCCGCCTCGCCGCCGCCCCTGCAGCCGCCGCTGCCGTCCTGCTCGCCCTCACCACGGCGTGTACGGCCGGCACGGTGCAGGGGCGGCCGGGTGCGTCCGGGCTGCGCGATCCGTACTTCCCCAAGGCCGGCAACGGCGGCTACCAGATCGAGCACTACGACCTGGACCTCGACTACGACCCCGCCGACGGGGAGTTGAACGCCACCGCCGTCATCACGGCCCGCGCGGGGCAGGGGCTCAGCTCCTTCAACCTCGACCTCGCGGGCCTGGAGGTCGAGGACGTCACCGTGCAGGGCGAGCGCGCCCGGTACAACCGCACCGGCCGGGAGCTGACGGTGCGTCCTGCCAAGGACCTCAAGAAGGGCGAGGTCTTCCGTACGGAGATCGACTACCGCGGCAAGCCGAAGCCCATCGCGGACGCGGACGGCTCCAAGGAGGGCTGGATCGCCACGGCCGACGGGGCCGTCGGGGTCGGCGAGCCGATCGGGTCGATGGCCTGGTTCCCCGGGAACCACCACCCCAGCGACAAGGCCACCTACGACATCACCCTGACCGTGCCCAAGGGCTACGAGGCGGTCTCGAACGGCGAGTTGACCTCCCGGACCGACACCCCCGGCGGGCAGACGGAATTCGTGTGGCACAGCCCGCAGCCGATGGCGAGCTACCTGGCCACCGCCGCGATCGGGAAGTTCAAGGTGACCACCGGCCGGACCCCCTCCGGGGTCGCCCTGTACGAGGCCGTCGCGCCCGCCGAGGCGGCCGCGAGCGCCCCGGCGCTGGCTCGGCTGCCGGAGATCGTGGAGTGGGGCAGCCGCAGGTTCGGCCCGTACCCCTTCGGCACCGCCGGGGCGATCGTGCTGCCGGCCGAGTCCCTCACGTACGCGCTGGAGACGCAGACCAAACCCGTCTTCTCCGGAGCGCCCGACGAGAATCTCGTCCTGCACGAGACGGCCCACCAGTGGTTCGGCGACTCGGTGTCGCCGAAGTCCTGGAAGGACATGTGGCTCAACGAGGGCTTCGCGACCTACGCCGAATGGCTGTGGTCCGAGGACCACGGCGGCACCACCGCCCAGCAGCACTTCGACGCCTTCCGCACGGGCGACACCGCGGTGGACAAGGAAGCCGACTCCGACTGGGCCGCCTTCCCGCCCGCCGACCCGCCCGGCGCGAAGGACATCTCCGAGACCCCGGTGTACGTCCGGGGCGCGATGGTCCTCCAGCGGATCCGGCAGGAGGTCGGCGACGAGAAGTTCTTCGCCCTGCTGCGCGGCTGGGCCACCGACCACCGGTACGGGAACGCGAGTACGGCCGACTTCACCGCGTACGCGGAGCGGTCGACGGGGCACGACCTGAAGAAGGTCTGGGACGTATGGCTGTACGGGCAGGACCGGCCGACGTAGGCACCGCTACAGCGCCTTGCGCAGCACCGTGCAGTCGCGGCCGTGTTCGCGGTCCTGGGCGTGGCGCAGCGCGGCGTAGCCCCGGGACTGCCAGAACGCCAGGCCGGCGGGGTTGTTGTCGAGTACGGCGAGCCGTACGCCGGTCCGGCCCGCGGCGCGGAAGCGTTCCTCGACGAGGCCTGCGACGGCGCTCCCGTACCCCGCGCGGTGCGCGGTGGCGTCGATGAGCAGCAGGCCGATCCACGGGTCCGGGTCGCCGGAGGCTGGGTCAGGGTGGTGGGCGAGGGTGGCGGCCAGGCCGACCAGCCGGCCGGCGGAGCGGGCCAGGAGCACCTCGGCGCCGTCGTGGGCGAGTTCGTCGGCGAGGGCCGCGGCGACCTGGTCGACCGTGATGCGGTCCGGGTCGGGGAAATCGCCGCTGAGCTCGAAGAAGGCGCGGTTGGTCGCGTAGAGGGCGGCGATCTCGGTCAGGACCGGGCCCGGCAGGGCGCCGTCCACGGGTGCGAGCGGTTGCAGGATCACCTGCCGAACGTAGCGAAGCCCCCTCCCCGGACGGCCGGGAGGGGGCTTCGGCTGCGGCGCTTTCGGCCGGTCGGTCTCAGGCTCGGCCTCGGACGCAGGCTCAGACGTTGACGCCGAAGTCCTGGGCGATGCCGGTCAGGCCGGAGGCGTAACCCTGGCCGACCGCGCGGAACTTCCACTCCGCGCCGTTGCGGTAGAGCTCGCCGAAGACCATGGCGGTCTCGGTGGCCGCGTCCTCGGAGAGGTCGTAGCGGGCGATCTCGGCGCCGCCGGCCTGGTTCACGACGCGGATGTACGCGTTGCGGACCTGGCCGAAGTTCTGGCTGCGGGCGTCGGCGTCGTAGATCGAGACCGGGAAGACGATCTTGTCCACGTCGGCCGCGAGGGTGGCGAGGTTGACGTTGATGGACTCGTCGTCGCCGGAGCCCTCGCCGGTGCGGTTGTCACCGGTGTGGACGATGCTCTGGTCCGGGGTGGACTTGTTGTTGAAGAAGACGAAGTGACCGTCGGAGACGACCTTGCCCATCGGGTTGACCGCGATGGCGGAGGCGTCCAGGTCGAAGTCGACACCGGTCGTCGTACGGACGTCCCAGCCGAGGCCGACCGTGACGGCGCTGAGGCCGGGGGCCTCCTTCGTGAGCGAGACGTTGCCGCCCTTGGACAGGCTTACTGCCATTTTGACTGGTGTCCCTTCCTCTTCGCATGGCCGCGAGATCGTGGCCACGGTACCGCTGACCTACATAACGCGGGGAGGGGGCCGGTAGGTTCCGCGCGGCGAAATACGCGCGGTGAAATACGGGTGACGGGCATCGCGCGGGGCGGGATCATAGGGGGCATGCCTGGTCCCCATGTCATTCGCGGTTCGGTCGTGCTCCCCGAGGCGGAGCTCGCCTGGCGCTTTTCGCGGTCCTCCGGGCCGGGCGGGCAGCATGTGAACACCTCGGACTCGCGGGTGGAGCTGCTGTTCGACGTGGCGGCGACGAAGGCGCTGCCGGACGTCTGGAAGGAGCGGGCGCTGGAGCGGCTCGCGGGCCGGCTGGTGGACGGGGTGCTGACCGTACGGGCCTCCGAGCACCGGTCGCAGTTCCGCAACCGGGAGATGGCGCTGGTCCGGATGGCGTCCGTGCTCGCGGAGGCCACCGCCCCGCCGCCGAAGGCGCGCCGCGCCACGAAGATCCCCCGGGGGATCAACGAACGCCGCCTGCGCGAGAAGAAGGCCCGGGCGGAGACCAAGCGCGGCCGCACCGGCCGCGACTGGTAGCCACTGGCGGCGACTGGCGGCGACTGGCGGTGCAGCCTGGTCCTCAGCCCGCCAGGTGGCGGTAGCGGCCGCGGAAGTACGTGAGCGGCGGGGAGTCCGGGGACGGGAGCGACGCGGTCAGGACGCGGCCGATGACCAAGGTGTGGTCGCCCGCCTCGACGCGGTTCTCCGTACGGCATTCGAGGGTGGCCAGCGCGCCCGTCAGCAGCGGGGCCCCCGAGACCTCGCCGCGCCCGTGGGGCAGGTCCGCGAAGAGCAGCCGGTCGCTGATGCGGTTCTTCATCGAGAAGCGGCTCGCCACCTGCACCTGGTGGTCGGCGAGCACCGAGACCGCCCACAGCGGCTGCTCGGCCAGCAGGTCGTCCATCCGGGAGCCCTCGCGCAGGCTCACCAGCACCAGCGGCGGGTCCAGGGACACGGACATGAAGGCGGTCGCCGTCATGCCGATGTCCTCGCCGGCCGGGCCGGTCGGCGTCAGGGGCGGCTCGTGCGCGGTGATCAGGCACACGCCCGCCGCCAGTCGGGACATCGCGGCCAGGAACTCGTCGTTGCTCACGCCCTCAGAATGAAGGGTGGCGGGGGTCGGCATGGGTACAGGGGTCGTCTTCGGCACGTTCGGAACGCTAGTCTCGCCCTCCCGCGCCGCGCATCGGGCCCGAGTCCGATCCGCGTCCCGGCCCGTCGACCTAGGCCGCCCCGGGCCCGGGCGTATCGTTTGCTCCCGGGAATGCAGGGGAGCGCCTCCAGGTGACACGACCCCCACCGCCCACTTTTAATCATCTCATGTGACTTGAGTCACAGAGGGCAAGATTTGTTGACCCTGTGTACCTGCCGCACAGCTCACTGTGATTCAGTGGACGGGACACCGCAACGAAACGCCGATGACAAACCTGGAGTTGCTGTCGAGGTCTCGGGGAGAGCGAGCAATGGAGACCGAGTCGGAGCCGTACGTCCGTCTTGCGACCCTGCGGCAGCTCCATCAGGTGGTGGCCGAGCTCAATACGGCCAGGAGCCTGGCGGACACCCTGCAGACCGTCGTGGACGGCATCGTCGTGGGCCTCGGCTACGAACTCGCCTGTGTCAACCTCGTACGCCCTGACGGGGATCTCGTCGTCGCCGCCTTCGCGGGCGACCCCGCCGCCGAGGCGCTCATCACCGGCCGCGTCGGCTCCCGCGCCTCCTGGGAGCGCCGTCTGACGATGGGTGAGAGCTGGGACGGGCTCCGCTTCATCCCGCACACCGAGGGCTGGGTCCTCCTGGAGGACGACGTGCCCCAGTGGCACACGGACGGCCCCGACCCGCGCTTCGCGGACGAGTGGCACCCCGAGGACCGGCTCTACGCCCCCATGTATGCGTCCGGCGGGGAACTTCTGGGTGTCATTTCTGTGGACAGACCGCGCAACGGGCGCCGCCCCGGCGCGTGGGGGCGCGAGGCGCTCCAGATGTACGCGTTCCAAGCGGCGATTGCGATCAGCAACGCACGGCTGCGCGCGAACATGCAGCGGGCCCTGGTCCGGCTGGAGCGTGAACAGCAGGCGCTGCGCGCGAGCGAGGAGTCCTTCCGGCAGGCCTTCGAGTACGCGCCCAGCGGCATGGCGATCGCCGAGATGGGCGGGGACCAGCACGGGCGGCTGCTGCGGACCAACGACGCGCTGTGCCGGCTGCTGGGCCGGCCCGCCTCCGTACTGCGCCGGTACTCCTTCTCCGACCTGGTCCACCCGGAGGACATCGGGACCCTGCTGCGGACCTCCGCCGAGGGCGGCCGGGCCGAGCTGAGGCTCGGGCGGCGCGACGGCACGTACGTATGGGTCTCGCTGCGCAACTCCGTCGTCGCGGACGCCGCCGACGGGCCGCGCTTCCTGCTCACGCACGTCGAGGACATCGAGGAGCGCAAGCGCCACGAGCTCCAGCTCGCCCACCGGGCCAGCCACGACTCGCTGACCGGCCTCCCCAACAGCGCCGAGCTGCGCTCCCGCCTCGGCGCGCGGCTGTGCCGCAGGCCGCAGTCGGTCCGCGCGACCGCCGTGGAGGCGCTCGACGCGGCGTACGAGGGGCACGGGGCGAAGGGGGCGCACGGGGCGCACGGCGGCCACGGCGGGCACGGCGGCGGCGGGATCGAGGCCGGTGGTGCCGTCGGGGAGCACGGCTTTCGGCCCGACGCCTACCCCGAGCCCTTCGAGTACCCCGGCGCCCCGGCGGTGCCCGCTCCCGGTGTCCCGGGGGTGCCCGGGCCCGGCGGGCCCGGCGCGGGCCCGGGCCCGTACGACCACCACGTGCACATGGTGGCGCCCGCGACGGACATCGACGACGGGACGAAGGGGCTCGCGGTGCTCTTCTGCGACCTCGACGGGTTCAAGTCGATCAACGACCGGTTCGGGCACCACACGGGTGACGCCGTCCTGATCGAGGTGGCCCGGCGGCTGACGACGGGCGTCAGGGACGGTGACACCGTCGCTCGGCTGGGTGGTGACGAATTCGTCGTCCTCGCGGACGGACTGGGCGCGGCCGACGCCGCCGACCTGGCCGTCCGGCTGCGCAACGCGATCATCCCGCCGATCCGGGTGGACGGCCGCGCGGTCCGTGTGGGCGCGAGTTTCGGGATCGGCTGGGCCAGCTGCGGCATGTCGGCGGACGAGGTGCTGCGCTCCGCCGACCAGCGGATGTACATCGAGAAAAGGTCCCGTTCCAAGGCGCACCGCCGGGCCGGCTGAGGCGATCGGCCGCTCGTGGGTGCACGTGTTCGGGGTAGGCTCCCGTGGGTCGAAAGGAGTGACCTGCGATGACGACGCCCGCGAACCACGGCCCGAACAGTGGGGCGAACAAGCCCGAGGACGACGACCCGTTCGGCTATCTCTACGCGGACGGCCAGGCCGCCGGAGCCGCCCCGCCCCCATCGGGCGGTGGATACGGCTACCCCGGCCCGACGGTCGGTGGCCAGCCCGGCGTGCAGCCCGGTGTCCCCCGTACCTCGTACAACCAGGTGCGCACGGTCGGTGAGCGGACGTACGGCGGCCAGCGCGGCGCCCAGGTTCCGCCCCAGCAGCAGCCGGCCTACCAGGCCCAGTACCAGGCCCCGGAAGCGCTCCAGGCGGGCGGCTACGGGGTTCCGCCGCAGCAGGGGCAGGCCACGGCGGCGATCCCGGCGACGGGCGGCCACGGCGGCGGCGGCGCAGGCGGCCGTTCCAGCCGCAAGGGCATGCTCATCGCGGCGGTCGCGGTGGTCGCCGCGGTCGCGATCGGCATCGGTGCGGCCGTGGCCTTCGGCGACAAGGGCAAGGACAAGAACGGCAAGGACGGCGCGGCGGGCGGGCAGCAGTCCGCGCAGCCGCAGAACTCCTCGTCGGCCCAGCCGAGCCCCTCGCAGTCCCCGGAGGCCCCGCTGCCCAAGGCGGACGCCTCGGGCGCGGGCATGTCCCTCACGGGCGGCGCGCACCTGGAGGCCACGGTCCCGGGTGCGAAGAGCGCGGGCGGCCAGTACGTGGGCGGCTTCAACCAGACCGGTTCGGCGCTGACCTGGACGGTCGACGTCCCGACCGCCGGTGACTACACGCTCTTCGTGAACTACGGCGTGCCCGGTAAGGACGCGAAGGCGACCCTCACGGTCAACGGGCAGAGCCCGACGCAGTCACTGAACCTGTCGAACTTCGCCAAGGCCGAGGCCGGAGCCTGGGACAAGGGGTGGACCCGCACGTTCGCGTGGATCAGCCTGAAGAAGGGCACCAACACGATGAAGATCTCGTGTGAGGCCGGCAACCAGTGCGATGCGGTCTTCGACCAGCTCGACCTGGGCCAGGGCCACGTCAAGCGCTGACCTCCCACCGGCACGCGGGCCCCGCCCGCCGCCGGCCCGGAACGAGTCCGGCCCCACCACGCATGCGGTGGGGCCGGATCCCGTTGTGCCCGTCGGTGCGTCAGCCGCAGTGGACCCAGCCGGTGTTCTCGCTGTGCGTCTTCGCCAGGTAGGCGGAGTTCTTCCAGGCGCCCGTGATGTTGGCGGTGATCTGAACGCATGCGCCGCGGGCGGAGACGTACACCGGGCCCGCGTACTGGGTGTAGGCCCGCTGGCCGTCGCTGTCGACGCCGCCGCTGCTGGACTTCAGGGTGATGCCCATGCCGTCCGAGACGAGGAAGTCGGCGTCACGGCGCAGGATCGCGCAGTTCTTGCCGGTGGAGCTGCTGTAGTACAGGAAGATGACGCCGGCGCCGGTGGCGCCCTGGCTGTCCCCCAGCGGGTAGGCGTCCTGCTGGTAGTAGCCCGCGCCGCAGGATCCGCCCGAGACGGTCTGGGCCTCGGCGGGGACCGCGGCCAGTGCGGAGACGGCCGCCACGCCGGTGCCGATGGCGAGTGCCCTGCGGAGGATTCGGTTCATGTGGTTCAACCTTGCGTCATTCGAAGATCAAATAGTGTGGTGATCTTAACGGCCGGATCGGCGGCCTCCTGCCCGTCGGTCCGTCAAGTGCACGCAGGCAGATGTGTCTTGACGCCGGCTCAGCGGCCCGGACGGGTGTTCCGCGGTCGGGTCGTCAGTTGCCTCCGGTGACGGAGATGGCGTGCCGCAGCTCCTCGTAGGTGCGGGGGTCGAAGTCCCCCGCCGTCGGGGCGTGGACGGTGGCCGCCGAGAGGGCGACCGCGCGGGTCAGGCGGGCCGGCCAGTCCAGGCCCTCCGTGAGGGCCGACAGCAGCCCCGCCACCGCGGAATCGCCGGCTCCGGTCGGGTTGCCCGTCAGGGCGCGCGGCGGGGCCGCCCGCCAGGTGCCCTGGGCCGTGGCCGCCAGCAGTCCGTCGGGGCCGAGGGAGGTCACCACGGCGTGCGCGCCGCGGCGGCGGGCGTCGCGGGTGGCCTGGAGCGGCTCGCGGGAGCCGGTCAGCTCGGCGAGTTCGGCGGCGTTCGGCTTGATCATCTCGGGCCGGGCGGCGACCCCGCGGCGCAGGGCCTCGCCGCTGGTGTCCAGGAGGACCGGGACCCCGGCCGCGCGGGCGGCCCGTACGAGCACCGCGTACGCGCCCACCGGCACGCCCGGCGGGAGGCTGCCGCACAGGGCCACCGCGGCGGCCCCGGCCAGCAGCTCCTCGTAGCGGTCGAGGAACCCGGCCCATTCCGCGGAACCGATCAGCGGGCCCGGCTCGTTGAACTGCGTGGTGTCGCCCGAGGCCGCGTCGACCACGGCCAGGGTGCGCCGGGTGGTGCCCGCGCAGGGGACCAGAGCGTCCGTCACCCGTGGGGCGGCAGCGAGCAGTTCGCGTACGACGGCGCCCGTGCGCCCGCCCGCGAAGCCGGTCGCGGTGACCTCGTGGCCGAGCGCGGCCAGCACCCGGGCGACGTTGAGGCCCTTGCCGCCGGGCCGCTCGGTCACGGCGGTGACCCGGTGCGAGGTGTGCGGAATCAGCTTCGGTACATGGTGGGTGACGTCGAGTGCGGTGTTGAGCGTCACGGTGAGGATCATGGCAGGCCCCGGTCTCGGTATGTGCCGGGATCATGCCAAACAGCAGTACGGGCGGCCCAGTCCCGCGGGCCGCCCGTTTCCCTCCGCACCCGCTCGGACCAGCGGCCTCACCCGCCTCAGACCAGCGGCTCGACGATCCACTCGCCGCGCCGCATGACGCCCTTGACGTCGAACGCGGCGTCCAGGACGACCAGGTCGGCGTACTTGCCCGGCTCCAGCGAGCCGACCTCGCCGTACAGGCCGATCAGCTTGGCGGGATTGGCCGAGATCGCCTGGACCACGGACTCGACGGGCAGCTTGTCCAGGGTCACCGACCGCTTGAACGCGGTGTCCAGGGTCAGCGTGGAGCCGGCGATCGAACCGCCCTCGACGAGGCGGGCCACGCCCTCCTTGACCTCGACCTCCAGCGGCCCCAGGTGGTAGATCCCGTCGCCGAAGCCCGCCGCGTCCATCGCGTCGGTGATCAGCGCCACGCGGTGCGCGCCCGCGTGGTGGAAAGCCAGCTCCAGCATCGCCGGGTGCAGGTGGGTGCCGTCGTTGATCAGCTCGACGGTGACCCGCTCGTCCTCCAGCAGCGCGGCGATCGGGCCGGGGGCGCGGTGCTCCATGCCGGGCATCGCGTTGTAGAGGTGGGTGGCCACGGTCGCGCCCGCGTCGATGGCCTGGCGGGTCTGCTCGTACGTGGAGTCGGTGTGGCCGATCGCGGCGATGACCCCGTGCTCGGCCAGCAGCCGTACGGAGTCCAGCCCGCCCGGGAGCTCGGTGGCGAGGGTGAACATCCGGGCGGCGCCGTGCGCGGCGTCGATCAGCTTGCGGACCTCGGCCGGGTCGGGGTCGCGGAGCAGGTCCTCCTTGTGCGCGCCCTTGCGGCAGGGGTTGATGAACGGCCCCTCGAAGTGGATGCCGGCGATCTCGCCCGCCTGCGTCAGCTCGGCGAGCAGCCCGGCGCGGCGGGCCAGTTCGTCCAGGTCGCCCGTGACGGTGGAGGCGACGAGCGTGGTGGTGCCGTGCTCGCGGTGGGTCCGTACGCCCTTGAGGACCTCCTCGGCGGTGCCGGAGGTGAAGGAGGCGCCGCCTCCGCCGTGGTTGTGCATGTCCACGAAGCCGGGGACGAGCCAGTGTCCGGACAGGTCGACGATCCGCGCGCCCTCGCCGGCGCTGCCGGAGATGCGCTCGCCGTCGACGATGACGCGGCCGCCCGCCACGGTCCCGGTGGGCAGGACCACCCTGGCGCCGGAGAGAACGGTGCTGTGTGCGCTTCCGGACATCAGGCAGGTACCTCCGTGGCGAGTAGGTCCCAGGCGAGCAGCCCTGCGCCCAGGCATCCGGCGGTGTCCCCGAGGGCCGCCGGAACGATGTCGGGCAGCCGCTGGAACGTCACGCGCTCCTCGACGGCCGTCCGTAGTGGTGTGAACAAGGTTTCCCCCGCTTCGGCGAGCCCGCCACCGATGATCAGCGTGCGCGGGTCCAGCAGGGTGATCGCGGTGACCAGGCCGTCGGCGAGGGCGCCGACCGCGGCCAGCCACACCTCGTGGGCGCGCGCGTCGCCGGACTCGACGGCCTTGGCGCAGTCCGCGGCGTCCGCGGACGGGTCGCCGGAGGCGGCCGCCCAGGCGCGGCTGACGGCGGATGCGGAGGCGAGGGTCTCCAGGCAGCCGTACTGGCCGCAGCCGCAGGCGGGGCCGCCGGGGCGGACCACGATGTGGCCGATCTCGCCGGCGTAGCCGTGGGCGCCGGCCTCGATGCGGCCGGCGATGCCGATGGCGCCGGCGATGCCGGTGCCGAGGGGGACGAACAGGAAGCGGTCGGCGCCCCGGCCGGCGCCGATGCGGCCTTCGGCGAGTCCGCCCGTGCGGACGTCGTGGCCCAGGGCCACCGGGATGCCGCCGAGCCGCCTGCTGAGCAGCTCGCGCATCGGTACGTCGCGCCAGCCCAGGTTCGCCGCGTAGACGGCGATCCCGTTCTCGGCGTCGACGATGCCGGGGACGGCGACGCCGGCCGCGCTGGCGGGTACTCCGAAGCGCTCGCGGCCGAGCCCGGAAAGCTCGGCGGCGAACTCCAGGATCGTCTCGACGACGGCGTCGGGGCCCCGGTCGCGGCCGGTGGCGCGGCGCGCTTCGTGCAGCAGGGCGCCGTCGTCGGCGATGAGGGCGGCCTTCATCCCGGTGCCGCCCACATCGAGGGCGATGACGTGTTTCACGGGTTTCACAGGTGACAGTCTCGCGTGCTCGGCGGGGAAAGGTCTAGTCCATTGGAGGGGATTGTTGAGTGGCCATACAAAATCGAAGACCTTGGTCGGGCCGCGAACGGGACACCGTGCGTTCCGGATGTGGACGAGCCGCCAAAGTGGTGTAGACCTTACGTGGATCGTACGTACAACAAGGGGTGGATCGAGAACTGTGAAGGGCCGTTACCTGAGCCTGGCCGCGACCGGCGCCGCGCTGAGCCTGACCGCCGCGGCACTGACGGGCTGCGGAGCCGTGGGGAGTCTCACGGGTGACAACGAGGTGACCCTGCGGGTCGTGGCGGCCGACTACGGGGACAATCCGCAGAACTCCTCGGCGGGCTACTGGAAGGACCTCGCCGCCGGCTTCCAGAAGGACCACCCCGGCGTCAAGGTCGAGGTCAGCGTCTACTCCTGGTCCGAGGTCGACGCCAAGGTCGCGGAGATGGTCAAGGCCGGCAAGGCCCCCGACATCGCGCAGATCGGCGCCTACGCCGACTACGCGGCCGCCGGCAAGCTCTACACGGCGGAGGAGCTGCTCTCCGTCAGCACCGAGGCCGACTTCCTGGCGCCGCTCGCGGACGCCGGCAAGGTCCGGCGGGTCCAGTACGGGATGCCCTTCGTGGCCAGCACCCGCCTGCTCTTCTACAACGAGAAGCTGCTGACGGACGCCGGGGTCATGCCGAAGGACGCCAAGGGCGGCTGGCAGCCGAAGAGCTGGACCGACCTGGAGGCCGCCGCGAAGAAGCTCAAGGCCGCGGGCGTGCCGACGCCGCTCGCGCTGCCGCTGGGCCGCGAGGAGGCGCAGGCCGAGACGATGATGTGGATGCTCGCGGGCGGTGGCGGCTACACCGACAACGAAGAGGCCTACTCGATCGACTCCGCGGACAACATCAAGACGTTCGAGTTCCTGCGCGACAAGATGGTCGGCCAGGGGCTGACCGGACCGCTGGAACCGGCGAAGACCGACCGGCAGGCGGCGTTCGACGCCTTCACGCGGGGCGAGGTCGGCATGCTCAACGGTCACCCCACGCTGCTGAAGCAGGCGGCGGAGAAGGGCGTGAAATTCGGCATGGTGGCCATGCCGACCGCCGACGGGACCGACCACCCGGCGATGGGCGTCGCGGACTGGGTGATGGCCTTCAAGAACGGCCACCGCAAGGAGTCCGGGAAGTTCCTGGACTACCTGTACGAGGCGAAGAACGTGACGGCCTTCACCAACAAGTACGACCTGCTGCCGGTCACGACGACCGGCTACCGGGCGATGGACGCCAGTACGGGCGGCTCGGCCACGCAGCTGAAGACGTTCCTGCAGGCGCTGCCGAACGCGCGGCTCTACCCGGTCGGCAAGAAGTCCTGGGCCGGGGTGAGCGAGGACGTCAAGCAGAACATCGGCAAGAGCGTGCAGCCGGGAGGGCAGCCGGCGAAGGTCCTGGAGGACATCGCGGAGTCGGCGCGCAGGGCGGACGCGCACTGAGGGCGGGCGCCGAGGGGCGTGGTCCGAGCGGCGTGGGCCGAGGGGCGTGGCCCGAGCGGTGTGGCCCGAGGGGCGTGGGCCGGGTGGGTGTGGGCCGGGTGGGTGTCACAGGGCGGCGTTAATCTGGCGGTATGACGGACGACGTGGGGCTGACGGCCACCGAGGCCGCGGTGCTCGCGTACGAGGGACGCACCTGGCCCGGGCCCGGGGCCAAGGAGCGGGCGATACGGGAAGGGCTGGGGCTCACCCCGGTCCGCTACTACCAGCTGCTCAACGTGCTGATGGACGACCCGCGGGCGCTGGCCCACGCCCCCGGCACCGTCAACCGGCTCCGCCGCATCCGCGAGGCCCAGCGGGCCCGGCGCTGAGGGACGGTCACCCCCAGGCCTTCGCCAGGCCCTCGCGCGCCGTAGCCGTGACCCGGCGGGGCCGTTAGGGTCGTCCGTATGGGGAGCCATCCGCACGACTTGCCGATGCCCGTCACCGCTGCCGGACGCGAGGGCCTCGAAGCCCTGCTCCGCGCACCCCGCCGTTCCGTCGTCGCACTCGACTTCGACGGCACCCTCGCCGAGATCGTCCCCGACCCGGACCAGGCCCGGGCCCACCCCAGGGCCGTCCCGGCCCTCTCCGCACTCGCCCCCGAGGTCGACTCGGTGGCCGTGATCACCGGCCGGCCGGCCGGTGTCGCCGTCCGCTACGGGGGCTTCGCCGGTGTCCCCGGGCTGGAGCACCTCGTCGTCCTCGGCCACTACGGCGCCGAGCGCTGGGACGCGGTGACCGGCATCGTCCACGCGCCGGCCGAGCACCCGGGAGTCGCCGCCGTACGGGCCGAGCTGCCCGGGTTCCTGGACTCCATCGGCGCCTGGCGCGGTACCTGGATCGAGGAGAAGGGCCGGGCGCTGGCCGTCCACACCCGGCGCGCGGACGACCCGGCGGCGGCCTTCGCGGCGCTGCGCGAACCCCTGGCCGAACTGGCCGCCCGCCACGGGCTCATGGTGGAGCCGGGCCGGGCGGTCCTGGAGCTGCGTCCGCCGGGCATGGACAAGGGTGTCGCCCTGTCGGAGTTCGTGGCGGAACGGGGCGCGGAGGCGGTCCTGTACGCGGGCGACGACCTCGGCGACCTCGCCGCGTACTCCGCGGTGGAGAAGCGCCGGGCCGACGGTCTGCCCGGGCTGCTGGTGTGCAGCGGCTCCGCCGAGGTCCCGGAGCTCGCCGCCCGGGCGGACCTGGTCCTGCCGGGCCCCGGCGCGGTGGCGGACTTCCTGGCCGTCCTGGCCGAGGCCATCCGCGGCTGACGGGGCCCCGCGGGGCCTTCAGGGCCCCGCACCGCGGCGGCGGTCACGCCTCGCGCAGGGCGTCCAGCTGGGCCGTGAACCAGTCCGTCGGGGGGAGGGCCGTGGCGGCGGCGGCCAGGCGCTTCGTGCGCTCAAGCCGCTCACCCGCCGGCATGGCCAGCGCCGCGTGCAGGGCCTCGGCCGTCGCCGTCACGTCGTACGGGTTCACCGTCAGCGCGTCCTCGCGGAGCTCCCCGTACGCCCCCGCACCCGTCGACAGCACGAGGGCGCACCCCGCGTCCGACACCACCGGGATCTCCTTCGCCACCAGGTTCATCCCGTCCCGTACCGGGTTGACCAGCGCCACGTCCGCCAGCCGGTACGCCGCCAGGGAGCGGGCGAAGTCGTCCTGCACCGACACCAGCACCGGCTGCCAGTCCTCCGTACCGAACTCCTCGTTGATCCGCTCCGCCAGCTCCCGTACCGCCTCCGTGTAGGACCGGTACACCGCCAGGTCCTGCCGGGACGGGTACGCCGACGCCAGGTGCACCACCCGCCCGCGCCACTCGGGGTGCACCGTCAGCAGCTCCCGGTAGGCCAGCAGCCCCCGAATGATGTTCTTCGACAGCTCCGTCCGGTCCACCCGGACGATCGTCTTGCGGTCCCCGGCCTCCGCCCGCAGCGCCGCCAGCTTGTCGTTCACCTCCGGCCGGTGCGCCAGCGCCCGCAGCTCGTCCCCGTCCACGCCCAGCGGGTACACGGCCACGTCCGTGCGCCGGTGCCGCACCGGGCCGCGCGGGACCTTCTCGACGAACCGCTCACCCGTCCCCGGCGGGGAGCACGGCTCGGCCACGCCCCGCTCGTCGTCCAGGTGTGCGCCGGCCATGAAGCTGTCCGCCCACGCCCAGGTGTGGAAGCCCACGATGTCCGCTCCGAGCATCCCCCACACCAGCTGCGAGCGGATGTCGTCGGGGAGCATCTCCAGGAACTCCGGCGAGGCCCACGGGGTGTGCGTGAAGTGGCTGATCTTCAGGTCGGGCCGCAGCTCCCGCAGCTCACCCGGGACCAGCGCCAGGTGGTAGTCCTGCACGAGCACCGCCGCGCCCTCGCCCGCCTCCTCGGCCAGCGCCAGCGCGAAGGCGTGGTTGTACGCGGCGTACGACTGCCACTGCCGCCGGAACCGCGCGTCGAAGACCGGCTCGCGCGGGATGTCGTACAGGTGGTGGTGGGTGAACCACAGCACCGAGTTCGCGATGCCGTTGTACGCGTCGTCGTACGTCGTGGGATCGATGTCCAGCATCCGGACGCCGGGCTCGGAAACGCACCGGCGGACCGCCTCCCGGTCCGCGTCCGACAGCGCCGCGCAGATCCACAGCGCCTCCGGCTGGCGGGCGAGGGCGGCGGAGAGGCCGGAGACGAGTCCGCCCCCGCCGCGCCGGGCCGTGAGGGTGCCGTCGTCGTCGAGTGCGTAGGAGAGCGGGCCGCGGTTCGCTGCAACGAGTACCTGGGAAGCCATGCGGCGAACCTAGCCCGGGGCCCGCCCGCTCAAACGTCAGTTCCCTCACGCCACCCGGCGACCGGAGTACTCCTTGACCCCGGCCATCGGCGGCCGCTCCTCGGTGTCCACGGCGTACGTGCGCGGCGTGAACCCCTCCGGGCCGCGCTCGAACTGCGTCAGCTCCGGCCGTACGAGATGCCCGCGCGAGAGCCGCAGCTGCGCCGTCCGGTAGATCGCCGCGGCCATGCGGCCCAGCGCCCGGCCGTCCTGATGGCGGTGGAGCCGTACGCCCACGTCCACCTGGGCCAGCGCGTCCAGTCCGACGGTGTGCAGCGCGTCCACCAGCAGGCCGAGCTCGACCCCGTACCCGACGGGGAAGGGCAAACGTTCCAGCAGGGCCCGGCGCACGGCGTACTCGCCGCCCAGCGGCTGGACGAAGCCGGCCAGCTGCGGCCAGTGGAGATTGAGGAGCGGACGGGCGACCAGCTCGGTGACCCGGCCGCCCTGGCCCGGAGCGTCCCCGAGCGGGCGGTCGTACATCGCCTTGACGAACTGCACGTCGGGCTCGGTCAGCAGCGGGCCCACGGTTCCGGACACGAAGGCGGAGGAGAAGTCCCGCAGGTCCGCGTCCACGAAGCAGACGACGTCCCCGGTGGTCGCCAGCAGCGAGCGCCACAGCACCTCGCCCTTGCCGTGCACGGCCGGGATCCGCGGCAGGATGTCGTCGCGGTGCACCACCCGGGCGCCGGCCTTGGCGGCCACCTCGGCGGTCCGGTCGGTGGAGCCCGAGTCGATCACGACCAGTTCGTCGACCAGCGGCAGCGGAAGCCCGTCGATCAGATCGCGCCGGATCACCTCGACGATCGCGCCGACCGTCTCCTCCTCGTCGAGCGCGGGCAGGACGACGCTGACCGTGGTGCCCGCCGCCCGCTTGGCGGAAAGCAGCTGGTCGAGCGGTCGGTCGGCCGCGGACCAGGAGCGGTCCGCGAACCAGCGCTCCACCTCTTCCAGCACGTTCAGCACTCCCTGGTCGTCGCTCGCTCCTCGGCGGTTTCGGCCGAAAAGTGATCCATCTCGCGGTTCGGACGGCTGTCTCAACCGCCCGGACCTTCAGTTACAGTCTTGAACAACGCGAAGGACCACCGCATGCCGGGGGTCCCCGCGTACAAACGCCCGGACGCGCCGCAGAGCGCGCGGCCCGGTGCCATACCGCTCATCCAGAGGGGCAGAGGGACACGGCCCGTTGAAGCCCCGGCAACCCTCCAGTCGGTTCTCGCGCTTGCTTGCGGCAGCGAGGTCCCCGGCTAGGGAAGGTGCCAATTCCGTCTCATGGCGAAGTGCGCCATGGGGAAGATGAGGAGAAAGGGCCTCGCCATCATGGCTGCACAGACTGTTGCCACCTCTGTCGATCTCGGACCTGCCACCGGCCTCTCGTGTCGTGAGTGCGGTACCCGATTCGAACTCGGACCCATCTTCGCCTGCGTCGAGTGCTTCGGTCCGCTGGAAGTCGCCTACGACCTTCCCACCGCAGACCCCGAGGCGCTGCGCGCCGCGATCGAGGCCGGCCCGAACAACATCTGGCGCTACGCCCCGCTGCTGCCCGTCCCCGCGGACGTGGCCTCCAAGCCCAGCCTGAACCCCGGCTTCACCAAGCTCGTGGACGCGGCCAACCTGGCCAAGGAGCTCGGCGTCACGGGCAAGCTGTACGTCAAGGACGACTCCGGCAACCCGACGCACTCCTTCAAGGACCGCGTCGTGGCCATCGCCGTCGAGGCCGCCCGCGCCTTCGGATTCACCACCCTGTCCTGCTCCTCCACCGGCAACCTGGCCGGCGCCGTCGGCGCCGCGGCCGCCCGGGCCGGCTTCCGCTCCTGCGTGTTCATCCCGCACGACCTGGAGCAGGGCAAGGTCGTCATGGCCGGTGTGTACGGCGGCGACCTCATCGGCATCGAGGGCAACTACGACGACGTCAACCGCTTCTGCTCCGAGCTCATCGGCGACCCGCTCGGCGAGGGCTGGGGCTTCGTCAACGTCAACCTGCGTCCGTACTACGGCGAGGGCTCCAAGACCCTGGCGTACGAGATCTGCGAGCAGCTCGGCTGGCAGCTGCCCGACCAGATCGTGATCCCGATCGCGTCCGGCTCGCAGCTGACGAAGATCGACAAGGGTCTGCAGGAGCTGATCAAGCTCGGGCTCGTCGAGGACAAGCCGTACAAGATCTTCGGCGCGCAGGCCGAGGGCTGCTCCCCGGTCTCCACCGCCTTCAAGGCCGGCCACGACGTGGTCCGCCCGCAGAAGCCGAACACCATCGCCAAGTCGCTCGCCATCGGCAACCCGGCCGACGGCCCGTACGTCCTGGACATCGCCCGCCGTACGGGCGGCTACGTCGAGGACGTCACCGACGAGCAGGTCGTCGAGGCCATCAAGATCCTCGCGCAGACCGAGGGCATCTTCGCCGAGACCGCGGGCGGCGTGACCGTCGGCGTGACCAAGAAGCTCATCGAGAACGGGCAGCTCGACCCGGCGCTGACCACGGTGGTCCTCAACACCGGTGACGGCCTCAAGACCCTGGAGGCGGTGGCTGCGGACAGCGGGCAGACCGCCACCATCCGCCCGAGCCTGGACGCGTTCCGCGCCGCCGGCCTGGCCTGATCCCCGATCTCCCCCTCGCACCCGGAAAGGCGGTAGCGCCATGAGCGTCAACGTCCGCATCCCCACCATCCTGCGCACCTACACCGGCGGCCAGGCCGAGGTCTCCGCCGAGGGCGCGACCCTCTCCGAGGTCATCGCCTCCCTGGAAGTGAGCCACCCGGGCATCGCCGCCCGCGTCCTGGACGACCAGGGCAAGCTGCGCCGCTTCGTGAACGTCTACGTCAACGACGACGACGTGCGCTTCGAGGGCGGTCTGGACGCGGTGACGCCGGACGGCGCGGGCGTCTCGATCATTCCCGCCGTCGCCGGCGGCTGCTAACACGCGAAAGCCCAGAATTACCCCCTCCGGTAAAAGCGGAGGGGGTAATTCTGCTTGGTTGGGCGCGGTAGAGTTGGGGAAGTCCCCTCCGCCGTTCTTGCCCGCCGCATATGAGCGGGTCGCGTGATGGTTGACATTGAGTCAATGTGCAAGTGCGGTATGGGGCTTTGGCGAGATATGCCGGGTCCGAGTTGCCCGGGAATATGCCAACTTTTCACTCTATTTCAATGTATCCCCGTGTCCAGAATTCTCGTCGGATTGACCTGTTGCAGACAGCAGCGGTGCGGATACATTCAGCCCCGGTCGAGGCGTTCCGGCGCAAGTTCTGACCCGGGACCGCGAAGTGCGGTCCTGCGCAAGGGCCAGTAATAGGGGAGTTAGGCATGGCTCAGGGCACCGTCAAGTGGTTCAACGCGGAGAAGGGCTACGGCTTCATCGCGGTCGACGGTGGTGCGGATGTGTTCGTCCACTACAGCGCCATCCAGATGGACGGGTACCGCACCCTTGAAGAGGGTCAGCGGGTCGAGTTCGAGATCTCGCAGGGCCAGAAGGGTCCGCAGGCGGACATGGTCAAGCTCGCCGTCTAGCCCCGGCGCGATCGACCAGCGACGCATTACGTACGAGGGTCCACATCCTGGAGGAGGGATGTGGACCCTCGACGCATGTCCGGCCTCCGCGCCGGGCGGCGGCCGGGCCGTGCGCCCGAAGCCGCTTGCACTCGGAGGGGTCGAGTGCTAATCATTGGCGTTAGCACTCTCCTGGTGAGAGTGCTACTACACAGGACCGGGTCGGTGAGGCCCGCACGGTCCGGCGGGAAGGAACCGCCGGGCACGCAGGCCGTCCGTCGCGGGCGCGGGCGCGGTCCGGAGCAATCCAACCCTCCCCTCGTACCGACGTGCAGGGGGAACCCCAGTCCTGGAGGACCACTTCAGATGGCCAAGATCATTGCGTTCGACGAGGAGGCCCGGCGCGGTCTCGAGCGCGGGATGAACCAGCTCGCCGACGCCGTCAAGGTCACCCTTGGCCCCAAGGGTCGCAACGTCGTCCTTGAGAAGAAGTGGGGCGCCCCCACGATCACCAACGATGGTGTCTCCATCGCCAAGGAGATCGAGCTCGAGGACCCGTACGAGAAGATCGGCGCCGAGCTGGTCAAGGAAGTCGCCAAGAAGACGGACGACGTCGCGGGCGACGGTACGACCACCGCCACCGTGCTCGCCCAGGCGCTCGTCCGCGAGGGCCTGCGCAACGTGGCCGCCGGCGCCAACCCGATGGCCCTCAAGCGCGGCATCGAGAAGGCCGTCGAGGCCGTCTCCGCCGCCCTGCTGGCGCAGGCCAAGGATGTCGAGACCAAGGAGCAGATCGCTTCCACGGCCTCCATCTCCGCCGCCGACACCCAGATCGGCGAGCTCATCGCCGAGGCCATGGACAAGGTCGGCAAGGAAGGCGTCATCACCGTCGAGGAGTCCCAGACCTTCGGTCTGGAGCTTGAGCTCACCGAGGGCATGCGCTTCGACAAGGGCTACATCTCGGCGTACTTCGCCACCGACATGGAGCGTATGGAGGCGTCGCTCGACGACCCGTACATCCTGATCGTCAACTCGAAGATCGGCTCGGTCAAGGACCTGCTGCCGCTCCTTGAGAAGGTCATGCAGTCCGGCAAGCCGCTGCTGATCATCGCCGAGGACGTCGAGGGCGAGGCCCTGTCGACCCTGGTCGTCAACAAGATCCGCGGCACCTTCCGCTCCGTCGCCGTCAAGGCCCCGGGCTTCGGTGACCGCCGCAAGGCCATGCTCGGCGACATCGCCATCCTCACGGGCGGCACGGTCGTCTCCGAGGAGGTCGGCCTCAAGCTCGAGAACGCGGGCCTGGACCTGCTCGGCCGCGCCCGCAAGGTCGTCATCACCAAGGACGAGACCACGATCGTCGACGGTTCGGGCGACAGCGACCAGGTTCAGGGTCGCGTCAACCAGATCCGCGCCGAGATCGAGAACTCCGACTCGGACTACGACCGCGAGAAGCTCCAGGAGCGCCTCGCGAAGCTGGCCGGCGGCGTGGCCGTCATCAAGGCCGGCGCCGCGACCGAGGTGGAGCTCAAGGAGCGCAAGCACCGCATCGAGGACGCCGTTCGCAACGCGAAGGCGGCCGTCGAGGAGGGCATCGTCGCCGGTGGTGGCGTGGCCCTGCTCCAGGCTTCCTCGGTCTTCGAGAAGCTCGACCTGTCGGGTGACGAGGCGACCGGCGCCAACGCCGTGAAGCTCGCCCTGGAGGCCCCGCTCAAGCAGATCGCCGTCAACGGTGGTCTCGAGGGTGGCGTCGTCGTGGAGAAGGTCCGCAACCTGACCGTCGGCTGGGGCCTGAACGCCGCGACCGGCGAGTACGTGGACATGATCGCCGAGGGCATCATCGACCCGGCGAAGGTCACCCGCTCCGCGCTGCAGAACGCGGCGTCGATCGCGGCCCTCTTCCTCACCACCGAGGCCGTCATCGCCGACAAGCCCGAGAAGGCCGGTGCCCCCGCGGGCGGCGGCATGCCGGGCGGTGACATGGACTTCTGATCGGCCCCTGGCTGATCGGCTGTTCTTCGACCGAGGGCGGCACTCCCCGTACAGGGGGGTGCCGCCCTCGGGCGTTTCCCGTCATCTGGAAGCCGGTGGTGCCGAGGGAGAAGTCGAAGGGCTCGGGGATCTGCAGACGGACGTGAACTCCCCGACCAGCGACAGCGCCGCTCCGTCCGCGTGCCGGCCCTCGCCCTCGAAGGCCGATTCGTCCGCCACGAAGAGGTCGGGCCCGTAGGCGCGCTCCGCTGCCGAGAACCGGAAGAGGAAGGGTGCGGTCTCCACGATGTGACCGTCCTGAGCGTGGGACTCCAGCTGTAGGCGCAGCGCGCGCATGGGGCGGGAGTAGCGCAGCTCGGGCCAGAGCGAAACGATGATCTTCCCTCGGATGAGCTCGGCCTTGAACCCGTCCGGTGTGTCCATCTCCTCGACGGTGCGCAGGAGGTCCTCGAACGCATTCAACGGCACGTGCCTTGCCTATGCCACTCGTCGTGCGACGAAGGTGACCTCTTCGTGGTCCTCGCCCAGGGCGATGTTCAGAGAGGCGTCCAAGGCGTGCGCGAGGCGGCGCAGAAGGGGGAGCGTGGGTACGGCGTCGGCGCCTTCCACGCGGGAGATCTTCGCCTGGGTGAGCCCGGCTCGCTCGGCCAGCTGGGCCTGGGACAGCCCCAACGCCTTGCGCCGGTCGTACACGGCCTTGGCGAAGGCCATGGCCAGGCGGATCTCGGCCCTCTCGGCCTCGACCTCGGCGGGCTCGGTGTACTCGGTCGTGGCCTTCTTCTCACGGGCCAGCTTCCAGCGGGCGTGGTTCATGACGCGTCCCCTTCCTCGCCGCGGATGTACGTCGTGCGGGCCGGGCCGTGCTCCCTTTCGCACACGATACGGGCGGCCACTGCCCGGCTGACTTCGCTCGACTCGTGCATCCGCGTCTTGCGGAAGACGGTGAGGAGCACGATCCTGCGGCCCGGAGCGAACCAGTAGGTGATGCGCGTGGCAACACCGTCCAGCGTGGGCCGCAGCTCGTAGACCCCGTCTCTGAGCGGACGGGCGAAAGGCATGGGGGTGAGGACTCCGTGGACGCTCAGCAGGTCCGCGTACTCCTCGACCTTTCGGTACTGCCTGATCGGCAGTAGTTCGAGCCAGGTTCGCACCTCCGGCTCCACCTCGATCGCATACATGCGGCGACCGTATTATGTCGTTGACGACATGATACGTACCGTGCGGACACCTGACCCCTTCGAATGAGACGGTCCTTCACCATTGACGCGGGGCTTTGGTTGACTGGGGGGATGAGCGAGCTGTTCGTGAAGATCTGTGGTCTGAAGACCGGGCCGGACGTCGACGTGGCCGTGGCGGCCGGGGCCGATGCCGTCGGGTTCGTCTTCGCGCCGGGGAGCCCCCGTACGATCGGCGCCGCCGAGGCGCGGGAGCTCGCGGCGCGGGTACCGGACTCGGTGCTGACCGTCGGGGTGTTCCGGGGGCAGCCGGTCGAGGAGGTGCGGCGGCTGGCCGGGGAGAGCGGCGTACGGGGAGTGCAGCTGCACGGGGACGAGGGCCCGGAGTACTACGAGGCGCTGCGCGCCGAGGGCCGGACCCTGCTGCGGGCCACCGCCGAGCACGTGAAGCGCTGCGGGGAGTACGGGGAGGACCTGCTGCTGCTCGACGCCCCGGACCCCGGCTCCGGCAAGCCGTGGAACTGGGGCTCGGCGGAGTTCACCGCCCCCGAGGGCCGCTGGCTGCTGGCCGGCGGGCTGACCCCGGGGAACGTCCGGGAGGCCGTGGAAACCACCGGCGCCTGGGGCGTGGACGTCTCCAGCGGGGTGGAGCGGGAGCGCGGGGTGAAGGACCCCGACCTGATCCGCGCCTTCATCGAGGCCGCCCGGGGCTGATCTCCCGGCGGGTGGGCCGCCGTCAGGCCGCGCGCCAGAGCGTCATGTCCGCGCTGATCCAGTCGGGCAGGCCGTTCAGCCGTACGACCGACTTGATCTGGATCACGAGCAGCGCGATGTCTCCCGAGGGGTGCCGGACACAGATCTCGGTGCCGGGCGCCGCTGCGGCCAGCGGGAGCGTGTGCTGGGTGGAGGCCTTCGTGAGGAGGCCGCACGTGTCGAGGTTGCCGGTGCCGGGGTCGGCGTACAGCTGGACGAGCACGCTCGTGTCGCTCACCAGCTCACAGCTCTTCTTCTCGCAGTCCAGGCGGATGTCCCCCGTACGGTCCTGCCGTTTGACCGGGTCCGTGATGCCGATCGAGTTCTTCTCGTCCAGCCAGACCTGGGGGTAGGGGACGGGCGCGGGCGGCTTGGAGGCCTTGGGCGTACTCGATGCGGCTCCACCGGCTCCGGTGGCCTTGCCGCCGCTCGCCGGGCCGGGGGACGTGGCCGCGGCCGCGCTCCGTTCGCGTACCCGGTCCGCCGCGTCCATGACCGTCCAGGCCAGCCCTGTCAGCAGGGCTGCCGACGCCGTCACCGCCGCGGTGACGATCAGAGCGGTACGCCGCCTGCGCCCCCGCCGCTCCTGCGGCGTGAGCGGCGTCGTCATCGGCGGCTGCCAGGCCATCGGGGACGGCTGCGGCGGCTGCGGGTCCAGGGCCCGTGTGTGGACCGGGGTGGGGTGCGGTACCGGGGCCGGGACCTCCGGCTCCGGCCCCGCCACCTCCCGCCAGACGGCCGGACCGCCGCCCGCGTCCGCGTCTTTGCCCAGCCGCTGCCTGCACCACGCCACGATCTCCGCCGGGGTGGCGCGATCGTCCGGATCGGCTGCCAGACACCGGGCGATCAGCGGGCGCAGCGACTCCGGCAGCCGGGACAGGTCGGGGTCGGAGTGCACGATCCGGAACAGCACGCTGACGGAGGGGCCGTCTCCGTACAAGGGCTCGCCCAGCGCGGCGAACGCCGCCGTCTGGCCCAGCGCGAAGACATCGGTGGCCGCCGTCGTCTCGCCTGCCAGCGCCTGCTCGGGCGCCATGTACTGGGGCGTGCCGATGGCGCTGCCCGTGGCGGTGGGCGAGGTGGTACCGGACGCCAGCGAGATGCCGAAATCGATGACCCGGGGCCCGTCGGCGGCCAGCAGTACGTTCGACGGCTTCAGATCGCGGTGCACGATCCCCGCACCGTGGATGACCTCCAAGGCCTCGGCCACCCCGGCCACCAGCCACAGCACCGCGGGCACCGGCAGCGGTCCGCGCCGGGCCACGGCCTCCGACAGCGAGGGCCCCGGCACGTACACGGTGGCCAGCCAGGGCGGCGTTCCGTCCGCGTCGGCGTCGATCAGCTCGGCGGTGTACGCACCCCGGACCCGCCGGGCCGCCTCCACCTCCCGGCGGAACCGCCGTCGGAACGCCGGGTCCTCGGCCAGCTCCGGCCGCACCACCTTGATCGCCACGGGGCGGCCGCCCCGGGTGTGCGACAGGTAGACCCGGCCCATGCCGCCCGCACCGAGCCGGGCCGCGAGGCGGTAGCCGGCAACGGTCTGCGGATCGTCCTCCCGCAGGGGCTGGAACACCTCGGTCGCGCTGTTCATCGGCTTCCCCCCGACTCCCCCGATCAACCGATGAGTTGATCGCCCTCACCCTAAGTGGCGGGCAGGGAGGCGGAACGGCCGGGCGCCCGTCAGCCGGCCGAGGCGGTGCCGTCCTCCTCGACGGCCTCGACGCCCGGCAGCGCGTGCAGGGCCGCGACCTGGCCGGGGCTGAGCGGGGCGGCGAAGCCGTGCAGGGCGGAGCGGAACACGTGGACCGGGGTGGCACCGACCAGCTGCGCCACGTCGGCCGGGTCGAGGTCCTTCCGTACGGTGACGATGTACGTGGGGTGGTCGACGGGAGCCGCGTACGGCGCGGGCGCCGGCACGGCGGCTCCGGCCGCCGACACGGGCAGGGCGGAGAAGGCGGCCAGGACGACGGCGGCCACGGGCAGGGCCCGGCTCAGACGGGTGCGCATGGGGCGAGGCCATCACGTGCAACGGCGCAGGTCAACGACGTCTGCGGGGGTGGCGGGAGCCCCGGGGGCGCACCGGCCGTGCGCTCGCTTGTGTGGGGGCGGACCATACGGGTGATCTTGCCGGCGGCCCGTCGGCGGTGCGGGTCGGGACCGCGGGGGCACGGGCTTGACGCCACAGGGGGATAACCCTTTCTGCAGTTTGTGAGACAGGGCGTGTTCACGAGGACACCGGCCGATCGGCCGGGCGGTGGGCGGTGGTTCAGAACGCGCCGCAGTGGCACCCATGGAACGGAAGGCCTCACCCGGTCAGGCGCTCCTCGCCGCGGGGCGGCTCTCTCATGCCGATCCTCCGCGCCCTTCAGGGAGTTCTTTCCATGCGCCTGCTCGCACGCCTGGCCACCGCCGCGCTCCTCACCGTGACCCCGGTCGCGGCCGGTTCGGCCTCCGCCGACACCCCGGAACCGACTCCGGTCCCGCTGCACACCTCGGCGAACGCGGTCCCCGGCAAGTACATCGTGACCCTGGAGAAGGGCGTGGACGCGGCGAAGGCCGCGACGAGGCTGGGCCTGAAGCCGTCGTTCGTCTACACGTCGGCGATGAACGGCTTCGCGGTCCCGCTGACCCCGCTCCAGTTGCAGATCATCCGGGTGAGCCTCGGGGTGAAGTCGGTCGAGGAGGACGCCGCGGTCCAGTCCGTGCCGACGCCGACCAAGACGCCGGGTATGCGGGCGCCGTCCTCGTCGTGGGGCCTGGACCGGATCGACCAGAAGAACCTGCCGCTGGACAACGACTTCACCACCGAGGGCAACGGCGCCGGGGTGACCGCGTACATCCTCGACACCGGCATCGACTACGCCCACACCGAGTTCGGCGGCCGCGCCACCTTCGGCTACGACGCCGTCAACGACGGGCGCCTCGGCCAGGACTGCCAGGGCCACGGCACGCACGTCGCGGGCACGGTAGCCGGCAAGACGTACGGGGTCGCGCGGAAGGCGAACCTGGTCAGCGTCCGCGTCCTGGGCTGTGACGGCAAGGGCACGTGGTCGGGGATCATCGCGGGCATGGACTGGGTGGCCAAGAACGCCAAGAAGCCCGCCGTGATGAACGGCTCCCTGGGCGGGGACAAGTCGGATGCCGTCAACAACGCCGCCAACGCGGTCACCGACAGCGGCGTGCTGCCGGTCATCGCGGCCGGCAACTCCTCCATCGACGCCTGCGGGGTCTCCCCGGCCTCGGCCAGCCGTGTGGTGACGGTGGCGGCGACCACCAAGTACGACCAGGAGACGGACTTCTCCAACTTCGGCAAGTGCGTCTCCATCTACGCGCCGGGCCAGGACATCCTCTCGGCCAAGCTCGGCGGCGGCTCCGTCTCGCTGGACGGCACCTCCATGGCCGCCCCGCACGTAGCCGGAGTGGCGGCCCTCTACGTGGCGAAGCACCCGGAGGCGGAGGCGGACGAGGTCGCGGCCTTCCTCGATGACGAGTCCACCAAGGACGTTCTGACCAGCGTCAGCCCGGCCACCCCCAACAGGCTGCTGTTCACCGGCGGTCTCTGACCGTCAGAGCGCTCTGACGAAGTCGCCCCGGCCCGTGCGCGGCGGCCCGCGAACGGGCCGGGGCATGCCCCGCCGGATCGCGGCTAGGCTGCGGGCCGGGGGGATCATGGACACGCCACCGCCGCTCGTGAAGCGGCTGAGGGACCACGTACGGCTCGCCGCGGCCTGCGCGTTCAGCGCGGTCGCGGTGCTGTACGCCGTCCTGTGTGTGAAGTTGACCGCCGCGGACATGGCCTCCGACCTCGTGTGCGTCGACGGCGGATGCCCGCGCGGGCTGGGCCCGCTGGTGCTGTGGGCCGTGGCCGCCGGGCTCGTCGCGGGCGGCTTGTGGTGGTCGGCCGTGAAGGGACGCGGGTACCGCTCCGGCGTCGGCTGGACCGTGGCCGTCGCCGTTGCGCTCGTCGCGCTGTGGCCCGGCTGGCTCGGATTCTCGTGGCTGCGCGGCCCGCACATGGACCTCTTCTCGTACCAGGTCCCGGAGGGCGGGGCCGCCGGGAAGCCGCTCGGCTCCTGGGCGGGGGACCCGGCCACGGGGTTCGTGATCCGGGGCCGCGCGGACGGTGTGACCGGCTACGACGGGGAGGGCCGCCACGGCTGGGCCCTCCCCGCCCCGGCCGGCGGCGCGGTATGCGCGATGAGCGGAGACACCCCCTCCGGTACCGGCCTGCTGACCTTGACCACCGCGGAGGGCCCGTGCGGCAACCGCCTGGTGGCGGTGGACGTCACGTCCGGCAAGCAGCTCTGGACCAAGGACATTCCGAAACTCGTGGGCAAGCCGTCCGCGGCAGGCTCCCTGGCCGTGACCGCGACCGCGGACGCCGTACTCGCCCACGACCTGGTCACCGGCGCCGAGCTGTGGCGCTCCCCGCTGCCCGCGGGCGCCGTCGCCATGGAGGTCGCCGCCGGCCCCGACCGGGTCCTGCTCCTGGCCCGGACCGACAAGGGTGTCGAGCTCTTCGCGCTCGGCGCCCGCACCGGCGCCGTCGCCTGGCGGTTCGCGATGCCGGTCGGGTACGAATCCCCGCGCATCGTGTCGGCCTCCCCGGCCGCCGCCGTCGGCGACGGGCGCCTGCTGCTGTTCGACGACGCGGGCCGCCCGCGCGCCGAGGCGGAGGCGCCGGCGCCGTACGTCCCGACCACGGGTGAGGCGGAGTGGCTGGTCGCAGGTGACGTGCTGTACGCGTCGGCCCCGGAACGGGAGAAGCGCGAGGTCCTGGCGGCGTTCTCGCTGAAGGACGGCCGCCACCTGTGGACCCGCGCCTTCGACCACGACTGGCGGATCCGCGCGCTGGCCGCCGACCGGACCGGCCGGATCGCCGTGGTCACGGAGGGCGGGTACACCCACCTCTGGCACCTCGACCCGGGCACCGGGAAGCCGACCGGTGAGTCGACGGTCCTGCGAGGCCTCCGGCTGGGCGAGTCGTTCGCCCTCTACGGCAGGACGTTCGTCAACCTCGACGACGACGCCCGCCTCCCGCCGATCTTCGACGTGGCCCCGACGATCGGCTGGTGAGTCAGGCCGCGTAGTCCTTCAGGGGCTCGGTATCCAGGGTGATGCCCACGGGGTCGAGGAGCTTGACCGTTGCGCCGTGCGGGAAGGAAGGGCTCTCGCGGTACGAGCCGCCGCCGGGATCGCTGTGGACGGTCACCGTGCAGTTCTGCCGGTCGATGAGCAGGTAGACCGGGATGCCGGCCGCCACGTACCCGTCGCGCTTCTCTTTGCGGTCGCGCCGGTCGGTGTCGGCGTCGTGGGAGGTCACCTCCAGCACCATCAGGACCCCTGCCGGATCGGCCCACTCGCCCGCACCGGCGAACGTCCCGACGGGCGCCAGAGCTCCATCCACCCGGGCGCGGCCCGTCCGGTACCGCTCGACCTCCAGCCCCCGCTCCTGGTAGAGCCCCAGCTCGGGGCGCTGCTGCATGCACTGTTGCAGCACCCACATGATGATCTCGTCGTGGTCGCCGTCAGGCACGGGCTTGACCTCTAGCTTTCCCTGGATGAACTCAAGGGTCACCGTTTCCGGGGTCGCTAGGGCGATCTGCTCGAACTCCTCGACCGTCATCTGTGGGTGCTCGGCAAAGCTCGGGGTCATGGCGTCGCCTCGTCGACACCATGGTGCCCCGTGAGCCCACCTCCGGATCGACTGAATCGTCATATGCGGCTCCGTTCGGGTGCGGATGACGCATGCGCTAGAGGCATATGACGGAACGCGCCCTCGCGGCGACGCGTAGTTAGCCCGGATGGGTGAGGTCGCTCAGAGGGCGGAGAGGAAGGCTCTCCAAGCGGCCGTGCCGAACACGAGGTGGGCGCCGTCGGGCTGCTTGGAGTCCCGGACGGGGACGAGGGTGGGGTGGCCGTCGGCGACTTCGAGGCAGTCGCCGCCAGTGCCGTCGCTGTAGGTGGACTTGCGCCAAGTGGCCATCTCCAGGCAGTTGCCGCCGTCGCCACCGCTATAGCTGGACTTGTGCCAGGTGACTGCCGACAGATCGTACTCAGGCGTGCTGATCATGTTCGTAATCCTCCGCCACCGATTCGATCAGGGCCAGGGACTTGCGCGGTGACAGCGCGCTGGCCGTAAGGAGATCGTAGGTCAGGGTGTGGCGGGCGACGGTGGCCGGATCGTCGAACAACTGGCCCATCCCGATGCCGTCCACGTAGGCGAGTGGGGGTGCGTCGTCGAAGGACATGAGTTTTAGGGCGCCGTCCAGGCCCGCGTGGAAGCCTGCGCTGAACGGCAGTACCTGCACGATGATTCTGCGCGACCGAATCAGGCTCGCGATGTGGCGCAGGGCCTCGGCCAGGATTGCCGGGTTCTCCCCGGCCCGTCGGAGTGCTGCCTCGTCAAGGACGCACCACAACAGGGGAGTTGTTGGGTCACTGAGTAGGGCGGCCCTGGCCAGCCGGTTCCTGACCAGCTCGTCGATGGTCTCTTCCGTCGCCGTCGGCTGGTACGCGCGGCAGACCTCGCGTGCGTACGCCTCGGTCTGGAGCAGTCCCGGGATGATCTGAGGCGCGTACTCGCGGATGGCCTTCGCCAGAGCCTCGGCCTCGGCCGCCGCCGCGAAGTGGTCCGGGTACTTGGACTTGGCCGCCGCCCCGCAGTTGCGGACGAAGAAGCCGTTCGTGTCGAGGATCTCGTCTATCTGCCGGGCGAATTCGATGTGCATGCGCCGCGTACCCGCTTCGAGCTGGCCGATGAACGAGCCGCTGACGAAGAGAGGTTCGCCGAGCTCGGCCTGGCTGAGGCCGGCGCGTTCGCGGGCCACGCGCAGTTCGGCGCCGAGCAGGGCGCGGGGTGAGGAGGACGGGTCTAGGTTCTTACCTGCCATGGCAACTCTCCTGGCAACACGTGCCGTTGTTGCGGTGTCCGTGTGGAAAGGCTAGCGAGTCCGCCGCCACTCTGTGTGTCGAAGCTGAACACTCAGAGTGGAAAGGTGACATGTCATGGTGCTGTCTCCGCAGGAGCGGATGCAGGCGGCCGAAGAGGCCGTTCGGCAGCTGAAGGAGTCCCTGGCCGGGGTGGGGGTGCTGTTCCCCTCGCTGGGTGTGGAGCGGGTCTCGGCCGCCGGTACGTACGGCCTGCCGCTCGTCGACCTGGGCCGCTGCAACCTGGACACCGCGCTCCGGCTGGCCGCCGTGCTCCACGAGCGGGCCAACCCGTGATCGGGGACGCCGCCGCCGAATGGGGCTTCGAACTCGGATGGAAGCTGCGGGGACTGGAGCACGCCCTGCTCGGCGAAGGGTGGAAGCGCCCGGGCACGGGGCTTTCCGTACGCGTGCGGTGCGAGGAGGGCGACGGGGTATGGACGGCCGTCGGGGTCGACGGGCGGCGGCGGGAGAGCCGTACGGCCGGTACGGAGGCGGAGGCGACCGCCCTGGTCCGGGAGGCGTTCGGGGTGAAGGCGGGGCGGGCGCAGCCGCCCGCGCCGGGCGTGCAGCGGTTCACGCTGATCCACTGGCCGGTGGGGGAGGGCGCGCGGTTCGCGGACGCCCGCTACGAGGGGATCAAGGCGGGGCCGCCGACGGGTTGTGCGGTCGAGGACGTCGGCGGGTACTTCGGGCTGCGGTGCGAGCGGCCGGGTGCGCGGCTGCTGGACGCGGTGGGCGAGCTGTGCGGGGAGATCCGGGCCGAGTACGGGCTGCTCATGACCGACCTCGGGATCGAGAAGCTGTGGGAGTGGTCGGCGGACGGTACGGACGGCTGGGGCGCCGAGATCGTCGGCCAGCTGCTGCTCATGGCCGCCGAGCGGGGCCCGCGCCTCGGCTACGGCGTCGATGACCTGGTCCGCTTCCTGCGGACCGCGGCCGGGTCGTGCCGTGACGGGTCGGGCCCCGCGGGGGTGGTCAGACCTTGACCGTGGCGAGGCGTTTGCCGCAGAGGGCTGTCAGGTCCTCCGGGTCGGAGGTCAGGACGGTGACGGGCCCGGGCGCCGCGAGCGCGGTGGCGGCGAGCATGGCGTCGATGGCGTGCTTGTGCCCGTGCAGTCCGGCTTCGCGGAGCAGATCGGTGGCATGGTGGGCGATCTCTTCCGTGACGGGTTCGACCACCACGCGGGACAGCGCCCACTTCAGTGCCGGCACGTTGATCTGAGGGTGGATCACTTCGACGAGGGTGGCCGTGCTGGTGATGACGCGCACGTCCCGGGCGTGGGCTGCCGCCAGCCAGGCCACGGTTTCACGGTCGCGGGAGACATACTTCGCGAGTCCCTCGCTGTCGAGGACGAGAGTGCCGGCGGGGGTGGCCTTCTGGGGCGTCATGCGGCGCTCCGCCTGTCTTCGGTAACGGCCGGTTCTTCCTCGTGCGTGCGCACGAGGAGGTCGCCCTTCTCCCGGATTTCCTCGGCTGTGATCGGGCCGATCTCCGCCTCGGCGACGGCGATGAGCTCGGCCAGGTTGTCCCGCTCGATCTGGCGGGCCACGGCGGCGGTGACGTAGGCGGACAGGCCCGAGGGGCCGCTGCGGGCGCGAGCGGCCTCGGCGACGTCGCGGGGCATCGAGATCGAGTACTTCTGGGTGGGCTCACTCATGCCACCCATGCTACTTCCGATGCTACCGCCGTGCCCGGCGTGTGGGGTGAGGGAATACATGTGCATAGGCTGCTGGCATATGCGGACTCGTGAAGCGTTCATCGCAGTGTGTTAGCTCGATGGTGTGATCATGCGGCGAGCTTCAGGCGGGGGCCGGGCCGTCCGTGCGCAGGCGGGCGTGGAGGTGTTCGTCGTGCCAGCCGTCCGCGTGGAGGAGGGCTCCGCGCATGGTGCCCTCCAGGGGGAATCCGGCCTTTTCCGCGATGCGGCAGGAGGCCGGGTTGGCCACGGAGTGGGTGATGCGCAGGCGGTGCAGGCCGAGTTCCTCGAAGGCCCAGCGGCTGACCCGGGCCACGGCCCCGGCCATGACACCGCTGCCACGGCCCGCGGGCAGCAGCCAGTACAGGATCTCGCCGCTTCCGCCGGGCAGATCGAGGTCGGCCAGGCCGATCAGGCCGGCGGCCGGGACGCCGGCGGCGGGGGCGACCGCCCAGATCGCGGCCTTCTCGGTCTCCCAGTTGGCGCGGTAGCGCGCGATGCGCTCCTCCGCCCGGGCCTCGGTGAACCGGCCCGTGCGGTTCCAGTGCTGGATGTCCGGGTCCGTGCCGGAGGCGACCAGCGCGGGGGCGTCGTACGGCTCCCAGGGCCGCAGGAGCCAGCCGCCCGGGAGGCCGAGCACGGTCTGGGGCAGCCCGCTCATCCGGCCGGGCGGGACGACGGGGGGTATCTCCATGCCGGAGAGTATGCCGAGGCTCCGGCTCAAGAGCCGAGTGCGTCCTCGATGTTCTGCTGCCAGTACGTGACCGTCAGCGAGCTGTCGTAGTAGACACCCTTGGCCGGCAGGGACGGGGTGGCGGAGGCGCCGCCGCTGCTGTTGGGCGTACGGCCCTGGAAGGCGATCGTGAGCTTCTGTCCGGTCGTTCCGCCCTCGCCGCTGCCGTCGGCCGCCGCCAGCATGGCTCCCGCGTGGCCCGACTGGCCGGGCGCGAGGGACACCACCGCCTGGGGGTGGGTCTCCTTCAGCGGGGCCGGGGCCCACTGCATCTCGTCGAAGCGGAGCACCGGGTAGTACGTCAGGTCGCAGGGCTTCGAGCCGGTGTTCTTCACCGAGATCAGCATGTGGTTGAGCGGACGGGCGACCGGCTGGACGGTCACCTCGGTGTTGGAGCCGTTGCACAGGACGCGGTTGCCCGCGGCGGCGGTTGGGTCCGGCGAGCCGCCCTTCGCGCCTCCGGTGCCTGTGCCTGTGCCCGTGCCGGTACCGGTCTTCGTGGAGCCCGGGGCGGGGGTGCTCGGGGCATTGCTCGTGGTGCCCGTCGGCGAGGGGGTCGCCGGGGTGGAGTCCGAGGCGGTCGCGGCTCCTCCGTCCTTGAGGCCCGTGCCGTTCTGGCACGCGGTGAGGGCGAGCGCGGCGAGGGCGACGACGGCGGCACTCGCGAGACGTCGGGTCGTGCGGGTCGTGCGGGCCGTGCGGGGGATGCGGGGCGCGGTCATGGCTGATTCCCTTTCATATGGCGCGGCAGGGGCGGCCGTCTGTCGAGACCGGCGCCAGGAGCCGTGTGCTTGGATGACCTCAGCCTGTGCGGTGATCCGTCCCAGCCGCGACACCCGAGGGGTGGTCAGGGACGCTGGGATGCTGAAACAGGCTCTGAGCTGCTGAAACAGCCTGTCGCTGGGATGCGGGACGGGACACGGGGTGGGAGGAACAGTGTCGGAAGACACTGCTGATGCCGGGTTCGCCCGGCTGCTGCGAGAGCTGAAGGACCGGTCCGGGCTCAGCTACGGAACGCTCGCCAAGCGGCTCCACATGAGTACGTCGACCCTGCACCGGTACTGCATCGGCGACGTCGTTCCCGCGGACTACGCACCGGTCGAACGGCTCGCCCGCCTCTGCAAGGCAGGGCCCGAGGAACTCGTCGAACTGCACCGGGCCTGGGTGCTGGCGGACGCCAACCGCCCGCGCAAGGGCGGTGAGCCGGGCGCCAGGACACCGAGCGCGGAGGCGCCCGTAGAGACGCTTCCGGCGGATGCGGCGGATGCGGCGGATGCGGCCGAGCCGGCGGATCCGGCCGAGCCGGCGGATGCGGCGGATCCGGCCGCGCCGGCCGAGTCGGCGGATCCGGCCGGTCCTTACGATCCGCCCGCGCCGAAGAGGCGCCGCCGGATCCGCACGGTCGTCCTCGCGGGGATCGCCGTGGCCGTCGTAGCCGCGGCGGTCGCGCTCACCGCGTACCTGCCGACACGAGAGGGCGACGTCCGGGAGCGCCCCGCCGGCGCCGTGTCCCTCGCGGACGGCGGCGGGCAGCGTACGGACGGCGGGACGACGGCGGCGCCCGAGGCGGCACGGTCGGCGGCCTCGCCCTCGGACTCCGTGCCGGCGGCCGGCACCGCCCCCACCGCCCCCGCGGTGAGCCCGTCCCCCGCCGGCCGCGGCGACGACACCGCGTCCGGTACGCCGGTGAAGGTGACCACCCAGCCCTACACCTGGGAAGCACCGTGCGGCCAGCACTACCTCATCGAGAAGCCTCCGGCCCAGGTGGCCCCGCCACCCCTGGAACGGGACGCGCCCGCGTGGGTGGGAGCGGTCGGAGCCGTTTCCGCGGGCGAGCAGTACGTCACGCTGACCCTCCAGGGCTCCGGCAAGGACACCGTGGTCCTGGACAGCCTGACCGTCCGTACGGCGGGCAAGCGTGCGCCGCTCGCCTGGAACGACTACGCCATGGGCTACCCGGGCGTCGGCTGCGGCGCCGGCGTGCCGACGCGCTCCTTCACCGTCGCCCTCGACGCCGTGCGCCCGGCCGTCGTACCCGAGGCGGGGCAGCCGAACTTCCCGTTCAAGGTGAGCGAGTCCGAGCCGGAGGTGTTCTACGTCAAGGCCGACGCCTCCGCGTACGACGTGAGCTGGTACCTGGAGCTCGCCTGGTCCAGCGGGTCCCGCCACGGCACCGTCAGGATCGACAACAGCGGAAAGCCCTTCCGTACCAGCGGTCACAACGGGCGGCCCGGCTACGAGTTCCCCCTCGGCGGCGACGGCTGGGTCAGGGCGGGAACGACTTCCTGACGGGCCGGGCCGCCACGTCGGACGAGGGCGCCGTCAGGTCATGGCCGGTTCCTTGTCGGCGTCCGCGGTCGGGGCGGTGTTCGCCGAGGGCTGCGGGTCGGTGTTGAGGTCCGTCAGCATCTGGCGGGTGAAGCCGAAGAACCAGGTGGCGGCGAAGCCCACCAGGTAGCCGACCGCGAGGCCGCCCGCGTAGACGGCGACGGTGACGCCCGCGCCGGATTCGCCGTCCAGCAGGGGGAACAGGGCCCAGCCCGACGGGCCGATGGCGGTCGAGCCGAAGGCGACGCCCAGCTGGTTGAAGAGCCCGACGAACGCGCCGCCCGCCGCGCCGCCCACGCAGGCGGTGACGAAGGGGCGCCCGAGGGGGAGCGAGACCCCGTAGATCAGCGGCTCGCCGACGCCCAGGAAGCCCGCCGGGAGCGCGGACTTGATGGTCGTCCGCAGGGACCGGTTGCGCGGGAGGCGGCAGTAGACCGCGAGCGCCGCGCCGACCTGGCCCGCGCCCGCCATGGCGAGGATCGGCAGGAGGGCGGTGTGGCCGGTCTGCTCGATGAGGGTGGTGTGGATGGGGATCAGGGCCTGGTGCAGGCCCAGCATCACCAGCGGCAGGAACAGGCCGCCCAGGACCAGCCCGGCGAAGGCGCCGCCGCCCGCGAGCATCCAGGTGGCGAAGGAGCCGATGGCGGTGGCGACCTCACCGGCCAGGAACATCAGGCCGAAGATCGTGACCAGCCCGGAGACCAGGACGGTGAGGGTGGGGGTGACCAGCGCGTCCAGCGACTCCGGAACCCACCTGCGGCACACCTTCTCCACCTGCACGGCGAGGAACGCGGCCGCCAGGGCCCCGAGGACCCCGCCCTGTCCGGGGGAGAGGTGCTGGCCGAAGGCGTCGATCTTCGCCACGCCCGGGAAGACGATGATGGCGGCGACGGCCCCGCCGAGGATCGGCGTACCGCCGAACTCCTTGGCCGTGTTGTAGCCGACGAACACCGCGATCAGCGACATGAACCCGGACGCGATCGCGGCGAGCGCCGGGACGACGGCCGGCAGCCAACCCGTGTTGAGCAGCACGCCGTTCAGGCCCGCGATGATGCCGCAGCCGATGAGCGCCGGGATCAGCGGGACGAAGACGTTCGCGATCCGGCGCAGGAACAGCTTGACCGGGGTGCTGTTGCGGGCCTTCTGCGCCTGCTTCAACGCGGCGCCCTGGGCGGCGAGTTCCTCGGCGGTGACGGCCGTACGCGGTGGGTGCCCGGCCGCGCGGCCCTCCTCGACCAGCGCCTCGAACTCCGGGGTCACCCGGGCGACGGTCCCCGGTCCGAGCACGATCTGGTACGTGTCGTCCTCGACGACGCCCAGCACCGCGGGCAGCGCCCGCAGCCCCTCGTCGTCGACCAGCGAGCGGTCGTGCAGCGCGATGCGCAGCCGGGTCATGCAGTGCGCGACCGAGCTGATGTTGTCCGGGCCGCCGACCAGGGGGAGGATCGCGGCGGCCGTGGCGCGGTTCTTGTCAGTGGACATGTGGTGATCGCCTTGCGTCGGGGAAACGGGGCAGTCAGCAGGGGCATCAGGGGCAGCAGGGGCAGGAGGTGCGGCAGGGGCAGCAGGTCAGCGAGCCGAAGTCAGGGCCAGGGCCAGGGCCTCGCGGAGGTGGCCGCGCGCGGCCGTGAGCAGTCCGGCCGCCGCCGGGCCGTCCACGCCGCCGAGCAGGACGAGCACGGCCTGTTTGACCTCGCCGCCGGTGGCGTCGAGCGCGGCCTCGATCTCCTCGTCGGGCGCGCCGGTGGCCAGTGCCACGATCCTGCGGGACCGCGCGCGCAGCTTCTCGTTGGAGGCGCGCAGGTCGACCATCAGGTTCCCGTACGTCTTGCCGAGCCGGATCATGGTGATGGTCGAGATGAGGTTCAGTACGAGCTTCTGCGCGGTGCCGGCCTTCAGCCGGGTGGACCCGGTCAGCAGCTCGGGCCCGGTGACCACCTCGATGCCGTGCTCGGCGGCCGCGGCGAGCGCCGATCCGGCGTTGCAGGACAGGCCGACGGTGAGCGCGCCGCGCGTACGGGCGTACTCGACGGCGCCGATCGCGTACGGGGTGCGGCCGGAGGCGGAGACGCCGATGACCGTGTCGTCCGGTCCGATGTCCAGCGCGGTGAGGTCCTCGGCGGCCAGCTCCCGGGAGTCCTCGGCGCCTTCGACCGACCGGACCATGGCGCCGGGCCCGCCCGCGATCAGGCCGACGACCTGCGCCGGGTCGGTGTTGAAGGTGGGCGGGCACTCGCTGGCGTCCAGTACGCCCATCCGGCCGGCCGTGCCGGCGCCCGCGTACACGAGCCGCCCGCCGCGGGCCATCCGTACGGCGATGGCGTCGATCGCGGCGGCGATCCCCGGCAGCTGCGCGGCGACGGCGGCCGGGACGGTGGCGTCACCGGCGTTCATGGTGCGGGCGATGTCGAGGGTGGACTGCCGGTCGATCTCGGCCAGTTCGGGGCGGAAGGCCTCGGTGGTCAGGGTGTCGAGCTGGGCGCGGAGTGCGGCGTACGAGCTTTCGGTGTACGAGCTGTCGGTGTACGAGCTGTCGGTGTGCGAGCCGGTCATGGGCGGGGGCTCCTGGCGGATCGGCGGGGGGCGAGCGCCTCGTACGAGGCGGCGAGCGCGGGGGCGGCGGTCTCGTACGTCTGCTGCGCGACGGCGACGAACAGGCAGTCGACGACGAGGAGTTGGCTGGTCCGGCTGGACATGGCGGCCGGGCGCAGCCGGGTCTCGCGGGCGGCGGAGGTGGCCAGTACGAGGTCGGCGTAGTGGGAGACGGGGGCGTTCGGGCGGCCGGTGAGCGCGATGGTGGTGGCGCCGCGCTCGAAGGCCGTACGGAGGGGGTCGATCACGTCGCCGGTGGCGCCGGAGTGGGTGATCGCGACGGCGGCGTCGCCGGGGCGCAGCTGGACGGCGCCGGTGACGGCCAGGTGGGGGTCGCCGTGGGCGTGGGCAACGAGGCCGATGCGCAGGAGCTTCTGGGCCAGGTCCTGGCCGACGAGGGCGGAGGCGCCGACGCCGTAGATGTCGATCCGGCGGGCGGTCGCGAGCGCGGTGACGGCGGCGGCGAGCGCGGTGAGGTCGAGTCCGGCGGCGGTGTCGGCGAGGGTCTGGGCCTCCTCGTGGGCCAGTTTGGCGACGACGTCGGCGATGGGGTCGTCGACGGCTATGTCGGCGGTGACGGCGGGGGCCGCGCCGGACTCCTGCTGCGCGGCGAGCGCGGCGAGGGCCAGGCGCAGGTCGCGGTAGCCGGGGTAGCCGAGGAGGCGGGCGGTGCGGACGACGGTGGCCTCGCTCGTGCCGGTGCGCGCGGCGAGCGCGCTGACGGTGAGGCGGGAGCAGCCGGCGGGGTCGGCGGCGACGGTTTCGGCGACGGCCCGGACGGAGCGGGTCATGGAGGGGCCGAGGCTGCGGACGCGGGCCCGCAGCGGGACGGCGGATGCGGTCGCGCCGCCTTCCACTTCGTCGCTGAAAGTTACTTTCGGGTCGGCGCTCATTCTTGAAATCTATTTTCGGCCCGGGTGGCGGTCAAGGCACCATTCGGTACCGGTGGGGGCGGACCTTCACCACTTGGCCCATACGGGGCCACAATGGGCCCATGGACCACGCGACCCCACTGGAGCAGGCGCTGCACGTCGCCCGTGCACTTGTTCTCGCCGATCTCGCCGCGGGCGAGGTCGCCGACGCCGATGTCGTCTCCCTCGTCGAGGACTCGGTCACGCACCGTCGGTGGTGGGTGGAGCAGTGGCCGGAGGGGGTCGACTACCTTCCCGGACTCGTAGCCCAGGACGTACAGGACGCGCTGCTGGCGAAGTACGGCCGCTGGCCGCTGTGCCCGGTCTGCTCGCACGGCGATCCGCACGCGCTGGACGTGGACCCGGAGTTGGGACCCGATCCGCACTGGGTGTGCGCCAAGGCAGGGGTGAAGGTCGCCGCGGTCGGCGCCCTCGGCCCCGTGTTCGGCGCCGGCCGGTGAGCCGCCGGTGACGCTCTACATCGACCCGCCGACCTGGCCGGGCCACGGCCGCATGTGGTCGCACCTGGTCAGCGACGTCTCGTACGAGGAACTGCACGCCTTCGCGGCGTCGATCGGCTGCCCGGCGAAGGCGTTCGAGCGCGACCACTACGACGTGCCGTCGCACCGCTACGCGGACGCGGTGGGCGCGGGCGCGGTGGAGATCGGCAGCAAGGAGCTCGTACGCCGGCTGACGGACGCGGGCCTGCGCCGCCCGAAGGGGCGGCCGGCGGCGTAGCGGCCGGGCTCGGCGGTGCCCGGCCGGGTCAGGGGTCAGCGGGTGGCGGCCCGTGCGGTGGCTGCGTCCGGTGCCTGCGGGGTCGACGACGCGATCACCCGGGTCGGGGGCTGCGGCGTGCGCGTGTGGAGGCGCAGCGCGATCGCGCCCAGGGCGATGGCCGTCACCGTCATCGCCGCGCCCGCCCAGGCGGTGGCGGCGAAGCCGCGGCCGGCGTCGATCACCGTGCCGCCGAGCCACGGGCCGCCCGTGTTGCCGAGGTTGAACGCCGCCGTGGTGGTGGCTCCGGCCAGGGTCGGGGCCGCGCCCGCCACGTTGAACATGCGGGCGTTGAGCGCCGGCGCCGTGAAGAACGCCGAGACGCCCATCAGGAACGACAGCCCGACGGCCGCCACCGCCGACGACGCGAACAGGGCCAGCGCGACGAGGAAGACCGTCGACGCGGTGATCCCCCACAGCATCACGCCGAACAGGTGCGCGTCGGCGATCCGCCCGCCGATCGTCGTGCCGACGAGCGCGCCGACCCCGAAGAGGCCGAGGATCCACGGCACCCACGCCGCGTCCAGCCCGGCGACCTCCGTCAGCAGCGGCGACAGGTAGCTGAAGGCGCAGAAGACCCCGCCCGCGGCCAGTGCCGTCACGCCGATCGACAGCCACACCTGGCGGTCGCGGTAGATGCGCAGCTCGCGCGCCAGGGTGGGCCGTACGGCGGGCCGCGGGATGTCCGGGATCAGCGCCAGGATGCCGGCGAGGGCGACCGCCGAGGCCGCGCCGACCGACCAGAACGCGGACCGCCAGCCCAGGTGCTCCCCGAGGAAGGCGCCCGCGGGGACGCCGAGGACGTTGGCGATGGACAGGCCGCCGATCATGACGGCCATGGCGCGGGCCCGCTGGTCCTTGTCCACCATCGCGATGGCGACGGCCGCGCCGACCGCCCAGAAGCCGGCGCAGGCGAGCGCGGAGACGATGCGCGAGGCGAAGAGGAGCTCGTACGAGGGGGCCAGCGCGCCCGCGACCTGCCCGAGGCCGAAGAGGCTGATGAGGGCGATGAGGGTGGTGCGGCGCGGGAGCCGCAGGGTGGCGACCGCCAGCAGCGGCGCCCCGACGACCATGCCGATCGCGAAGGCCGATATGAGCAGGCCGGCCTGCGGGATGGTGACGTCCATGTCCTCCGCGACGGGCGGCAGCAGCCCCGAGAGCATGAACTCGCTGGTCCCGAGCGCGAAGACGGACAGGCCGAGGACGTACACGGCGACGGGCATGCGGGGGCGTGCGGCGGCGGAGGGCATGTTCTGCACGAACCGCCACGAAGCGGATCTCATTCCCCGGCGGCGGGATCGGTGACCGGGTCGGCGCTCAGAACAGCGAGCTCGGCGGCCAGGTTGCGGCGGGCCGGGGTCTCCCAGTGCGCGGTGCCGTACGGGGTGCGGAAGAGGCGGGGCAGGCCGAGCAGCTGGCGCAGTACGGCGGCCCTGCCGGTACGGAAGGTCTCCTCGGGCACGAAGCCGTACTCGGCGCGGACGGCGGCGACGTACGCCGCGTACGCGTCGGGCGCGCCCGCGAGCACGGCCAGGTCGGCGTCGCAGAGCACCTCGCCGTTGGTGTCGCCGGGGGCGGGGTCGTGGGTGACGGTGAGCCGGACCAGGCGGGCCACCTCGGCGGTGCGGGCTGCGTCGATGCCGAGCTCGGGCAGGGCGCGCTCGGCGAGGGCGGCGCTGCGCTCCTCGTTCTCGGAGCGGTCGGGGCGGTAGACGGCGTCGTGGAACCAGGCGGCGAGCTCGACGGCGGCGGGGTCGGCGGCGTGCGCGGCCAGTACGTCGATCCGCGCGAGTACGTCGGCCAGGTGAGCGGTGGTGTGGTAGCGGCGCCGGGGCTCGGCCCAGGCGGCGAGGAGCCGGTCGGCGTAGGGGGCGGGGTCGCGATCGGCGGCGGCGCCGGCGGCGGCGGTGGTCGCGTGCCAGCGGGCGCGGAGCGGGGCGGTGTCGGGCGCGGTGTCGGGCGCGGTGTCCATGCGCACATTGTGCGGGTGGCGTGATTGTGCTGGTGGAGGGTGGGCGGAGGCCCGTACTCTGGATATTGGACTAGACCTATTTTCCATACCAGCAGCTTTCCGGAGGAGTGGGGCCCAATGAGCAACCGTGCAGTCCTGGAGGTGATCGCCCTCGACGTGGAGGACGCGGTCGCGGCCCAGGTGGGTGGGGCGGACCGCCTCGAACTGGTCACCGACATGGCCGCCGACGGGCTCACCCCGCCGCGCGAGACCTTCGCGGCGATCAGGGCGGCGGTCGACATCCCGCTGCGCGTGATGCTCCGTACCACCGACGGTTTCGCGGCGGGCCCGGCCGCGGACGTGGAACTGCTGGCCGGGCAGGCGCGGGCGCTGCGGGCGGAGGGGGCGGACGAGTTCGTCCTCGGGTTCCTGGACCGGGCGGGCAGCCCGGACCTGGCCGCGATCGAGGCGGTCGTGGCGGAGCTGGGCGGCTGCAAGTGGACCTTCCACCGGGCCATCGACCGGGCCGCGGACCGGGACCAGCTGCGCAAGGCGCTCGCGGAGCTGCCGGAGTCCGCCGGGCCGGACACGTACCTGACGGCGGGGTCGGCGGCCGGGGTCGACGCCGGGCTGCCGGTGCTGCTGGCCGAGGCGGCGCGGCGGGGCGAGCCGGGGTACACGGCGCAGATCCTGGTGGGCGGCGGGCTGGCGCTGGCCCACCTGCCGGAGCTGCGCGCGGCGGGGATCGACGCGTTCCACATCGGCGGCGCGGCTCGCCCCGACGGCTGGTCGGCCCCGGTCTCCGCGTCGGCGGTGGCCGACTGGCGCGCGGCCCTTTCCTGACGGCCCGCGCCTGGAGGGCCGGCGGGGTGAGCCTGCCGGCGGTCGGGGCGCGGGGGCCGGGGCGGAGCAACCCCCGGCCCTGCCCCGGCGTGGCTCCGGCTACGCCAGCGCCGCCGGCAGCGGATCCGCGTGGAGCAGCGTCAGGCCGGAGACGGCTCGGGTGAGGCAGACGTACAGGCGGCGCAGGCCCGTCCGCTCGTCCGGCTCGCCCGCCACGATCGCGGCGGGCTCGTCCAGGACCACGTAGTCGTACTCCAGGCCCTTCGCCAGCGACGCCGGAACGAGGGTGAGGCGCGACTGCGCCGTCGTCTCCTCGCCGGGCGACAGGTACGCCATCCCGGCCGCCTCCAGCGCCTTCGCCAGTTCCGGGATCCGGGCGTCCGCCGCGATCAGGCCGATCGAGCCCTCGTGGCCGAGCGAGGCGCGGCAGGCGTCGATCACCGAGGCGGTCAGGTCCGACGGGTCCGACGGGTCCGCCGGGTCCGCCGCCCGTGCGACGACCAGCGAGCCCGGCGTCTCACGCACCGAGGAGACCGGGGCCAGCCCCGGCGAGATCGACGGCAGCAGCCGCGAGGCGTACGCGATCACCTCGCGCGGTACGCGGAAGCCCGCCGTCAGCTCCTCCAGCACCGCCTCCGGCTTGCCCAGGTGCGCCAGCGCCTCGTCCCAGCCGCGCGTGGCCCACGGGGTCGTGCCCTGCGCGAGGTCGCCGAGGACCGTCGCGGAGCCGGTCGTACAGCGCCGCCCGACCGCCCGGTACTGCATCGGCGACAGGTCCTGGGCCTCGTCGAGGACGACGTGGCCCAGCGAGTGCGTGCGCTCCACCAGATCGGCCGCCTCGTCGATCAGGACCAGGTCGGCCGCCGACCACTTCGCCGACTTCACGCTGCGGAAGGGCTTCGCCCACAGCAGCAGCTCCTGCTCGTCGTCCGAGAGCACCCCCTGCGCGTGCTCCGCCAGGAACTCCGGGTCGGACAGCAGGCGCAGCACCAGCTTCGCCGGGTCCACGGCCGGCCACATCGCCTTGACCGCCGCCTTCACGGCGGCGCCCCGGGCCACCGCGTCCTGGACGCGGTCGTCCGGCGCCTCGCCCGCCTGCTCCATCCGTACGAGCACGGTGTGCGCGATGCGCTGCGGCAGCGCGTCGCGGGCGGCGCCGTAGCGGATGTCGCGGTCGAGGAGTTCCGCCACGATCTCCTCCAGCTCGTACGTCGGCACCCGCCACCGGCGCGAACCGCGCACCACCATCAGCGGCTCGGCGGGCGGGCTGACGTGCGAGCGGACCGCGCGGCGCAGTACCTCCGCCATGCGGGCGTCGCCCTTGACGACGGCGGTCGCGGCGGCGTCGGTGCCGCGGATCTCCAGGCCGTCGCGGGAGACGAGGTCCTCGACGGTGGCCTGCTTGACCTCCAGCTCGCCGAGGGCCGGGAGGACCTGCTCGATGTAGTGCAGGAAGGAACGGTTCGGCCCGATGACGAGGGTGCCGGTGCGGGCGAGCCGCTCGCGGTGGGCGTACAGCAGGTACGCGACGCGGTGCAGGCCGACCGCCGTCTTCCCGGTGCCGGGGCCGCCCTGCACGCAGACGGAACCGGACAGGCCGGAGCGGACGATCTCGTCCTGCTCGGGCTGGATCGTCGCGACGATGTCGCGCATGGGGCCGACGCGCGGGCGCTCGATCTCCTGCTGGAGCAGCTTGCTTACGGCGGCCGCCTCGGAGGGGTCGGAGAGGTGCTCGTCCTCGTACGCGGTGAGCTCGCCGCCGGTGTAGCCGAAGCGGCGGCGCAGCGCGATGTCCTGCGGGTCGTTCTTGGACGCCCGGTAGAAGGGCTGGGAGACGGGCGCGCGCCAGTCGATCACCATGGGGTCGCCGTCGGCGTCGTGGACGTGGCGGCGGCCGATGTAGAACTGCTCGCCTTCCGCGCCTTCGGCGAGGTCCGCGCCGGGGGCGTGCAGGTAGTTGAGGCGGCCGAAGAAGAGCGGGGTGTGCGCGAGGTCGGCGAGGGCCTTGATCCGGTCGTCGATCTGGGCCTGGAGGACGATCGCGTTGACCCAGTTCGCGGTGACGTCGCGGATGTCGAGGGCCTCGACGTCCGCGCGCATGGCGCGGAGCGCGGCGCGGGAGGCGGTGAGGTGGGCCTGCTCGCGGGCGAGGGGGTGGGTTGCGGCGGTCTCGGAGTCGGCTTCGGGGGCGTGCGCGGACACGGAAATGCCTCCAGCTGCTGATCGGGTACGGAACGATGCCCGCCGGTTTCCGTCCGGCGGGCGGCTCTCCCCGAAACGGCGGCGGGAGGCGGCAAGAGCGGAGATTGTAGTCAGCGGGTGGTCGGGGCGCGAACGGATTTACCGGCGGGAGGTCCCTCCGGAGGGGTAGGCCCGTACGGGTGTCATACCGGGGAGTGTCAGACCTCGGGCAGAGCCACTAGGGGACGGCATGGGCCGGGAGGAGTAGGCGGGAGGGCATGCGGTTCCACCCGTAGACCGATGTGATATCCGGGAAGAAAACGCACCATGGATACATGAGCACCGCAACCTTCACCCCGATCCAGGGCGGCCGCCCTAGCGGCGCCACCGCCACTTCCGACTCCCGCCCCCGCCACCTGGTGGGCAACACCCTGCGCGCCGCGAAAGTCTTCGCGGCTGCGGCCGTCAGCGTGGTCGTCCTGGGCGAGTACGCCGAGGACGCAGGCGTCATACGCCGCTGACCCGCGGCCCCGCTCCGCCTGGCCGGATAGCGGCGGGGCGGCCGCGGTGATCCACTAGGGTCACGCGCGTGACCCGGAGCCTCCATCCCAGCCCCCCGACGTCGCCCCTGGTCGGCGTGCTGGTCACGGGCTCGCTCCTCGTGCTCGGCGTGCTCTGCATCATGGTGCGGATCCCGATTGCCGACGGCCTCGCCGCCGGGTTCGGCGCCGGTTTCAGCGCCGCCGAGTGGCGGCCTCCCGCCGCGTACCCGCCCTTCGCGGCGATCCTGTTCACCCCGGCCGCCTGGCTTCCCGCGGGCGTCCTGAAGGCCGTCTTCGTGCTCGGCAACGCCGGCCTGCTCGCCCTGCTGATCCTGATGTCCTGCCGCCTCGCGGGACTGCGGGCCCGGCCCGGGCCCGTCCTGGCCGCCACCATCGCCGGGCTCTGGGTGGAGCCGCTGTTCCAGAGCCTGCTCGCCGGGCAGATCAACCTGGCGCTGGCCTGCCTGGTCCTGTGGGACCTGCGCCGGCCCCGCGCCGCCCTCGGCAAGGGCTTCGCCCTGGGCACCGCCGCCGGGATCACCCTGACCCCGGCGCTGCTCATCCCGTACCTGCTGCTGACCGGCCGGATCCGGGCCGGGCTGACGGCACTGGGCGCCCTCGCCGGTACCGCCCTGCTCGGGCTGCTGGTCCTCCCGCAGGCCTCCGCCGAGTTCTGGGCCCGGCACCTGCCCGCCTCCGGCCGGGCCCTGCTGCCGGACTGGCCGCACCTGTGGGTCTGGTCCGTCCCGCTGCTCGCCCTCCTGGCCCGGACGGCGGCCTGGACGGCGGCCCGGACGGCGGCCCGGACGGCGGCCCGCCACCGCCCGAAGCCCCCGCCGGACCTCGTCCTGATCCCGGTCCCGGTCCCGGTCCCGGTCCCGGTCCGCAGATCACCCCTCGGGCAGCAGGATGTCCGCGTCGTCGAAGATCCTCAGCACCACGAGCAGCAGCCGCCCCCGCGACACCACGTACTCGGCCACGATCTGTGAGGTGAGCCGGATCTCGCGGTTCTGCTCGCCCGCCCCTATCGGCCGGGACAGCTCGGTGTACGGATCGCGCGCCAGGATCTCCACGGCCTTGTCGAAGGAGGCACGGCGCGCGGGGTCCAGCCCGTCCCGGTCACGTCCCGCAGACTCCGTGTAGAGGACGTCGTAGATCTCCTGGCGCGTCATGCGTCTCTCCTCGCCGGACTTGCGTCTCTTCCTGCGTAGTGCCCGGGCGCCGGACGGTCAGTCCGTCAGTCCGTCAGTCCGTCGGGCCGTCGGTCGTCAGGAGTTCGTCGGCGTCCATGATGCGGTAGGCGTAACCCTGTTCGGCCAGGAAGCGCTGGCGGTGGGCGGCGAAGTCCTGGTCGATCGTGTCGCGCGCGACGACCGAGTAGAACCGGGCCTCGTGGCCGTCCGCCTTCGGGCGCAGCACGCGGCCCAGCCGCTGTGCCTCCTCCTGCCTGGAACCGAAGGTTCCGGACACCTGGATGGCGACGGTCGCCTCCGGCAGGTCGATGGAGAAGTTCGCCACCTTCGAGACGACCAGCACGCTGATCTCGCCCTCGCGGAAGGCGCCGAAGAGCTTCTCCCGCTGCGCGTTGGAGGTCTCGCCCTTGATGACGGGCGCGTCCAGGTGCTCGCCGAGCTCGTCGAGCTGGTCGATGTACTGCCCGATGACCAGCGTCTGCTCGCCCCGGTGCTTGGCGACGAGCGCCTCGGTGACCTTCCGCTTCGTCGCCGTCGTCGCGCAGAAGCGGTACTTCTCCTCCGTCTCGGCGGTCGCGTACGCCAGCCGCTCGCTCTCGGTCAGGTTCACCCGGACCTCGACGCAGTCCGCCGGCGCGATGTAGCCCTGCGCCTCGATCTCCTTCCACGGCGCGTCGAACCGCTTCGGGCCGATCAGCGAGAACACGTCCGACTCGCGGCCGTCCTCCCGGACCAGCGTCGCGGTCAGACCGAGCCGCCGCCGGGCCTGGAGGTCGGCGGTGAACTTGAACACCGGCGCCGGCAGCAGGTGCACCTCGTCGTAGAGGATCAGGCCCCAGTCCCGGGAGTCGAACAGCTCCAGGTGCGGGTAGACGCCCTTCCGCTTCGTCGTCAGGACCTGGTACGTGGCGATGGTGACCGGCCGGATCTCCTTGCGGGTGCCGGAGTACTCGCCGATCTCCTCCTCCGTCAGCGAGGTCCGCTTGACCAGCTCGTGCTTCCACTGGCGGGCCGAGACGGTGTTCGTGACCAGGATCAGCGTCGTCGCCTTGGCCTTCGCCATGGCCCCGGCGCCGACCAGCGTCTTTCCGGCGCCGCAGGGCAGGACGACCACGCCCGAGCCGCCGTGCCAGAAGCCCTCGACGGCCTGCTGCTGGTACGGCCGCAGCGCCCAGCCGTCCTCGACGAGGTCGATGGCGTGCGCCTCGCCGTCGACGTACCCGGCGAGGTCCTCGGCCGGCCAGCCCAGCTTCAGCAGGGTCTGCTTGATCTGCCCGCGCTCGGAGGGGTGCACGGCCACCGTGTCGGGGTCGAGCCGGGCGCCGACGAGCGGGGCGATCCGCTTGGAGCGCAGGATCTCCTCCAGCACGGGCCGGTCGGTGCTGGTCAGGACCAGCCCGTGCACGGGGTGCTTGGAGAGGGTGAGGCGGCCGTAGCGCGCCATGGTCTCGGCGACGTCGACGAGCAGCGCGTGCGGGACCGGGTAGCGGGAGAACTCGACGAGCGCGTCGACGACCTGCTCGGCGTCGTGCCCCGCGGCCCGCGCGTTCCACAGGCCGAGCGGGGTGATCCGGTACGTGTGGATGTGCTCGGGGGCCCGCTCCAGCTCGGCGAAGGGGGCGATGGCCCGCCGCGCCGCCCCGGCGAGCTCGTGGTCGACCTCGAGAAGCAGTGTCTTGTCGCTCTGGACGATGAGAGGCCCGTTCACAAACGTCCCTTTCCTGCGGGGGGTGGCCGTCCGGGCGCGGACGGCCAAACCTCCAGTCTGCCGTATCAGGGGCCCGGTGTCCGGGGCCCTGATCGCCGGAGCCACCCGGGCAGCTGCCGTGTGCGCATTCTCCCGGTCTCGTCGTGGAGCCGCAGGACCTGGGTGAGGAGGTGCTCGTCGCCGGTTTCCCGGAAGGCGGCGGCGGACTCCTGGAACGCGTCCTGCGCCGAGGCCAGGTCGCTGGTGCGCCGTAGGGCGAGGCCGAGGTTGAGCAGGGCCTTCGCCTCGTAGTGGCGCTCGCCCAGCTGCCGGTAGAGGGCGACGGACTCCGTCTGGGCCCGCACCGCATCCTCGTACCGGCCGCTCAGCTCCAGCGCCGTGCCCAGGTTGGTCAGCGTCATCGCCGCGGTGTACGCATCGCCGGCCCTGCGGCTCGTCTCGACCACCGACGTGAGCGGGGCGATCGCTTCCGATGCTTGGCCGGACCGGATCAGGACCAGGCCGAGGTGGCTCTGTGCCAGAGCCGCCATGTGCTCGTCACCCAGCGATTCCAGGATGTCCAAGGCCCTCGTGAGCCGGTCGATCGCCTCCCGGGGGCCGCGTTCGTCGCGGTCCATGGCGAGGGCCAGCCCGCTGTTCGACAGGGCGAGACCCGCGCTGTGCAGGTCCCCGGTCTCCTCGGCTGCTGCCAGTGCCTCTTCATGGGCCTCGACGGCGGCGCCGTATTGCCCCATGTCCCGCAGCACCATCCCCAGGTTGTTGAGCGCGATGCCCTCACCCCTGCGGTCGCCGGCCGTCCGGCAGATGGCGATGTCCTCGGCGAAGGCCTCGGAGGCCTCAGGGAGTCTGCGTAGATCGTGCAGGGCCTTGCCGAGGTTGTTGTACGCCATGCCCCGGGCGCGCGGGTCGGTCTCAGGCGGGTAGCGGTCCAGGGCCTGCCGGAGCATGTCCACGGCCTCCTCCGGCCGGTTCATCTGCTGGTAGGTCAGGCCGAGATTGGTCAGGGTGGCCGCCGCCGAGAAGGGGTCCCCGTTCCGTTCGTGCAGGGCCAGGGCCTCCCGGTACGCGGCCGACGCGTCGTCGAAGCCGCGCAGCTCGCGCCGGGCCGTGCCCAGGTTGTTCAGGATGTCCGCCTCGGTGGCCCGCAGCACCGGATCGTCCGAGGAGCGGACGGCCGCCAGTGCGGCGTCGGCCAGTTCGGCGAACTCGTCGAAGTGCCGGCGCAGGGAGTGGAATTCGAGCAGGCACGACTGCAGGTGGACCAGCGCCGCGGGCCTTCCCAGCCCCGGCGCGGCGAGGGCCGCGGCACGCAGGTTGTGCCGTTCGGCGTCCAGCCAGGCCAGGGCCGCGTCCCGGTCGGGGAAGAGCGGATCGGGCGGGAGTCCGGCGTCCACGTGGGTGTCGGCGGCATGAGCGTTGCTCAGGTAGTGCCGGTACAACCGGTCCGCGGCCGCCTCCCGTTCGTGCGGCTCGTCCTGTGCCCGGCACAGTTCGTCCGCGTACAGGCGCATGAGGTCGTGCATGCGCCAGCGTCCGTACGAGGGCCCGGTCTCGATGAAGTGCCCGCGCGCGAGCGGCAGCAGCAGGTCCTCCGTGTCGTCGGGCGCGGTGCCGGCCAGCCGGGCCACGGCCTCGGTGGCCAGGTCGGGGCCCGGGTTGAGGGTCAGCAGCCGGAAGAGCCGGGCCTGCTCCGGCCCCAGGTGCCGGTACGAGAGGTCGAAGGCCGCACGGACGGCGAGGTCTTCGCGGCTGAGCCGTTCCAGCCGGCGCCGGGCGTCGCCGAGGGCCGTCGCCATCGAGTGCAGCGGCCGGGCGGGGATGTCGGCCAGCAGGGCGCTGACGACGGAGAGCGCAAGGGGCAGCCGACCGCAGAGTGCCGCCAGCTCGGCGGCCGCCGCCGGCTCGTCCGCGACCCGGGTTTCCGCGGGGCCCACGACGCTCCGCAGGTTCCGGCCGATGAGGTCCACCGCTGCCTGCTGCCCGAGGACGGAGAGGTCGAGCACGCGGGCCCCGAGGTCGCTCAGGGTGTGCCGGGAGGTGATCAGCACGGGGATGCCCGGGTCGCCCGGCAGCAGCGGCCGGACCTGGGCGCTGTCCATCGCGTTGTCCAGGACCACCAGGATCCGCCGCCCGTCCGCCGCGTAGGCGGCGAGGACGGACCGGTACAGGGCGGCCCGCTCCTCCACGTCCTCCGGGACGTACTCGTTCGGGACGGCCAGGGCGCGGAGCAGGGAGCCAAGGGCCCGATGTGCGCCTACGCGGCGCCGGTCGTCGTAGCCGAAGAGGTCGATGAAGAGAACGCCGCCCGGCAGCAGGTCCGTCGTGTCGCGTGCGCGGTGAGCCGTCTGGACGGCGAGCTCGGTCTTGCCCACCCCTGGCAGCCCCGCGATCACCTGGCGGGTGGCGGCGGCGGCCGACGACGGGCCGGGCAGGAGCGCCGTGAGTAGCGCTTCTTCCTCCGCCTCCCGGCCCGTGAAGGCGGGGGAAGGGGCGGGCATCCCGGTCAGAGCGGCCGGGATGGTGGCCGGGAGCTGGAGGGTCACGTTGGCGCCCTGCACCACGGCGTTGAAGTACAGCCCGCCGCTGATGTGGTTGCGGATGCCGTGCCTGTCGTCTGATCCGGTCATGGGTCCAACGGTAGGAGCTCGCCCTAGGGTCGGGGGATGGATGATCGGCATTCTTTTGTGCCGGACGGGTTCGAGGTGCCGCTCGGGCTGGACGGGGACGGGTTCCGGCTGGAGCTGTTGGGGGAGCGGCACAATGCGCGCGATCTCGCCGCCTAGAGCGGGAGCATCGCGCACGTGCGGGCCACGCCCGGGTTCCGGGGGCCGGGGTGGCCGCTGGTCGAGGGGATGAGGCGAGGCGAACCTGGTGATCTGGTGCGGCACGCGCGGGACTTCGCGGACCGGAAGGTCATCGGCTGACGCGCCGGAGCGGGTGAGTGTCAGCTCCTGGGTACGGGCGGACCGGGCGCCGCTCGACGCGGTGAACGCCGGAGGGGCCCGGCACTTGTGTGCCGGGCCCCTCCGGTCGGTCTTAGCCGCGTACGGTGCGGCGGCGGGCGCCGAGCCAGGCGGCGGCACCGCCGAGGGCGACGAGGACGGCGGCCAGGCCGGAGTACAGCCCGGTGTTCGAGTCGGCGCCGGTGTGGGCCAGGGAGCCGGTGGCGCCGGTGGCCTTGGTGTTGTTGTTCGCGGCGACGACCGCGGTGGCGGAGGCCGAGGCGGACGGGGACGGGCTGGTGGACGGCTGCGTGGTGGCGGACTTGCTCGGGGTCGGCGCCGGCGAGGGCGTGGTGGTGGCCGGGGCGAACTGGAACTTGGCCTCGGTGCTCGCGAACGGGTAGGTGTTGCCCTCGGCGAGGCCGATCTGCGCACCCAGGGTGACCGTGGTCTCCTTCTTCAGCGTCGACTTCGGGTCGAGCTTGGCCCGCAGGTGCACCTTGCGCTCGCCGGAGGCCTTGCCGAAGCCCTTCGCGATGTCGGGCAGACGGTAGGAGCCGTCCTTCGCCGACAGGTCCTTCCACTGGCCGTCGGTCTGGATCTGGAGCTGGACACCTTCGAGGTCCACGTCCAGGTAGGTGGCCAGCGCCGTGTTGAACTCGCCGTCGCCCGTGGCGCGGTAGCGCAGGTCCATCTCGCGGCACTGGTACTCGCCGGTCTTGTCCTGGCAGGGGTTGACCTGGTCGAACCAGGCCTCCAGCTTGCCGGCCTTGACCGCCGGGTCCGCCTTGAAGGTCAGCGACGGGGAGCCGCCCTCCGCCACCTCGTTCTGGTAGCTCGTGGCGCGCAGCTCGAAGTCACCGTCGTTGGTCGGGTAGTTCTTGCCGAGGCCGATCGTGACCTTCCAGGTCAGGTTCCCGCCCGCCGGGATCTCGAAGCCCTCCGAGGCCCCCTTGCCCGCCGGGTGGAACATGCCCTGCCATTCGCCGTCCTGCTGCCCGATGGAGGACTCGGTCGCCGGCGCGGTCACGCCCTCGACCTTGAAGGTCACGTCGGTCTGCTGGAGCGGGCTCGCGCCGGCCGGCTTGCCGATCATCCACGGGTGGTACGAGTGGGGCTTGTCCGAGGGGTTGGCGACCGTCAGCTCGAAGGTCTCCGTCGCACCGCCGCGGGTCAGCGGGCCGCTCGGCGCCGGGGCACCCATCGTGATCTTCAGCGCGTGCAGGTTCTCGGCGGCCGGGGCGGCGTACGCCGACAGCGGCATCAGGACGGTACCGGCGACGGCGGCGACGACGGCGGTGGCGGCCGCGGAGCGGAGGGTGCGGTGGGTGGCGGTGCGAGCGGACATGGTGGACTCCCCCCAAGGAATCACGAAGGCAGGCGAGCAGCGCAGAGCGGTGGCAGCCGGCGGAACAGACGGAACAGACGGAACAGACGGAACAGACAGAAGAGGCATGCGAGATGCCGCGGCAGAGCGCCGGGGCGGGTGGTGCCGGGTGTCGCTCTCGCGCCGGTTCGTTTTCCTCGGCCGCTGCTGCGATGAACTGATCTTCACACATCGCGGATCGCCAATCCATCTCCCGTGTGTCACCGCTCTGCAACAGGGACCACAGGGGCCCTTCAACCCCTCTGAGCTGCGAAAACGATGCTTCGCATTCCGCTTTTCGCGCCGCGGACCGCTACGCGCCCAGGTGCTCCAGCGACCCCGCCGGATACGGCGTCTCCACCGGCAGCAGCGCCCGCGCCGCCGCCTCGTCGCCGGACCGGACCAGGCCGTGGATCTCCCGGGCCAGCGGGGTCACATCGCGGATGGAGACCGTCCACTCGTCGGCGTACGCGCGCGAGGCCGGCCCGGACAGGCCCAGCTGGAGCGAGCGGTGGGCCAGCGGGTTCAGGTGCAGGTCGCGCTCCGGGTCCCACTGGACGCGGGCGGGGGCGTCGCGCAGGGCCTGCTGCCAGGCCTCGTGGTCGGTGTGCGTGCCGCGTTCGTAGTGGGACAGGCAGGCGCGGCGCAGCGCGTGGTCGAAGCCCTCGCGGGTGATCTCGACGGCCAGCACCGTCTCCTGGTCGGCCTTGGTGGCCCAGCCGCAGCGGTACATCATCCACAGGAACGACGGCTTGATCCACGTCATCCGCTCCCGCTTCCAGGCGGGCGGGAACCGGCCGTCGCGGGCCGCGGGCAGCCCCAGCGCGGGCGCGTACGCCTGGTAGACGGTCACCGTGGTGTCGGTGTGGGCGGCCCTGATCTGCCGATTGTTCTGCGCGTCTTGCATGCGGCAAGGGTGCTCGGTCGCAACCCCTCGCCGCGAGCCGTTTTACAGGTGCTCCTCCGCCAGCTCCGCGACCCCCGTGATGCGGTGCAGGGCGTACGTCCGGACCTCGTCCGCCGTGTGGTCGTAGCCGGTGACGAAGCCGCCCTCCACCCGGACCGGGGCGATGACCCGCTGGCTCGCCGCGCCGTCCGCGTTCACGTACCCGATCCACACCGCCGACCCGGTCATCGCGGCCGCCTGCACCGTGGCCAGGGTCTCCGCCGCGCTCGTACGCGGGAGTTCGCCCGGGACCACGGATGCCGAGGTGGGCTCCTTGCGCACCGCCGTCGCGGCCAGATCGCCCGCGCGGATCGCCCGTACGGCCGCCCCCAGCAGGGTCGCGTCCGGGACCGGCGGCCCGTCCGGCACCGGGACCGGCGCCGACCGCGCCGGCGTCCGGTGGGCGTCGGCCCGCGCCACGACCACGTCCCCGGTCAGCGACTCCGCGGCCGGCGCGTACCCCATCGCCCGCAACCCGTCGAGCAGCGCGCCCGGTTCGGCCTGCGCCGCCAGCACCGTCGGGGCGAGGCGCCGCAACCCCAGCCCGGCGGACCGCCGGTCGGCCAGGATCTCGTTCAGCATGCCGTCGTCGTCGCAGCGCACGTACGAGGAGGCCACCCCGACCCGCAGGTGCCCGTGCCGCCGGGCCACGTCGTCGATCAGGTACGCCAGCGGCTGCGGAACCGGCGTGATGCTGTGCTCGGCGAGGAAGGCGTGCAGGTCGGAGGCGGTCCGCCCGGAGTCCAGGGCCCGCCGTACGGAGCCGGGCGTGAAGCGGTAGACGGTCGCCCCGCCCTTGGACTCCACGTCCGCGAGGACGGCCAGCACATCGCTGAGCGCCCGGCGCAGCGGCCCCGGGGCCACCGCCGTCAGGTCGGCCTGGAGCAGTACGTGGTCCACCGGCTCCGGAAACAGCGGCGCCAGCAGCGGCGCCGGGTCACGGTGCTCCAGCAGCGCGCGGCCGTGCGCCGCGAGCGCGCCGCGGCCGGTCACGCCGAGCACCTCGGCCTCGGTCAGCGTCCACCGCGCGAGGTGGGCGCGCAGCGCGCTCGTCCCCCGTACCGGCCGCTCCCAGCCGAGCCGGGCGAGCAGGGCGCCGGCGTCGGCGGAGCCGCCCTCGGGCAGGGCGGCGAGGAGTTCGAGGACGCGCCGGCGCACCTCGGGGGCGGCGGAGCGGTCGAGTTCGGGGCCCAGCGCGGACAGGGTGCGGCCCTTGGCGTCCTGGTCGCCGACCAGGCCGGCGGTCCGGGTGGCCGGCAGCCAGGCCGCGGCGAGGGCCGACCACCGTTCGGCGGGCGGGAGTTCGACCCAGTCGTCGAAGGCGGGGGTGGGCGCGTACCGCTCGTCCGCCTCCCCGTCGCCGGCCAGCAGCCCGGCCGCGTAGGCGAGTTCGATCCAGAACGCGGCCGCCGGCTCGGTGGCGTCCAGGGTGGCCGCGGTCCGCTTCAGGTCCCGTACGGACAGTCCGCCGGCCCGCAGCACCGGCGGCCCGGCGTGCTCCCAGGACTTCACCAGCTCCTCGACGGCGGCCAGCGCGGCCAGCGCCTGCCCGGCCGCGTTGGCGTCCACAAGCTGTGGACGGTGCTCGCGGTCCGCGGGCACCGCCGGGGCCAGCGGCTCCGTCTCCCGGTGCGCGAGGCCGCCGCGCAGGTGCAGCGCCACCTCGCGGGGCAGTACGACGGTCCGCGCCGACGCCGGCAGCAGCAGCCCGCGGTCGCGCAGCCAGCGCACGGGCGGGGTCGGGTTCGGCGTGACCTCCCCGTACGGAGGCCCCCACACGAGCCGGCCGAGCACCTGGTGGGCCTCCGCGGGGGCCTCGTCCAGCAGCGCCGACATCCGCTCCGGGTCGGTGAACAGCCCGGTCAGCGCCGTCACGGCGGACACCGGGTCGTGCGTGGCGGGCAGCCCGGCGGCCGCCACGATCTCCTGGATCCGCGTCGGCGACATCCCGGCGGTTGCCTCCGCGACGGTCGGCCCGAGGCCGGTCGGGGAGGGCCGGCCGGCGGACGGCGCGAGCAGCTCGCGGGCGGTGCGGACCAGCCGCAGCCGCTCGTCGTCGCCCCATACCAGGGCCTGGTCGCGCAGGGTGGTCACGGCGCGCGGGAGTTCGGCGCGGGCGCCGTTGTCCCCACCCCCGGTGGTGCCGTGCTCGCCGGCCAGCAGCGACTCCAGCACCGGGTACGGGCACGGGTCCGGGGCCACCGCGAGGGCCTCCGCGGTCTGCAGGGCGAACCGGTCGAGCCGGTCCAGCGCGCGCACCACCGATGCCCGGGTGCCGGCCCGGGTGGCCAGCTGCGTCATGTCACCCGGCACCGGGCCGAGCAGGTCCGGGCGTGCGTGCAGCAGAGTGGCGAGCGACGCGTCGTCGCGGGCGCGCAGCGCCTCGGCGAGGGAGCGCGGGGCGCTGCTCGCTGTGGCGCTTCCCGCAGCGCTGCTTGGCTCAGGCACGGTCGCCTCCATGGTCGCGTCGGCCGGTCCCCATCCGGCCAACGGTATCCGCTGAGCCCTCGGCCGCTCCACGGGCGCACGCGCTACCGTTCCGGTGGGTGGTACGGGAGGAGCCGGGCATGGGGATCGAGAGCGACCATCTGGTCTACGAATATCTGAGCCGGGTCGGGGACTTGGCGCAGCGGCGGCAGCTGTCCTCGGGGGACCGGATGCGGCTGGTGGCGGGCTTGCGGGACGAGATCGACCGGCGGCGCGCCAAGTACGAGCCGGAGACCCCGGCGGCCGTACGGCGCATCCTGGAGCGGATCGGTACGCCGGAGGATGTCCTCGACGGCATGGGCGCGTCGCCGGCTCCCCGGACGCGGGCCGCCACCCCCGATCCGGCTCCGTCGGTGCCGACCCAGCGGGGGCCCGGCCGGCTGCGCCGCAAGTCCGTGCCGGAGCCGCGCCAGGCCGACAGCGCGCCCGCGCCGCCGCACCTGGCGGGGCTCGACGAACTCGGCGCCGACGGCGGGGCGGAGCCCGACTGGTGGCGCGTCGCGCCGGGCCCGTTCGGCGCCGGGCCGCAGGTGGAGGGCTTCGCGGGCGGGATCGAGATCCCGGAGCTGTTCAGGAACCCGGTGGAGGAGGAGAAGCCGGAGGCCGCGGCCGGTCCCGCGGGTGCGCCCGCCGCCGGAGGCGGTTCGGCCGTACGGGGCCTCGTACGGTTCCTGAAGCAGCGCCGGCAGGCCACGGCGCAGGCCAAGGCGGCGGCCGGGGCCGCGGCCGATCCGCAGGCGGCGGCCGCCGCCCCGCGCCCGAAGCCGCACGCCTTCCTGCTGCTGTCCGCGGCCGTGCTCGTGGCGGGCGCGGTCACCGGCTCCTGGCTGCTGCTGATCGGCGGTTGGCTGCTCGCGTACGCCTCGCGGGTGCTGGGGCCGGCCGAGCGCAAGGCGGTCGTGTTCGGGCTGCCGGGGGCCGTCTTCGCGGGTGCGGTGGTGTGGCTGTGGGGCCGCCTGGAGGGCCGCTGGGGCGCGCCGCTGACGGACGAGGGGCTGGGCGGGGTCTTCCAGGGCATGTGGCCCTGGCTGGCCCGGGGTGCGGCCGTCGCCTCGGCCCTCTACCTGGCCTGGCGCTCCCGCCGCCGCTGAGGCTTGTGCGGGCGGGCGCTGACATGGCACCAAATTTCACTGTCCGGTAAGGCGAGGCCAAGTCTCTGTTCCCGCCCGTCCGCCCCGGCTCGGCACAATGGGTGCATGAGCTCCGAGACCCCCGCCGTGCCCGCCGTGCCCGCCGTGCCCGCCGCGTCCGCCCAGCTGACGGTCGGCTTCGACCTCGACATGACCCTCATCGACTCCCGCCCCGGAATCAAGGCCGCCTACCAGGCGCTTTCCGCCGAGACGGGTACGTTCATCGATGCCGACGAGGCGGTCACGCGGCTCGGTCCGCCGCTGGACGAGGAGCTCGCGTACTGGTTCCCGGAGGCGGAGATCCCCGCCATGGCCGACCGCTACCGCGAGATCTATCCCACACACGCCATCGAGCCGACCCCGGCGATGCCCGGTGCCCGCGAGGCGATCGAGGCCGTCCAGGCGCTCGGCGGCCGCGCGATCGTCGTCACGGCCAAGCACGAGCCCAACGCCCGGCTGCACCTCGCGCACCTCGGCATCGAGCCGGACGCGGTCGTGGGCCGGCTGTGGGCCGAGGCCAAGGCGGGCGCGCTGCGCGAGTACGGGGCGCAGGTCTACGTCGGCGACCACGTGGGCGACGTACGCGGCGCCCGTACGGCCGGCGCGCTGTCGGTGGCGGTGCCGACCGGCCCGTGCCCCGAGCCGGAACTGCGGGAGGCGGGCGCCGACGTGGTGCTGCCGGACCTCACCGCGCTGCCGCAGTGGCTCGCGGAGTACGTCCGCACGCACGCGGTCTGAGCCGGGGGTCCGATCCGGGGGTCCGATCCGGAGGCCCGAGCCCGCAGGTCCGAGCCCGCAGGTCCGGCCCGAGGGGGCGTCAGGTCTGGGACGCGCGGGCGGCCCGGCGCTGGGCCGCCGCCGAGCGCAGCACGCCCGCCGCCGAGATCGCGAAGCCGACGCCCATCATCATGCACACGGCCCACGCGGACGGCGGGAACGGGGGGATGTGCAGGAACAGCGGGGCCATCGTCACGAGGGTCGCCACGGCGCCCACGATGAACACGATGCCGCCGGCGCGCACCAGGCCGTCGCCGGGCCGCGCTTCATCGCCATGAGGAGTAACAGTCACCCCACCAGGGTAGTTCCCTGGCCGAAGCAGCCGACAGCGCAGCCGAAATGCGAAGAGCCGGCGAAGGACCGGGGAACGTCTTGTCTCCTGTCGATCGCCCACTAGCCTGGATACGGCGGGTCACCATGACCCGCTGCGCTGTTGTCCGGACCCGCCGCGCGGCGTACCGGACCCCGACGAGCACAAGGACAGAGGACGGACGTGCCTACCGGCAAGGTCAAGTGGTTCAACAGTGAGAAGGGCTTCGGCTTTCTCTCCCGCGACGACGGCGGAGACGTCTTCGTCCACTCGTCGGTGCTCCCGGCCGGGGTCGACGCCCTCAAGCCCGGCCAGCGCGTCGAGTTCGGCGTTGTCGCCGGACAGCGCGGTGACCAGGCGCTTTCCGTGACGGTGCTGGACCCGGCGCCCTCGGTCGCGGCCGCTCAGCGCCGCAAGCCCGACGAGCTCGCCTCGATCGTGCAGGACCTCACGACCCTGCTGGAGAACATCACTCCGATGCTGGAGCGCGGCCGCTACCCCGACAAGGTGCACGGCACGAAGATCGCCGGCCTGCTGCGCGCGGTGGCCGACCAGCTCGACGTCTGAGCCCGTACCGAGCCCGTTCGTACGACGGTGCCCCGGCCCTCCGAGAGGGCCGGGGCACCGTCGTACCTGCGTGGAAGCGGCCCGGAAGCGGCCTGAAACGGCCTACGGGAAGTCCAGCGCACCCGGCGCGATGGCCGGTACCAGACCCTCCGCCGCGGCCCGCGTCAACAGCCCGCGCACCGCCGCGTACCCGGAATCGCCCAGGTCGGCGGTGAACTCGTTGACGTACAGCCCGATGTGCTGGTCGGCGACGGCCGGGTCCAGCTCCTGCGCGTGGGCGCGGACGTACGGGCGGGAAGCCTCCGGGTCCTCCCATGCCATCCGGACCGACGTACGGGCCGACTCGGCCAGCGCGCGCAGCGTCTCGGCGCCCAGCGAGCGCTTCGCGATGATCGCGCCGAGCGGGATCGGCAGGCCGGTCGTGTGCTCCCAGTGCTCGCCCATGTCGGCCAGGCAGTGCAGCCCGTAGTCCTGATAGGTGAACCGGGCCTCGTGGATGACCAGTCCGGCGTCGACCCGGCCGTCGCGGACGGCCGGCATGATCTCGTGGAACGGCAGCACGACCACCTTGCCGACGCCCTCGGGCAGCACGTCCGCCGCCCACAGCCGGAACAGCAGGTAGGCGGTGGAGCGTTCGCTGGGCACGGCGACGGTCTTGCCGGCCAGGTCCACCCCCGCTTCACGCGTCAGGACGAGCGGCCCGCAGCCGCGCCCGAGCGCCCCGCCGCACGGCAGCAGTGCGTACTCCTCCAGCACCCACGGCAGCACGGCGTACGACACCTTCAGCACGTCCAGCTCGCCGCGCTCGGCCATGCCGTTGGTGATGTCGATGTCGGCGAAGGTGACGTCGAGGACGGGCGCGCCCGGGACCCGGCCGTGGGCCCAGGCGTCGAAGACGAACGTGTCGTTCGGGCAGGGCGAATAGGCGATGGCGAGCGGTTCGGCGGGCCGTCCGGGCGGCTGTGCAGCGGGCCGTTCAGCGGTGCTCATGGCGTTCTCCCCAGGTGACGAGTACGGGCCCCAGGGCGCGGAATCCGGCGGTGAGCGCGGCCAGCGCGTCCCCGATCCGCCAGGCGTCGCGGTCGCGGGGGCCGACGGCGTTGGACACGGCGCGGACCTCCAGTACGGGCAGCCCGTGGGCGGCGGCCGCCTCGGCGACGCCGAAGCCCTCCATGGCCTCGGCCCCGGCGAGCGGATGCCGGGCGGCGAGCCGGGCCGCGCCCTCGGCGGTGCCGGTGACGGTGGAGACGGTCAGCACGGGCGCGAGCAGCGCCCCGGTGGCCTCGGCGGCGCGGGCGGCGAGCTCGGCGGGCGGCAGGTGGACGCTGTGCCCGAAGCCGAGCTGCTGCACGTCGAGGAAGCCGTCGGGGGTCTCGGCCCCGAGGTCGGCGGCGACGACGGCGTCGGCGACCACGAGGGAGCCGACCGGGGCGGCGGGCGGGAACCCGCCGCCGATGCCGGCGGAGACGACGAGGGAGTACTCGGCCAGCGCGAGGGCGGTGGCCGTGGCGGCCGCGGCGGCGGCCGGCCCCACCCCGCCGACGAGGACGTCGGCGGCGAGACCGGGCAGATCGCGCCGGGAGAGGAGGTATCCGCCGGGTAGGGCGCGCGGCTCCGGCGTCACCGGGTCCGGATGAGGGGTGAGACCGGCGGCGACGGAGTCTGCCTCCGCCGCCACCGCGGTCACGATGAGCGCGCGCACCGTCGGTACGTGGCTACTTGAGCTTGACGTTGTAGGCCCAGACGGCGAGCGGCTTGCCGTCCTCGCCGACCTGGACGATGTTCAGCTTCTTGGAGGACGGGGCCTCGCCCTGGCCGCCGGTGGCGAAGAGGTCGGCGCCCGGGAAGCTGCGGTAGGTGTTGGAGGAGGGCTCGGTGATCGGCTGGCCGTCCAGGACCGCCTGCCACCGCTTGCCGTCCTCGACGACTTCCGGCTCGACGCCGAGACGCAGGGTGTCCCCGCGGCCGTAGTCGATGGTCTTGGCGTCCTTCATGTCGGTGAGGCACTCCTGGACCTTGTCCATGGAGAGCTCCTTGGAGTCGGAGCAGACGGCCTCGGTGGACACCGACGACGTGCCGACCGTCACGGTCGCCAGCGGCGTCGGCTTGTCGCAGGCGGAGAGAAGGAGGAGGCCGGCGGACACGGCTCCGAGGGCCGCGACGCTGCGGCGGCCCCTACCCGAGAAAAGCGGTGCGGTCATGAGCCGAAGGCTATCGGGCCACCCCGCTCCGCCGCCGCACGGGGGTGTCCGTGGCCTGCCGCGCGGCGCGCGGTCGGCCCGGCCGGGCCGGTTTGCCCGGCATGACCCACAAGAAACCCCCGCCGGACACGCCCTACGCCACTCGGGGACGGGGCGAGCCCGAGGGGTGGTGGCGGGGGGCGGAGAGGCGGCCGCGCAGGGCCATCACGGTGCCCGCCGCGACGATCGCCGCGGCCACGGCCATCCCCAGGACCCCGTTCAGCGGCAGCACGATGCCGATCGCGCCGCCCAGCACCCACGCCATCTGGAGCAGCGTCTCCGAACGGGCGAACGCGGACGTCCGTACGGCCTCGGGCACGTCCCGCTGGATCATCGCGTCCAGCGACAGCTTGGCCAGCGCCTGGCAGAAGCCCGCCGTGGCCCCCAGTACGGCCATGAACAGCCCGCTGAAGAACACCGCCGCCAGGATCGCGACCCCCAGGGTCACCGACAGCACCGCCGCGATGATCGTCTCCGGTGCCCGGGCCCGCAGCCACGCACCCGCCGCCGTCCCGCAGGCGTTCCCGACGCCCGCCGAGACGCCCACGATGCCCAGGGAGACCGCCGCGCTCTGTCCGGCGAGCGGGTGCTCGCGCAGCAGGAACGCCAGGAAGAAGATCAGGAACCCGGACAGTGCGCGCATCGAGGCGTTCGCCAGCAGACCGCACAGCACCGACGGGCTCACCGTGCGCAGGCCCGGCTTGCGCGAGTGCGGCTCGTGCGTGGACAGCCGGGCCCGCCGCTCGCCCTTGGCCTCGTCCACCTTGTGCGGAAGCGAGAACGCCGCGAACGTGCCCCAGACGAAGATGGCGCAGGCGCCGTACAGCGGCCACGGCGGCCCGATGACGTGCAGCCCCGCCGCGACGGGCGCCGCCGCGCCGGTGGCGAGCAGGCCCGCCAGGGTGACCCGGGAGTTCGCCTTGACGAGTGAGAAATTCGGCGGGAGCAGCCGCGGCACCACCGCGCTGCGCACCACCCCGTACGCCTTGGACGCGACCAGCACGCCCAGCGCCGCCGGGTAGAGCTCCAGCCCGCCCGTGGCCACCGCGCCCGACATCATCACCGCGAGCAGCGCCCGCGCGAGCATCGCGCAGGCCATCGCGGCCCGCCGGCCGTGCGGCAGCCGGTCCAGCGCCGGGCCGATCACCGGGGCGAGGACGGTGAAGGGGGCCATGGTGATCGCCAGATACAGGGCGACCCGGCCGCGTGCCTCGTCCGTGGGTACCGAGAAGAACACCGTCGAGGCCAGCGCCACTGTGATCATCACATCGCCGGCGCCGTTGATGGCGTGCAGTTCGATCAGCTTGCCGAGACCCGATTCGCCGGCCCCGTGCGCGTGCGTGGCCCGCCGGATCCCGCGCGCCGTACCGGTGAAGGGGCGCCGCAGGGCACGCCCGACGGCCCGGCCGGCCCGCCTGGCCGGTCCCGAGCCGCCGCGGGACGACCGTACGGGTGCCACACCCGCCATAGTGCCCCACGCACCCCTCACGGTCCCGTCCCGGCGCGTTACGGGCACCCGACGGATCGCCGTCGGGAGGTCGTAGGGGCGATGTCGTCACAGGGTCTCGTCCGCGAATCGGACCTTGCATGTGGGCCCAAGGCGTCGAAGGAGGTAGCGTGCGTAGCGCGCCACCGGCGGTTGCTCTCGGCCGCGCGCCTCTTCGCTATCCCGCAGAATGGATGGCAGGTAGGTGCGCCCGAGGCCGATCGGGTGCGGACGTCGACGCGGCCCTCTGGTCCGCTCCGCCCGCACCACGTACGGACAGGACCGACGGGTCGTTCAGGACGACAGTACGGACGGCGCACTCGTGAGACGGCGTAGGAGAGAACGAGACCTGTGAGTGCTGCGACGACGCGAAGCCGTACCCCCGACCGCCTGTGCGCCGAGGCGGTAGACCTCGCCCGCACGGCGGCCGAGGAAGCCGCCGCTCCCTCCGTGGTGGGCGAGCACGTCTCCGCCGTGGCGGAGGGTGACCGGGTCGTCACGCACTTCTTCGAGTGCAAGGACCCCGGCTACCGGGGCTGGCGCTGGGCCGTCACCGTCACGCGTGCCTCCCGCGCCAAGAACGTCACCCTCGACGAAACGGTGCTGCTTCCCGGTGAGGGCGCGCTGCTCGCCCCCGAGTGGGTGCCGTGGAGCGAGCGGCTGCGCCCGGGCGACATGGGCCCCGGCGACCTGCTGCCCACCGACGCCGAGGACCTGCGGCTGGAGCCGGGCTGGTCGGGCGAGGACGCGCCGCCGCCGAACTCGGTCGTCTCCACCGAGATGGCCGAACTGGTCGAGGCCGAGGACGCCGAGGTCACCGACCGCGCCGTGGTCCCCGTACGGGGCTCCATCACCTCCGTCGCCGAGGAGCTCGGCATGCGGCGCGCCCGGGTCCTGTCCCGGTACGGGCTGCACAGCGCCGCCGACCGCTGGGACGAGTCCTTCGGCGCCAAGACCCCGATGGCGCAGGCCGCGCCCGCCTCCTGCGTCTCCTGCGGGTTCCTCGTCGCCATCGGCGGCTCGCTGGGCCAGGCCTTCGGCGTCTGCGCCAACGAGTTCGGCCCGGCCGACGGACACCTCGTCTCGCTCTCGTACGGCTGCGGCGGCCACTCGGAGGCCGCGGTCATGCCGAAGCCGCTGCGCCCGGCGCCGCCGGTGCTCGACTCGATGGCCACGGACGAGTTCCCGCTGCGCCCGGCCCCCGACACGGGCTCGGTCCCCTCGGCGGACCTCCCGGCCGCGGACCTCGGGCACTCGTAGAGCCCGGCCCGCCCCGTAAAGCCCGGCCGGCCCCCCCACCGGCGGCGTACCCTCGCCGCATGGGGGAAGACGGCATGGTGGGGCTGGACGGCCGGGTGACCGGCACGGTGGGCCCCGGGCTCGTGGGCGAGGTGATCGTCCGCATCCGGGGCGGCGCTGAGCACTTCCTCGCCCATCCGGCGCACGGGACGGGCCGGCTGGAGGTCGGGACGGTCGTGACCGTCGTCGAGTACCTGCCGCCGCGCACGGTGTACGTGATGGCGGCGTACGACAACTGAGCCCCGGCGCCACCTGCGGGGATCTGGTTCGTATCAAGATGGCGACAAGAAACCGCCAGCGTCTTCTTAACGGCCCCGCACAGGCGCACACTCGCCCTCGTCAGTGTCGAACGGCACTGCGATAAGGGGGCGTTGCCGATGGCTATCGGCGTCGTGGCGGGAATCGTTCTCGCCGCAATCCTGGCTTTGATCGGCCTGTTCAAGCTCATGTGGCGGGTGGCCGAACCGAACGAGGCACTCGTCATCTCCGGCTCCACGCACCGCACCGAGGGCATCGGCGAGGGCATGGGGTTCCGGATCGTCACCGGGCGCGGAACCCTCGTGGTCCCCGGTGTGCAGGCGGTGCGCAAGCTCTCGCTGGACCTCAACGAGACCCAGCTGAACGTGGACTGCGTGACCCACCAGGGCATCCCGCTGCGGGTGAAGGGCGTCGTGATCTTCAAGATCGGCGACGACTTCGTGTCCATCGCGAACGCGGCACGCCGCTTCCTGGACCAGCAGAAGATGATGCCCGAGCGGGTGCACATCGTCTTCGCCGGCCATCTGCGGTCCATCGTGGGCGGGTTGACGGTCGAGGACATGATCCGCGACCGGGAGAAGCTGACGGGGCAGACCCGGGCGGCCTGCGGTACGGAGATGGAGAAGCTCGGCCTCATCGTCGACTCGCTCCAGATCCACGAGATCGAGGACCCGACCGGCTACATCAAGAACCTGGCGATGCCGCACGCGGCCGCCGTCCAGCGGGACGCGCGCATCGCGCAGGCCGAGGCGAACCGTTTGGCCACCGAGGCCGAGCAGACCGCGTTCGCGCGGATGGCGGAGGCCACCCGCGACAGCGAGATCCTCCAGGCCGGCTACCAGGCCCAGCGCGACAAGGCCGCGGCGACCGCCCGCCAGGCGGGCCCGCTCTCGGAGGCGGCGGCCCGCCAGGAGGTCGTCGTACAGGAGACCCGGGTCGCCGAGCTCGAAGCCCACCGGCGCGAGCAGCAGCTCCAGGCGGACGTACGCAAGCCCGCGGACGCGGCGGCGTACGAGACCCGCACCCGCGCCGAGGCCGAGCGCGACGCCCGCATCTCGGCGGCGCAGGCCAAGGCCAAGGAGACCGAGCTGGCGGCCGCGGCCGAGGCCACGCGCGTCACGACGGCGGCGACCGCGGACGCGGCGGCCACCGAGGCCCGGGGTCTGGCGGCCGCGAAGGCCACCCGGGCGACCGGTGAGGCCGAGGCCGCCGCCACGCAGGCGAAGGGCCTCGCGGTCGCGGCGTCGGCGAAGGCGAAGGGCCTCGCCGAGGCCGACGCCATCAAGGCGCGGGCCGCCGCACTGGCCGAGAACCAGGAGGCGGTCGTCGCCCAGCAGCTCGCCGAGAACTGGCCGGCGATCGTGGAGGCGGGCGCGGGTGCCTTCGGCAACGTGGAGCACATGGTCCTCCTGAACGGCGCGGAGGGCATGTCGGAGATGTTCGCCAAGGCGCTGACCATGGGCGGCACGGGCCTGGGCCTGGCCCGCCAGCTGCTCTCGTCGATGTCCCCGCCGGCCGCCCCGGACACCACCCCGGTGAACGGCAAGACGGCGTCGTCGGCGGCGTCGCCGTCGTCGGCGGCTCACCAGATCCCGATCGCGGACGCGTAACCCGCCCGGCGCGAGCCTGACCCGTCGTCCGGGTTAGGCTCGCGCCCATGAGGCTGTTCGCCGCGTTGATGCCGCCCCAGCAGGCTGTCGAGGAGCTGCGCGAAGCAGTGGCGCCCCTCCGGGACGACCGGCTGCGCTGGACGGGGGAGGCGGGCTGGCACTTCACCCTCGCCTTCATGGGCGAGGTGCGTGAGGAGGTCCTGGCGGACCTGCACGCCCGCCTGGCCCGCGCCGCCCACCGCACCGAACCCTTCGGCCTGCGCATCCACGGCTCCGGGCACTTCGGCGACCGCGCCCTGTGGGTCGGCGCGGCCGGCGGGCTCGACCCGATGCGGATGCTCGCCGAGCGCGCCGACGCCGCCGCCCGCCGGGCCGGGGTGCCGATGGAGCACCACCGCCGCTACACCCCCCACCTCACCCTGGCCCGCAGCCGCACCGGCGCCGACATGCACCCGTACGTCGACGCCCTGGCGGGCTTCGAGGGCGCGCCCTGGCAGGTCGGGGAGCTCAGCCTGGTCCGCAGCAACCTCCCGGCGGGCGGGGTCCCCGGGGAGCAGCCCCGCTACGAGGTGGTCGAGGCCTGGCCCCTGGCCGCCTGACGCCCCTCGGTAGGGGAACCCGGGACGCCCGCGTTACGCTCGACGGGTGGATCCCAAGACCCGAAACCGTGTGATGGCCGGTGTACTCGTGCTGATGTTCGTCGTAGTGGCCGTGGCAGCCGCCGTGGGCCAGTAGCCGCGCCCCGGACGGCAGCCCGTCCGCGCGGGGCCTTGCCTGGAGTGGACTCCAGGCAGTTGGCTTGGGGTTCATGAAGTACACACAGCTCGGACGCACCGGACTCAAGGTCAGCCGACTTGTACTCGGCACGATGAACTTCGGTCCGCAGACAGACGAACCCACCAGCCACTCGATCATGGACGCCGCGCTCGGCGCGGGCCTGAACTTCTTCGACACCGCCAACGTCTACGGCTGGGGCGAGAACAAGGGCCGCACCGAGGAGATCCTCGGCACCTGGTTCGCCCAGGGCGGCGGCCGGCGGGACAAGACCGTGCTGGCCACCAAGGTGTACGCGAACATGGCCGGCGAGGGCGACCCGTGGCCCAACTACGACCGGCTCTCGGCGCTGAACATCCGCCGGGCCGTCGAGGCCAGCCTCAAGCGGCTCCAGACGGACTACATCGACCTCTACCAGTTCCACCACGTCGACCGCCGGACTCCGTTCGAGGAGATCTGGCAGGCCGTCGACGTGCTGATCCAGCAGGGCAAGGTGCTGTACGCCGGGTCGTCGAACTTCCCCGGCTACAAGATCGCGCAGGCCAACGAGACGGCCGCCCGGCGCGGTTCGGTCGGGCTGGTCAGCGAGCAGTGCCTCTACAACCTCGCCGAGCGGCGCGCCGAGATGGAGGTCGTCCCGGCGGCGCAGGAGTACGGGCTCGGGGTCATCCCGTGGTCCCCGCTGAACGGCGGGCTGCTGGGCGGGGTCATCAAGAAGGAGGTCGAGGGCGGCCGCCGCGCCTCCGGCCGGTCCGCGGACGCCCTGGCCAACAGCTCCGTACGGGCGCAGGTGCAGGCGTACGAGGACCTGCTCGACAAGCACGGCCTGGAGCCCGGCGAGACGGCGCTGGCGTGGCTGCTGACCCGGCCCGGGGTGACGGGGCCGATCGTGGGTCCCCGTACGGCGGAGCAGCTGGAGAGCGCGCTGCGGGCGCTGGAGCTGGAGCTGTCGGACGAGGTGCTCTCCGGTCTGGACGAGATCTTCCCCGGCCCGGGGGCCTCGCCGGAGGCCTTCGCCTGGTGATCCGGCCGAGGTGACGGCGCGACCGGTCCGCGCCCCGGTGCGGGGCGCGGACCGGGGCGGGGATCAGTCGCGGGGGAACTCGGAGGTGTCGAGCTTCAGGCCCACCACCGTGTCCGTGAGGTCGATCTCGTCCCCGAAGGCGATCTTCGTCTCCGTGGCGTAGTCCCCGTCCTTGGGCTGGGTGTGGAGCACACAGCGGCGGGTGTAGGGATCGACGATGAGGTACGCGGCCACTTCGGCGGTGGCGTACGCGGCCTTCTTGGGGCCGTAGTCGTTCGCCGCGGTGCCCTTGGAGATCACCTCGGCGACGAATTCCACGTCCTCGTGGCGCCAGTGAGCCGAGTCGTCCTTCGTGGCATCGGTACTGAGCAGCGCGACGTCCGGCGCGAACCCGTTCAGCCGACCCGGGAAGTCGATGCGCACGTCCGAGAGGGCTTTGACTCCCATGCCGAACTCGTCCTCCAGTGCACGGACGATCCTGCGGATGATCTCCCAGTGCGTGTCCCGCTGCGGCGACATGTAGACGGTCCCCTCGACGATCTCGACCTTCAATCCCTCGGGGACGGGCTCAAGCGCCTCGAACATCTGGTCCAAGGCCTGCTCGCTGCTGATGTCGGCCATCTCGATCCTGTCGGTCTCTACGACGGTCATCGTGGCGCTCCTCCCCGCTGCCGCGCAGTCGCGGGCAGCCGCGTAGTACAACGATACGCACGGAGACCGGGTCACGGCGGGAACGCCGGGTACGGCCCTACGGGGTGTCAGAGGGTTCGGTAGGGGCCGCCGATGCCCCAGGCCTGGTGCAGTACCGCCGCGAACTCCCCGGCCAGGCGGTGCTCGCCCGAGGCGTTGGGGTGGGTGCCGTCGTACGTGTCGTGCGCGATCTCGTACGAGGCCGGGCGCGCGGCCAGCAGGATCGGCGAGGCGTCGGTCGACAGGTCGGCGACGGCCTTCGCGAGGAGCTCGTTGAACCGGGCCACCTCGGTCGCGAACGGCGCGTCGGACTCGGCCCGGACGTTCGGGATGACCGGGAGCAGGACCATCCGGATGTCCGGCCGGGCCGCCCGGGCCTCCGCGACGAAGCGGCGGGCGTTGGCCGCGGTCTCCTCGGCGCCGGTGTAGAAGCCGAGGTCGATCAGGCCGAGGGAGACGAGCAGGACGTCGGGCTCGCCGGAGCGGACGGCGGAGCCGATGAGGGGGGCCATGTGCTGCCAGCCCTCGCCCCAGCCGGCGAGGTGGCGGCGGGCGTGCTCCGGGAAGCCGGGGTCGGCGTACGCGTGGCTGGTCGGCTCGTTCGCGCCGGTGTCGAAGAGCGCGGTGCGCGGGCCGACGATCTCGTACGGACCGCCCGGGACGGCACCCAGGTGCTGCCACATCCGGTAGCGCCAGGTGTAGTCGCCGGCGCGTCCGATGGTCATGGAATCGCCGACGAACATGAAACGCATCCGGTCATCATCGCGGATCACGCGCCGGGAGCCCCTGTGATGCCGGACACTCGGGGCGGGCTGGCACGCTTGGGGCATGCGCCTGCTGCCGTTGACCGCCGTCATTGCCCTTGTCGTGCTGCCGGGTTCGGCCGCCGCCGCTGCCGAGTCGGCGCCCGCCGGCGCCTCCGGGTTCACGATCACCGATCCGCGGATCAAGGAGTCGAGCGGGCTGGCGGCGAGCCGGATCCACCCGGGCGTGTACTGGACGCACAACGACAGCGACGACGGCCCGTACGTCTACGCGGTGGACTCGGCGACCGGCAAGACCGTGGCCCGGGTGACGCTGACGGGCATCGGCACCCCGCGCGACGTCGAGGCGATCTCGCTGGGCCCGGACGGGCAGCTGTACGTCGGCGACATCGGGGACAACCTGAACGGGACCTGGGACCACGTCTGGATCTACCGCTTCCCGGAGCCGAAGCAGCTGGCCGATGTCACGGTCGAGGCCGAGCAGTTCACGGTGAAGTACGCGGACGGGGCGCGCAACGCGGAGGCGCTGATGGTGCATCCGGTGACGGGCCGGGTGTACATCGCGAGCAAGAGCGAGGACAAGGGCGGGCTGTACGAGGGGCCGGAGAAGCTGTCGGCTTCGGGGACGAACGTGTTCCGGCGGGTCGCGGACCTGCCGTGGGTGACGGACGGGGCCTTCTCCCCGGACGGCGGCCGACTGACGCTGCGCGGCTACTTCTTCGCGAAGACCTATCCGTGGAAGGACGGGAAGCCGGGGGGCGAGGGCGAGCGGGTGGACGCGCCGTGGCAGGGCCAGGCGGAGTCGGTGACGTACTCGGCGGACGGCTCGACGCTGCTGTTCGGATCGGAGGGGGAGTCGAGCCGGGTGGTGGCGGTCGCGGTGAAGCCGGCGTCCGGTGGTTCCGGTACCCCCGCCCCGGCGAAGCCGGGCGCGACCCCGGCCGCCGGGGCCCCCGGCCCTGCGGGTGAGCAGGGCGGGGGCGGCTTCACGAAGGGCGCGGCCGTCCTGGCCGTGGGCACGGCCCTGGTCTTCGGCGCCAAGCGGCTCTTGCGCCGCAAGCCGCGCGACTGACGACAGGGCCTCAGGCCGCCGTCACCAGCTCGCGGGGGCGGGGCGAGGGCACGAACGTGACCCCGTGGCGGCTCACGCTGAGCCGGAGGTTGCCCACCCGGGACAGGATCACCGCGATCGTCGCGGCGGCGGCCAGGGAGACGAGGCCGCCCGCGGCCATGCCGACCCGGGCCCCGTACGTGTCCGTCACCCAGCCGACGACCGGCGCACCGATCGGGGTGCCGCCCGTGAACACCATCATGTACAGCGCCATCACCCGTCCCCGCATCTCGGGGTCGGTGGCCATCTGGACGCTCGCGTTCGAGGTGACGTTGACCGTCAGCCCGAACATCCCGATCGGCACCAGCAGCACCGCGAACAGCCAGAACCCGGGCGCGAAGGCCGTCACGACCTCCAGTGCGGAGAACAGGACCGCCGCCGCGACCAGCAGCCGCAGCCGCGAGTGCCCGCGCCGGGCCGCCAGCAGCGCACCCGCCAGGGAGCCCGCGGCGATCAGCGTGTTGAAGAACCCGTACGTGCCCGCGTCCCCGTGGAACACGTCGCTGACGAACGCCGACAGCCAGATCGGGAAGTTGAACCCGAAGGTGCCGATGAAGCCCACCAGCACGATCGGCCAGATCAGCTCGGGGCGCCCGGCGACGTACCGCAGACCCTCCCGCAGCTGCCCCTTGGCGCGCGGCCGCGGCTCGACCGGGTGCAGTTCGCGGGTCCGCATCAGCAGCAGGCCGGCGACGGGCGCGGCGAAGGACAGCCCGTTCAGCAGGAAGGCCCAGCCGACGCCTACGGCGGTGATCAGCACACCGGCGATCGCCGGGCCGACCAGCCGCGCGGACTGGAAGTTCGCCGAGTTCAGGCTGACGGCGTTGGCGAGCTGCTCCTTGCCGACCATCTCGGAGACGAACGTCTGCCGTGCGGGGTTGTCCACGACGGTGACGAGGCCGAGCAGGAAGGCCGCGAGGTACACGTGCCAGACCTGGACGTGTCCGGCGAGGGTGAGCGCGGCCAGGGCGACACCGGTCAGGCCCATCAGGGTCTGCGTGGCGATCAGCAGCGGCCGCTTGGGCAGCCGGTCCGCGAGTACGCCCCCGTAGAGGCCGAACACCAGCATCGGCAGGAACTGCAGCGCGATCGTGATGCCGACGGCTGAAGCCGAGCCGGTCAGGGACAGGACCAGCCAGTCCTGGGCGATGCGCTGCATCCAGGTGCCGGTGTTGGACACGGCCTGTCCCGTGGCGAAGAGCCGATAGTTCCGGATCTTCAGCGAGCTGAACATCGAGTTGTTCTTGCCCGTGGAGCGTGTGGAGCGCGCGGCGCGCTCGGTGGTAGTGGTGGATAGATGGCCGGGTGCGGAGTCTGCTCCGGTTCCCGTACTCAAAAGCGTTCGCCTCCTGGCGTCGTTCCTTACAAGTGCGCGAGCTTCTCCAGGACGGGCGCGGCCTCGCGCAGCTTGGCCCATTCGTCCTCGGTGAGCTCGGCCGCGAGCCCGGCCAGGAAGGCGTTCCGCTTGCGACGGCTCTCTTCGAGCATCGCTTCGGCCTCCTCGGTCTGGGTGACCACCTTCTGGCGGCGGTCGTCCGGGTGCGGCTGCAGCCTGACCAGTCCCTTGGCCTCCAGCAGCGCCACGATGCGCGTCATCGACGGCGGCTGGACGTGCTCGCGCCGGGCCAGCTCACCGGGGGTGGCCTGGCCGCAGCGGGCGAGGGTGCCGAGGACCGACATCTCGGTCGGGCTCAGCGATTCGTCGACGCGCTGGTGCTTGAGGCGCCGGCCCAGCCGCATGACGGCGGAGCGGAGGTCGTTCACGGCGGCAGCGTCGTCGCCATGGGTAAGGTCGAGCATCTCTTTAGACTACCTCATTACTCTCTCTAAGGAACGCCACTTAAGCGTGTCACTCGTACGGGTGAGTCGGCGGCGGAAAGTGACACGCGTCCACGTCCTGTGCCACGACCCTTTCGGCATGGGGACACACGTGCTGAGCATGCGCATAGACGGGGAGCTGCTCGACCGCCTCCGGACTCATGCCGCGAAACGCGGAATGAGCGTCCAGGACTATGTCGTCCGGACGCTCATTCGCGATGACTTCGACGAGCGCTTCAAGGCGGCCGTCGACGAGACGGAGAAGTTCTACGGGCTTACGTGAGGCCGAGCGCCGGCATCGCGTAGTAGAAGACGAACACCGCCGACACGACGTACAGGGCCGCCGGGACCTCACGGCCCCGGCCGGTCGCCAGCCGCAGCACGCAGAAGGCGATGAAGCCGAAGCCGATGCCGTTGGTGATCGAGTATGTGAACGGCATCATCACCATGGCCAGGAAGGCCGGGACGGCGATGGTGAAGTCGCTCCAGTCGATGTCCCTGACCGAGCCCGCCAGGATCAGGAAGCCGACCGCCACGAGGGCGGGGGTGGCCGCCTGGGACGGGACCATGGTGGCGAGCGGGGTCAGGAACAGCGCCACGGTGAAGAGGCCGCCGGTCACGACGTTCGCGAGGCCCGTACGGGCGCCTTCGCCGACGCCCGCCGTGGACTCCACGAAGCAGGTGGTGGCCGAGGACGAGGTGGCGCCGCCGGAGGCGACGGCCAGGCCGTCGATGAGCAGCACCTTGTTGATGCCGGGGAAGTTGCCGTCCTTGTCGATCAGCTTGGCCTCGTCGCCGACGCCGAGGATCGTGCCCATCGCGTCGAAGAAGCAGGACAGCAGCACGGTGAAGACGAAGAGGATGCCGGTCAGCATCCCGACCTTGCCGAAGCCGCCGAACAGGCTGACCTGGCCGACGAGCCCGAAGTCGGGCGCGGCCACCGGGTTGCCCGGCCACTCGGGGACGGTCAGGCCCCAGCCCGAGTCGGGCAGCCCGGCGATCAGCTGGACGGCGACGGCGATGACGGTCATGACCACGATGGAGATCAGGATCGCGCCGGGCGTCTTGCGGATCAGCAGGGCGAGGGTCAGCAGGACGCCGACGATGAAGATCAGGACGGGCCAGCCGTGCAGGTGGCCGCCGGTGCCGAGGGTGAGCGGCACGGTGGTGTGCGCGGCGTCCGGGATGCGGGTGACGAAGCCCGAGTCGACCAGGCCGATCAGCATGATGAACAGGCCGATACCGATCGCGATGCCCTTGCGCAGGCCGATCGGGACGGCGTTCATGACCCGCTCGCGCAGGCCGGTCGCGACCAGCAGCATCACGACGAAGCCGGCCAGGACCACCATGCCCATGGCGTCGGGCCAGCTCATGCGCGGGGCGAGCTGGAGGGCGACGACGGTGTTCACGCCGAGGCCGGCGGCGAGCGCGATCGGGACGTTGCCGATGACGCCCATGAGGAGCGTGGTGAAGGCCGCCGTCAGGACGGTGGCGGTCACGAGCTGGCCGCTGTCGAGCTGGTGCCCGTACATGTCCTTCGCGCTGCCCAGGATGATCGGGTTCAGCACGATGATGTAGGCCATCGCGAAGAAGGTGGCGAAACCGCCTCGGACCTCGCGGGCGATCGTGGAGCCGCGCTCGGAGATCTTGAAGTGGCGGTCCACGGCGGACCCGCCGCGGGGGGCGGGGTCCGGGAGGGTGGGCGCGGGGGCGGGGGCCGACGTGCTCATGCGGTCCTCTGGGTCTTCATCGCGGGGGCATTGGGTGATTCATACGAAGAAAATGGGCCAAGCCCACACAGTTTCAGTATGAACACATGAACGAAAGCCCGTCCATCTCCGCGCGTAGACCCTGTTTCGGCGCACCTAGACTTGGGGGCATGGCGAAATGGATTGCGAAGCACGAGGCGCCCGCGCCCCTTGAGGGCCCGATCGTCGCGACCGTCACCGGCGGCACGATCCTGTGGTTCGTCATGTTCCTGGCCCAGCTCCCGTTCTACGGCTGGTTCGCCGACCGGGACCTGCTGTGGTGGGTCTGGTGCTGCGCGGCCGGCGGGTTCCTCGGCCTGATCGGCCTCTGGTACGTCCGGGGCCGCGACGCCGCGCTCAAGCGGCACGCCGCCGCACTGGCCGCGCAGGACGAGGAGAGCGGCACCTCCGACTGAGGGGGCGGGGCAGGGGGACCAGGGGACGATTCGGGTCATCCCGAAGTCGGATCTTCGGACTTCTCGGCGGGTGAAGCGGTAGAACCCCCTTTACCGTCGAAAGCATGACGCAGCGGGCAGACATCGAACCGGGCGGTTCCGAGCCGGGAGCCGGCGGGCCCGGCGGCGCGGCCATCGACGCGGGAGCCGAGCTGGATCCGGTACACCCGGTCCGGCCGCCCGCACCCCGGTTCAAGCCCGCCGGCCTGACCACCGCCGAAGTCGCCGAGCGCGTCGCCCGCGGAGCCGTCAACGACGTGCCCGTGCGCAGCAGCCGCTCCACCGCCGACATCGTCCGCGCCAACGTCTTCACCCGGTTCAACGCCATCATCGGCGTGCTCTGGGTGGTCATGCTCATCGTCGCGCCGTTCCAGGACAGCCTGTTCGGCTACGTGATCATCGCGAACACCGGCATCGGGATCATCCAGGAGATGCGGGCCAAGAAGACCCTGGACGGCCTCGCCGTCATCGGCGAGGCCAAACCGAGCGTCCGCCGCGACGGCCGGACCGCCGAGATCTCCACCTCCGAGATCGTCCTCGACGACGTCATCGAGCTCGGTCCCGGCGACAAGGTCGTCGTCGACGGCTCCGTCGGCGAGGCCGAGGGCCTGGAGATCGACGAGTCCCTGCTCACCGGCGAGGCCGACCCCGTCCTGAAGAAGCGCGGCGACCCCGTCATGTCCGGGTCCTTCGTCGTCGCCGGAGGCGGCGCGTTCACCGCCACCAAGGTCGGCCGCGAGGCCTACGCCGCCCAGTTGGCCGAAGAGGCCACCCGCTTCACGCTCGTCCACTCCGAGCTGCGCTCCGGCATCTCCACCATCCTCAAGTACGTCACCTGGATGATGATCCCGACCTCGATCGGCCTGATCATCAGCCAGCTCGTCGTCAAGGACAACAACCTCAAGGACGCCATCGCCCGCACGGTCGGCGGCATCGTCCCGATGATCCCCGAGGGCCTCGTCCTGCTGACCTCCGTCGCCTTCGCGATCGGCGTCATCCGGCTCGGCCGCCAGCAGTGCCTCGTGCAGGAACTGCCGGCCATCGAGGGCCTCGCCCGCGTCGACGTGGTCTGCCTCGACAAGACCGGCACCCTCACCGAGGGCGGCATGGACGTCACCGAGCTCCGGCCGCTCGGCGGCGCGGAGCCCGCGTACGTCAAGAGGGTGCTCGGCGCGCTCGGCGAGTCCGACCCCCGCCCCAACGCCAGCCTCCAGGCGATCATCGACGCCTACCCGGACAGCGCAGAGTGGCGCTGCACCGAGTCCCTGCCGTTCTCCTCCGCCCGCAAGTACAGCGGCGCCAGCTTCAGCGAGGGCGACGGCGAGAACAACACCTGGCTGCTCGGCGCCCCCGACGTGCTCCTCCCGGCCGGTGACCCGGCCCTCGACGAGATCAACGACCTCAACGAGCAGGGCCTGCGCGTCCTGCTGCTCGCCCGGGCCGCGCGCGAACTCGACGACCCGGCCGTCGGTGCCGGGGTCAAGCCGACCGCCCTGATCGTCCTGGAACAGCGGCTGCGACCCGACGCGGCCGACACCCTGCGCTACTTCGAGGACCAGAAGGTCCACGCGAAGGTCATCTCCGGCGACAACGCGGTCTCGGTGGGCGCGGTGGCCGGCAAGCTGGGCCTGCCGGGAGCCGAGAACACGGTCGACGCGCGCAGGCTGCCGGCCGAGCAGGCCGAGATGGCCAAGGTCCTCGACGAGAACGCCGTCTTCGGGCGGGTCACCCCGCAGCAGAAGCGCGACATGGTCGGCGCGCTGCAGTCCAACGGCCACACGGTCGCGATGACGGGCGACGGCGTCAACGACGTCCTGGCCCTCAAGGACGCCGACATCGGCGTGAGCATGGGCTCGGGCTCGGAGGCCACCCGCGCGGTCGCCCAGATCGTCCTCCTGAACAACAGCTTCTCCACCCTCCCCTCGGTGGTCGCCGAGGGCCGCCGGGTCATCGGCAACATCACCCGCGTCGCCACCCTCTTCCTCACGAAGACCGTCTACTCGGTGCTGCTGGCGATCCTGGTGGTCTGCTTCCAGGTCGAGTACCCCTTCCTGCCCCGCCACCTGACGCTGCTGTCCACCCTCACCATCGGCATCCCGGCCTTCTTCCTGGCCCTGGCGCCGAACAAGGAGCGCGCGAAGCCGCACTTCGTGAAACGGGTGATGCGGTACGCGATCCCGGGCGGTGTGATCGCGGCGGTGGCCACCTTCGTGACGTACATCTTCGCCCGCCACCACTACACGGGCCCGGAGGCCCTCCAGGCCGAGACGAGCGCGGCGACGCTGACGCTGTTCCTCACCTCGATGTGGGTCCTGGTGATCATCGCCCGCCCGTACACGTGGTGGCGGGTGGCCCTGGTCGGCGCGATGGGCGGCGCCTTCCTGATCGTCCTGGTCGTCCCCTGGCTCCAGGACTTCTTCGAGCTGAAGCTGGTGGGCACGGAACTCCCCTGGACCGCGGTCGCCATCGCGGCCGCCGCCTCGGCCCTGATCGAGTTCACCTTCCGCTGGGTCAACCGCAGGTTCCCTGCGTAGGCCGCCGGGCGGCTCGTGACGGGGCCGTCAGTCGAACCAGCGGTCGCGGGCCAGTTCCGGGGTGCGGGAGGGGTCTTCCAGGAGGGCGGCCACCTCGAAGCGGCGGGGCCATTGGGCCGCCGACCAGGCGAGGCCCGCGGCCACGCCCTCCAGGGTGGCGGCGTGCAGGGTGCCGTCCGGGGTGCGGCGCCAGTCGAGTTCCACGCCGCCCGCGATCAGCTCCTCGTGCTCCAGGTAGGTCGCCGGGGTCGAGGGGCCCAGGAGGATCCGTACCGACTCCGGGACCTCGTGCTCCTCGCCCGGCGTCGTGACCTCCGCCGGGACCGTCTCCGAGAGGCGGCGGACCTGGAGCAGCTCCGCCAGGTCGGCCGCGCGGGCCGGGGCCACCGGGAGCAGGGGGAGCCCCTCGGCCAGGGGCAGGAGGTCCGGGGCGTCCGCGATCACGGCGTCCGCCGCGTCGACCACGACGACCTCGCCGTCCACCACCGCGCGCAGCTCGTCCGGGAGCGTGACCTGCTCGGGGTCCAGCTCGGCCAGGGCCCCGTACAGGGCGTGCAGCTGGCGGTCCGACACCTCGCGGTCCGGGTCGGCGAGCCGGCCCAGGAGCTCGGCGGCGCCGCCGGGTTCGTCCAGCAGGGCCGGCACGGTCGTGCGTACGCCGAGCGCCCGCAGGACCTGCTCGTCCCCGAAGCCCGTCGCGTCCGCCGGGGTGTAGAGGCCCGCCAGCAGCGGGTCGCCGCCCGCCGCGCGCAGGCCCGCCGGGCGGCGGCCGTCGAGGACGGGGTGGTCGCGCAGCCACCAGGCGGTGTACGGGCGCACCGACTGCGTGGTGCCGTCCGGCAGCAGCACCCGTACGGGCTGGGTCAGCGCGTCGCGCAGCGGCGGCTGCGCGAGCATGGCCAGGGCCTGGGGCCAGCAGTCGTCGTCGACCAGGTCGAGGTCGCGGACCGCGACGAGTTCCGTGGCCACGGGCGGCAGCGGGGTGTCCGGGAGCTGGTCCAGTACGTCCTCGCACCACACGTCCACCGCGTCCAGCAGCCCCGCGTCGTCCGGCTCGGCGAAGTCCCCGTCGCGCGGCTCCAGTTCGTCCGGGTCGAGGACCACGTCCGTGGCGCGGACCAGCTGGAAGACGGCCAGCACCCCGCAGGCGGTCAGCGGCTGGGCGCCCCACTTCCCGGCCAGCTCGCCGTCCACGTACGGGACTTCGTCCTCGCGGATCACCGAGGCCAGCGGCGAGCCCGGCAGCAGCAGCTCGCCCGCGGGCGTGAGCTCGCCGTCCTCGTCCGGCAGGGCCAGCGCCCCCAGCCACGGCTCGTCGCCCGGCGCCAGGTCGGCGTCCCGGACCAGGCCCAGGACCACCTCCGCCAGCTCGTCGGCGTCGAGGGCGTCCTCGTCCCAGATCTCCCCGGCGTCGAGGGAGGCGGCCACCGCGGCCCGCACCTGCGGGGTCGTCAGAACGGCGCGCGGCGTGGCCGGGAGCGCGCCGAGGCGCTCCAGCAGCGGGTGCGCGGCGTCCGGGTGGGCCACCTTCAGCCCCATCCGGGCCAGGTCCTTCGGGGTGTCCGCGTCGGGCAGCAGTACGTGCCGCGGGCCGATCGTGGTCCGTCCGTCGGCCAGCGGCACCGGCAGGCCCGAGAGCCGGTCCGGATCCACCCCGGCCAGGGTGTCGTACAGCCGGTGCCACCACTCGGGGGTGCGCTCGATGCCCGCGATCCGCTCGATGGCGTCGCCCAGCGGCAGCCGGCCCACGCCCAGCGTGCGCAGTTCGGGCCGGCGCTCCAGCCCGGCGGGCAGCAGGGTCGGCAGCACCTCGGCGAGGACCTGTACGGTGTCGGCGCCCGCGCCCTCCACCACCTCGGCCTCGAAGGGGCGCAGGGCGGAGCGCTCCTCCGCGTGCTCGGCGGGGGCCGCCGGGGCGAGGAACGCCGTACGCGGCAGCCGCTGCAGCACGGCCGCGCGCAGCGCCCCGTCCAGCGGGCCCTTGCCGAGCGGCCCGGGTACGAGGTCCACCAGGGCGGTGCCCACCGGGTCCCAGGCGCCCAGCAGTTCGGCGTAGGCGTCGGCCGCGCGCTCCACCAGGAAGTCGGTCAGCGGACCCGGCGCGGGGTGCCGGCGGGCGGTGTCCAGCGGCAGCGTCGCGATGAGCAGGGCCGGGATGCCCAGCGGCTCGTCGGTCGGAGTCGGCGCGTGCACCACGCTTGCGGTGACCGGGCGTACGGGAGCGCCCTCGGTGTCCACGGGAACGGCCCAGGACACCGTCCAGACCGGCCGCAGCCGCTCCTCCACGGGGCGGTCGGCGAGCAGCGCCCGCTCGATGGGGCCGCTGTGGCGGACGGTGCGCCAACGGCGGGTCTCGCCCATGGCGCCCGCCACTCCGGCGCCTCCCGCCGCGTCCTCGATGACGGTGTACGGGCCCTCGTCGCGGCGGCGGAGCGTACGGGTGCCCTCCTGCGGGGTCTCCACGACGATCTCGGCCAGCCCCGGCAGGGTCAGCAGCAGCGCGTCGTCGATGCCGGCCAGCAGCCGCTGCACCAGGTCCCCGGCGGCGGCGTCGCGCAGCGGGAGGACGACCACGGTGTCGTAGCCCTCGGGGGCGGTGCCCTCGGCGGGCAGCGGCAGCCGCAGCAGCGGGACGTGCCCGTCGCGGCGGCGCAGTTCGTCGCCGAGGCCGGGGCTGCCGTTGGCGGCGTCGCGGGCCAGCTCGCGGGCCTCGGCCAGGGACCAGCGGACACCGCCGTGGCGGCCGAGTACGGCGGGCTCGTCGGACACCGCGAGGACGGCCGCGAAGCCGACGCCGAAGCGGCCCACGGTGTCGGCGGAGCCGCTCGTACCGGTCGACCCCGCGGGCGCCCGCTTCGCGGAGGCCCGCAGGGTGCTCAGCGACTCCACGCCCGTCGCGTCCAGCGGGGCACCGGTGTTGGCGACGGCCAGCACGCCGTGCCCGCCCTCGCCGGAGTGCAGGGTGAGCCGCAGCCGGCCGGGCACCTCGGCCCGGGCCGCGGCGTCGGCGGCGTTCTGCGCCAGCTCGACGACGAGCCGGTCGCGGTAGCCGCCGAGGGCCAGGTCCTCCTCGGCGTTGGCGTCCTCGCGGAAGCGGGCCGGGCCCGCGCCCCAGGAGTCGAGCACCCCGCGCCGCAGCCGGGCCGTGCCGAAGGGGTCCGCGCCGCCCTGGGCCGCCGTCACTCGCACGCTCACGCCGCTGCCTCCATGCTGTCCTGCACCGCACTGCATTCACCGAGTGCCGAATGCCGAGGCCCTGAAGGTATCGCGTGCGGGTCCTGGTGGTCGGGGCGGCCGGGCCCACGGCGGAGCCCCTGGCGACACGGAGTCGCCAGGGGCTCGTACGCTGCCGGTCAGGGCGTGATCAGAGCTGCTCGATCACGTAGTCGATGCACGCGGTCAGCGCCTGCACGTCCGCCGGGTCGATCGCCGGGAACATCGCGATGCGGAGCTGGTTGCGGCCGAGCTTGCGGTACGGCTCGGTGTCCACGATGCCGTTGGCGCGCAGCACCTTGGCGACGGCGGCCGCGTCGATGTCGTCCGAGAAGTCGATCGTGCCGATGACGGCGGAGCGCTTGTCGGCGTCCACGACGAACGGGTTGGCGTACTTCGACGCCTCCGCCCAGCCGTACAGGTGGCGCGCGCTGGCCGCCGTACGGCCGGTGGTGAACTCCAGGCCGCCCTGGCTGTTCATCCACTCCAGCTGCTGGTTCAGCAGGAAGAGGGTGGACAGGGCAGGGGTGTTGTACGTCTGGTTCTTCAGCGAGTTGTCGATCGCCGTCGGCAGCGAGAAGAACTCCGGGATGTGCCGGCTGCCGGAGGCGTGCACGCGCGCCGCCCGCTCCAGGGCCGCCGGGGAGAACGCCGCCAGCCACAGGCCGCCGTCGGAGGCGAAGGACTTCTGCGGGGCGAAGTAGTAGACGTCGCTCTCGGTGATGTCCACCGGCAGACCGCCGGCGCCCGAGGTCGCATCCACCAGTACGAGTGAACCGGCGTCGGCGCCCGCGACGCGCTTGACCGGCGCCGCCACACCCGTCGAGGTCTCGTTGTGCGTGTACGCGTACACGTCGACGCCCGCTTCGGCCACCGGCTCGGGGTGCGTGCCCGGCTCGGAGGAGATCACGGTCGGCTCGTCCAGCCACGGCGCGAGCTTCGCGGCCTTGGCGAACTTGGAGGAGAACTCGCCGAAGGTGAGGTGCTGGGACTTCTGCTCGATGAGCCCGGCGGTCGCGATGTCCCAGAAGGCGGTGGAGCCGCCGTTGCCCAGGATCACCTCGTAGCCCTCGGGGAGGGAGAAGAGGTCCCGGATGCCGTCCCGCACCGAGCCGACCAGGTTCTTGACCGGGGCCTGGCGGTGGGAGGTTCCGAGCAGGGAGGTACCGGTGGCGGCGAGGGCGTCCAGCGCCTCGGTCCGCACCTTGGAGGGGCCCGCGCCGAAGCGTCCGTCGGCGGGCTTGATGTCAGCGGGAATCTGGATCTCGGCCACGAGCGGAGCGTATCCGGTCCCGGTCCACGCCTTGGAGGCGCGTCCACCCGATGAGACGAGTCCGGCCGGTGGCAGGGTGGGGCCGTGACGTCACCCGGGGAACTCGAACGGTCATTGCGGGAGAACCTGCGCGGGGAGGTGGACTTCGGGGCCGCGGCCCGCGCCCTCGCGACGATGGACGCCTCGAACTACCGGCGGGTGCCGGTGGGGGTGGTCGCGCCGCGCGACGCCGAGGACGTCGCGGCCGCGCTGCGGATCTGCGCGGAGGCCGGCGTACCGGTCGTCCCGCGCGGCGGCGGGACCTCGATCGCCGGACAGGCCACGGGCATCGGCGTGGTGCTGGACCTGACCCGGCACATGAACGCCCTGGTGTCGCTGGACCCGGCCGCCCGGACCGCCGTGGTCCAGCCGGGGCTGGTGCTCGACCGGCTGCGCGAGGCGGCCCGCCCGTACGGGCTGACCTTCGGCCCGGACCCCTCCACGCACTCCCGCTGCACGCTGGGCGGGATGATCGGCAACAACGCGTGCGGGGCCCACTCGGTGGCCTGGGGGACCACCGCGGACAACGTGGCGGAGCTGGCGGTCACGGCGTACGGGGGCGCGGCGTACCGGCTCGGGACGGGCTGGACGGGAGCCCCGGCGGGTCTGCGGGAGCTGGTGTCGGGGAACCTGGCGGTGCTCCGTACGGGGATGACGGGAGGTTTCTCGCGGCGGATCTCCGGATACGGCGGGCTGGACTCGCTGCTGCCCGAGCGGGGCGTGGAGGTGGCCCGGGCCTTCTGCGGGAGCGAAGGCACGCTCGGGGTGGTGACCGAGGCCGTCGTACGCCTGGTGGAGGCGCCGCGCGCGCCGGCGCTCGCGGTCCTCGGGTACGCCGACGAGAGCGCGGCGGCGGACGCGGCGGCCGGGCTGCTGGGGTTCGGGCCGCTGACGGTGGAGGGCATGGCGGCCGACCTGGTGGGCTCGGCTCCCGGGCTCCCCCGGGGCGGGGGGTGGCTGTTCGTCGAGATGCGGGACGAGGCGGCGGCGCGGTCGCTCGTACGGGCCGCCGACGCGGTGGACTCGGTCGTGGTCACGGACCCGGCGGGGCAGCGGGCGCTGTGGCGGATCCGCGAGGACGCGGCCGGCACGGCGACGCGGATGCCCGACGGGGGGATGGCGTGGCCGGGCTGGGAGGACTGCGCGGTGCCGCCGGCCCGGCTGGGGGCGTACCTGCGGGAGTTCCGGGCGCTGCTGGCCGGGCACGGACTGCGGGGGACTCCGTACGGGCACTTCGGCGAGGGCTGCGTCCACGTACGGATCGACTTCGACCTGGCGTCGGGGGCGGGGGTGGCGCGCTTCCGGGAGTTCTCCTCGGACCTGGCGGACCTGGTGGTCTCCCACGGCGGCTCGCTCTCCGGGGAGCACGGGGACGGGCAGGCGCGGGCGGAGTTCCTGCCGAGGATGTACGGGGCGGAGGTCATCCGGCTCTTCGGCGCGTACAAGGACGTGTGGGACCCGGCGGGCGGGATGAATCCCGGGATGCTGGTCCGCCCGGCCCGGTCGGACGAGAACCTGCGCTTCGCGGTGCTGCCGGCGACGCCCTTCGCGGGGGAGGTGGCCCGCTGCGTGGGCGTGGCGAAATGCCGGTCGACCGCCGCGGCCGGTCCGCAGGTGATGTGCCCCTCGTACCGGGTCACGGGGGAGGAGCGGCACTCCACGCGCGGCCGGGCGAGGCTGCTGCACGAGATGCTGGCCGGGGAGATCGTGACGGACGGCTGGCGCTCGCGGGAGGTCGCGGAGGCGCTCGACCTCTGCCTGGCCTGCAAGGGCTGTCGCAGCGACTGCCCGGTGGGCGTGGACATGGCGTCGTACAAGGCGGAGTTCCTCCACCGCCACTGGGCGGGCCGCATCCGCCCCCTGTCCCACTACACCCTGGGCGGACTGCCTGCCTGGCTCCGGCTGATCGCCTCGCTGCGGCTGGCACGCGTCGCGAACGCGGCCGCCCGCCGCTTCCCGGTCCCGGGCCTGACGAGGGAACGCGCCCTCCCGCCGCTGGCCGCCGAGCCCTTCACCCGCTGGTGGCGGCGCAGGGTCGGGGCGGCCGCGACACCGCCGGGGCCGCTGCACCCGGGCCCGCCCCCGGCCGCCGCCGGGGGCGGGCCAGGCGGTGGCCACTCGGCAGGGGCCGACCTTTCAGCCCGTCCGGCGCCAGAGGGCCGGGGGGCCGGGGGCGGAGCCCCGACCCCGACCCCGTCCGGTGTCACGCTCTGGCCGGACACGTTCACCGAGTACCTGTCCCCGCAGACCGGCAGGGCGGCCGTCCGGGTCCTGCGGGACGCCGGCCTTGCCGTCTCCCTCCCCCCGAAGGGGGTCTGCTGCGGGCTGACCTACATCTCCACCGGCCGCCTCGACCGCGCCCGTACCGTCCTGCGCCGCACCCTCGACGCCGTGGGAGACGTACGAGGACCCGTAACGGTCCTCGAACCCAGCTGCGCCGCCGCCCTCCGTACCGACCTGCCCGCCCTCCTCCCCGACGACCCGCGCGCGCAGCGCCTCGCGGCAGCCGTCCGCACCTTCGCCGAGACCCTGGAGGAGTGCGCCCCCCGCTGGCAGCCGCCTCGCCTGGACCGCCCCGCCGTCGGCCAGACGCACTGCCACCAGCACGCCGTCCTGGGCGACGCCGCCGACCGCCGGCTCCGCGAGCGGGCCGGCCTCGGCGGCGAGCTCAGTGGCGGCTGCTGCGGCCTCGCCGGGAACTTCGGCTTCGAGCCGGGCCACGAGGAGGTGTCCGCGGCCTGCGCCGGGGAACAGCTGCTTCCCGCCCTGCGAGCGGCCCCGCCCGGGGCCGCGATCCTGGCGGACGGGTTCTCGTGCCGTACGCAGATCGCGCAGATCGCGCAGCTCGCCGGGCTCCCCGGCGGGAGCCGGGCCCACCACCTCGCCGAGCTCCTCGCGGAGGGCCTGGCCGAGGGGCTGGCCGAGGGCCTTGCGGACGGCATGTAAGCCAACACACGCCGCCATGGCCCTTACGCACCCCTTAGTCTGGATTAATGCCCGCAACCTCGCCCAAGTCCGACCACGCCCCGGCGGCCGCCGACCTCACGACGGCCCCGGCACTCCCGACGACCGCCGGCTCCTCCCGTTTCGGCCCCGTCGCGCTGGTCGTCGCCGCGGGCATCTCGGTGCAGTTCGGCGCCGCCCTCGCCGTCATGATCATGCCGGCAGCGGGCGCCGCGGGCGTGGTCACGCTGCGGCTCGCGGCCGCCGCGCTGGTGCTGCTGCTCGTGTGCCGCCCGAAGGTCCGCGGGTACTCGCGTGCCGACTGGGGCACGGTCGTCGCCTTCGGCATCGCCATGGCCGGTATGAACGGGCTCTTCTACCAGTCCATCGACCGGATCCCGCTCGGCCCGGCCGTCACCCTCGAAGTGCTCGGCCCCCTCGTCCTGTCGGTCGTCGTCTCGCGGCGCCTGGTCAGCCTGCTGTGGGCCGGCCTGGCCCTCGGCGGTGTCGTCCTGCTCGCCGGCCACGGCGGCGGCAGCGGCTTCGGCGGCCTCGACCTCCTCGGCGCGGCCTTCGCGCTCGGAGCGGGCGCGATGTGGGCGGCGTACATCGTGTTCAGCGCGCGCACGGGCCGCCGCTTCCCGCAGGCGGACGGGCTGGCCCTGGCCATGGCGGTGGCGGCGGTGCTCTCGCTCCCGCTGGGCGTGATCGAGGCCGGCTCCGCGCTCCTGGTGCCGAGCACGATGGCGCTGGGCCTCGGCGTCGCCGTCCTGTCCTCCGTCCTCCCGTACACCCTGGAGCTCCTGGCGCTGCGCCGCGTCCCCGCCCCGACGTTCGCGATCCTGATGAGCCTGGAGCCGGCGATCGCGGCCACGGCCGGGTTCCTGATCCTGAACCAGGCGATGTCGCCGATCGACGCACTGGCGATCGCCCTGGTCATCGCGGCGAGCATGGGCGCGGTCCGCTCCCAGACCCGACAGGCCGCCGCCTGATGCCGGCGACGGCCGAGGTCGACGCGTACCTGGCGCAGGCCCCGGAGGCCCGCCGTGAGGCGCTGACGCGGCTGCGCGAGCTGTGCCTGGCCGAGCTGACGGGCTTCGAGGAGGTCATGGCGTACGGCATGCCGGCGTACGTACGGGCCGGTGCGGAGGCGGCGGAGATCGCCTGGGCGAACCAGAAGCAGTACATCTCGGTCTACCTGATGCGGACGGACGTACGGGACGTCTTCGCGGACCGCCTGGCCGGACACGACATGGGCAAGGCGTGCCTGCGCTTCCGACGCCCGGAGGCAGTGGACTTCACCCTGCTCCGCGACATCCTGCGCAGCACGGCATCAGCACCCCCGGGCCCCATCTGCACGTAGCCGGCCCCTCCGCCCACCCCGCCGCTTAGCGAAGCTGCTGGGCGTTGACTAAGTTGGTGCCACCCGAGGGAGCAATGGAGGCCGGTCATGCCCGAGACGGCGCGTCAGATCGCCGACGATTTGCGGGCGCGCGTCGACTCCGGTGAGTTCGGCCCTGGTGCTCGCCTCCCCGGGGAGCCGACACTCGTCAAGCAGTACGGCGTGGCGAAGATGACCGCCGCTAACGCGTTGAAGCTTCTGGTCGTGGAAGGGGTGGCCTACGCGCGCCCCGGATCCGGCACCTACGTCCGTGACTTCACGCCGATCCGTCGCGTGGCCACGCGACGATTGTCCCGGTCCCAGTGGTCGTCCGGGAGCTCCGTCTGGGCTGCGGATGTGAGCGATCGGGCGATGGAGGTCATCGACATCGAGGTCTACGAGACGGCGACCGCGCCGCAGTGGGTGACACGCGCTCTCCGCCTCGAACCGGGCGAGTCGGTTCTCGTCCGCGGCCGCCGGTACGTCGTGGACGGATCCCCCGTGCAGCTGGCGACTTCGTACTTCGCCGCCGACCCCGTCCGCAACACCCCGATCACCCAGCCCGACCCGGGCCCCGGCGGCGTCTACGCCCGGCTGGCGGATCTGGGTATGGCCCCAGTCGACTTCACGGAGGAGCTCCGGGCCCGTATGCCGAGTTCGGAGGAGGCCGAACTGCTCGCCCTCCTGCCGGCGACCCCCGTGGTCGAGATCTGCCGGACCGCGATGACGGCAGAGGGCAGGCCGGTCGAGCTGAATCACATGCTGCTGGATGCCGGGTCGTACGTGATGCAGTACGACTTCACCAGCTGACGGCTTCACCGTGCGAGGGCCCACTTCGGTGGGCCCTTTTGCGTGGATCCACTCGCGGGGCACCCCGCACCCACCTTGACCTCTGTAGGGAGATTGAGTGTCTCCGGTCTTCTTCGTGAGGAGTGATCTGGTGTGGGCCAAATCCCTGCGGACACCTCCGGCGTCAAGGCGATGACTGTCGCCGGAGCCGCCCTCGTCGCGCGCGCCCTTGTCCCGTACAACCTGAAGCCCGGCGACGAGGAGATCTTGGTACTTCTCCTCGATCTGACACGGCACGGTGAACGCCTCCGCAGCGACGTCGTCCGCCTGGGGAAGCCGATGTTGCTGCCGCCGCGGTGGAGGATTGGCGCACCCTCACCAGCCGCGGTCCCGACGACTCACCCCTCGCCATCTGGAACCATGTCCGCGCACTGGCCCGGGTCGTCAAGGCCTTCCGCCGCGCCATGGAAATCAGCACGTGACGACTCCGCCCGGCTGTCCGACCGGCCGATGGGTCGGCCCACCACCGTCGTGCCCGGGTTGCGGTGCTCGGCCGTTGCCGATCGGCGGGCCGGAAGGCGGGGTGACGGTCCACGAGCCGGGCTGTCCCAAGAGGGTTCCGGGGCGGGACGTTTAGGACGGTCAGGGGCTCGGCCAGTCCACCGGCGATCCGCGGGGACTCAGGCGTAGCGGGACGTCATCGCCGCGAGCGTGGCGCGGATGCGGGTCCGCAGGGGTGGTGGGGAGAGGATCTCCGCTTCCGCGCCCAGGGCCAGGAACTGTTCCTCCGCCTGGGCGTGCGACTCGATCGGGAGGATCGCCCGGGTCCATCCCGCCAGGTCCGGATCCGGGGTGCCCCCGGCGGCCAGGGCCCGCGCCTGGACCCCCGTCAGCCGCGCCGCACCGCGCGGGGAGAGACGTACCAGCGCCTCCTCCGGACGGAGCCGCGCATGGAACTCCTCCTGCGTCCTGCGCCAGTGCTCCGCCAGCTCGAAGCCCTCCGGCAGCCGGCACTCCCGCGCCGTCTCCCGCACCGACAGGATCTGGTCCACCCGGTAGGTCCGCGGCTCCGCCGCGCCCTCGGGCCGCTGCGCCCCCGCCACCAGGTACCAGCGCCCCGCCTTCAGCACCAGCCCGTACGGCTCCAGCCGGCGGTCCACCTCCTGAGGCTCCTGCCACCGCCGGTAGCGGACCTCGATCACCCGCCCCCGCCACACCGCGTCCGCGACCTGCGCCAGGTACGGGGTCTCCTCGTGCTCCGCGTACCACCCCGGCGCGTCCAGGTGGAACCGCAGCCTCATCCGGTCCGCCTGCTCCCGCAACTCCGCCGGCAGCGCCGCCCGCAGCTTCAGCTGCGCCGCCGACAGGGCGCGCCCCAGCCCGAGTTCCGCCGCGGGCCCCGGCATTCCGGTCAGGAACAGCGCCTCCGCCTCGCCCGTGCTCAGCCCGGTCAGCCGGGTCCGGTAGCCGGCCAGCAGCTGGTAGCCGCCGCTGTGCCCGGCGTCCCCGTACAGCGGGACGCCCGCCGCGGCCAGCGCCTCCGCGTCGCGGTAGACCGTGCGTACGGACACCTCCAGTTCCTCCGCGAGCTCGGCGGCGGTCATCCGTCCCCGGGTCTGGAGCAGCAGCAGGATCGACAGCAAGCGGCTCGACTTCACTGACACAGGATGTCAGTGAAGCGGTCCTACGGTCCTCGCATGAACGACTTCGACTTTCTCCTCGGCACCTGGGACGTCACCAACCGCTGGCGCACCGACTTCCTCGACCCGGACAGCGAGTGGGAGGAGTTCCCGGCCGTGTCCCGGGCTTCCCGCCACTTCGACGGCGCCGCGAACTTCGACGAGATCGAGTTCCCGACCAAGGGTTTCGCCGGTCTGACCCTGCGCCTGTACGACCCGGCGAGCGAGCAGTGGTCGCTGTACTGGGCGAGCCGGCGCACCGGAACCCTCTTCCCGCCGGTCACCGGCCGTTTCGCGGACGGCACCGGTGTCTTCGAGGGCGAGGACACGCACGCCGGCAAGACGGTCCGCGTCCGGTTCGTGTGGTCGGGGACCGCCTCCGCCTCCCCCCGCTGGGAGCAGTTCTTCTCGCTCGACGAGGGCACGAGCTGGATCCACAACTGGACGATGGACCTGCGCCCCCGCCCCCGCCCCTGAGACCGCACGCCCGCCCCGCCGGCCACGGGGGTGCTCGGCGGGGCGGGCGGGGCGGGTGGGGCGGGTGGTGCCGGCGGTGGAGGCATCGCCCGGCCGTCAGCCCAGCGGCAGGTCCAGGTAGGACGGCGTGGCCTCCGGGGAGGTGAAGGCCAGCGTCGAGCGCGGCAGGTTGGCATCCCCGTAGAAGGGGTCGCGGGCGTCGATCACCAGCATCAGCCGGTGCCCGCGCGGGACGTCGTACGCCGTCGCCTGGAGCTCGATGTCGGCGCTGACCAGACTGTCGGGCGCCGAGTCGAGGTCCGTGTACGGGGCGTGCGTGACGATGTGCGCCGCACCGTCGGGCGCCACCGCGAGCAGGTACGCGACGAACGACGAGTCGGGGTTCGCGGCCCGGTACGTGACGCGCAGCCGCGGCGTGCCGCGCAGCCGGGCGGTCTCCGCCTCCGGGTCCGCCGTCCAGACCGCGGCGACGGTGCGGTCGATGTCGCCGGTCCGGTACGCCTTCGGGCGGCCCGCGATCTCGTCGTACCCGGAGCGCACGATCTCGTCGGCGACGCTCGCCGGGGTGTCCACCCCGCACAGCACGCCCGCGCTCCAGCCGGCCTCGGGCCGCTCGGTGAGCTCCCCGCCGCTCACCAGGTGCAGCCGGCGCACCTGTTCGGTGACGGAGTCCCAGGTGGGGCGGGGTTCCAGGGTCTGGCCCCACATGACCTCGCTGAGCACCTGGCCCTCGTCGGCGATGCCGTTCTCGATCCCCCTCAGGTGGTGGTCGAACCAGCGGTGGGCGTTGGTCCAGATCCGGTTGGGCAGGCCGATCATGCCCGTCATCTCGGGCCCGGAGTGGTCGCCGATGGAGAGGTCGAGGCGCTTGGGGCCGGTGAGCTCGTTGAACAGCTTCAGCGTCTGGTTGCCCGGGAAGAGCGTCTCGTGCCAGGCGTGCGAGAAGTAGACGGGAACCTGGCGCCGGTTGAGCTCCTTGATGTGGGTGAACGGCGAACGCTGCTCCGCCCAGCGCAGGGTGCCCTGGATGTCGCGGCCCGCGAGGACGTTCTCGAAAACGCTCTGGGTCTGCGGGCTCAGCCGGGCCTTCGAGGCCGCCTTGAGCAGCGCCTCGACGGCGGCCACGTGCCGGGTCCGGTTCTCGTAGAAGGCCTCGCCGAGGTCGCCCCAGGTGCTGAGCGCGACCACCGCGTCGACGCGCGTGTCGTGCGCGGCGACGAGCTGGCCGATTCCGGAGCCGTACGAGTCCCCCAGGAAGCCGATCTTCGTGACCGGTCCTGCGGTGCGCTCGATGAGATGGTCCAAGGCCCGGCTGCCGTCCGCGACGTCGAGCGGGCCGGCCACGTCGACCTGCCCCTCGGAGCCGGCGAAACCGCGGGCGCTGTAGGCGAGGACGTTGTAGCCGCGGGCCGCGAAGACGCTGGCCTGGACGGCGTACGGGAGCCAGCCGTGGTTCGTCCACGGCGAGGGCATCACGATCACCGGCCGCGGCCGGCCCCCGTTGTGCCGCCACAGCGCGGCGTCGAGCAGGTCCCCGTCGGAGCCGGCGACCTTGACCCGGCCGAAGACGGCGACGGAGCGGGCGTCGGCGACCTCTGCGGCGCGGGCGGGGGCGAGGCCGGTGACGTCCCCGGTCTCCAGGGCGGCGACGAATGCGGTGAGGGCGGTCGCGTCGAGTTCGGGATAGAGCGAGAAAGCGGCTGAGATCACGTCGGTTCATCCTCTTCGTCGAGTGACGTTCGGCGAGTGACTTCTTCGAGTGCCTGCTTCGCGAGTGCCTTCGGCGCGGGGGGACTTCGCGGGGGACGAAGCGTTCAGTATCGAGGCGACATCGGCCGGGTTCCGCCGCTTTCCGGCATACGGCCTGAATCGCCCCCTCCGGGCCCGTGGCGGTCATGCCCGCCGACCAGCGCCGGGCCGGCGTCGAACGCCAAATCGCCTTCCCTCCGCGCCGGTTGGCGGCGGTGGCGCGAAGGGGACGCTCCCCGGCCAAATCATGCAAGCATGCTTGATTGTTTTGCGCCCGGCTGCCAGTCTTCCCCTCACGCCGAAAGGGGAGCCCGCCGTGCTCGATCCGTCAGCTGTCGCCGTCTTCGCCGATCTGCGCGAGGAAGGCCTCGCGCTCGAAACCCTGGTACGGGACCTGCCCGGCTCCGGCTGGGCCGAGCCCACCCCCGCACCCGGCTGGACCATCGCCCACCAGATCGCCCACCTGCACTGGACCGACCGGGCCGCGCTGGTCTCCCTCACCGACCCCGAGGGCTTCGCCGCCCTGGTCGACGAGGCGGTCAAGGCACCCGACTCCTTCGTGGACGAGGGCGCGGCGGAGGGCGCCGCGCTGGCGCCCGCCGAGCTGCTGACCCGCTGGCGGGCCGGGCGCAGCGCCCTCGACGAGGCGCTCGCCGCGGCCTCGCCCGACGCCCGCTTCCCCTGGTACGGGCCGCCGATGAAGGCCGCCTCCATGGCCAGCGCCCGCCTCATGGAGACCTGGGCGCACGGCCAGGACGTCGCCGACGCCCTCGGCGTACGCCGCACCCCGACCGCGCGGCTGCGGCACGTGGCGCGGATCGGCGTACGGGCCCGCGACTACGCGTTCGCGGTACGGGGACTGCCCGCGCCCGCCGGGGAGTTCAGGGTGGAACTCGCGGCGCCGGACGGCGGGGAGCCCTGGACCTACGGGCCGCAGGGCGCGGCGGACCGGATCACCGGCCCGGCACTCGACTTCTGCCTGCTGGTGACCCAGCGGGCCCACCGCGCCGACCTGGCCCTGACGGCCACCGGCCCCGACGCCGACCGCTGGCTGGACATCGCCCAGGCCTTCGCGGGCCCGGCGGGCCCCGGCCGCGCACCGGGGGCGGCGCGATGAGCGGGGGCCGCGGCGCGGGCGCGGGCACCCGGCGGCCGCTGCGCATCGGCAACGCCTCGGGGTTCTACGGGGACCGCTTCAGCGCCTTCGAGGAGATGCTGACCGGCGGGCCGCTGGACGTGCTGACCGGCGACTACCTCGCCGAGCTGACCATGCTGATCCTGGGCCGCGACCGGCTGAAGACCCCGGACCTCGGCTACGCCAAGACCTTCCTGCGGCAGTTGGAGGAGGGCCTGGGCCTCGCGCGCGAGCGGGGCGTACGGATCGTCGCCAACGCGGGCGGCCTGAACCCGGCGGGACTGGCCGACGCGATCCGCCTGCTCGCCGCCAAGGCCGGGCTGCCGGTGTCGGTCGCCCATGTCGAGGGCGACGACCTGATGCCGTTCGCGGAGGGCGCGCTGACCGCGAACGCCTACCTGGGCGGCGCCGGCATCACGGCCTGCCTGCGGGCGGGCGCGGACGTGGTCGTCACCGGCCGGGTCACCGACGCGGCCCTGGTCAGCGGGTCGGCGGCCTGGTGGTTCGACTGGGCCCCGGACGACCACGACAAGCTGGCGGGGGCGGTGGTGGCGGGGCACGTCCTGGAGTGCGGGACCCAGGCCACCGGCGGCAACTACGCCTTCTTCACGGCGCACGACGTCCGCCGACCCGGGTTCCCGCTGGCGGAGATCGCGGAGGACGGCTCGTCGGTGATCACGAAGCATCCGGGCACGGGCGGGGTCGTGACCACCGGCACCGTCACCGCCCAACTCCTCTACGAGACCCAGGGCGTGCGCTACCTCGGCCCGGACGTCACCGCCCGCCTGGACACGGTCCGCCTCTCCGAGGACGGCCCCGACCGCGTCCGCGTCTCGGGCGTGCTGGGCGAACCCCCGCCCCCCACCCTCAAAGTGGGCGTCACCCGCATCGGCGGCTGGCGCAACGAGGTCGTCTTCGTCCTGACCGGCCTGGACATCGAGGCGAAGTCGGCGCTGGTCCGCACGCAGCTGTCCGAGGCCCTGGAGGGCGTGGCCACCGCCGACTGGACCCTTGCCCGCACGGACCACGAGGACGCCGGGACGCAGGAGACGGCGAGCGCGCTCCTGCGCCTGGTGGTCCGCGACCCGTCCCCGGAACGGGTGGGCCGCGCCCTGACCTCGACGGCGATCGAGCTGGCCCTGGGCAGCTATCCCGGCTTCCACGTCACCACCCCACCGGGCCCGGCCCAGCCGTACGGGGTCTTCACATCGACCTCGGCCCCGGCGGACTCGGTCCCCCACGTGGCGGTCCTCCCGGACGGCACCCGCCTGCCGGTGCCCGCTGTCCCTCCAGCCCCTCCGGCGTTCGAGGAGCGGGGTCCGGGGCGGAGCCCCGGTTCGGGACGGGGCGGGGTGGGGGAGAGCCCCGCAGGGCCCACCACCCGCGCCCCCCTCGGAGCGGTGGCCGGGGCCCGCAGCGGCGACAAGGGCGGCGACGCCAACATCGGCGTCTGGGTCGATACCGAGGCCGCCTGGGCATGGCTCGACCGCACGCTCACCGTCGAACTGCTGAAGGAGTTGCTCCCCGAAGCCCGGGCCCTGCCCGTGGCACGCCACACGCTCCCGAACCTCCGCGCCCTGAACTTCACCATCACCGGAATCCTCGGCGCCGGCGTCGCCTCCGCCCACCGCTTCGACCCCCAGGCCAAGGCACTCGGCGAATGGCTCCGCGCCCGCCACCTCGACATCCCGACGCACCTACTGTCCGCCCCGGAGGGGACCGGCCCATGACCCGCCTCCGCACCACCGTCGACCCGCACGCACCCGAGCACGCGCAGGCCCGTACCGCCGCGCTGGAACGCCTCGCCGAGCTGGACGCCGAGCACGCCAAGGCCCTCCTCGGCGGCGGCGAGAAGTACACGGCCCGCCACAAGGACCGCGGCAAGCTCCTCGCCCGCGAGCGCATCGAGCTGCTCCTCGACCCGGACACCCCGTTCCTGGAGCTGTCCCCGCTCGCCGCCTGGGGCAGCGACTACCCCGTCGGCGCCTCCATGGTCACCGGCATCGGCACGGTCGAGGGCGTCGAGTGCCTGGTCACCGCCAACGACCCCACCGTCCGCGGCGGCGCCTCCAACCCCTGGACCCTCAAGAAGGCCCTGCGGGCCAACGAGATCGCCCGGCAGAACAACCTCCCCTGCATCAGCCTCGTCGAGTCCGGCGGCGCCGATCTCTCCTCCCAGAAGGAGATCTTCATCCCGGGCGGCGCGATCTTCCGCGACCTGACCCGGCTCTCTGCCGCCGGCATCCCCACCGTCGCCGTCGTCTTCGGCAACTCCACCGCGGGAGGCGCGTACATCCCGGGGATGTCCGACCACACCATCATGATCAAGGACCGCTCCAAGGTGTTCCTCGGCGGTCCGCCCCTCGTCAAGATGGCCACCGGCGAGGAGAGCGACGACGAGTCCCTCGGCGGGGCCGACATGCACGCCCGCACCTCCGGACTCGCCGACTACTACGCCCTCGACGAGCACGACGCGATCCGCCGGGCCCGCCGCGTCGTCGCCCGCCTGAACCACCGCAAGCCCCACCCCGATCCGCAGCCCGCCGAGGAGCCGAAGTACGACCCGGAAGAACTCCTCGGCATCGTCCCCGCCGACCTCAAGACCCCCTTCGACCCCCGCGAGGTCATCGCCCGCATCGTCGACGGCTCCGACTTCGACGAGTTCAAGCCCCTCTACGGCACCAGCCTGGTCACCGGCTGGGCCACCCTCCACGGCTACCCGGTCGGCATCCTCGCCAACGCCCAGGGCGTGCTGTTCAGCGCCGAGTCGCAGAAGGCCGCCCAGTTCATCCAGCTGGCCAACCAGCGCGACATCCCGCTCCTCTTCCTCCACAACACCACCGGCTACATGGTCGGCAAGGAGTACGAGCAGGGCGGCATCATCAAGCACGGCTCGATGATGATCAACGCGGTCTCCAACTCCCGCGTCCCCCACCTCTCCGTCCTCATCGGCGCCAGCTACGGAGCCGGCCACTACGGCATGTGCGGGCGCGCCTACGAGCCCCGCTTCCTCTTCGCCTGGCCCAGCGCCAAATCCGCCGTCATGGGTCCGGCCCAGCTCGCCGGGGTGCTCTCCATCGTGGCCCGGCAGTCCGCCGCCGCGAAGGGGCAGCCGTACGACGACGAGGCCGACGCCGGGATGCGTGCCTTCGTGGAGGCGCAGATCGAGTCGGAGTCCCTGCCGATGTTCCTGTCCGGGCGGCTGTACGACGACGGCGTCATCGACCCGCGCGACACCCGCACCGTCCTCGGCCTGTGCCTGTCGGCCGTCCACAACGCCCCCGTCGAGGGCGCCCGCGGCGGCTTCGGCGTCTTCCGGATGTGAGCCCGCACATGACCCAGCAGCCCTTGACCCAGCAGCCCCTGACCCCGAGGCCCCTGACCCCGAGGCCCCTGACCTCCCTCCTCGTCGCCAACCGCGGCGAGATCGCCGTACGGATCTTCCGCACCGCCCGCGCCCTCGGCCTCGCCACCGTCGCCGTCCACTCCGCCCCCGACGCGGACGCCCTGCACGTACGGGAGGCCGACGCGGCCGTGCGCCTCCCCGGCGCCGCCCCCGCCGACACCTACCTGCGCGGCGATCTCGTCATCAAGGCCGCCCTCGCCGCCGGCGCGGACGCCGTCCACCCCGGCTACGGGTTCCTCTCCGAGAACGCCGGCTTCGCCCGCGAGGTCCTCGCCGCCGGACTCGCCTGGATCGGCCCGCCGCCCGAGGCCATCGAGGCCATGGCCTCCAAGACCCGGGCCAAGGAGCTGATGCGCGCCGCCGGGGTCCCGCTCCTCGACCCCGTCGACCCCGCGGCCGCCACCGCCGCCGACCTGCCCCTCCTGCTCAAGGCCGCCGCGGGCGGCGGCGGGCGCGGCATGCGCGTCGTACGCGACCTCGACACCCTCAAGGAGTCCCTCGACGGCGCCTGCGCCGAGGCGGCCTCCGCCTTCGGCGACGGGGAGGTCTTCGCAGAGCCCTACGTCGAGCGCGGCCGCCACGTCGAGGTCCAGATCCTCGCCGACTCCCACGGCACCGTCTGGGCGCTCGGCACCCGCGACTGCTCCCTCCAGCGGCGCCACCAGAAGGTCATCGAAGAGGCCCCGGCACCCGCCCTGCCGGACAGCCTGCGCGAGAACCTCCACGCTGCCGCGGTGGCCGCCGCCCGCGCCGTCTCCTACGAGGGCGCGGGCACCGTCGAGTTCCTCGTCGCCGCCGACGGACGCCCGTACTTCCTGGAGATGAACACCCGGCTCCAGGTGGAACACCCCGTCACCGAGGCCGTCTTCGGCCTCGACCTCGTCGCCCTGCAACTGCGCATCGCCGAGGGCGCGGCCCTGCCGCTGACGCCCCCCGAGCCCGCCGGGCACGCCGTCGAGGCACGCCTGTACGCCGAGGATCCCGCCCAGGACTGGCGTCCCCAGACCGGTGTCCTGCACACCCTCGCCGTGCCCGGCGAGGTCCGGGTGGACACCGGCTTCGCCGACGGGGACACCGTCGGCGTCCACTACGACCCGATGCTCGCCAAGGTCGTCGCCCACGCCCCCACCCGGGCCGAGGCCGTCCGCGCCCTCGCCCAGGCCCTGGCCGGAGCCCGGATCCACGGGCTCACCACCAACCGCGAGCTCCTCGTACGCTCCCTGCGGCACCCGGAGTTCGCCGAGGCGCGGCTCGACACCGGGTTCTACGAGCGCCACCTCGGGTCCCTCACCGAAGGCGGCCCGGACGCCGCCCTGGCCGCCGTCGCAGCCGCCCTCGCGGACGCAGCGCCGGCCCCGGACGCCCCGCTCGCCACCCGCCTCGGCGGCTGGCGCAACCTCCGTTCACAGCCGCAGATCCGCCGCTACACCGCGGCCGGTACCGCGTACGAGGTCCGCTACCGGCCCACCCGCAGCGGCCCCCCGGAGCTCGTGGACCACCCCGGCGTTCGAGTCCTGGCCGCCGAGCCCGGCCGCGTCGCCCTCGAAGTCGGGGGCGTCCGCCGGATGTTCCACGTGAAACACAAATCGAACACCGAGGGCGCGGGGGCCGGAGCGGCCGAGACCTACGTCGACTCTCCGCTCGGAGCGCACACCCTCACCCCCGTCCCCCGGTTCGCCGATCCCCAGGACCGCACCGAACCCGGCTCCCTGCTCGCCCCCATGCCCGGCACCGTCGTCCGCGTCGCAGAGGGCCTCGCCCCCGGCGCCGCCGTCACCGCCGGACAGCCCCTGCTCTGGCTGGAGGCCATGAAGATGGAGCACCGCATCGTCTCGCCCGCCTCCGGCACGCTCACCGCGCTCCACGCCGCCCTCGGCCACCAGGTCGAGTTCGGCGCCCTGCTCGCCGTAGTCCAGGAGGAATCGCCAGCATGAGCCCCGCCACCAGCACCGTAGAGACCGAGGAACACAGGGCCCTGCGCGCCGCCGTCGCGGCACTCGGGCAGCGGTACGGACGCGAGTACCTCTCCCGCGTCGCCCGCGAGGGCGGCCACCCCGACGAGCTGTGGGCCGACGCCGCCAAGCTCGGCTACCTCGGCGTTAGCCTCCCCGAGGAGTACGGCGGCGGAGGCGGCGGCATCGCCGAACTCTCCATCGTCCTGGAGGAGCTGGGCGCCGCGGGCTGCCCCCTGCTGATGATGGTCGTCTCGCCCGCCATCTGCGGCACGGTCATCTCCCGCTTCGGCACCGAGGCCCAGAAGCAGGCCTGGCTCCCCGGACTCGCCGACGGCAGCCGCACCATGGCCTTCGGCATCACCGAACCCGACGCCGGCTCCAACTCCCACCGCATCACCACCACCGCCCGCCGCGACGGTGACGAGTGGGTGCTGACCGGGCGCAAGGTCTTCATCTCCGGCGTGGACATCGCCGACGCCACGCTCATCGTGGGTCGCACCGAGGACGCGCGTACGGGCAGCCTCAAGCCCTGCCTGTTCATCGTTCCGCGCGATACCCCCGGCTTCTCGCGCTCCGTCATAGAGATGGAACTCCAGGCGGCGGAGAAGCAGTTCGAACTGGTCCTGGACGAGGTACGGCTGCCGGCCGAGGCCCTCGTGGGCGACGAGGACGCCGGCCTGCTCCAGCTCTTCGCCGGGCTCAACCCCGAGCGCATCATGACCGCCGCCTTCGCCATCGGGATGGGCCGTTACGCCCTCGCCAAGGCCGTCGACTACGCGAAGACCCGCCGGGTCTGGAAGGAGGCGATCGGTGCCCACCAGGCCATCGCCCACCCCCTCGCGGCGGCCCACATCGACCTCGAACTCGCCCGCCTGATGATGCAGAAGGCCGCCCACCTGTACGACGCGGGCGACGACACGGGCGCCGGTGAGGCCGCGAACATGGCCAAGTACGCTGCCGCCGAGGCCTGTGTGAAGGCCGTGGACCAGTCCGTCCACACCCTGGGCGGCAACGGCCTCACCCGCGAATACGGGCTGGCCGCCCTCATCACGGCCTCCCGCGTCTCCCGCATCGCCCCCGTAAGCCGCGAGATGATCCTCAACTTCGTCTCGCACCAGACCCTGGGCCTCCCCAAGTCTTACTAATCTGGGCGACGGGAGCTCCCCGGCCGGGGGTGGGGACGGGGTGGGGTGGTGTCCGGGGCCCCAGCGAGATGATTTCGGCGCTAGGGGGTGTCCTCGAACCGGACGCGCTCAGGCGCCGAACATCGAAGCCCGCCCCGGGCACCACCCCACCCCGGCACCGCCCCCGGCCGCGCCCGACCCCGCCGGCACCGCTCCCGGCACGCCGGGCCGAAGGGGCCGCCCACGATCCGCACAACCTCCGGAGGACATGGCATGACCCGCCCCGTCGGCGCCGCGCGAGCGCTCGGCATCACCACCCTCACGCTCGACTCCCCGGCCAACCGCAACGCGCTCTCCGCGGACCTCGTCGGCGAGCTGCGCGCGGCCCTCGCCGCGGCGGCGGCGGACCCGCAGACGCGGGCGATCGTCCTCACCCACGCCGGCACCACGTTCTGCGCCGGCGCCGACCTGAAGTCCCCCTGCGACCCGGCCGACTTCCTCGCCCTGCTCCGCGAGATCGCCGAGCTCCCCAAGCCGGTCGTGGCCCGCGTCACCGGACACGTCCGGGCCGGCGGCCTCGGGCTCCTCGGCATCTGCGACATCGCCGCCGCCGGGCCCGCCTCCACGTACGCCTTCACCGAGACCCACCTGGGCGTGGTCCCGGCCGTGATCTCCGCGCCGCTGCTCCCGCGCCTGGACCCGCGCGCCGCGGCCCGGTACTTCCTGACCGCCGAGGCCTTCGACGCCGCCGAAGCCGCCCGGATCGGCCTGCTCACCCTGCACGGCGAGGACGTGGACCAGGTCCTCGCCCCGGTGCTCACGGGCCTGCGCAAGGCCGGCCCGGAGGCCCTCGCCGCCACCAAGGAACTGCTCACCGCCCCGGTACGGTCCGTCCTGGCGGCCGACGGCGCCGCGCTCACCGAGCTGTCCGCACACCACTTCGGTTCCGCCGAGGCCCGCGAGGGCATCACCGCCCGCTTCGAACGCCGGGACCCGTCATGGGCCCTGTGACCGGCACGCGGTCCACCGAGGACGACCGGCCCGCGGTCGAGTCCCAGCCCGGCCCCAAGCAGGCCCGCAGCCGCGTCACCCGCCGCCACCTCCTGGAGGCGGCCGTCGCCTGCCTCGCCGAACAGGGCTGGGCCGGCTCCACCGTCGCCGTCGTCGCCGAACGCGCCGGGGTCTCCCGCGGCGCGGCCCAGTACCACTTCCCGACGCGCGAGGACCTGTTCACCGCCGCCGTCGCGTACGTCTCCGAGGAGCGCTCCGCCGCCCTGCGCGACCTCTTCCAGGCCGGCCCCGCCGCCCGCCCCGCCGTGGTCGGGGCCCTCGTCGACCTCTACACCGGAGCCCTCTTCCGCGCCGCCCTCCAGCTGTGGGTCGCCGCCTCCAACGAGGAACAGCTGCGCCCCCAGGTCACCGAACTGGAGGCCCGCGTGGGCCGCGAGACCCACCGCATCGCCGTGGAACTCCTCGGCGCGGACGAGTCCGTACCCGGCGTGCGCGAGACCGTGCAGGGCCTCCTCGACATGGCCCGGGGCCTCGGTCTGGCCAACGTCCTCACCGACGACACGGCCCGCCGCGCCCGCGTGGTCGCCCAGTGGTCCCGGATCCTGGACGCCGCCCTCGGCTGAGGCCGGGAACCCCCGAAACACCGAGGGCGTCGCCTCCCGCGCATACGGGAGGCGACGCCCTGACCGGCGTACGAGGCGTACGAGGCGTACGAGGCGTACGAGGCGTACGAGGAAGACTCAGGCCGTGTCGGCGATGTCGGCGTACCCCTCGATCTCGCGCGGGTCGCGCCGCCCCGGGCCGATGTAGCGCGCCGACGGCCGCACCAGGCGGCCCGTGCGCTTCTGCTCCAGGATGTGCGCCGACCAGCCGGCGGTCCGGGCGCAGGTGAACATCGAGGTGAACATGTGCGCCGGGACCTCCGCGAAGTCCAGCATGATCGCGGCCCAGAACTCCACGTTCGTCGCCAGCACCCGGTCGGGGCGGCGCGCGTGCAGCTCCTCCAGCGCGGCCTTCTCCAGCGCGGCGGCCACCTCGTAGCGCGGCGCGTCCAGCTCCTTGGCGGTACGCCGCAGCACCCGGGCGCGCGGGTCCTCGGCCCGGTACACGCGGTGCCCGAAGCCCATCAGCCGCTCGCCCTTGTCCAGGGCCTTCTTCACGTACGCCACGGCGTCGCCGGTGCGCTCGATCTCCTCGATCATGCCGAGGACGCGGGAGGGCGCACCGCCGTGCAGCGGCCCGGACATGGCGCCGACGGCGCCGGACAGCGCGGCGGCCACGTCCGCACCGGTCGAGGCGATCACGCGCGCGGTGAACGTCGAGGCGTTCATGCCGTGTTCCGCGGCCGAGGTCCAGTACGCGTCGACGGCCTTGACGTGCTTCGGGTCGGGCTCGCCACGCCAGCGGATCATGAACCGCTCGACCACGGACTCGGCCTTGTCGATCTCGCTCTGCGGCACCATCGGCCGGCCCTGCCCGCGCGCGGACTGGGCGACGTACGACAGGGCCATCACGGCGGCGCGCGCGAGGTTGTCGCGGGCGGTCCGCTCGTCGATGTCGAGCAGCGGTTTCAGACCCCACACGGGGGCGAGCATGGCGAGGGCGGACTGCACGTCGACGCGGATGTCGCCGGAGTGCACGGGGATCGGGAAGGGCTCGGCGGCGGGCAGGCCGGGGTTGAACGCCCCGTCGACCAGCAGGCCCCAGACATTGCCGAACGAGACGTGCCCGACGAGATCCTCGATGTCGACCCCGCGGTAGCGGAGCGATCCGCCTTCCTTGTCCGGTTCGGCGATCTCGGTCTCGAACGCGACGACCCCTTCGAGCCCGGGTACGAAGTCGGACATCAGGCGGCTCCTCAGATAGTGCGAACACGCGCGGCTCCCGGCGTGACTCGCGGTCCGGCGCGGTCATCCCCGTTGATGCCCGGCACGGCCGTCGGTCACCCGCATGGGGACCTCCGGACCGGCCCCAAGATTTTGGCTGTTCCGGATGGCAGGCGGAAGCGTGACATACGGCACACTGCCGCGTGCCCTCCTGCGGCAGGATGGCACGCGTGACCGACCAGGACATTGACCCCGCCACGATGCGCAAGCAGTACCGCTCGGAGATCGTCCACGAGGACGGCCTCGCCGAGGACCCCATGCGGCAGTTCGCCGAGTGGTTCCAGCAGGCCGCCGACTCGCACCTCTTCGAACCCAACGCGATGGTCGTCTCGACCGCGACCCCCGACGGCCGCCCCAGTTCCCGCACGGTGCTGCTGAAGCAGTTCGACCGGCGGGGCTTCGTCTTCTACACCAACTACGGCTCGCGCAAGGGCCGCGAGATCGACGCGAACCCGCACGTCGCGCTGCTCTTCCCCTGGCACCCCATCTCCCGCCAGGTCATCGTCACCGGCACGGCCTCGCGGATCGGCCGCGACGAGACGGCGGCGTACTTCCGCTCCCGCCCGCACGGCTCGCAGCTGGGCGCCTGGGCGAGCGAGCAGTCCCGGGTGATCGGCTCCCGCGCCGAGCTGGACCGCCGCTACGCCGAGCTCGCGGAGCGCTACCCCGAGGGCGAGCAGGTACCGGTCCCGCCCGAGTGGGGCGGCATCCGGGTCGTTCCCGACGGGATCGAGTTCTGGCAGGGCCACGAGAACCGCCTCCACGACCGGCTGCACTACGTCCTGGAGGACGGGAAGTGGCGCCTGGAGCGGCTCTGCCCGTAGCGGCCGCCGTCACCCGCGCAGAAACGCGCAGAAACGCAGACGACCCGCGAGCTCGGGTTTCTCTCCTGCAGTGAGAGAAGCCGGCCGGACGTACCGGCGAGCTCGCGGGTCGGGTGACTGCTTGGGATTGGCGCCTGGCTACCCGCCGGGCACCGCACTGGGTGCGTGCGACGACGGGCCCTTAGCCCGCAGCCACCTCACGCGTCCGGTTTCCGTACATTTCGGGAACCACCTCCCTTCTCGTGTACAGCAGAGCCTAGAACCGCTCCCCGAGGTCCTCAAGTGATTTATTTCGGGGCGATTCGGGGAATGCGGTGTGGGCTGCGTCACGTTCCAGTTGAATGATCTGACGTGCCGCACACGCGAACACCTGCAGGGGGTGCCAGGTGAGTGCTTCCGGACGTAGTGAGACCACCGACGATCTGCTCGCAGCGCTGCTCGACGGGATGGACGCAGCCTTGTGCGCGTTCGACGCCGACGGCGTGATCACGCACTGGAACCGCGAGGCCGAGCGGATCCTCGGCTGGAGCGCCGCCGAGGCGGTAGGGCGCAAGGGCTTCGCCGGGTGGGCCGTGCGCGCCGCCGATGCGCAGGACGTGGAGGAGCGGCTCATGGCCGCCCAGGACGTGCCCGGGCGGCAGGTGCACGAGTTCGCGCTGCTGACCAAGGAGGGCGGGCGGGTGCTCGTACGGACCCAGTCCGCCGGGGTGCCGGGGGCGGACGGGAAGCCCGCCGGGGTGTACTGCGCCTTCAGCGAGGTGCACGCCCAGATCGACCTGGAGCGGTCCATCGCGCTGAGCGAGGCGCTGATGGACGACGCCTCCTGGGGTGTCGTCCTCGTCGACGTGGACCTGCGGCCCGCCGTGGTCAACGCGCACGCCGCCCGGGCCTTCGGCTCGGGGCGCACCGCCCTGCTCGGCAGGCCCCTGGGGGAGCTGCTGGCCCAGGGCGTCGAGGAGCTGGAGGGGGCGCTGCAGCACGTGCTCGCCGAGGGGTCGCCGCCGGCGCCCATGGAGCTGTGGGTGTCGGTCCGTACGCCGGAGGGGGTGCGGCGGCGGTGCTGGCGGTCCGGGTTCCTGCGGCTGGGCTCCCCGCTGGCGGAGGAGCCGGTGCCGCTCGGGGTCGGCTGGCTGTTCCAGGACATCACCGAGGCCCGGCAGGCCGCGCTGGACACGGCGCAGCTGCGGTTCCGCGCGGGCCAGCTGCACCGCTCGGGCCGGGCGGCCGCCGAGTGCGAGGACCCGGCCGAGGCGGCCGCCGTACGGCTGGACTTCGCGCTGGCCGGCTTCGCCGAGCACGCGCTGCTCGACGTACTGGAGCAGTCGGGCGACCCGGACCGGCGCAGGCTCGTACGGATGGCGGCGTCGCCGCCGCTGCTGCCGGGGGCGGAGGCGATCCCGGCCCGGTACGCGCCCGGGCACCCGGCGCTCCAGGCGCTGGACCGGATCGGCTCGGTCCGTACGAGCGCTCCGCGCGGGGAGGCGGCCGGGAGCTGGGCACGGGAGCGGCAGTGGCCGCAGGACGCGGCGCACGTGCTGTGCACGGTGCTGCGCAGCCGCGGGCGGACCGTGGGGGCGCTGACCTTCGTACGGGCCGCCTCGCGGGCGGCCTTCGAGCAGGCGGACGCGGCGTACGCGGAGGAGGTGGCGGCCCGGGTGGCGGCCGACCTCGACCTGGCGGCCCGGCCGCGGCCGGGCCGGGACGAGGACACCCCGTAGTGCGCGGGGGTTTCAGTGGCGGAAGAAGATCCGGTCGCCGTACTCCTTGAGGACGCGGCCGTTCCATTCGTGGCCGCCGTCCACGTTGCCCGAGCGCAGCAGCGGGGGCTCCAGGCCGCGGGCGGCGAGCTCGCCGGCCGCCGCCGCCATCACGGCCTGCATGATCGCGCTGGTCACGACGGTGGAGGCGGGCGCGAACGGCGCGTCGATGCCGTCGAGGCTCAGCTCGGCGTCGCCGACCGCGATCTTGCTGTCGAGGACGATGTCGCAGTGGTCCTTGAGGAAGGTGCCGGAGACGTGCCGCGACTTGGTCTCCGTCGCGTACGCCACGGAGGTCACACCGATCACCTTGAGGCCGATGGCGCGGGCGTTCATGGCCATCTCGACCGGCAGCGCGTTGCGCCCGGAGAGGGAGATGATCACGAGGACGTCGCCTTCGGTGGCCGGGCTGCTGTCGAGGACGGCGCCGGCGAGGCCGTCGACGCGCTCCAGGGCGCTGCCCAGAGTGGCCGGCATGACGTCGATCCCGACGGTGCCGGGGACGGCGAGGAAGTTCACCAGCGCGAGCCCGCCGGCCCGGTAGACCACGTCCTGCGCGGGAAGCGAGGAGTGTCCGGCGCCGAAGGCGAAGAGCCGGTTCCCGGCGGCGACGGCCTCGGCGATGACGGCGCAGGCCTCGGCGATGTGCGCGGCCTCCTCGTCCCGCACCCGCTCCAGGAGTCCGATCGCCGCGTCCAGGAACTGACCGGCCAGCTTGCTCTCGCTCATACGCCGATGGCCCTTCCAGAGGTGGGGTTCGTCCGTGTCCGCCGCTCACCGTGCGGTCTGGACCAAGGGCGTGTCAATACGAACGTCAATCCTGGGGCCGGGCCGCCCGGGGATGTCCTGGGCGGGCTTGACGTCCGGCACGGGACGGTTGTCGGCGCGATGCGTCAGAATTGGGTGCAGGGCCAGCGCACGATATCCGAGGGGCACGAATGTCCGGACTGATCGATACCACGGAGATGTATCTCCGCACCATCCTCGAGCTGGAAGAGGAAGGCGTGGTCCCCATGCGCGCCCGCATCGCCGAGCGGCTCGACCAGAGCGGCCCGACGGTGAGCCAGACCGTGGCGCGCATGGAGCGCGACGGCCTGGTGGCCGTGGCGAGCGACCGCCACCTGGAGCTGACGGAGGAGGGGCGGCGGCTGGCGACGCGCGTGATGCGCAAGCACCGGCTCGCGGAATGCCTCCTCGTCGACGTCATCGGCCTGGAGTGGGAGCAGGTGCACGCCGAGGCCTGCCGCTGGGAGCACGTGATGAGCGAAGCGGTGGAGCGGCGGGTGCTGGAGCTGCTGCGCCACCCGACGGAGTCGCCGTACGGGAACCCGATCCCGGGGCTGGAGGAGCTGGGCGAGAAGGCCGAGGCGGACCCGTTCCTGGAGGACGGCATGGTCAGCCTGTCGGAGCTGGATCCGGGTGCGGACGGCAAGACGGTGGTCGTGCGCCGGATCGGGGAGCCGATCCAGACGGACGCCCAGCTGATGTACACGCTGCGGCGGGCGGGCGTGCAGCCCGGCTCGGTGGTCAGCGTGACCGAGTCGCCGGGCGGGGTGCTGGTCGGCAGCGGTGGCGAGGCCGCCGAGCTGGATGCGGATATCGCCTCGCACGTGTTCGTGGCCAAGCGCTGAAGGCTTGCGCGAAGGCCGGCACACGGCACTGCCGGTGGTAGACGGTGGTGGACGGGGGTAGATGTGGGCGGTCCCGGCGCCTTGCGGCGCCGGGACCGGTCCTCCCCTTTGCTGACCTGGAGCCCCGAGCTCTCAAGGTCATCCCCTCGGACCGTCTTCCCCGAGCGGCCCGCCTCCCTGTTGAAAGGATCTCCATCGGCAGTGGCGGCCAATCCTTGAGCAAGGTCACTCGAAAGAGCGGTGTTGAAGACGAGAACCCCGTTTTCGAATACGGGTTCGATAGTCTGGCCGCGAGCGAAGGGGGTGCATCTGCCGTGGTACAGCGCATCGATGTGACAGGGGCCGACGGTGTGCGCCTGGCTGCCTGGGAGTTCCGGGAATCGCCCCCCACCGCGCCCCCGGATCCCGACGTGCCCGGGGTGCTGTTACTCCACGGTCTGATGGGCCGCGCCTTCCACTGGGCGGGCACCGCCCGCTGGCTCTCCGAGCACCGCCGCGTCGTCGCCCTCGACCAGCGCGGCCACGGCCAGAGCGAGCGCCCCGCCGCCGGCCCGGGAGCCTCGACCCCCCTGGGGCGCGACGCGTTCGTGGCCGATGCCGAGGCGGTCATCGAGCAGCTCGGCCTGGGCCCCGTGACGCTGATCGGCCACTCCATGGGCGCCCTCACCGGCTGGCAGCTCGCCGCCCGCCGCCCCGACCTGGTCGAGGCCCTGGTCATCTGCGACATGCGCGCCTCCGCCCTCGGCGAGGCCTCCCAGCAGGAATGGGAGGAATGGTTCCGCCGCTGGCCCCTCCCCTTCCCCACCCAGGACGCCGCCCGCCGCTGGTTCGGCGAGGACGACCCCCGGGTGGAACGCCCCGACCCCGGCCGCGGCTCCTTCTTCGCCGAGGTGATGCACCAGGCCCCCGACGGCTGGCGCCCCCTGTTCTCCCGCCGCCAGATGCTGACCGCCCGCGAGACCTGGGTCCACGACGCGCACTGGGAGGAGCTGGCCCAGGTCCGCTGCCCGACCCTGGTCGTCCGCGGCCTCGACGGCGAGCTGGGCCGCGCCGAGGCCCAGGAGATGGTCCGCGTCCTCCCGGCGGGCCAGTACGCCGAGATCACCGACGCCGGCCACTACCTCCACTACGACCAGCCGGCCGCCTGGCGCGCAGCCCTGGAACCCTTCCTGGACCGGATCAGAAGCGCCGCCCGCTGAGAAACGCGGGAGGGGGTGGCGGGCAGCAGCCCGTCACCCCCTCCCGTACGCGGATCACGTATGCCCGCAGCCCAGTCCTTGCAGCTCAGCCCTTGCTGACCGCCAGCAGGATCTCCGGAAGGGTCCTGGCCACCGTCGGCGCCGCCAGGCGCAGGCCCGCCCACGCCGCGAACGTGCCCCAGGCCGCGCCCAGCGGCAGCAGGATCCAGGTCAGGGACTGCTGGTCCGTCACGTTGAGGAAGACCGTCAGCGCGATCACCGGCGAGCAGATCAGCGCCGACGCCAGCATGCCGCCGAAGATGCCCGCCCAGGCGAGGCCGGCCTGGCCCGGGACGACGTTCTTGAAGGCGCCGTCCGTCGGGATCGAGTACGGGAACCGGGCCGAGGCCAGCGCGCCCGTGCACAGCATCGAACCGAGCAGCGCCAGGGCCACCCCGAGCGCCGCCGGGAACGAGGCCCAGTTGTGCACGAGCGCCGCCGTGGCCGTCGTGAGCGCGACCGTGTACGGGACCGTCACCAGGGCCAGGGCGTACGCGCGGGCCCGCAGCTCCTCGAACGCCTCCCGCGGGGTCGAGATGGTCTGCGCGACCATCCAGAACGCCGAGGTGTCCTGCCCGAACTGGTTGTACATCTGCATGCCGAGCATGCCGGCGCCGAAGCAGGCCAGGTACAGCGAGCCCGTGCCCTGGAGGGCGTTGAAGACCGGCACGATCACGCCGATCGCCAGGGCCGTCACCCACGCCGACTTCGTCTTCGGGTCGCGCACCACGTACCGCAGCGTGCGCTGCATGACCGCGCCCGTCCGCCCGGCCGGCAGGAACGCCCAGACACCGGCGCCCCCCGCCGACTCCCGCTTCCCCGACGGCTTCGCCGCCGCGATCGTCGACCCGTCCGGGGTGACCATCAGCGCGGTCAGGCTCCGCTCCCAGAACCGCAGCAGCAGGACCAGCGCGAGGACGGTCAAGGCCAGCTGGGCCGCGGCCACCCCGTACGCGCCCTCGCTCGCCGAGTCCACCATGCCGACGGCCGTCGCGGGCGGCAGCCACCGCACCACGGCCTCGGCCGGCTCCAGCTGCGCCAGACCGCCCGACTGGAACAGGCGCTGGCTGGCGAAGTTCGCCAGCTGCGCGCCGACCGCGATCAGCAGGCCGCTGAGCAGTGCGAGGTCGCGCCCCTTGCGGCTGGTCAGCAGCCGGACGTTGGCCGTGGCCACCGCGCGGGCCAGCGCGACGCAGCCCAGCACCAGCAGCGGCACGGCCACCACGGCCGCCACGATGCCCGCCGCGCCCCGCGCGACGGCCACCACCGAGCCCACTGCCAGGCAGACCGTGAACAGCGGGCCGATGCCGACCAGCGAGGAGGCCAGCAGGGCCCGTACGAGCGGCCGCGGCCGCAGCGGCAGCATGACCAGCCGGCTCGGGTCGAGCGTCTCGTCCCCACTGGGGAAGAACAGCGGCATGAACGTCCAGCCCAGCGCCAGGATCGCCGCGAGCAGCACGACGACCGTGCCCGCGTGCGCGTTCCCGTGCAGCACGGCCAGGCCGATCATCGCGAGGCAGGCCACCGCCAGCGACAGCGCCAGCGAGGTGAAGTACGCGGCCTTGCGCTTCGACGAGCCCTTGAGCCCGTTGCGGATCAGCGAGAGCTTGAGGCGGACGAAGATCGAGGTCAGGTTGACCGCGGGAGCGGCGGCCGGGGCCGCGGCCGAGGTGTGCCCGGCCGTCGGGGCGGAGGCGGATGCGGCGTTCATCGGGCCGCCTGCCCGCCGAGCCAGTCCAGGGAGTCGCCCGCGTCGCGCCCGCCCGCACCGACCAGCTCCAGGAACGCGGCCTGCAGCGAGGGCGCGTCGCCCCGTACGTCGGCCAGCGGGCCCGCGGCGCGGATCCGGCCGGCGGCCATGACGGCCACCCAGTCGCACAGCGACTCGACCAGCTCCATCACGTGGGAGGAGAAGACGACCGTGGCCCCGGAGGAGGTGTACCGCTCCAGCACCCCGCGGATGGTCTGCGCCGACACCGGGTCCACACCCTCGAACGGCTCGTCCAGGAAGAGGACTTCGGGGTTGTGCAGCAGGGCGGCGGCCAGGCCGATCTTCTTCCGCATGCCCGTCGAGTAGTCCACGACCAGCTTGTGCTGCGAGCCCGCGAGGTCCAGGACGTCCAGCAGCTGCGTGGCCCGCTTGTCCGTCTCCTCGCCCGGCAGCCCCCGCAGCCGGCCCATGTAACCGAGCAGCTCGCGGCCCGACAGCCGCTCGAACAGCCGCAGGCCCTCCGGCAGCACGCCGATCCGCGACTTCACCTCGACCGGATCGCTCCACACGTCGTGACCGGCGACGAGGACCCGCCCCATGTCCGGGCGCAGCAGCCCGGTCACCATCGACAGCGTCGTCGTCTTGCCCGCGCCGTTCGGCCCGACCAGGCCGATGAACTGGCCGGCGGGCAGCTCCAGATCGATCCCCGCGACCGCGACCTGGTCGCCGAAGCGCTTCCACAGGCCTTCGACCCGTACCGCCGCCCGTCCGGCGGTCGGCGCGGGTCGCGCGCCGCCCGGTCCGTCCGTCCCACCCGTCGCAACTGCCTGGTCCGGCATGTGCGCCTGCCTCTCGTCCCGTCCCCGTGGTCTTGCCCTCCTCACGATAGGAGGGCGGGGAGAGGCTGGGCAGTTACTTATGTCACGAGTTTCCGGGCACGAACATCCCGGCCCTGACCTGCGATCCCGGGGATGTGGGTCAGGCGCCCCGCCGGTCCCGGTCCGCCGCCGCCTCGCGCCCGCAGGCGTACGCCAGCGCCGCGATCAGCTCCTCCGTGTCCGGCAGCCACCGGTTGGCCGGGGTGGGCCGGCGCGCCCACTGGACCGAGCCCCGGCCGCCGAAGCGGGTGGGCGGGGCGGCCACGTACTCGCCCTCGCCCCGCGCGGCCAGATCGATCGAGGCCGGCGACCAGCCGAGCTTGCGCACCAGGTCCGGCACCTTCGCCCCGGCGCCCGGAAGGACGAAGAACAGCATCCGGTCGTCGGGCGTCAGGGCGACCGGTCCGAGGGTGCGCTCCATCCGCTCCAGGCGCGCCAGCGCCAGGAACCCGGCCGAGTCCGGCACGTCCAGCGCGTCGAACGTCCGGCCCGTCGGCAGCAGGATCGAGGCCTCGGGCCGCTTCGCCCAGATCCGCCGCACCTGGACCGCGCTGCCCGTGGCCAGCGCCGCCCAGTCCTTCACCGTGGGGTGCGCGCCGGGCGCCGGGCAGTCCTGCGCCCCGCAGGAGCACACCTCCCGCCCGTCCGCGGACTCCAGCCAGGTGCCGGCGAAGACGTCCCAGTGCCGTTCTTCCGTGTACCGCACGGCATGGTCCAGCAGCTGCTCGCCGCGCTGCTTGGGGATGGGTGCGGTCTCCGTGACTCCGATGGTCTCTTCCACGCCCATCACAACTCCCGGGGTCACTCGGGGTTACGGGCGTAAACCGGCCGGTGGGCGGTGCATCGACCCTGCATACGGGGCGCACTGGAGCACGCGTGGGGGCGCGTAGGAGGTCGAGGCGCCGCAGTTGGGTAGCGATACGACGCAGAGCGGATGATTCTCCGCACATCAGGCGGGAAGTGATCATTCCAACGATCACCCGCGGCTACTGGGGGTTTTCATGGCAGCCAGGCCTCTCGTCGCGCGCCAGCCGAATGAACGGCTACAGGCGCTCATCCAGGAAGCCGGGTGCTCGAACGCCGGGCTCGCCCGGCGCGTCAACATGTGCGGGGCCGAACACGGCCTCGATCTCCGCTACGACAAGACATCCGTGGCCCGGTGGCTGCGCGGCCAGCAGCCGCGCGGCCGGGCGCCCGGCATCATCGCCGAGGCGCTGGGGCGAAAACTCGGCCGGACCGTCACCATCGACGAGATCGGAATGGCCAACGGCAAGAACCTCGCCTCCGGCATCGGCCTGCAGTTCTCCCCGACCGTCATCGGCGCCATCGAACAGGTCAGCGAGTTGTGGCGGAGCGACGTCGGCCGCCGCGACTTCCTCTCGGGCTCCAGCGTGGCGGCCTCGGCGCTCGTCGAGCCGAGCCGCGACTGGCTGATCACCGGCGCCGACGCGCAGGTGGCGCGCAGCGGCGGCTCGCGCGTCGGGATGCCGGACGTGGAGGCGGTACGGGCGACGACCGACGCCCTCAAGGACCTCGACCACCGCTTCGGCAGCGGGCACGTGCGGCCCGTCGTCGTGCACTACCTCAACTCCGTGGTGTCCGGGCTGATCGGCGGCTCGTACCGGGAGCCGGTCGGGCGGGCGCTGTTCGCGGCGGTGGCCAGACTGACCGAGCTGGCCGGCTACATGGCGGTGGACACCGGCCAGCCGGGCCTGGCGCAGCGCTACTACATCCAGGCGCTACGACTGGCGCAGGCGGCGGGGGACCGGGCGTACGGGGGCTACGTGCTCGCGGCGTCCATGAGCCACCTCGCTGCGGAACTGGGCAATCCGCGGGAGATCGCGCAGCTCGCGCGGGCTGCGCAGGAGGGGACCCGCGGGCAGGTCACGCCACGGGTGGAGGCGATGTTCTACGCCGCCGAGGCGCGCGGGCACGCGCTGCTGGGCGACACCCGGGCGACGGCGGTGCTGTCCTCGCGGGCGGTGACCGCCCTGGAGCGGGCGGAGCCGGAGTCGGGCGACGACCCGGTGTGGATCCGGCACTTCGACGCGGCGTACCTCGCGGACGAGCTGGCGCACTGCCACCGGGACCTGGGGCAGGCGGACGCGGCGGCCCGGCAGGCGGAGGAGGCGCTGCGGGGGCTCCCGGCGGGCAAGGCGCGGCGCCGGGCGATCGGGCTGCTGCTGCTGGCGGTGGCCCAGGTGCAGCAGCGTGAGGTGGAGCAGGCATGCCAGACGGCCGCGAAGGCGGCCGACCTGCTGTCGGGGCTCCGCTCGAACCGGGGCGCGGAGTACCTGGACGACTTCCGGAGCCGGCTCGCCCCGTACCGCGACGAGCCGGCGGCCCGGGAATTCACCGCCCGGCTGGAGGTGGTGGCCTAGGGACATCCCCTGGGTGGCCTCCTGCGCTGGGGGGTGACCGGGTAGCGTGAGCCGACGATTCGGAATACCGGAGTAGTCGGCGAAGGAGTCCCGGTGACGGAGAGCGGACAGGGCGGCGGCCCGCAGGCGGGTACGCCATGGGGCCCCGACCCGACGTACCCGCAGCCCGCAGACGGCTACCCCCCGCCACCCCGACCGGCGTACGGCTACCCGCCGGCGCCGGCGCCGGGGCAGCCGCATCCGGACCAGGCGCAGCCGGCCCAGCCCGCGTACGGGTATCCGCCCGTGTCGGCCCAGGCGGCGCCCGGGCACGTGGTGGGACCCGGCTACGAGGGACCGGGGGATCCGCACGGGTACGGCTACCCGCCGCTGCCCGAGGCGGTCACCCAGTACATCCCGCCGGTCCCGGCCGGGCCCGCGCACGGTGAGGGCGCGACGCAGTACATCCCGCCGGTCCCGGCCGGGCCCGCGCAGGGCGAAGCCGCCACTCAGTACATTCCGCCCGTACCGGCCGGAACCGGGCCGGACGAGGGTGCGACTCAGTACATTCCGCCCGTACCGGGCGGGGCCGCGCACCATGAGGCCGCCACGCAGTACATCCCGCCCGTCACCGACGGGTTCGACGCGCTGTTCCGTGAGGAGGGCGGCGCCGATGCCGGGCACACGCGGCAGTTGCCCCCCGTGCAGGAGCCGGTGCTCCGGCAGCCGCCGCCGCGGGGGTATCCGCCGCGCGGGCAGCGGCCCGGACCGCCCCAGGCCCAGGCCCAGGTCCAGCAGCAGCCGCAGCAGCCGCAGTACGCCCCGCCCCCGCCTCCGCCCCGGCCGGAGGCGACCCGGCGGGTGCCGGTCTGGGTGATCGCCGCCGTCGTCATCGGCCTGGCCGTCGTCGGGCTCGGCGTCGGCGCGCTGCTCAGCGACGGCAAGAAGCAGAACAACGACCCCGCGGCCGCGGCCGTGACCCCCACCGCCGGAAGCTCGGCCGCTGCGGGCGCCGAGGCGCCCGTGGATCCGGCCCGTTCCCAGGCGGTCCAGCTGGACAAGCTCCTCGCGGACAGCAACGACAGCCGCGCCGCCGTGATCCGCTCCGTCGACGACATCAAGGGCTGCCGCAACCTCGGCCAGGCGGCGTCCGACCTGCGCGACGCCGCCCGCCAGCGCGAGGAGCTCGTCACCCGCCTCCAGGACCTGAAGATGGACCAGCTCCCCGACAACGTGAAGCTGGCCGCCTCGCTCACCAAGGCCTGGCAGTCCTCCGGGGCCGCCGACAACAGCTACGCGGCCTGGGCGGACGACACCGCCGGCGACAAGAAGGGCTGCAAGGACGGGCAGGCCAAGGGCACCGGCAACGCCAACGAGGGCAACAAGGCGAGCGGCGAGGCGACCAGGGCGAAGGAGTCGGCCGCGAGCCTGTGGAACGCGATCGCGGCCAAGTACGGCCTCACCAAGCGGGACAAGTCCCAGCTGTAGTCGCAAGCCGGGCGTTACGCAGCGCGGGGCGCCTGCTCCAGGGTCTCCGTCATGTCCATCGACTGCTCGCCGCCCTGCTGGGCGACCAGCCGGCCCGACTGGACGACCTGGAAGTTGACGCGCCCGTTCACCATGCGCGGGAAGCCGGCGACGGCGCGCATGTCCCCGTAACGCCAGCTCAGGTCCGGGGTCAGCCCGCCGGTCTTGACCGGCTCCCGCTGGTTGAGCATGCGCGACAGCTTGCGCGCCGTGACGTCCTCGTCCGGCTTGAACCGCTTCAGGGTCTCGCTGAGCACCGTGTACGCGATCCAGGTGGTCTGCGTCCCGCTGTCGTCCGGGTCCACGGCGTCGTTGCCGAAGGCGTGGTCGGAGATCACCTTCCGCATCGGCTCCCACAGCGCGTCCGTGGACACCGGGTACCAGCTCGTGACGTACGCGCCCTCGAACGGGCTCTCCCTGCCGCCGGTGCGGTCGACCACGGCCTGGCTGACGCTGCCGAGGACCGAGGAGATCTGCGGGTTCTTGTGCTTGCCGTCCTCGCGCCGGAACGCGTCGAAGAACGTCTCCGTGCGCTCGCCGAGCACGGCGGTCACGCAGCCGCGGTCCTTGCCGCCGGAGGAGTTGGCCAGGGCCTCGCGGGCCTGCGCGATGTAGTCCGCGGAGTCCTCGGCGGCCCGGATGTCGTTGGCCTCGGGCGCCTTGTTGAGCTTCAGGCCGGCGTTGAGCAGGATCGGCATGGAGTCGCCCGCGAGGGTGTCCGGGCGGACGATGGCCACCTGGCTGCACGCCTTGCCCAGCTGGTGTCCGGCGCCGGCGAGGAGGACGGGCTGGCCGCCGTTGACCGGGTAGGAGAGGGTGCTCTGGAACTCCTCGGAGGAGACTCCGTACCCGCCTATGAAGGGGATGCCCTCCGCCTCCAGCGGGGCCATGAAGGCGCGTCCGTGCTGGCTGTACGAGCCGACGACCGCGACGGCCTTCTCGTCGATGGCCTTGCGGGCGCAGTCGGCGGCGCCGTTCGGGGTGTTCTTCTCGTTGCAGGTCAGTACGCGCAGTTTGTGCCCGTTGATCCCGCCCTTGGAATTGACCCAGGCCTCATAGGCCTTGGCCATCCCCGGCATTCCGGGCATATTGGTCGCCTTGGTGTTCTGCGGCGCGAAGGTCATGACCGTGATGGTGCTTCCGGAGCCCCCCGAGCCCCCGGGGAGCATCCCGCATCCGGCGACGAGACAGGTGCCCATCGCCGTTGCCACCAAAGTGCGGGTCAGGGGAGCGGTGCGTCGCCATTCGGTCATGTCCATGCACGCTTCCGCCCCAGGGGTAACTGGAGAGTGAGATGGACACAACGCTGGGTGACGCAAAGGTGAATTGCCGGGGGGCGGATTGCGCACAGGCGCTTCAAGATCGCGCAAGCCGTGAACGTAACATCGCAAGCGTGACATTCGCCCAAGGTTCGAAGAACCCTTCCCGCCGAGGTGGCCGCTCCTCCACCATGGGCGGCATGCCCCTGAACGACATGCCGTGGTGGCGCTGGCGCAGCAACGTGCGCTCGGCGCTCCACATGCTTTCCGACCCGGTCTTCCACGAGGAGACCTGGCTCGCCGGTGTCGAGGGGTACGGGGACGTCACCGACGCCGTGTACCGCCTCGTCGAGGACACGTGGCTCGACAGCTGGTCGGCGGACAAATACGTCGGCACGATATTCCGCGACTCCCAGGAGGCCACGCTCGTGGACCTCGCGGTGCTGCGGGTGCTGCGGATCCTGCACCAGGTCGGGCCCGACGCCCCCGTCTCCGCCTACCTGGAGCACCACGCCTGGCCCGAGGCGGTACGTGCCGCGCGCGAGGCGCACGTACGGCTGGCGACGGCGGACGGGGACGAACCGGACGAGCCGCCGCGGTCGCTGGAAGTGCTGAGGATCCTGACCCGCGCGGCGTGAGCCGCGGGGTGTGAAAGGCTGTGGGGTCATGAGCGACGACCCGCAGGCCCAGGCCCCCCAGCAGTACGTATTGACCCTGTCATGCCCGGACAAGCAGGGCATCGTGCACGCCGTGTCCAGTTACCTGTTCATGACCGGATGCAACATCGAGGACAGCCGGCAGTTCGGCGACCACGACACCGGCCTCTTCTTCATGCGGGTCCACTTCTCCGCCGACGCTCCGGTGACGCTCGACAAGCTGCGGGCCAGCTTCGCCGCGATCGGCGACTCGTTCCGGATGGACTGGCAGCTGCACCGCTCCGACGAGCGCATGCGGATCGTGCTGATGGTGTCGAAGTTCGGGCACTGCCTGAACGACCTGCTGTTCCGTTCCAGCATCGGCGCGCTCCCGGTCGAGATCGCGGCGGTGGTCTCGAACCACACCGACTTCGCCGACCTGGTGCGCTCGTACGGCGTCCCCTTCCATCACATCGCGGTGACGAAGGAGACGAAGGCGGACGCGGAGGCGCAGCTGCTGGCACTGGTCCGGGCCGAGAACGTCGAGCTCGTGGTGCTGGCCCGGTACATGCAGGTGCTGTCGGACACCCTGTGCAAGGAGCTGAGCGGGCGGATCATCAACATCCACCACTCCTTCCTGCCGAGCTTCAAGGGCGCGAAGCCGTACCACCAGGCGCACGCGCGCGGTGTGAAGCTGATCGGTGCCACCGCGCACTACGTGACGGCCGACCTGGACGAGGGCCCGATCATCGAGCAGGAGGTCGAGCGGGTGGGCCACGAGGTGACGCCGGACCAGCTGGTGGCGATCGGGCGCGACGTGGAGTGCCAGGCGCTGGCGCGGGCCGTGAAGTGGCACAGCGAGCACCGTGTGCTCCTGAACGGCACCCGCACGGTCGTCTTCGCGTAGGGGGTGTCCCCCGGGCCCCGGGCCCCGGGGCTCCGCCGGGGCGAACCGGCGGAGCGACTCGGCCTAGAGGTGGCTCAGGGAGGCCGCCGCGAAGAGGACGTCGCGGATGGCCTCGCGGTCGCCGTGCTGGCCCACGGCCGCCTCCTCCGGGGAGATGTGCCCGGCGGCCAGCTGGCAGAACTCGGCGCCGTCCAGCGCGATCTGCGCCACCGTGTGCTCCGGCGACGGCTTCGCCGCCGGGGAGTCCAGGGCGATGTCCCAGCTGCCGCCGCCCGCCCCCTCGATCTCCAGGTGCAGGGTCCGCCCCGGTGCGCCCGCCGCGACCAGGCCGCGGGCCGGGGCCGCCAGGCCCGCCCGGCGCCGGTGGGCCAGCGCGCTCGGCAGCAGCCGCGCCGCCAGGTCGATCATCCGGTTCAGGTGGGGCCCGGACGGCGGGTCGTACGGGTAGTCCACCGCCTCCGCGATGTCCCACGCGTGCACCCAGCACTCGAAGGCCCGCTCCAGGAACGCGTCCTCGAGCGGCAGGGCGAAGGGCCCGTAGTCCACCGACAGTTCCCCGACGCCCCGGCCCGCGAACGACACCGTCCGCACGAGCGTGTGGCCCTGCTCCCGCCACGGCTCGCGGATCCGCCGGGTGATGGGCTGCTCGGCGGAGCTCCAGAAGTGCTCGGTGCGGCCCGTCGCGCCCGACGGCGCCTCCGGGCCCAGCGGGTCGTCCAGGCCCAGCGCCGTCGCGACCAGCCCGTCCACCGTCAGCAGGTGCCCGATCACCCCGGCCACCGTCGTCCGGCGCGACTGCCGCCGCTCCTCCTCGAACCACTTCAGCCGTACGGGGGTCTGCCACTCCGAGTCGCCGAAGTCGCGCAGCAGGGCGTCGAGCCGCGCGGTCTCCGTGTCGTACGGGTTCGCCCACGCCGGCACCGGGATGCGGGCGGGCCGTTTGCCGAGGCAGTCCTCCAGCACCCGCGAGCGCAGCAGCGGCTTGAGGTCCAGGCTGTCCTCGGGGTGCAGCAGGCCCACGGCGTCGCGCAGCCGCAGCGCCTCCTCGGCGCACTGCGCGCACTCGGTGAGGTGGTCCTCGACCGCCTGGGTCTCATCGGCGGAGCAGGCCGCGAGGGCCCACGCGCCGAGCAGGGACTTCAGTACGGCGTGGGTGCGCGGCGGCTGCGGTGGTTCCGGTACGGCGGGCGGCTCGGGCAGCGGCTCCGGTGCGTGCCGCGGATCGAGGTCGTCGGCGGCCCCGCGCGGACCCGGTATGCGCGCCGGACCGCCGCGGCGCTGCTCCTCGTATCCCTCGTCGGGCGGGTCTGCGGGGCCGTTCATCGGGGCGTTCCGTATCCTGGCGGGCCGTATCCGGGCGGAGCGGCGTCCTCCTGGGGGAGGACGTTGGCGGTCGACAGCAGTTGGAGGCCCAGTCGCAGCCGGCGCCGGGCCTCGTCCTCGCTGATGCGGAGGTCGGCGGCGGCCTGCCGGTAGTCGCGGCGCTTGAAGTACGCGAGCTCCAGCGCGGCGCGCAGCGGCGCGGGCATGGACGTGACGATGTAGTCCGCGCGGGCGGCGGCGCTGGCACTGCGCACCTTCTGTTCGAGCTCCTCGCGCGAGCCGCGGCCGAGTTCGGCCTGGCGCAGCCGGGCCACGGCCTGGCCCTGGGTGATCCGGGCGACCCAGGAGCGCATGGAGCCCTGCTTGGGGTCGTAGGCGTCGGGGTTCTCCCAGATGTAGCCGAACACTTCGCGGGTGATCCGGTCCGCCGCCGTCTCGTCGCCGAGGACCCGGTGCGCCAGGCTGTGCACGAGCGAGGCGAAGCGGTCGTACAGCTCTCCGAGCGCGGCGGCCTCGCCGCGGGCGAGGCGCTGCTGCATGCGGCGGTCCCAGCGAGGTGGTACGTCCTTCGGCATAACTGCCCCCAGCCGTGTGTCGACGCCTCGAATGTAGTCGCCAGAGGCGGGTTCGCGCCCGTTTTGGGGGAACGCGGCCCTGGAAGAGCGCTCTGCGTGATAGACGCGGTGCGGGGTGTGAACGGTGGGGCCGGGTGCGGCACATGGGTACAGGTGTGCGCGCCCCGCCACGCTTCCCGTGCGCGGGTTCGATGCGGCCACCTGCTTGCCGACTTCGCTTAACGGGCAGGCCACGTAGGCCTTACGCTCCTGCCTTGTCTTGAACTGAACTCCACCGCACATGTGAAGGCGGAACGCCGCATATGGACAGCGCAGAATACGAGCGCAAGATCGCCGCCCGGTTTGCCACGTTCGACCAGGACGGGAACGGATACATCGACCGCGAGGACTTCAGCGCGGCCGCGAGGGCGGTGCTTGCCGAATTCGGCACCGCCGCGCGGTCGGACAGGGGCCAGGGCCTCTTCGCGGGGGCGGAGGCCTTCTGGCAGGGGATGGCCGGTATCGCGGACGTCGACGGGGACCAGCGGGTGACCCGCGAGGAGTTCATCACGGGGGCGGCGAAGCGGCTGCGGGACAACCCGCAGCGGTTCGCGGAGATCGCGCGGCCGTTCCTGCACGGGGTGATCGCGGTGGCGGACGAGGACGGCCGCGGCACGACCCCGACGGCGGCGGCCCGCGTCCTGCGCGTCCTGGGCACCCCGCCCGAACTGGCCGCGCAGATCGCGACGACCCTGGACGCCGACGCCGACGGCCGCATCACGGAGGACGAGATCCTGACCGCCTTCGCCGCGTACTGCGGAGTCGAAGCCCCGGACGCATAGCCGCAGCCGTGGGCGGCGGCGCCGTCGGCGCTGCGGCTCGCCAAGAGCCCCCGGACACCCCCTAGGCGAAGCGCTCGCGGAGTTTGTACTTCATGACTTTGCGGAGGGCTTCGTTGCGGGGGAGGGCTTCGACCAGTTCCAGTTGTTCCGGGAGCTTGTGGGGGGACAGGCCCTGGGCGCGGAGGTGGGCCGTCAGGTGGGGGAGGGCCAGGGGGGTCGCGCCCGGTGGCTGTTCCACGACCGCGCAGACGCGTTCGCCGCGCTCCGGGTCCGGCAGGCCGATCACGGCCACGTCGCCGATGCCCGGGAGCAGGTGCAGGAGATCCTCGATCTCCTTCGCGGAGATGTTCTCGCCCTTGCGGATGATCACGTCCTTGCTGCGGCCGGTGAGGACGAGGTAGCCGTCCGGTGTCAGGTGGCCGAGGTCGCCGGTGATCAGGTAGCCGTCGGCGTCGAAGACCTCCGCCGGGCGGTCCTCCCGGTTCAGGTAGCCCCGGCAGACCGCCTCGCCGCGCAGCCGGACCTCGCCGTCCGTGTCCAGGGGCAGGGGTTCGCCGCCGGGCGTCGTGATGCGGATCGACATGCCGGCCGGGGGGCGGCCCTCCGTCGCGGCCAGGTGCTCCGGGGTGTCGTCCGGGGCGCCCATGGTGATCATCGGGACCTCGGTCATGCCGTAGCCGTGGGTCAGCTGGCAGCCCAGTTCGCGGACGACCGCGTGGTAGATCTCCGGGGGCTTCGGGGCGCCGCCGCCCGCGAGCAGGCGCAGGGTGGGGATGAGCTTGGACCCCGGGTCCTTGCGCTGCTCCGTCAGGAACATCGAGTAGAAGGCCGTCGAGCCGCCGGCCACCGTGACCCCGTGGCGCCGGTAGCCGGCCAGCGCGTCCGGCATCGCGAACTTCTCGAAGAGGACCGCGGGGAAGCCGTACAGGAGCAGCATCACCAGGTAGTCCGGGCCGCCTATGTGCGCGTACGGGAAGGCGATCGAGCCGACGTCGGCCGGGCCCAGGCGCAGGGCGTGGGCCAGGCAGGAGCCGCCCGCGATCAGTGAGCGGTCGGTGTGCAGGACGCCCTTGGGGTCGGAGGTGGTCCCGGAGGTCCAGTAGATCCAGCGGACGGACGTGCCTTCGGACGGGGGTGCGGGGAGTACGGCGGGGTCCGCGGCCGGGAGGGAGCCGTAGGCCTCGAAGACGCCGCGCGCGCCGAGGCGTTCGGCCATCGCGGTGTGGTCGAAGCCCCGCCGGAGACCAGGGACGGCGAAGAACTCGGCCTTGGACTCGCGCAGCGCGAAGCCCACCTCGCGGTCCCGGTAGAAGGGGATCACCGGGGTCTGGACGGCCCCGATCCGGGCCAGGGCGAGGCAGAGCAGCACCGTCTCGATCCGGGTGGGCAGCTGCCAGGCGACGACGGTGCCGGGGCGTACGCCCATCTCGTACAGCCCCGCCGCGACCTGCTCGGAGCGGTCGCGGAGCTCGGCGAAGGTGAGCTTGCGGTCGTCGGCGGGGTCGTCGGCCGCCTCGATCAGCACGGTGGCGCCGGGGCTCAGCGCGGCCCGCGCCGCGACCAGCTCCCACAGGGTGGGGGAGTGGCCCAGCCGTATCGCCGTGTCCTTGGTGTCCGCCATCCCCAGCCTCCCGTAACTGACGTGCCGTCAGATCCAGCGCAGAGCGTAGGGCTCCGGCGCTTGTCGGTCCAGGGGTGGCGGAGCTAGCTTGGTGGCGAAATCATTTCTGACGATCCATCAGATTCGCGTTCGGATTCAGTCGGGCGTTCATCCGGCTTGCGGCGAGGGGAAACCATGGAACTGCCTCGGATCATCAGCGTCGACGACCACGTCATCGAACCCGCGCACCTCTTCGACGTCTGGCTGCCGGCCAAGTACCGCGACCGCGGGCCCAAGGCGCTCACCGCCGGGATCGGCGAGCTCCAGTACACCGGCGGCAAGTACGTGATCTCCATGGACCCCGACGGCCCGCCGACCGACTGGTGGATCTACGAGGACCTGAAGTTCCCGTACAAGCGCAACATCGCAGCCGTCGGCTTCGACCGCGACGACATGACCCTGGAGGGCATCACCCGCGAGGAGATGCGGCGCGGCTGCTGGGACCCGAAGGCGCGCCTCGCCGACATGGACCTCAACCACGTCGAGGCCTCGCTCTGCTTCCCGACCTTCCCGCGCTTCTGCGGCCAGACCTTCGCGGAGGCCCACGACAAGGAGGTCGCCCTCGCCTGCGTGCGCGCGTACAACGACTGGATGGTCGAGGAGTGGTGCGGCGACAGCGGCGGCCGGCTCATCCCGCTCTGCATCATCCCGCTCTGGGACATCGACCTCGCCGTCGCCGAGATCCGGCGCAACGCCGCCCGCGGGGTGCGCGCCGTGACCTTCTCCGAGATCCCGACGTACCTGGGGCTGCCCTCCATCCACTCCGGCTACTGGGACCCCTTCTTCGCCGTCTGCCAGGAGACGGGCACGGTCGTCAACATGCACATCGGGTCCAGCTCCCAGATGCCCGCCGCCTCGCCCGACGCGCCGCCCGCAGTCCAGGCCTCGCTCAGCTTCAACAACGCCATGGCCTCGATGATGGACTTCCTGTTCAGTGGGGTGCTGGTGAAGTTCCCGACGCTGAAGCTGGCGTACAGCGAGGGCCAGATGGGCTGGATCCCGTACGCCCTCGAACGCGCCGACGACGTCTGGCGGGAGCACCGCGCCTGGGGCGGGGTCCGCGACCTCATCCCCGAGCCGCCGTCCACGTACTACTACCGGCAGATGTTCTGCTGCTTCTTCCGCGACAAGCACGGCATCGCCTCGCTCGACGTCGTCGGCCGCGACAACGCCACCTTCGAGACCGACTATCCGCACGTGGACTCGACGTTCCCGCACACCAAGGAGGTCGCCCTCGACCACGTGAAGGGCCTCGACCGGGAGACCGTCCACAAGCTGATGCGCGGCAACGCCATCCGCATGCTCGGCCTGGACCTCATCTGATGGATCTGACGTACACGCAGGAGGAGCAGGACTTCCGGGCCCGGCTGCGCGAGTGGCTCGGCAAGACCCTGCCCGAGCTGCCCGCCAAGCCGTCCCCCGACGACTGGCCCGGCCGGCGCGCGTACGACTGCGGCTGGCAGCGCAGGCTGTACGACGCCGGGTACGCCGGCCTGCACTGGCCCGTGGACGCGGGCGGGCGCGGGGCCACCCCTACCCAGCACCTGATCTTCCTGGAGGAGACCGAGCGCGCCGGCGCCCCGTACGTCGGCGCCAACTTCGTCGGACTCCTGCACGCAGGCCCGACCATCGCCGCCGAGGGCACGGCCGCGCAGCGGGCGCGCTGGCTGCCGCCCGTACTGCGCGGGGACGAGGTGTGGTGCCAGGGGTTCAGCGAGCCCGACGCGGGCTCCGACCTGGCCGCGCTGCGCACGCGCGCCGTGCGCGACGGCGAGGACTACGTGATCACCGGGTCGAAGATCTGGACCTCGCACGCGGAGGTCGCCGACTGGTGCGAGCTGCTCGTACGGACGGATCCCATCAGCGCGGAGACCCCCAAGCACCGCGGGATCTCCTGGCTGGCCATGCCCATGGACGCGCCCGGGATCACCGTCCGGCCGCTGCGCACCCTCGCCGGATCGACCGAGTTCGCGGAGGTGTTCCTCGACGAGGTCCGGGTGCCCGTCGCGAACCGGGTCGGGGAGGAGAACGACGGCTGGCGCGTCACCATGGTCACCCTCTCCTTCGAGCGGGGGACGGCCTTCGTCGGCGAGGTCGTGGCCTGCCGCCGCACCCTGGGCGAGCTCGCGCGCACCGCGAGGGCGAACGGCCGCTGGGACGATCCGGTGCTGCGGCGCCGGCTCGGGCGGCTGTACGGGGAGTTCGGCGCGCTGTGGCGGCTCACCCAGTGGAACGTCAGCGAGTCCGAGGCCTCGGGCGGGGTGCCGGGCGTCGGCGGTTCCGTCTTCAAGCTCGCCTACTCGCACGCGCGCCAGGAGCTGTACGACACCGTCGCCGAGGTGCTGGGCGCCGACTCCCTCGCGCTGGACGGGGAATGGGCCCTGGACCGGCTCTCGTCCCTCTCGTACACGATCGCGGCGGGCACCTCGCAGATCCAGCGGAACATCGTCGCCGAGCGGATACTCGGCCTCCCGAAGGGCCGGTGAGGGCCGTGGACTTCCGGTTGACGGACGAGCAGCGCGACCTGCGGGCCGGTGTACGGGAGCTGCTGGCGGGCCGGTACGGGCGCGAGGCGCTGCGGGCCTCGGTGGACGCGGGCGGGGCCCTGGACCGGGGGCTGTGGCGGGAGCTCGGCGAGGCCGGGTTCTTCGCGCTGCGGCTCCCGGAGGCGCGGGGCGGGGTCGGGCTGGGGCTGCCCGAGGCGGTCCTCGTCTTCGAGGAGGCGGGCCGGGCGCTGCTGCCGGGGCCGCTGGTCGCCACGCACCTGGCGGCGGGAACGGTCGCGGGGGCGGCGGAGGGGCGGGCGGTGGTCACGGCGTTCGACCTGGGCGGGTCGCTGGTGGCCCACCTCGGCGAGGCGGACGCGGTGCTCGCCGCGCCGTTGCTCCTTTCGGGTGAGCCGGTGCCCTCGGCGGACCCGCTCACCCCGCTGTACCGGGTGGCTTCGCGGGCGGCCGGCGGGGAGGCGTACCGCGACGAGGGCGCGCTGCTGACGGCCGCCCTCCAGGTCGGCAGCGCACTGCGCACGGTGGAGCTGGCGGTGCGGTACGGGCGCGAGCGCGAGCAGTTCGGGCAGCCGATCGGAGCGTTCCAGGCGGTCAAGCACCTGTGCGCGCAGATGCTGGTGCGGGCGGAGGTGGCCCGTACGGCGCTCTACGCGGCGGCGGTGACGGCGGACCCGGCGGAGGTGGCCGGGGCCAAGCTGCTGGCCGACGAGGCCGCCGTACGCAATGCCCGCGACTGCCTCCAGGTGCACGGCGGCATGGGGTTCACGTGGGAGGCGGACGTGCACCTGCACCTCAAGCGGGCCTGGGTGCGCGCCGAGCAGTGGCGGACGGCGGGGGAGGCGGAGGAGCTGCTGGCGGCCGAGCTGGCGGCCGGGCCGGCGGCCGGGCCGGCGGCCGGGCCGGCAGCGGCTTCGACGTAGCTCCCTGTCACGAAACGGGGCGGGACGGGAGCGCGACGGGGCACGGTCGGGACAGCCCGGGACGCATGTCCGATTACAGAGAGTTGATATCGGTTTGTGTCCTTGGCCCGGCTCATTGCGGCCCGGACTCCAGGGCCTGCTCCGGTACGCTCCCGGGAATGCGAGCGGCCCAGCAGCGCGAGCGACGCGCAGTATGCACCACGCCTACTCCTTCGCGCTGGAATATGCCCGAAGCGCTTGTTGTGGTGACTGTATGTCAACCATGCTGCTTCGTAAGGGGATCACACTCGGTGATCCCATCCTGTCGCGAGGCGAAGTGTCCGCCGGTTCGGATGGTGTGAGCGGTGCAGGTGCTTCAGGTACAGCTGGAGGTAGGACCGGACCCCGCCGAGGTCGGCCGGGCCCGCCGCTGGGCGCGGTCCCGGCTGGCGGGGTCGGGCATAGGGGACGACGAACCGCTCGCCGAGACGCTGATCCTGCTGATCTCCGAGCTGGTCACCAACGCGGTCGTGCACACCGGCTGTCCGGCCGTCCTGCGGATGCTCTTCGGGGAGCCGGGCGTACGGGTCGAGGTCGCCGACGCCAGCGCCCGCGGCCCGGCCCGCCGGCAGGCCGCCGGGGACGACACGGGCGGGCGCGGGCTGGAGCTGGTGGACGGACTGGCCGACCGCTGGGGGTGGCAGCGCGAGGGTGCGGGCAAACGGATCTGGTGCGAGATCGACCGCGCCGACAAGCCCGCGGACTGTCGGTCGACGTGGGAACCGCGCGTGTACCTCTAACGAGGTGTTGACGGTTCGTCAACTGTTGATCACCCTTGTACTGAGCGATTCGTCGCGAGGGGACGCCAAGGGCAGACCTTGACGAGTGCGGGTCGTGGGGTGGCGGCTTGCCGTGCCGCGCTCGGGGCGTGCACGACCGTACGCCGCCACCCGCTGGTTCTCGTGCGGCCCTACCGGGGCGGCGTGACCAGGCCCATTTCGTAGGCCTTGATCACCAGTTGCACCCGGTCCCGGGCGTCCAGTTTCGTCAGCAGCCGGGCCACGTGCGATTTCGTCGTCGCCACCGTGATGAACAGGTCCTGCGCGATCTCGCTGTTCGACCGGCCCCGCCCCACCAGGGTCAGCACCTCCTGCTCCCGGCCCGTGATCGCCGGGACGCGCTCGGGGGCGGGCGCCGGGCCCGCGACGAAGTCGGCTATCAGGCGGCGCGTGACGCCCGGCGCGATGAGGGCGTCGCCCGCCGCGACCACGCGGACGGCGGCGAGGATGTCGTCCAGCGCCATGTCCTTCACGGCGAAACCGCTGGCACCGGCGCGCAGCGCCCCGTACACGTGCTCGTCCTCGTCGAAGGTGGTCAGGATCAGCACGCGGGCGCCGGCGGGGTCGACGGCCGTGAGCCGGCGGGTGGCCTCGATGCCGTCCATCTCCGGCATCCGTATGTCCATCACCACCACGTCGGGGGCGAGCTCGGCGCTCATGCGGACCGCCTCGGCGCCGTTCGCGGCCTCGCCCACCACCTCCAGGTCCGGGGTGTCGGCCATCAGGACGCGCAGCCCCGAGCGGACCAGGGGCTGGTCGTCGGCGAGCAGGACGCGGATGCCGCTCATTCCTTCTCCTTCCGTTCCTGCGGTGCGGGTTGCTCCGGCTGTGCCAGGGGGAGGGCCGCCGTGACGCGGAAGCCTCCGCCGTCGCGGGCTCCGGTCTCGAAGCGGCCGTTCAGCAGGGCGATGCGCTCCCGCATGCCCGTGAGGCCGAACCCGGGGCCGGGCGCGGCGCCTTCCGGGAGGCCGCACCCGTCGTCGGTGATCTCCAGGGCCAGTTCGTCCCGTCCGTACGCGATCTCCACCCGGCAGCCGTCGGCGCGCGCGTGCCGGACCACGTTGGTCAGCGCCTCCTGCACGATGCGGAACGCGGCCAGCTCGATGTCGCCGGGCAGCGGCCGTCGCTCCCCCGACCACACCACGTCCACCCGTACGCCCGTATCGCCCGCGGTGGCCGCGGCGAGCCGGTCGACGCCGTCCAGGCCCGGCGCGGGCGCCAGCGACGCGGGCTCCAGTGACGCGGGCTCGCTGCGGCGCAGGGCGACCAGCGTGCGGCGCAGCCCCGCGAGGGTCTCGCGGCTGGTGGCCTCGATGGCCCGGAGCGCCTCGCGGGCCTGTGCGGGCTGCGTCTCGATGACCCGGCTGCCGACACCGGCCTGGATGGCGATGACGCCGATGCTGTGGGCGACCATGTCGTGCAACTCGCGGGCGATGCGCAGCCGCTCGTCGGTCAGGGCCTGTTCGGTGGCCCGGGCCTGCGCCTGCGCGGCGGCCTCGCGGCCGCGCCGTACGGAGTCGCCCATCAGCCAGGCGAGGACGACGATCGGCAGCTGGCTCTGGGTGAGGACGCGGGCGGAGCCGGTCCCCGCGGGCAGAGCGAACTGGGCGGTGAGCAGCAGCAGGACGGTGATGCTCACGGCCGACAGGGTCACCCGGCGCGAGCGGGTGGCCGCGACCGCGCCGAGCGCCACCGCGGCGGGCAGCACCGTGACGAGGGTGAGCTCGGGGCTCTGGCCGAGGAAGAGCACCAGGTACGTGCCGAGGAGCATCAGGGCGAGGGTGGTGAGCGGCGCCCGCCGCACCAGGAGGGCGCCGGTCAGCGCGAAGACGATCGCGAGGAGCGGCCCCACTTCGAAGATCCGGTCCCCGACGCCGAGGGGGACGCGGAACGCGAGGTTCCACAGTACGAGGGTGCCGAGCGCGGCGCCCGTCCAAAGGGCCGCGACCCGCCACCGAAAGGCCGGCCGACCCCCGCCCACCTGCCCTGATGAGATGTCCATGCCGCGACCCTAACGGCCGTCCCGGGTACGGACATCGGCCTGCGGGATGCATCCCGCAGGGGGGTGTGGGGGCCGGTGGTAACGCGGCATTCCGCTTCGAGGACAATTGGGGACGCACTCGACGTTACTGAGCAGTAGGAGCAAGCGCGTTGAACCAGGACAGGCGCCGCCAGGCCGAGGACTTCCTGCAGCCCGACGAGCAGTTGATCGCCGTATGTGCCTGCGAACCGGGTCCGGGCGTGCCGAGCCCGCCGGAGGACCTGCTCGCGCCGCCGGAGCCGGCGGCGCTCGGCCGGCGGATCGAGGAGAAGCTCCCGCGCCCCCTCCAGCAGTTCTTCAAGGCCCGCGCGCACGACGAACGCCGGGACGCCCCGGCGGCGGCCGACCGGCGCCCGGACCCGGCGGATGGCACGGGGATGGAGGGTGGCTGGCAGAGCGCGGCCGGCCGGTTCCTGATCGGCCGGGCCAACGCGCGGGGCTCGGCGACGGACGTCCTCGTCGTGACGGACCGGCGCTGGTTCGGCCTGACGGACGTCTCGCCGCTGTGGCAGTCGACGCCCACGATGAAGCAGTTCTGGGAGGTCCCGCGGTCGGCGGTCACGGTCGTCCGCGCGAACGCGACGGGCCTGCACCAGAAGGGCCGTATGCACATCGAGTTCGCCGACCTCTCCTGGGTCGCCGTAGTGGCCCAGACCCCCGCCGAGGCCCCCGCCTTCGCGGCAGCCGCCGCCCGCTACCGCTGAGTCCCGGCCGGGCCCCGGCTCCGGTCGGGCGCACGCGGGCTCGGGCGGAGCCCGAGGGGCGCCGGGTGCGCCCCCCCCGACGTACCCGAGACCGCGAACACCCAGCGCAACTGGCGGTTCTGCGACAAGTGCTTCGTGATGTTCTGGTACGGCGCGCCCAGCGCCGGCCACTGCCCCACCGGCGACGGCCACCGCATGGCCGGCTACGACTTCGTCCTGCCCTACCTGTAGGCGCCCCGGACCCGGGTTCGGGTCCGGGGCGGGTCCGTTGCCCCGGCCGGCGGGGGGCCGGGGCAACGGTGGGTGTGTCTATTCGGGGCGTTCCGGTGCGGTTGCGGTGATCACGGCGAAGGTGCCGCCCTGGGGGTCGGCGAGGACCGCCATCCGGCCGGCCGCCATGTCGAACGCAGGGGCCTTGACGCTGCCGCCGGCCCGGACCAGGGCCGCCTGGATGCTGTCCACGTCATCGACGTGGAAGTACGGCAGCCAGTGCGGCGGAACCTCGGCCGGCAGCGCGGCGAGGTCCATCATCCCGCCGACCGCGCGACCGCCGACCTTGAACTCCGTGTACCCCTCGGCGCCCGGCATCTGCGACTTCTCCGTGCTGATCGGCAGCACGGCGGAGTAGAACGCGGCGGCGGCGTCGGTGTCGCCGGTGCTCAGCTCGTTCCAGATCAGCGCGCCGTGCTCGTTGACGATGCCCGCCCCCGCGAAGGTGCCGTACTGCCAGAGGCCGACGGCGGCGCCGGTCGGGTCGGTGATGACGGCCATCCGCCCGAGGTCCATGACGTCCATCGGGCCCATCATCACGCTGCCGCCCGCGTCGGTGACCGACTTGAGGGTGGAGTCGATGCCGTCTGTGGCCAGGTACGTGGTCCACACGGTCGGCGGCATCGGGTCCGGCACCGTCCCGTCCGGGTTGGAGGCGCGCATGATCCCGGCCACCGGCTTGCCCTTGAGGGTGCAGACGGAGTAGCCGCCGGTCTCCGCCGGGCCGACCTCGCCCTGCCAGCCGAAGAGGTCGCGGTAGAAGTCGAGGGCGGCCTGCTGGTCGGGGACCATCAGGTCGATCCAGCAGGGGGTGCCGGACATGTAGGGACCGTTCATTTCGGGCACGGAGGCCTCCGGGGCTGGCGACGAGGGGTTGGACGGCCCCTCCCTACCCCGCGCCCGGCGGCCGAATCGGGCTGTACGGCTGAATGCGCTCAGAGGACGGCCACCGGGGCGACCGGGGTGCCCACGCCGCCGACGAAGGGCTCCGCCATGGCCGACAGCAGGAAGCTGTAACGGTTCTCTTCTGCACAGGCTGTGGACAACCTTTCGAGGTTCCAGTTCTGGCCCTGGTGCATGCCCATCTCCACCAGGTCCAGCGCGTGCACCGGCAGCCACAGGTTCTCGATCTCCGGCGGGAAGATCTCGAAGGTCAGGGTGTCATTGGCGACGGCCGCCACGTCCCGCGCGTGGAACCACTCCGGCGTACGGACGGACAGCCCGGGTGAGGGGAAGCCGTAGCCGTGCTTGTCCCCCGCCAGGTAGACCTGGATCTGGCCGGTGCGGACCAGGACGATGTCGCCCGCCCGGACGGTGACCCCGCCGAACTCCTCCGCCTCCGCCAGGTCCTCGGGGGTCACCGGGTGGCTCCCCGGCAGCCGGTCCAGGCCCTTCGCGCGGGCCACGTCCAGCAGGACCCCCCGCGAGACGATGGGGGTGGCCTTGTCGATGCCGCTGAACTCGGCGCGCGCGTGTGCGGTGATCGTGGACGCGGGACGGCCGTTGTAGATGCGGCCCGAGTGCGAGACGTGCGTCAGGGCGTCCCAGTGGGTGGCCGACTGGAGGCCCATCGTCACGGCGTCGTCGCTGCACGCCACCGTGCCCGGCCCGAAGAGCTCCTGGTTGATCTGCACCATCGTGTGCAGCGGGTTGACCCGCCCGGGGATCAGCCCCGCCTGCACCCCGTCCTCCTTCAGGGGGAGCGCAAGGGGGATGCGCAGACCGGTGCGGACCTCGGCGGCAGCCGCCCGCACCACCTCCGCCGTGATCAGGTTCAGGGTGCCGATCTCGTCGTCGGCGCCCCAGCGCCCCCAGTTGTTGATGCGCTTGGCGATGTCGTGGAACTCGGCGGGCAGGGTCATGGCTTCCATCAGCTCCTGGGGTGCGCTGGGGCAACTGAGGCCGACTAGGGCTTGTGCCTTGGCATCTGACTGGTCATAGAATCTAACGGACCGTCAGAAAGCGCGGGAAGGGGTCGGGCGTGGGGAACTTCTTGGCCGGCAAGGTCGTGGCCGTCACCGGCGCGGGCCGGGGCATCGGGCGGGCCGTGGCACTCGCGGCGGCCGCCGAGGGCGCCAAGGTCGTCGTCAACGACTACGGCGTCGGCATCGAGGGCGGGGAGCCGACGAGCGAGATCGCCGACGGCGTGGTGAAGGAGATCCAGGCCGCCGGCGGCGAGGCCGTCGCCGTCGCCGACGACATCTCGACCATGGCGGGCGGCCAGCGCATCGTCGACACCGCCCTCGCCCGGTACGGCCGTATCGACGGCGTCGTGTGCGTCGCCGGCATCCTGCGCGAGCGGATGCTGTTCAACATGTCCGAGGAGGAATGGGACCCGGTCGTCGCCACCCACCTCAAGGGCACCTTCACCGTCTTCCGCGCCGCCTCCGCCGTCATGCGCCGCCAGGGCTCCGGCACCCTCATCGGCTTCACCAGCGGCAACCACCAGGGCTCCGTCGCCCAGGCCAACTACAGCGCCGCCAAGGGCGGGATCATCTCCCTCGTCCGCTCCGCCGCGCTCGGGCTGGCCAAGTACGGGGTCACCGCCAACGCCGTCGCACCCGTCGCCCGTACCCGGATGTCGGCCAACGTGCCCATGGAGCTCAAGGAGATCGGCGAGCCCGAGGACGTCGCGGCGCTCGTCACCTACCTGCTCTCCGACAAGGCCGTCGCCGTCGGCGGCGAGAAGATCACCGGGCAGGTCTACACGATCGCCGGCCCGAAGATCGCAGTCTGGGCGCAGCCGCGCGAGCTGCGCGCCGGCTACGCCGAGGGGTCCTGGACCCCCGAGAAGATCGCCGACTTCCTGCCCGGGACGGTGGGCACCGACCCGATGCCGATGCTCGCGCAGCTGGAGGCCATGGCCAAGGCGGCGGCCGCCAAGGACCGCCCCAACGCGTAGGGAGCCCGGACGACATGGACTTCAGCTTCGGGGCCGGGGACGAGGAGCTGCGCGCCCGCGCCCGCGCATGGCTCACCGGGCACCTGGTGGGTCCGTACGCGGACGCCCTCGGCCTCGGCGGGCCGGGCAGTGAGCACGAGGGGGTCGAAGCCCGCCGCGCGTGGGAGCGCGAGCTGGGCCGGGGTGGCTGGATCGGCCAGGGCTGGGAGCTGCCGTCCGGGGCGTACGGGCAGCAGCGGCTCTCGCTGACCGGCCAGGTCGTCTGGGCCGAGGAGTACGCGGCGCTGCGCGCCCCCGGCCGGGTCGGCCACATCGGCGAGAACCTCCTCGCGCCGACCCTGATCGCGTACGGGACCCAGGAGCAGCGGGACCGCTTCCTGCCGGGCATCGCGCGCGGCGAGGAGCTGTGGTGCCAGGGGTACAGCGAGCCGGGAGCCGGCTCGGACCTCGCGGGGATCCGTACGACGGCGGTACGGGGCGCCGCGGGCGGTCTGCTGCGGGTCACCGGGCAGAAGGTCTGGACCTCGCTGGCCCAGGACGCCGACTGGTGCTTCGTCCTGGCCCGGACCGAGCCCGGCTCGCGGCGCCACCGCGGGCTGTCGTTCCTGCTCGTACGGATGGACCAGCCGGGGCGGGTCGAGGTCCGGCCGATCCGCCAGATGTCGGGGACGAGCGAGTTCAACGAGGTGTTCTTCGACGGGGCGGTGGCGGCGGAGGTCGTCGGCGGGGAGGGCAACGGCTGGACCGTGGCCATGGGGCTGCTCGCCCTGGAACGCGGGGTCTCGACGCTCGTCCAGCAGATCGGGTTCGCGGCGGAGCTGGAGCGGGTGGTGGGGGCGTACGTCTCCTCGGGAGGCGCGCGCGGGGCTTCGGGCGCCGGGGATCCCGTACTGCGCGAGCGCCTCGTACGGCAGTGGGCCGAGCTGCGCACGATGCGCTGGAACGCCCTGCGGACCCTCGGCTCCACCGACGACCCGGGCGCGCCGAGCGTGGCCAAGCTGCTGTGGGGCGGCTGGCACCGCCGGCTCGGCGAGCTGGCGGTGGCGGTCCGCGGAGCCGGGGCCTCGGCCGGGCCGGCGGACTGGGAGCCCGGGACCCCGTACGAACTCGGACTCGACGAGGAGCAGCGCCTGTTCCTGTTCACCCGCGCCGACACGATCTACGGCGGCTCGGACGAGATCCAGCGGAACATCATCGCCGAGCGCGTGCTCGGCCTGCCTAAGGAGTCCAGGTGAGAGGCGTCGTGTTCGACGGCAAGCAGGCCCAGGTGGTCGAGGATCTGGAGATCCGCGATCCGGGGCCGGGGGAGGTGCTGGTCGCGATCACGGCGGCCGGGCTGTGCCACAGCGACCTGTCGGTGATCGACGGGACGATACCGTTCCCGCCGCCGGTGGTCCTGGGGCACGAGGGCGCGGGCGTGGTGGAGGCGGTCGGGTCGGGTGTGACGCATGTGGCGCCGGGCGATCACGTCTCCCTGTCCACCCTCGCGAACTGCGGGGCCTGCGCGGACTGCGACCGGGGCCGGCCGACCATGTGCCGCAAGGCGATCGGGATGCCGGGGCAGCCGTTCTCGCGGGGCGGGAAACCGCTGTTCCAGTTCGCGTCCAACTCGGCCTTCGCCGAGCGGACCATCGTCAAGGCCGTCCAGGCGGTGAAGATCCCGGACGACATCCCGCTGACGTCGGCGGCGCTCATCGGCTGCGGTGTCCTGACCGGCGTGGGGGCCGTACTGAACCGGGCGCGGGTCGACCACGGCGAGTCGGTGGTCGTCATCGGCACGGGCGGCATCGGGCTGAACGTGATCCAGGGCGCGCGGATCGCGGGCGCGGGCACCATCGTGGCGGTGGACGCGAACCCGGCGAAGGAGGCCGTGGCCCGGCAGTTCGGGGCCACGCACTTCATCGACGCGTCGGCCGTCCCCGACTCCTCGGCGGCGGTGCGCGAGATCCTCCCGACGGGCGCGGACCACGCCTTCGAGTGCGTGGGCAACGTCAAGCTGATCCGCCAGGCCATCGACCTGCTGGACCGGCACGGGCAGGCGATCCTGCTCGGGGTCCCGGGGTTCAAGGAGGAGGCGTCGTTCATGGTCTCGTCCATGTACCTGGACAAGACCATCATGGGCTGCCGGTACGGCTCCTCCCGCCCGCAACGGGACATCGCCCTGTACGCGGAGCTCTACCGGCAGGGCAAGCTGCTGCTCGACGAACTCGTCACGGAGACCTACCCGATCGAGGACTTCGCGAAGGCCGTGGACGACGCCCAGCACGGCCGGGTGGCGCGTGGAGTGCTCACGTTCTGAGCCGCCCCGACCTCCTCTGCCCGACCTCCTTTGCCCGGCCGCACGGCCGTAGGACCGTGCGGCCGCGACCCCTCATGTCCACTCTGATCGTGACCGTCGGGCTGGCTTTCCTCGGCTACCTCGCCACCTATGCCAACGGGCTGCGCCTCGCGCAGCGGCAGGCCCGACTGGCCCGGGTGAACCAGCAGTTGAGCGAGTTCTACGGGCCGCTCTTCGCGCTGATGGAGACCAACCGTTCCCCGGCCGCGAGATGCGGGAGTACACGCGGGAGCGGTTCGCCCGGCTGAAGGCCGAGCAGTCCCGGCTGCTGGGGCGCCGGGCCGGTCGCTGAGGCAGGGTTCGGCCGCCGGCCGGTTCAGTCGGCGAGGCGGCCGAAGCGGCCCTTGTGGAAGAGGAGCGGGCCGTCCTCCCCGGCGGCGCCCATGGCCTCTACCCGGCCGACCACGATCAGGTGGTCCCCGCCGGTGTGCACGGCGTGGATGCGGCAGTCGATCCAGGCGGGCACGGCGTCGAGCTGCGGTGACCCCGTCACGGGGGCGGGGGTGTGCGCGACCCCGGCGAACTTGTCGGCGCCGCTGACGGCGAAGGCCCGGCACAGCCCGCCCTGCTCGGCGCCCAGGATGTTGACGCAGAACACCCCGGCGCGGGCGATCCGCGGCCAGGTGGTCGACGTACGGGCCACCATGAACGTCACCAGCGGCGGGTCGAGCGACAGCGAGGCGAAGGACTGGCAGGCGAATCCGGCCGGGCCGTCCTCGCCCGCCCCGGCCGGGGCGGTGATGACGGTGACCCCGCTGGCGAAGTGCCCGAGCACGGCCCGGAACTCGGCGGGGCCGACGGGTGCACGCTCGTCGTCGCCGACGGCCCGCAGATCGGGGCGCGGCAGCGCGTCGACGTGGCCGGCGTCCGGGTCCTGCTCCGGCGGGGCGGAGGTGGGGGAGCCGACTGACCTGAGGTATCGGACGACGGTGGCCGCCATCCCTGCGTGTCCCATCACGTCAACGATTGAAGCTGACGGTCCGTCAGATGGGAAGGGGTGCGGGCGGGTGACTCGGAAATGGGAAGGGTGTGTCGTCCCCATCGATTGAACGTGTTCAACTGCCGGCGATGGCGCTGACGCGGCCCCTGGGCAGCCCGTGGTGGGCGGTGCCCTGGACCGCCGTGATCGCCCTGCTCGTCTGCGGGGTCGGCGCGTTCCTCCAGGAGCGGACCGGGTTCACCGCGTACGAGCCGCCCCGGCTGGAGCGGGACCGGTACGTGGGGCAGCGGATCGGCGACGGGGGCGCGCGAAAGCTGCGGCTGAGCGAGAACGGTGAGGTGGTGGCCGGCACGGCCGAACGGCCGGAGCCGTTCTGCGGCATCGGCGATCCGGACGACCTCCACCCCCGCTACGCCGTCACCCTGCACCGCGTGTAGCGCGGGCCGGGTGGTGCGGGGCCGGGCGGGCCGGGCCGGGGTCGCACTGTTCGCCCGTACGGGTGAATCCATCGCCCCGCCGGGACCCGTACGGCGGACAGCCCCGAGGGAGGTCGGCATCGTGGCCCCCGGCCCGATCCACCCGTCCCCCAGGAGGACTCCCATGCTCGGCACCGACTTCCGTATCGGATCGCCCGTCTGGCTCGACCTCGGCAGCCCCGACACCGACGGCGCCGCCGCGTTCTACGGCGCCGTCTTCGGCTGGCAGTTCGTCTCCGCCGGGCCCGACGCCGGCGGGTACGGGTTCTTCCACGTGGACGGGAAGACCGTCGCCGCGCTCGGGCCGCTCACCGAGGAGGGCGCGCGTTCCGCCTGGATGATCCACTTCAAGGCCGAGGACATCCAGGCCACCGTCTCGGCCGTGCGGTCCGGCGGCGGGAAGATCCGCATGGAGCCCATGGACGTCATGGGCGAGGGCTGGCTCGCGCAGGCCACCGACCCGCAGGGCGCCGAGTTCGCGCTCTGGCAGCCCGGGAAGACCGCCGGGCTGGGGCTGGTCTCCGAGGAGAACACCCTGGTGTGGGCGGAGCTGCACGTACCCGACCCGGCCGCGGCCGTCACCTTCTACAACGGCGTCTTCGGCTGGCGCAGCCAGGACATGGAGGCGCCCGGGATGACGTACCGCGTGCTGAGCCTGAAGGACGGCGACCAGCAGCAGACCTCGTTCGGCGGGATCGCGCCCATGGGCGACGGCGCGGGCGGCGAAGGGGCCGAGAAGCCGCGCTGGGTGCCGTACTTCAACGTCGCGGACGTCGACGCCACCGTCTCCGCGGCGAGCGGGAACGGCGGGTCGGTGCTCATGCCCGCGGCGGACGTGCCCGACGTCGGCCGGATCGCGTGGGCGGCGGACCCGTCCGGCGCCGTGTTCGCCCTGCTGAAGCCGAACCCCCGGATGTGAGCCGCCGGTCGACGGCTACCGTCCGAGGTACTTGGGCGAGCGGCGCTCCACGAAGCTCGCCACGCCCTCGTTCGCGTCGGCGGTGGTCATGTTGATCTCCTGAGCGGTGGCCTCGGCGGCCAGCGCGGCCGCCCGGCCACCGTCCAGGGAGGCGTTGACCAGCTGCTTGGTCAGGGCGAGGGCGCGGGTCGGGCCCTGCGCGAGACGCTCCGCCCACTCCCGGGCGGCGGCCTCCAACTCCTCGCCCGGGACCACCCGGTTGACCAGGCCGAGCCGCTCGGCCTCGGCCGCCGGGACGGCGTCGCCGAAGAACATCAGCTCCTTGGCCTTCTGCGGGCCGACGAGGCGCGGGAGCAGGTACGCGCCGCCGCCGTCGGGGACCAGGCCGCGGCGTACGAACACCTCGATGAAGCGGGCCGATTCGGCGGCGATGACGAGGTCGCAGGCGAGGGCGAGGTGGGCGCCGATGCCGGCGGCCGTGCCGTTGACGGCGGCGAGGACCGGCTTCTCGCAGTCGAGCACGGCGGTGATCAGGCGCTGCGCGCCGAGCCGGATCATGCGGACGACGTCGCCGGCGATGCGCTCGCCGCCGGCGCCGCCCGTTGAGGGTGAGCCGCGGAGGTCTGCGCCCGCGCAGAAGCCCTTGCCGGTGGCGGTGACGACGACGGCCCGCACGTCGGGGTCGGCGGATGCCTCGCCGAGCAGCCCGATGACCCGCTCGCGCTGGTCCCAGGTGACGGCGTTCATGGCCTCCGGCCGGTTGAGGGTGATCCACGAGACGCCGCTCTCGATGCGGTGCAGGACTTCGTCGGTCATGGGTTGAACTCCCGTTCGGTGGTGGTGGGGCGGGTGCGGGTAGCCGCTGCGCGGAGCCGCCTCCCCGCCCCGCCCTTTCTCCGTATCCCGGGGCAGCGGCCCCGGACCCCGCACAGGTGCGGCCCCGTTGTGGGGGCTCCGCCCCCGCGCCCCCGCGCCCCCGCGCCCCCGCGCCCCCGCGCCTCAACAACGCCGACGGGGCTGAAATGGCCCGCGCGGCGGCGGCTCAGCGGCAGATGGCGAGCGCGTCCAGCGCCACCGCCCCCTGCCCCCGCGGAAGCACCATCAGCGGGTTGATGTCCAGTTCCGACAGCACACCCCCCAGCTCCAGCGCCATCCGCTGCACCCGCAGCACGACCTCCACCAGCGCGTCCACGTCCGCCGGCGGCGCCCCCCGCACCCCCTCCAGCAGCGCATGCCCGCGCAGTTCGGTCAGCATCGCCCGCGCCTGGTCCTCGCCGAACGGCGGGACGCGTACCGCCGCGTCGTGCAGGACCTCCACCAGGACCCCGCCCAGGCCCACCGTCACCGTCGGGCCGAAGAGGTCGTCCTGGGTGACGCCGACGACCATCTCGACCCCACGCTCCACCATCTGGCAGACGAGGATGCCGTCCAGCGGGACGTTCTCGTAGCGGGCGATGTCCGTCAGCTCCCGGTACGCGTCCCGGATCTGGCTCGCCGAGGTCAGGCCGATCTTGACCAGGCCCAGCTCCGTCTTGTGCGCGAGCTGCGGTCCCGAGGCCTTCATCACCACCGGGTAGCCGACCAGCCCCGCCGCCCGTACCGCGGCCGCCGCGCTGGTCACGAGCTGCTCGCGGGGGACCCGTATCCCGTACGCCCGCAGCAGCTGCTTCGCCGCGTGCTCGCTGAGCTGCTGGCCCGGGCGCATGAGCGCCTGCGCCTTGCGGTACGAGGGGGACGGGGTCCGCGGCGCGTCCTCGAAGGGGGAGCGGTACGCGGCCGTGAACCGGTGGTGGCCGAGGTAGGCGCGGACGGCGGTGATGCAGTTGCCGAACGTACGGAACGTGGCCACGCGGGAGGAGCCGAGCAGGGTGGTGCGGTAGGCCTCCTCGGTGCCGACCGGAGAGCCCCAGATCACGCAGATGAGCTTGTCCGTGGCTTCCGCCGCGTCCGCCAGGTCCTGGGCGAGCTTGTCGCTCATCGGGGGGAAGGGGCCGGTGATCGGGCAGATCAGCACGCCCACCGCCGGGTCGGCGAGGATGGCGTCGATGATCTTGCGGCCGCGCCAGTCGCCGACCGGGTGACCGCCGTTGTCGACGGGGTTGGAGACGTTCAGGTACGGCGGTATCCACTGGTGCAGCTCGTCCTGCTTGGCCCGGGAGAGGGTGGGCAGGCTGAGCCCGGCCTCGGTCGCCAGGTCGGAGAAGTGGGCTCCGGTGCCACCGGAGATGGAGTACACGACCACCCCGTCGGCCAGCGGTTTGCGGGCCCGGGCGAGGAGGGCGGCGGTGTCCTGGAGCTCGTCCAGCCCGTCGACGCGGATGACGCCGAACTGGCGCATCGCGGCGTCGACGACGGTGTCGGCGCCGGTCAGCTTCCCGGTGTGGGAGGCGGCCATCCGGGCGCCGGTCTCGGTGCGGCCGACTTTGACGGCGACGACGGGGACGCCGTTGCGGGCGGCCCGGTCGGCGGCCAGGAGGAACTGGCGGCCGTCCTTGAGGCCCTCGACGTAGCAGGCGATGGCGCCGACCTCGGGCTGCTCGGCGAAGTAGGAGATGAAGTCGGAGGTTTCGAGGTCGGCCTCGTTGCCCGTGGGGGCCCAGTGGGAGAGCCGGATGCCCAGCTCCTGGAGGGTGTAGACGGGCCGGCCCTGGTGGCCGGACTGGGTGATCAGCGCGATCGCCGGGCCGTCGAGGTCCTCGCGGAACTTCTCGAAGGCGTTGAGGTTGGTGTTGGGGCCGAGGAGGCGCAGGCCCGACCGCCGGACGGCGGCGGCGAGCCGCTCCTGCGCGGCGGCGCCCGCGTCGCCGGTCTCGGCGAAGCCGGAGGCGAAGGCGACGGCGAACTTCACCTTGGCCTCCGCCAGTTCCTCGATCACGGGCAGCGGATCGCCGACGAGGAGGACGGCGAGGTCCACCTGCTCGGGCAGGTCGGCCACGGAGGCGTGGCAGGCCAGCCCGAAGACGGTGGGGCGGGTGGGGTGCACGGGGTGGATCCGGGCGCCGACGCGCTCCGCCCAGGCGATGAGCTGGCGGGTGATGCCGGTGTTCGGTCTGCCTTCGGCGTCGGAGGCGCCGATGACGGCCACGGACCCGGGCCGGAAGAACCGGTCGAGGTCGGGGACATCGGCGTGCAGGGGCCGTCCGCTGACGTCCACCGCGACCGCGTCCGCGGCGGACGGCGCCGCCGTGGAGTGGACGGCCGTCCTGGGGGTCTCCCCGCAGGCCTCGACACGTGCGCGGAAGTCGGTGGTGAAGGTGCCGTGAGTAGATCCAAGCATCGTTCCGCCCGCTCCTGCTCGATGAACCTCAATAACTGACGCGTAGTCAGATTACTGAACTGACGTGCCGTCAGGAACAGTGCTGCGCAGGAAAGCTGGTGGAGGTGGTGTGTGGAACGGTGACAGATACCGCCGGAAAGGGTCCAGGGCGCGTTTTCGGCCGCTCACGGGGTCGGTGAAGCCGGTGAAGTACAGGCCGGGGGCCCGGGCCTGAGCCCGGGCGGTCAGACGAGGGGGTCGACCGGGCGCAGGCCCGTGTCCGGGAGGGGGGTGGCCGGTGGCAGGCCGGTCCGGGGGCCGAGGTGGCGGGAGGCCGCCTTGGCGATCTTCTGTGCATCCAGGGCCATCTCGCGGAACATGCCGCTGATGGGGTTGGTGAAGCCGGTGAAGTACAGGCCCGGAGCCTGCGCGGGGGAGCGGGTGCCGTGCGTACGGGGGCGGCCGCGCCCGTCGAGTACGTCCAGATGCCCGACCAGGCCCTCCAGGCCGCGGCGGTATCCGGTGGCCGCGACCACCGCGTCCGGGGTGATGCGGGAGCCGTCGGCGAGAACCACGTCCGCGCCCTCGAACGAGACCACGGCGGCGACCGGTTCGACCCGGCCCGCGCGGACGGCGTCGATCAGGCCGACGTCCTGGACCGGGACCGCGCCCTCCTTGACCCTGCTGTAGAGGCCGGTGTCGGGGCGGGGGAGTCCGTACGCCGTCAGGTCGGGGACGGAGGCCTTGGCGATGAGCGCGCAGAGCCGGTCCACGAGCCGTACCGGCAGCCGCCGCACCAGGATCCCGCTGCGCTGCGCGGGCCAGCCCGCGGTGGAGCGGCGCACGATGTGCGGGGCGGTGCGCACGGCGAGCCGCACCCGGGCGGCCCCGCCCTCGACCAGGTCGACGGCTATCTCGGCGCCCGTGTTGCCGGTACCGACGACGAGCACGTCCCGGCCCTCGTACGGCGTGGCGTTGCGGTAGTCGCGGGCGTGCAGCAGCTGCCCGGTGTACGTGCCCCGGCCCGGCCAGTCGGGGAGCGCGGGCGTGTGGTTGAACCCGGTGGCGACGACGACGGCCCGGGCGTCGAGCACCCGCCCGCCGGTGGCGTGCAGCAGCCAGCCGTCCCCGCCGGGGGCGGGGTCGATCCGGGTCACCTCGACGCCGGTGACGAGCTCCAGCCCGTGGAACTCGGCGTACTTCTCCAGGTACCGCACCACGTTGTCCCGCGACACCCACCGCCCGAACCGGCGCGGCATGGCCAGCCCGGGGAGGGCGGAGAGCCGGCGGGTGGTGTGCAGGTGGAGCCGGTCGTAGTGCCCCCGCCAGGAGGTGGCGACGGCATCGGACTTCTCGACGACCACCGCGCGCACCCCGCGGGCGCGCAGCGCGGCGGCCGCGGCGAGGCCGCCGGGCCCGGCGCCGATCACGTAGACCGGGCGGGGCTGGGTGGACATGTCGGGGGGTGTGGAGACTCCGGGCATGAGGAGTGAGCGTATCGACACACAGCGTTGATGGGTCTCGGACGAGGAGGGAATCGATTGCGGATCGATCACGGGGCGGTTGGGCGGCGGCCCGAGGGAGAGGGGCGGGCCCGGGACGGCCGCCGGCGGCGCGCCTCACACGGGGTACGTCCGGAACGTGACCTTGGCGCGCTGCTCGTCCGTCCACAGGACGAACGAACCTTCCCGCTGGCTGATGCAGCCGCCTTCGAGGACATCGATGCAGGCCTCCCCGGCCGTCCCGGACGGCAGGGCGGCGCCGAACTGCGACACCGCTTCGGAGCGGGGGGAGGGTTGCGTTCCCCAGGTGCCGCCGTCGGCGAACGCCCACAGGAACACCCCGAACCGGACGAGCGGGGGCCCGGGGCCCGAGAGCAGGGCGAGAGCGATCAGCCGCTTCGTGCTCCGCCGCATCGGTGGTGACGGCGGTACGTGGGCGCCCCAGGCGGGCTGCTGCCCCGTGGTCTGTCGGGCGTCGTGGCTCATCGCGCGGCTCTGCTCGAAATTTCGAACACGCTCAATTTTGGGGACGCCCGCGAAGGGTGGGCGGTTGCGTGTGGTTCCGGTTCGGGGCCTTGCGGGAACGGCGCGGATCCGCTGAACTGACGTACCGTCAGATCTAGGAAGGGGTGGGCCGATGCAGACCATCTGGCTCAGTGGGGCCGAGTGGCTCGCCGTGCTCCGGATAGGGCTCGGCCTGTGGTGGCTGGAGAGCTGGCGGCACAAGGACAAGAAGGGCTGGTTCGAACGCGGCACCGGCATCGCCTGGGCCGCGGACGTCGCCGGCAAGCACCGCTGGCCGTTCGTGAAGGGCGGCTTCGAGAAGGTCGTCCAGCCGCGCCCGCGGCTGATGGCGTACGTCGTCGTCTACGCGGAACTCGCCCTCGGACTGGGGCTGGTACTCGGATTCCTGACCCCGATCGCGCTCGTCGGCGGCCTGCTCCTGAACCTGCTGTATTTGGTGCTGATGATCCACGACTGGGCCGAGCAGGGGCAGAACGCGATGATGGCCCTGATCTCGCTCGTCGCGCTCTTCGCGATGGCCTGGCAGACCTGGTCCCTCGACTCGGCGACGGGACTGTTCCTGTGAGTTCTGTGAGTTCGGCGAGCGCGCGCTACGACCTCCCCGAGACCGACGACTTCACCCGCCCCTACTGGGACGCGGCCGCCGAGGGCCGGCTCCTGCTGCGCCGCTGCGCGGACTGCGGGCGGGCCCACCACTACCCGCGCGAGTTCTGCCCGTACTGCTGGGCCGGCGAGGAGCGGGTGGCCTGGGAGCCCGCGAGCGGCCGCGCCACCCTCTACACGTGGTCGGTGATCCACCGCAACGACCTCCCGCCGTTCGGGACGCGCGTCCCGTACACGGCGGCCGTGGTGGACCTGGCCGAGGGCCCGCGCATGATGACGGAGGTCGTCGACCGCGACCCGGCGGACCTGCGGATCGGCATGCGGCTCCAAGTCGCCTTCCGCGAGGCGGCGGAGGGTGTCCGGGTGGCGGTGTTCCGCCCGGACGCCGCCTGACACAGGCGGCCTTCAGGGCCAGAGCAGCTCGCGGGTCCAGGCGGTGGCGGCGGGCGAGCGGCGGTAGCGGAGCCGGATGTGGCGGCGGGCCGGGTCGCCCTGGAAGAACTCGACTTCGGTCGGGTCGAGTACGTACCGGGTCCAGGTCGGGGCCGAGGCGTCCGGCTCCGCCCCGGCCCGCTCCCAGGCGGCCTCGGAGACGCGCCGCAGCTCGTCCACGCTGTCGAGCACCTCGCTCTGCCGGCCGGTCAGCGCCGCCGCGAGCGCACCCCGCGAGCGGACCGCCAGGTCCGCCCGGCTCTCCTGCGGCCCGCGGGCACTGACCCGGCCGCGGATCCGGATCTGCCGGGCCACGGCCGGCCAGTAGAACCCGAGCGCGGCGTCCGGGTGCCCGGCGAGCTGCCGGCCCTTGGCGCTGGTGGCGTGCGAGGCGAAGTGCCAGCCGTGCCCGTCGGCGTCGTGCAGCATCAGGGTGCGTACGTCGGGCCGCCCATCGGCGTCCACGGTGGCCAGGCTCATCGTGTGCGGCTCCGGCTGCCCGGCCGCGGCGGCGTGCAGGAACCACTCCCGGAACAGCGCCAGCGGCTCGGCGGGCGCGGCGTCCGGATCGAAGCCGGGCAGCGGGCCGTCCCACACCCGCAGCGAGTGCAGGGTGGCGTGGAACTCGTCGCTGCTGCTGGTCTCACTGGTCATACCGCCCATCGAACACCATCGCCGCCGGACGGACCGACGCGGACCCGGCGGTGTCGACCGCCGGGTCCGCGCGGAAGCCAAGGGCCCAGGGAGCCAGTGGCTAGTCGGTGCAGTACCTCTTGAGCGCGGCGTTGAACGCGCTGCTGTAGGCCTGGTCGTGGGCGTCCTTGGCCTCCTTCTTCCCCGCTGCATTGGGCACCAGGCCGTGGAAGTTCTGGTTGTTGTTCAGCTTCGGCTCGGCGTCGCAGGTACCGGCCTGGGCCAGCGCCTTTCCGTCGGTGAAGCCCTCCTTGGCGCCGCGCTGCCGTTCGGCGGTGATCAGCTTCTGGTTGATGGCGTCCTGGGCCTCCTGGCCGCCCAGACAGTTGGCGCTGGCGCCGCTGTTCTGGAAGGCCTTGTACTTGCCGGCCGGTACGTCACCGGAGGTGAACTTGCCGTCGTCGCCGACGGTGGCGGTGCCGCCACCCGCGCCGTCGGTCTGGTCGAGGAAGACCTTGCCCTTGGCCTTGTCGAACCCCTCGCCGCTGACGATCGCCTTCGTCGCGTCGCCGGCTTTCGCTTCGACGAAGCACGCGGCCACGGCGGGTGCGGCGGCCGGTGCGGCCTTCGGGGTCGCGGCCCATCCCGTGGCGGCCGCCCCGATGGCGAGCGAACAGGCCATGAGGGGGGTGAACAGAGTCATGCGGATCCGTTGGTTCATCGTCGTTCCTCACCTGTGGTGCGGGAGGGTGGGAATTCGCACGGCCAACACGGCGAGTGGGCGCACACGGTGGGCGCACGGACTCGTGCCCACGATGCCGGCACAGTGCGCGGGGGCGGGTGCGCTCCACGCGCACGTCCCGATCGGCCCTGGAAGAGTCCGTCCCTTCCATCCTCCCCCGCCCCTGCGGACCTGTCGACCGGGAGCCCCGCCGCCCAGGAATCACCGCCCGGGAGTCACCGCCCGGGAGCCCTGCCGCCCCCGAATCACCGCCCCCGAATCGCCGCGCCAGGATCACCGCCCCAGGATCAGCGTCCCCGACGAGCAGAACCAGCCCCCCGTGCCCGACGCCAGGGCCACCTCCGGGCGCCGGCCCCCCTGTTTGGTGACCTGGCGGTCCGGGCCGGCCTCGCCGCGCAGCTGGCGGACCGCCTCGACCAGCAGGAACAGGCCGCGCATGCCCGGGTGGCAGGCCGAGAGGCCGCCGCCGTCGGTGTTGACCGGCAGTTCCCCGTCCCGCAGGAGGCGGCCCTTCTCCACGAAGGCTCCGCCCTCTCCCTTGGCGCAGAAGCCGAGGTCCTCCAGCGTGACCAGGGTCATGTACGTGAAGGCGTCGTAGATTTGGGCGAGGTCCACGTCCGCCGGGGTGAGGCCGGCGCGGGCGAACGCCGTGCGGCCCGAGACCGCCGCCGGGGACACCGTGAAGTCCTCCCACTCCGACATCGTGGTGTGGGAGACCGACGTGCCCGAACCCAGGATCCAGACCGGCTCCTTCGCCGTGTCCGGTACGTAGTCCTCCGCGGCCAGCAGCACCGCGCAGCCGCCGTCCGAGCGGATGCAGCAGTGCAGCTTCGTGAACGGGTCCGCGATCATCTCGCCGGACAGGACGTCCTCCACCGTGATCGGGTCGCGGAACATCGCGTCCGGGTTGGTCGCCGCGTTCGCCCGCGCCTGGACCGCCACCGAGGCGAGCTGCTCCAGCGTCGTCCCGTACTCGTGCATGTGGCGTCGCGCGGCCATCGCGTACTTCGAGACCAGCGTGTGCCCGTACGGCACCTCGAACTGCAGCGGCCCCCGGGCCCCGAACGACAGGTTCGAGGTGCGCCGGCGCGCCTTGATGTCGGCGCGTGCCGTGGATCCGTACACGAGCAGCACGGCGTTGGCGTGTCCCGCCGCGATCGCGTCCGCCGAGTGCGCCGCCATGACCTCCCAGGTCGCGCCGCCCACCGAGGTGGAGTCGACCCAGGTGGGGCGCAGCCCCAGGTACTCGGCCACCTCGACCGGCGCGAGGGTGCCGAGGCCGGCCGAGGCGAAGCCGTCGATGACGGAGCGGTCCAGGCCGGAGTCGGCCAGGGCGCGGCGGGCGGCCTGCGCGTGCAGGGCGTACGGGGTGGGTCCGTCCACCCGGCCGCAGTCGGAGAGGGCGACGCCGACGACGGCGACCCGGCGGCGTCCGGTTCGGGGTCCGGTTCGCGGTCCGGTCGTGGGTCCAGGCGTGGGTCCAGGCATGCCTCGAACCGTACATCTGACGTAGTGTCAGTTTCTAGGCCGTGCCGCGCGGTCCTCGCGATATCTGCGCGCCCCGCCCCCTGTGCATCTGTCGCCGCCCGCCCTAACATGACGGCCCGTCAGATACGGGAGGAGCCCGACGATGGATGCCGCCTTCACCGCGGAGCAGGACGAGATGCGCCGCACCCTGCGCGAGATCCTGGGCAAACGCTGCGGCCCGGACGAGGTCAAGGCCGCCGCCCGCACCGCCGCCGGACATGACCGAGAGCTCTGGCAGCAGCTCGCGCAGCAGCTCGGCCTGCCCGGCATCGCCGTCGCCGAGGAGTACGGGGGCGTCGGCTGCACCCCCGCCGACCTGGCGCTGGCCTGTGAGGAGACCGGCCGGGCGCTGCTGCCCTCGCCGCTGCTGGCCACCGCCGCGCTCTCCGTACCGCTGATCACCGCCCTCGGCACCGCCGCCCAGCGCTCCGCGCTGCTCCCGGCGCTCGCCGCCGGCGGGCTCACCGCAGCCCTCGCCGTCCCCGGCCCGGCGCTGTCCACCGCCCTCGCGCTGACCGGCGACAACACCCCCGGGGAGTGGGCCGGCGGGGGGCGCGCCGGCGGGGTGCAGGCCCGGCCCGGGGAAGACGGCGGCTGGCGGCTGTACGGGGAGGCCGCCCAGGTGCTCGACGGGCACAGCGCCTCCCTGCTGCTGGTCGCCGCACACGCCGGAGGGTTCGCCCGGAGCCGGACCCTGCTGTTCCTCGTGCGGGAGGACGCGGCCGGACTGGCCCGGTCGCGGCAGACCACCCTGGACGAGACCCGGCCGCAAGGCAGCGTCCAACTCCGCGACACCCCCGCCGAGTTGCTCGGTGCGGACGCCGAGAACGCCACCGACGAGGCAGTCCTCGCCGCGTTGGCGTCCACCGGGCGCACCGCCGCCGCCGTCCTCGCCGCCGAGGCGGTCGGCGCGGCCGGGCAGGCGCTGGCCCGCACGGTGGAGTACGTAGGCCGGCGCGAGCAGTTCGGACGGCCCATCGGCTCGTTCCAGGCGGTCAAACACCGGCTGGCCGACCTCTACGTACACGTCCAGGCGGCCCGCTCGGCGGCCTACTACGCCGCCTGGGACCCGCAGCAGGGCGGCCTCGCCCTCGCGCAGGCCCTGGAGGCCCTGCGGATCACGGCGGGCGAGGCGATCCAGCTGCACGGCGGCATCGGCTTCACCTGGGAGCACGACGCGCACCTGTACTTCAAGCGGGCGGCGGCCGACGAGCTGCTGTTCGGCCCCGTCCACCGGCTGCGGGCGCACGCCGCCCACCGTGCGGGCCTGTTCACCACCCCACAAGAGAAGGTGGCCGTCTGATGGCAGTGGCAGCCGGCGTCAAGCTGATGCAGAAGGTCTCCTCGACCATGCTGTTCGCCAAGATCGCTCCGCACTTCATCCCGGCCATGGACAAGGCGGTGCACAAGCTGACCCGTGGCAAGGTCATCCTCAGCGCCCAGATGCTCCCCGGCGTGATCCTGACCGCCAAGGGCGCCAAGACGGGCGAGCCGCGCACCACGCCGCTCGCCTGCATGCCGGAGGAGGGGGGCGTCAGCTGGCTCCTGATCGGCTCCAACTTCGGCCGCCCCGGACACCCGGCGTGGACCGGCAACCTGCTCAAGCATCCTGACGCGGACGTGAGTTGGAAAGGTCAGGACATCGCCGTACGGGCCCGGCTGCTGGAGGGGGCGGAACGCGCGGCGGCGTGGCAGGCCGTGCTGAGGTTCTGGCCGCCGTACGCGACGTACCAGGCGCGCATCGAGCGCGAGATCCGGCTGTTCCGCCTGGAGCGTCGCTGATCGCGGCGGACGGCCGGTATGAGAGCGGAAGAGGGGTGCGGGGGGAGGGGTGCAGCGCGGGAGGGGGAAACGCGGGCAGGGGCGGGGGCGGGTACGGCGAGGGGCGGGAGGGCGGCGGACCCCGGGCAGGGTCCGCCGTTACTTGGTCGGCTTCTTCCCGGTGATGCCCAGGTGGACGAGCAGCGCCAGGTTCGGCTTGAGCTCGGCCTGCTTGACGCCCCAGGTCTGGAAGCCCTTCTGGTGCGAGGCGACCGCCGCCAGCATCGCGACCAGCGAACCCGCCATCGCCGCCGGGCTGACGTCCTTGTCGACCTTGCCCTTGGCCTGGAGCTCCTTCATCGACTCCGTGAGGGAGTTGGTGACGGAGTTCAGGATCTTCATGCGGATCTTGTAGAAGCGTTTGTCGCCCTCGGCCGCGCCGAGGTCGACGACCCGCAGGATCGCGTCGTTGCGCCGCCAGAAGTCGAGGAATCCCTCGACGAGTTCCTCGGCGGCCTGCCAGCCGGCCTTGCCGACCCAGTTGCGGCCCTCGACGAGCGCCGTCAACTGCGCGCCCTCCGTGGCCATTTCCTCGGCGATCTCCAGGACGGCGCCCTCGACGTCCGGGAAGTACTGGTAGAAGGTCGCGGGGGAGGTGCCGGCCTTGCGGGCGACGTCGATCACCTTGACGTCGCGGTACGGCGAGGAGCTGAGCATCTCGCTGAGGCAGTCGAGCAGCTTCTGCCGCGTCGCCTGACCGCGCCGGCCGGCAACGCGGCCGTCGACGGTGCGTACTTGTCCTGTCATGCCGTCAGCTTACCGAGGGGTGATCTGCGCGCGATTCGGCCGCCTGCAAATGGGGTTACGTGACGCCTGGCCTGGGTGAAGGCCGCGCCCCGGGCCGCTGCGGGTGGTGGTTTCCGGGTGACGGACGTGCCGGTTCCGGGCGGTGGACGTGCCGGTTCCGGGCTCATCCCGCACAGATCCGGTGCGAATTCCGCGCGGGCGAAGCCCCGGCCAAGGCCGGTCCCGGGCCGGTCCCGGGCCGATTTCGGGGCGGATTCCGGGGCCGATTTCGAGGCCGGTCCCCGCCCGTTTCCGGGGCGGATTCGCCCGCACCCACCCCGCCCGCTTCCTCTCGAAATCCCCCGATTAGTCTTATCAACAGGCTGTGGACAAGTTTTCGGGCAGATCATGGCTGGGGGGCATAGAAGGGCACAACGGAAGGAACCGGGCCATGGCCGCATTCGCGGAGGGAACACCCTGCTGGGTGGACGCCTCGCTGCCGGACGTCGAGGCCGGCAAGCGTTTCTACGGTGAGCTCTTCGGGTGGACCTTCGCCGCCGGAGCCGGCCCCGAGTACGGCGGCTACACCCAGGCCTACAGCCGCGGCCGCAACGTCGCCGCCCTCGCCCCCAAACCCGACGGCCGCATGCCGACCGTCTGGGGGATCTACCTCTACACCTCCGACGCCTACGCGTGCGCCGCCCGCATCCGCGCCTCCGGCGGCCAGATGGTCATGGATCCCCAGCCGGTGGGCCCGTACGGCGGCGCCGCGCTGGCCGCCGACCCCGGCGGGGCCGTCTTCGGCCTGTGGCAGCCCGGCACCCACCACGGTTTCGAGGCCCAGCAGGAGCCGTACACGTACTGCTGGAGCGAGGTCTACACCCGCGCCCGCGACGCGGTCGACGTCTTCTACGCCAACGTCTTCGGCTACGTCCCCGAGGACCAGGACGACGCGGGCAGCGGCGTCGAGTACCGCCTGTGGTCCCCGCCCGGCAGCCGGCCCGGGGCCGAGACCGCCGTCATGGGGCGCAGCCTGATCACCGACGCGTTCCCGGAGATCATGCCGGCGCACTTCCTCGTGTACTTCGCCGTCCCGGACGTCGACCAGTCCGTCGCGACGGTGAAGCGGCTCGGCGGCCGGGTCACCGCCGACCCCTTCGACACGCCGCACGGGCGGATCGCGGTCGTCGCCGACAACCAGGGCGCGGTGTTCGCCCTGCTCTCGGAGCCCCGTACGGGTCCGCTCGGTCAGTGACGCCCTCCCGGCTTCCTCCCGGCCCGTCCCCGGACTGTGACGACGCGCCCTGCGCGCGGGCCTGACAGAATCGGGGTTGCGCGACTCCGGGCGGCGCCCGGGGTGAGACGCTGCACGGGGCCGACCGCCGTGCCGGCGCGCGTGCAGGTGGGAACGGGCCCGGCAAAGGCCCGTACGGGGATTGTGAGGCGAGTGGTGGAGCAGCTGACGCAGCACGACCCGAGACGGATCGGCCCCTTCGAGGTGCTGGGACGGCTCGGCGCCGGCGGCATGGGGCTGGTCTATCTCGCGCGGTCGGCATCCGGACGCCGGGTGGCGATCAAGACGGTGCGGACCGAGCTCGCCGAGGACCAGCTGTTCCGGGTGCGCTTCACCCGTGAGGTGGAGGCGGCGCGCGCCGTGTCCGGCTTCTACACCGCGGCCGTGGTCGACGCCGACCCGCGGGCCGCCGTGCCGTGGCTGGCGACCGCGTACGTCCCGGCGCCCTCCCTGGAGGAGATCGTCAACGAGTGCGGGCCGATGCCCGCCCAGGCCGTACGGTGGCTCGCCGCCGGCATCGCCGAGGCCCTTCAGTCCATCCACGGGGCGGGCCTCGTCCACCGCGACCTGAAGCCGTCCAACGTGCTCGTCGTCGAGGACGGCCCGCGCGTGATCGACTTCGGCATCGCGAGCGGCGTCTCCAACACCCGCCTGACCATGACGAACGTCGCCGTCGGCACGCCCGCGTACATGTCGCCCGAGCAGGCGAAGGACTCGCGCAGCGTCAAGGGCGCCAGCGACGTCTTCTCGCTCGGCTCGACGCTCGTCTTCGCCGCGACCGGCCATCCGCCGTACCACGGGGCCAACCCGGTGGAGACGGTGTTCATGCTGCTGCGCGACGAGCCCAACCTGGAGGGGCTCCCGGACGAGCTGCGGCCGCTGATCGCCTCCTGCATGCAGATGGACGCGACCCAGCGCCCGACCCCGGCCGACCTCCAGGCGCAGCTCGCCCCGCACCTCTTCGACGGCGGCGACGACAGCGGTACCGCCTCGGCGTGGCTGCCGGGCCGGGCCGTCGCGATGATCGAGGCCCGGCGCGCCGGGCAGCGTACGGCGGCCGCGCCCGTCCCGGCGCCCGGCCGTTCCCCGGGGCGCGGCTCCGACGCGGCGACGCACCGCCGGGAGCCGCGCGGCGGCGCCGGCGGGCCCGCCGACCCCTGGGTCGACCCGCGCACCGGCCAGGCCCTGCCCCAGCGTCCTCAGCACCCGCCGCGGCCGGTCTCCCCGGCGCCGTCCGGCGAGCCGGTCCGGATCGGGGGCTCCCCGGTGCCGATCGGGCCCGGGCCGCGCGCGGCCGCCGCGGCGCCCGCCGCGCACGCGGCCGCCGCCGACTCGGCGACCGGCTGGGTCCGCCCGCCGGGCGGTGGCGCGGCCGCCTCCCAGGCCCACGTCCCGGCGTCCTCCTCCGCGTCGGCCGTGGTGCCCTCGCCCGGCGCGGGCCCCGACAGCGGCCGCTGGCGGCCCTGGCGCTTCCGTATGTCGAACGAGGTCTGGGGCACCCCGACCGTCGCCGGAGACCTGCTGTACGTGACCTCCTTCGAGGTGCACGCGCTGGACGTGGCCAGCGGCCGGCGCCAGTTCAAGACCCGCGACGTCGCCTGGTCCATGGCCGTCTCGGACGGCCGCATCCACGCCTCCGACGGGCCCTCCCTCTACGCGCTCGACGCCGGCGACGGCTCCGAGCGCTGGCGGCTGAACACCGACGCCTGGGTGTACGCGCTGCGCGCCGACCGGGGCACCGTCGTCACCGCCACGCGCGGGGGCGGCGTACAGGGCTGGGAGGCCTCCAACGGCCAGAAGCTGTGGGAGCTGGCCGGCGCCCAGAGCGACTTCGAGACCCCGGAGGCGGCCCCCGTCCTCCACGAGGGCACGGTGTACGTGTGGCAGGACGCGCGGCTGCGCGCCCTGGACGCCCGCAGCGGCCGCGAGGCCTGGTCGTACCCGGTCGGTGACGCAGCCTCCTGCGGCAACGTCCCGGTACGGGTCACCCCGGCCCCGGACGGCAACGTCTACATCGCCGCCGGCACCCGTGTGCTGTCCGTGGACCGGGCCTCGGGCCGGGTCCGCTGGCACTTCGAGGCCCCGGCGGTCTTCCTGGCCGCCCCGGCGTTCGCGCCCGGCGCGGCGGTCACGGGCGGCGGGGTCTACCTCGCCGACTACCTGGGCACCGTGTACGCGCTCGACGCGGCCACCGGCAACGACCGCTGGCGCATCGCCACCGAGCCGCGGCCGTCCTCGGACCCGGTGCTGGTCGCGAACGGCAACGTCCACCTGGGCTCGGGCAGCGCCCTGTACACGCTCGACGCGGTCACCGGCACCCCGAAGTGGCGCTTCGCCGCGGGCGGCGAGATCACCGGCCCGCCGGCGGTCGCGGACGGCCGGGTGCACTTCGGCTCGGCCGACCACTGCCTGTACACCCTGGACGCGGCGGGCGGCCAGCTGCGCTGGAAGCTGGCCACGGGCGGGGAGATCACGGGCGCCCCGGTGGCCGAGGCGGGCGTGGTCTACGCGTGCAGCAAGGACCGGTGCGTGTACGCCCTGGACGCGGCCAAGGGCACGGGCACCCGTACGGCCGGGTGAGGGTTTTCGGGCCCCTCCGGGTCGCGTGCGGCACCGGGAGTGACAGGATGGACCCCATGAGCAACGTTTACTTCGACATCAACATCGACGGCCAGCCCGCCGGCCGCATCGTCTTCAACCTCTTCGACGAGGCTGTCCCGAAGACGGCCCGGAACTTCCGTGAGCTGGCCACCGGCCAGAACGGCTTCGGCTACGCGGGCTCCGGCTTCCACCGCGTCATCCCGCAGTTCATGCTGCAGGGCGGCGACTTCACCAACCACAACGGCACCGGTGGCAAGAGCATCTACGGCGAGAAGTTCGAGGACGAGAACTTCCAGCTGAAGCACGACCGCCCGTACCTGCTGTCGATGGCGAACGCCGGCCGCAACACCAACGGCTCGCAGTTCTTCATCACCACCGTCGTCACCCCGTGGCTTGACGGCAAGCACGTCGTCTTCGGCGAGGTCGTCGAGGGCTCCGAGCTCGTCGACGCGATCGAGAAGCTCGGCACCCCCTCGGGCTCCACCCGCGGCAAGATCGAGATCGCCGCCTCGGGCGTCGTCGAGGCCTGATCCACCCCGCACCACCGCCGTACCGGCTGGTCGGCCCCGCCCCCTCACCGGGGGTCGGGGCCGCCGCCATGTGGTCATGGCTCGTGGAGCGTCACGGCTCGTCGAGCGTCACAGCTTGAGGAGCACCCCGCGCCAGGTCCATCCGGCGTCGAGGACCGCCTGCCGCAGGGGATCCTTCAGCTGGCCCGTGTCGAAGCTGAAGTCCTCGGTCAGGCTCCGCTTGCCGTCGGGTCCCTTCTCGATCGTCCACCGCTTGGACACCGTGGTCACCTGGCCGCGGCTGTACTCGGCTCCGGTGGCCAGCCTCGGCGTGCCGCCGACCCAGCTGACCTCCAGCTGCTCGTCGAGGGCCCGCACCTCCCGCTTGTCGCCGACCAGACGCATCCTGATCTTGAGGGTGCGCTCCAGCTGGGACCGGAAGAAGAAGGTGTGCCAGGCCGGATCCAGGATCCGCCACTCGGCCACCAGGTCGGCCTTCTCCTCGGGCCGGGCGTTGCGCACGACGTACGCCTTGTCCGGCGCGTTGACCGCGAGCAGCGCCTCCCGGACCTGCGGTGCGGTCCGCGGCGCGACGGAGGAGTCAGGGCGCCGGGTGCCGGTGAGCTTGTTGAAGAGACCCATCGTCAGCCCTCCGTCTTCGTGTCCGGGCGCACCGTGCGCAGGAACGCCTGGAAGTCTCCCAGGACGCTGTCGTGCTGTGCGGCGGTGGCGGTCAGGACCGTCCGGATCATCGCGCGCTTGTGCGGGTCCGCGGTGTCCTGGACGGTCATGTACACCTGCGTCTGGACGAGGTCGCGATGGACCCCGGCGACGACGGCCGACAGGGTCAGGCGCTGCGTCAGGCCCGGTGCGGCGGGGGAGTCGATCGCGCGGCGGCCGGCGACCTCCACGGTCTCCGATATCGCGCGGACCCGCACCACCGACGCGTCGGCGAGCTCCTCCAGCGTCGTCCCGTCCGGCAGGAAGTCGCCGTCGACGGTGATGTTGGCGGTGAACCCGGCATCCGGGTGCGGGTGCAGCGCGATGAACGCCACCTCCGGGGCTCCGACCTCGTCCGGAGGAGCCGCTCGCCAGCCCTCCGGCAGGCTGAACTCGATGGGTACGGGCAGTGTCGTGGGCATTTTCTCGGGCCCTCCTTCCTCGTGTTACTCGGGTTCCTCGGAAACGTACATCAGTCGAACCATCCGCCCACGGTGTCCTTGACCCCGCCCGCGAAGTCCCCGACCGTGTCGGCCGCATCGCCGAAGGCTTCGCCGACCTTGTCGGGGTCGACCGTGAACTCGGCGCCCACGGAACCGCCGACCCCGAGGGCGACGCCCACCTTGCCGCCGATGTGCCACTTGCCGTCTTCGCCCTTGCCGAAGGTCGCCTTGGCCTCCGCGCCCGCGCCGACCCAGCCCTCGGCGGTACCGCCGGCGCCGATCCCGGCGACCTCCCCGCCGCCCGCGGCGGTGGCCTTGCCGCCGGCGAACGCCTTCGCGCCGGCGTTGAAGCCGTCCTTGCCGACACCCGCGCTGACCTGGGCCTCGCCGCCGGCGAAGCCCTCGACGCGCCCGTTGGCGCCGAGGTACCCGTACTCGGCGTTGACGCTCGTCAGCGTACGGACGCCCGCGGACACCTCCGCCTTGCCGCTGAGGCCCTTGTCGGTGAAGCCGTAGCTCGCGGAGCCCCGCGCTCCGATGACGAAGTCGTCGACGCCGGAGAGCTTGAGCCCGCCCATGTTCGTCGATCCCTTCGCGGTCGCGTGGAAGAGGTCGGCGTAGGCCTTGACCTGGCCCTCCTTGCCGTTCTTGACGCCGGTGACGGTGACGCCGGCGGACGGCCCGGTCACCTTGACGGAGTCTTCCTTCGTCTTGACGTCCGCTTCGTCGGGCTGGGCCGCCTTGGCTTCCTTCACGGCCTTGTCGAGGTTGCCCTCGGCGCCGGCGTTGAAGCCGTTGAGCGTCTCGTCGGCCCCCTTGCCGAGGGCGTCCTTGTTGCTGTCGACGACTTCGGCGCTCAGGGCGAGCTTGACGTTCTGGTCGAGCTCGTCGACCGCCTTCACGCGGTCGTCGATGTGCTTCTGCCACTTGGTGACGGCGTCGCTGATCGTCTTCTGGCCGTCGGGGTCGTGGTGGTAGGCGCTGCGTTCGGAGGGCGTGAGCTTGCCCCAGTCGAAGGCGACGTGGCCCTGTTCGGAGACCGTCATGCCGGCGGCTATCGCATCGTCGCGGGCGCTCTCCAGCTTCTTCTTCAGGTCGGCGAACTGGGTGTGCGCGTCCCGCAGCAGGCTCGCGATCGCCTTGGCCTGGGTCTGCGCGGCCGTGTACTCGTACCGGGTCGCCGTGAAGTTCGTCCGGGCGGTCTGCTGGCTGACGCCGTTCCAGGTCTCACCGCCCACGGCGACCTTCTGCACGGTGTTTCCGTAGCGGGTCTCGACCTTCTTCAGCTCGCCCGCCATTTCGTCCCATTTGCCGGCTGCTGTCGTCAGCAGGCCCAGGTCCGTGGTCATGACTTCGTAGTAGGTCAGCACCGGATCCCCTCACAGATTTCACAGCGTCCACACCATCGACTGCGCCGCAAGGAACCGGACATGGTGCGCCTCCCCGTTGGCCGGGTTTGATCATATGCATGGCAACTGTGAGCCCGACAAGCGGTGATAGCGTGGCCCGCCGTTGTCCACGGGAGGGGTTTCGAGCCATGGTGGCTGGACGTCGGATCAGGTTCACCGCGGTGCTGGTCGCCGTCGTGTTCGCGCTCACCGGATTTTCGTCCAGCGGGCACGGCCATGGACACGGCTCGAAGAGCAGCGGCAGCGGCAGCGGCGGAGGCTGCTCCAGCTCGAAGAAGCGGAGCAGCTACAACAGCAACAACAGCACCAACAACAGCAACGGCAGCGGGAAGTCGACCCCCTCGCCGAGCAAGAGCGCCGGCCCGCCCGCACACGCCCAGGTCGTCACCTGCGCCGGCCCCGGCAGCCCGAAGGCCGTCCTCAAGGTGACCTCGGACGTCGACACCACGCGCCTCATCGACGTCCCCGTCGTCTTCCAGGGCGCGTCCGGCGTCGTGGAGCGCACCTCCGTCCGGGTCTCGCTCAAGCCCCGCGAAACCCAGACGGTCACCGCGGCGGTGGTCCAGAAGGACAAGGCGGCCGAGGTCACCAGCTGCGTCCTCGGCACGGTCAACTAGCGCACCCGCGGCTCCGGCGCCGCCGCCCGGCGCCCCGTGAACAGGTCCGCCTGCCGCTCCGGCGGCAGGTTCCCCAGCGAGATCAGCGCCGGAGCCTGCGCCAGCGCCTGCGCCAGCGCGGCCTGCTTCGCCGACCACAGGGCCCGTACGGTGCCCTGTACGGCCTCCGTCGGATAGCCGGCCAGCGTCCGCGCCGCCCGCAGCGCCGCCGGGAGCAGCTCCCCGGGCTCGGCCAGCTCCGAGACCAGACCGATCTCGTACGCCCGCCGCGCGGAGAGCCGTTCCGCCGTCCCCATCAGGGACATCCGGGCGGCCTCCCCGAACGGCATCCGCTGCGCCATGTAGACGGCCTCGTACGCGCTGACCATCCCGTACGTCGTGTGCGGGTCGAAGTACGTCGCGGCCGAGGAGGAGACGATGAACTCCGATTCGCCCAGCAGGTAGAAGGCCCCGCCGCACGCCATGCCGTTGACGGCGGCGACCACCGGCTTCCACAGGTCGCTCGCCTTCGGGCCGATGGCCACCAGCGGGTCGTCCACCGAGTACGGGGAGGACGGCTGCGGGACCTCCACCCCGCGGTCGATGCCCGTGCAGAAGGCCGCCCGCCCGGCGCCGGTCAGCACCACCGCCCGTACGTCGTCCTCGTGCCGGAACTCCCGCCACACCGCGGTTAGTTCGGCGGCCGTCGCCAGGTCGATCGCGTTGTGCCTGCGCTCCCGGTCCAGGGTGACGACCGCGACCCCGCTCGCCTTGTCCCGCTCCACCCGCAGCGTCACGGCTTCTCCAGGACCCAGCGCGGTACGGTCATCCCGTGGACGTGCGTGAACGCCACCTGGACGCGGGCGCCGATGCGCAGCCGGGCCGGGTCCACCGAGTTCAGCGGGGCGTCGGCCGAGGTGACCAGGTTCCCGGCGAGGCGGATGTGCGGGGCGTCGGCGAGCTCCACGAGGATCACGTTGTACGGAGCCTGCGCGGCGTACGCGGGCAGCAGTGGCGGGTGCGGCAGGACGTACGACCAGATCCGGCCCCGGCCGCTCATGGGCCGCCACTCGGAGTCGAACGACTGGCAGTGCGGGCAGCACGGGCGGGGCGGGAAGCGGAGCCGGCCGCAGGCGGTGCAGGCCTGGACGCGGAGTTCGCCCCGGGCCGCGTACTCCCAGAAGGGGGCGCCGTCCTCGTCGGGGACGGGCAGGAGCAGCTCGTCCGCGGAAGCGGAGGTGGTGGTCATGGGGTCAGCTCCTCAGCAGGATCGCGGACGTCGGGACACCCTCGCCCGCCGTCACCAGGCAGGTCGCGGCGTCCGGCACCTGGGCGGTGGAGATCCCCCGGAGCTGCTTGACGCCCTCGTTGATCAGGTTGAAGCCGTGCACGTAGGCCTCGGACAGGCCGCCGCCCCCGGTGTTGATGGGGAGCCGGCCGCCCATCTCCAGGGCCCCGCCCTCGGTGAACGCGGCGCCCTCGCCGCGCCCGCAGAAGCCGTAGCCCTCCAGGGACAGCGGGATGAGAGGGGTGAAGGCGTCGTAGATCTGGGCCACGTCCACGTCCTGCGGCCCGAAGTCGGCCTGCTTCCACAGGTGCCGGGCGGCGGTCCAGGCGGGCCCGGACAGCGGGTCGTCGTTCCAGTAGTTGACCATGCCGTGGTGCTGGGCCGGCAGGCCCTGGGCGACGGAGTGGACGTACACGGGCTTCCGGCGGCAGTCGCGGGCCCGCTCGGCGGAGACGATCACGCAGGCCAGCGCCCCGTCCGTCTCCAGGCAGTTGTCGAAGAGGCAGAGCGGGTCGCTGATGACCCGCGAGGTCATGTACATCTCGCGGGTCAGCGGGCGCTCGTACATCATCGCGGCCGGGTTCTCGTTGGCCCGGTTGCGGCAGGCCATCGCGACGTTGAAGAGGTGGTCGCGGGTGGCCCCGTACTCGTGCATGTAGCGCCGGGCCAGCATCCCGATCTCGTCGGCGGGGCGCAGCAGTCCGAAGGGGCGGGTCCACTGGCCGGGGGTGGGCAGCTGGACCGCGGTGTTCTTCCAGGGGCGCGGGCCGGAGCCGCGTTTGCGCGAGCGCCAGGCGACGCCCACGCTCGCCTGCCCGGTGGCGACGGCGGCCGCGAGGTGGCCGACGGTGGCGCAGGAACCGCCGCCGCCGTAGCCGATCTTGGAGAAGAAGGTGATGTCGCCGGCGCCGATGGCCTTGGCGACCTCGACCTCGTCGGTCTCCTCCATCGTGTACGAGGAGAAGGCGTCGACCTCGCAGGGCGCTATTCCGGCGTCCGCGAGCGCCGCGAGGATGGCGCGGCAGGCCAATTCCTTCTCGGACTCGGGGAGTCGTTTGGCAAAGGCGGTCTGGCCGATCCCGACTATCGCCGTAGCGTCCTTGAGTGTTGCCGCCATCGCCACCTCCGGAGCTGCACCAGTACTGACAGCCGCGAAGGCTACAGCTAATCTGACGGATAGTCAGCTATCGGGAGGGGTGTGCGATGACCGAAGACGCGCGGGGGGATCTGCGCTGGGGCAGCATCGCGGGACTGGTGCGCGCGGCGGCCGCACGGTACGCCGACCGCGAGGCCGTCGTCGACGGGCGCGCGCGCATCAGCTACGCGCAGCTCGGCGAGCGCGTGGAGCGGGCCGCGGCCGCCGCGATCGGCGCCGGGGTCGAGCCGGGGGACCGCGTCGCCGTATGGGCCCCCAACACCCTGGAGTGGATCGTCTCCGCGCTCGGAGCGGTCTCGGCGGGCGCCGTCCTCGTTCCCCTCAACACCCGTTTCAAAGGCACCGAAGCCGCGTACGTCCTGCGGCGCAGCCGGGCCAGGCTCCTGTTCGTCACCGGCACCTTCCTCGGCACCTCGTACGTCGCCTCCCTGCGCCGCGCCGCCGCCGAAGGGGAGGGCCACGGGCCGCTGCCCGGGCTCCCGCACCTCGAACAGGTCGTCGTGCTCGCCGAGGACGCCCCGGACGATTTCCGCACCTGGAAGGAGTTCCTGGCCGGCGGGGACGGGGTCGGCGCCGAGACCGTGCGCGAGCGCGCCGAGTCGATCCGCCCCGACGCCCCCTCCGACATCATCTTCACCTCGGGCACCACGGGCAGCCCCAAGGGCGCCGTCATCACCCACGCCCAGTCGCTGCGCTGCTACGACGTGTGGAGCGAGCTCGCCGGCCTGCGCGAGGGCGACCGCTACCTGATCGTGAACCCCTTCTTCCACACCTTCGGCTACAAGGCCGGCATCATCGCCTGCCTGATGCGCGGCGCCACGATGGTCCCGCAGCCCGTCTTCAACGTGGACACCGTCCTCGCCAACATCGCCGCCGAGCGGATCTCCGTACTCCCCGGCCCGCCCACCCTCCACCAGTCCCTCCTCGACCACCCGCAGCGCGACCACCACGACCTGTCGGCGCTGCGCCTGGTGGTCACCGGCGCCGCCGTCGTCCCGCTCCAGCTCGTGGAGCGGCTCCGCGGCGAGCTGCACATATCCACCGTGCTCACCGCGTACGGGCTCTCCGAGGCCAGCGGCATCGTCACGATGTGCCGCCGCGGCGACCCGGCCGAGGTCATCGCCTCGACCTCGGGACGGGCCATCCCGGACACCGAGGTGAGGGTCGCCGACCAGCACGGGCAGGCCTCGCCCGCCGGCACCGCGGGGGAGGTGTGGGTCCGCGGCCACCACGTCATGCAGGGCTACTTCGAGGACCCGGCCGAGACCGCCGAGGCCGTCACCCCCGAAGGCTGGCTGCGCACCGGCGACGTCGGGGTCCTCGACGCCGAGGGCAACCTGCGCATCACCGACCGGATCAAGGACATGTTCATCGTCGGCGGGTTCAACGCCTACCCGGCCGAGATAGAGCAACTCCTCGGCCTGCACCCGGACATCGCCGACATCGCCGTCGTCGGCGTCCCCGACCCGCGCCTCGGCGAGGTCGGCAAGGCGTACGCGGTGCGCCGCCCGGGCGCCACCCTCACCGCCGACGACCTGATCGCCTGGTCCCGCCGGGAGATGGCCAACTACAAGGTCCCGCGCGAGGTCGAGTTCGTCACCGAACTCCCGCGCAACGCGAGCGGAAAGGTCCTGAAACGGGAACTCCGCGCCCCGAAGTAGGCCGTACGGGGGAAAGCGTCGGCAATTCCTGCCGCAGACCGGAGTCCCATGGCAGGTCCATCCGATAGGTAGCCGGTCGTGATCATCGGCTACCGCAGGACAACGACCGACCGCTGCCGACCCGCCGGCGGGACCGTACCCCCGACATGGGATGAAGGGGGGAGCCCGTGTCGACGAGACGGATCCTCCGAATGAACCGACGCATGATGGAACGCAGGATGCGCGCTGCGCGCGGCTGGTCGCGTGCGCTCCTGCTCGCACTCACCGTGACCCTCACCGCGGCTGCACCGGCCGCCGCCGCAGCGCCCGCCGAACCGCGGCCCAGCGCACCGGCCCCGGCCGGCGTCCCCTCGCCTTCGGGGGGCGAGGGGACGCTGTCGCGGGCCGAGCCGAAGCAGCGCGTGGACGTGAGCGCGTTGCCCCGCCCCAAGCGCACCGCCGAGCCCCAGGTGCGGCCCTACCTCGCGCCTCCCAAGCGGCGGGCGCCCGTGGGACCGATGCGGCAGCCGAGTCTGCCGGTCACCACCGGGCTGTTGACCGCGAAGGGCGCGACGACACCGAAGGCGGCGCCATCCTCGGCCGTGGTGGAGCGGCTGAAGACCTTCCCCACGCTCGGGAACGGCGACAACGACGTCGCGTCCCAAACCGCTCCCTCCGACACCAATCTCGCGGTCGGACCGACGTACATCGTCCAGTTCGTCAACCGCGCCGGCCAGATCTACGACAAGGCCGGCAACGCGGTGGGACCCCCGTTCGACCTGGGCACCTTCTTCGGGTTCGCGGCGGACACGGGCGGTGACCCGCGAGTGCACTACGACGCGGGATCCGGCCGGTTCTTCGCCTCGTACGAGGGGCTCCTGGCCGGCGGAGACGAGAACGACGTCGCGGTCAGCGACACCTCCGACCCCCGAGGACACTGGACCGTCTACAACATCGGCAGCAACACCTCCAACGTGCTGCAGGACCGGCCGCTGCTCGGCTACACCAACGACAAGGTCACGCTGGGCTGGAACAACTTCGACCGCAACCAGCCCGAGCCGCTTCCGTTCCTGGGCGCGGTGAACGTCGTTGTCAACAAAGCGGACCTGCTGGCCGGTGGCACGATCAACTTCACGACGTTCGCGCAGGACACCACCCTGGACGACGCCGTACCGGCCACCTCGCTGTCGGCGATCAACGACCAGCTCTCGATGAAGCACGACGGCACCAACGTGATGGTGACCACGATCACCGGCGTGCCCGGCGTCGGTGCGGTCAACCGCACCGTGAACACCATCGCCATCGGAGCCGCCGACCCGCCGCCGGCAGCGGCCCAGCCGCCCGGTGGGGATGCCACGATCGAGACCAACGACGACCGGATGCTGTCGGTCGCCTGGCAGAACAACCGTCTGTGGGGCGTCTTCAACGTCGGCTGCACCCCCATCGGAGACACCGCGGTCCACGCCTGCCAGCGCTTCATCCAGATCGCGACCGGCGGGACCCAGAGCCTGTCGACCAACCTCAACCTCGGCCTCGTGGGCGGAGACATCTACTACGGCTCGCTGACCCTGAACGACGAGGACGACCTGTTCGCGGGATTCACCGCCTCCTCGTCCACCCTCTTCGCAGGCGGGGTCGCGATCGGAGTGCCGGGCGGCAACTTCCCGTCCACCACATTCGGCGACTTCTACGCCGCGGGCACGCAGGCCTACACGTGCGCCTGCAGTGGCGCCCCCCGCTGGGGCGACTACTCGGGCACCGCACGCGACCCGAGCAACCCCAAGGACGTCTGGACGGTCCAGCAGATCGGAGCCACCGGCAACACCGGGATCTTCGGCGGCGACTGGGGCACCGCGATGGACCGCGTCACGCTGTCCCCGCCGACCGTCACGAGCGTCACCCCGAACCACGCGCCGGAACTGGCGCAGTGCGTGAACACCGTGACCGTGCGCGGCACGGAGTTCCCGACGAGCGGCACCACCGTCGCGTTCGGTTCGGTGGCCGCCACGAACGTGAACGTCACCGGGCCGGAGGAGCTGACCGCGCAGGTGCCCCCGCAGGCACGCGGCACGGTGGACGTCACCGTGACCACGCCCAACGGCACCAGCCCGGTCACCGCCGCCGACCGCTTCACGTACGACCCGGACACCTCCGCGCCGACCGTCTCCGCGAGCACCTCACCGGCACCGAACGGGGCCGGATGGAACACCACCAGCCCGGCCACCGTCAACATCGGCGCCGCTGACGGGTCCTGCGGCTCCGGTATCCAGAAGATCACCTACAGCGCGAGCGGCGCCCAGCCCATCGCATCCACCGTCGTGTCCGGAGCGAATGCGGCCGTTCCGATCACGGTGAACGGCGTCACCACCGTGACGTACACCGCCACCGACAACGCGGGCAACACGTCCGCGCCGCAGACGATCACCGTGCGGCTCGACACGGTGGCGCCGACGATCACCATCGTCCGTCCGGCGGCCGGCACGTACCTGTACCGGCAGTCCGTCACCGCGTCCTACTCGTGCACGGACGCCACCTCCGGGCCGGCGAGCTGCGTCGGTACGGTGCCGGTCGGCAGCCCGATCGACACCTCCACCCTCGGCTCGCACACGTTCACGGTGAACGCCAAGGACGTCGCCACGAACCCGGCCACGAAGAGCGTCAGCTACACCGTTGCGTACCGGATCTGCCTGCTCTACGACCCGGCCCGGCCGGTCCGCCTGCTCGGCCAGGTCGTGATCTCCCTGCGGATCTGCGACGCGAACGGCAACAACCTCTCCAGCTCCGGCATCACCGTGACGGCCACCCGGATCACCGGCCCCGTCACGAGGACCGTCGGAACCCGGATGCTCTACACCCCACTGGCCTCCGGATACAGCCTCCCCGTCAGCACGAATGGCCTGCCCAACGGCAACTACAACCTCGAATTCACCATCAGCGGAGCGGACACCACGACCCACGTGGCGCCCTTCACCCTGCGCTGACCCGCGGTACCCGTCGGCCCGGCCCCCACAGCGGGGGCCGGGCCGATGCGCGTCAGTCCGGCTTGCGGGCCAGGAGGAGGCGCCAGCGGGGGGTGCCGTCCGTGCGGCGGCCGAAGTGGTCCAGGGGGGCGGTCTCCACCGTGAAGCCGGCCGCGCGCAGGTCGGCGCTGACGCCGCCCAGCGGGAAGGTCCGGTAGTACATGACGAACGGCGGCCGCCACACGGCGTTGCGCACCCGCATCGCGGCGTCGAAGCCCGTCACCGCCCACCACGCGGGGGAGGTCGGCGGGATCGGCGCCCCGATCGGGAACGCGAAGAGGCCGCCCGGGCGCAGCGCGGTGTGGACGCCGGAGAAGAGGGCGGGCCGCTCGGCCGGCAGGAAGTGCCCGAAGGCCCCGAAGCTGACGGCCAGGTCGTACGAGTGCGCCAGCTCGGGCGGCAGCGCCCGCGCGTCGGCCCGTACGAGGTCGACGCGCTCGTCGGGATGGGCCCGCGCGGCCCCGGCCAGCATGCCCTCGCTCAGGTCCACCCCGGTCACCCGGCCCCGGCACAGCCGCCGCAGCATCCCGAGCCCGGCGCCGGTCCCGCAGCACACGTCGAGCCCGGCCCCGAAGGACCCCTCCCGCTGGGCGAGCGTCTCCTCGACGGCGTCGAGCATGCGGTCGGGGGTGCGGAACGGGGTCTGGTCGAACTTGGGCGAGAGCAGGTCGTACCCGCGCTCGACGGACGAGAGGGCCTGGACGGCGAGCTCGCGGACGGTGGGTCCCTGTGAGGTGAACACGGGCCCAGCCTAGTGAGACGGCCGGCAGCGGCGCTCCGGAGAAGACCCTGCGGATCACCGAGGCGCTGAGCGCGCCCGGCGGCCCGCACCGGCTCGCGGAGGCGGCCGCGGCCTCCGGCGTGCCCAAGTCCAGCACCTGCCGGATCCTGGCCTCGCTCGTCGAGCAGGGGTACGCCGTCACCGACGGGGAGGGCAGCTACGGCATCGGCCTGCGGCTGCGCTCGGTCGCCGCCGGAGTCTGCACCGAGCGGCCCGAGGGCATCGCCGAGCTGCTGGAGTTCCTGCACAAGGGCACCGGCCAGGCCGTCCACCCGGCGCTGCGGCACGGCACGGCCCTCACGTACATCCGGAAGATCGAGAGCGGCCGGCCCTTCCGGGGCCCCGCCCGCATCGGCATGCGGGCCGCCCTGCACTCCACCGCCATCGGCCCCATGCCCCCTGCCCGGACGCGGGCATGCGACGGCGGCCGCGGTGGCTCCCCCTCCGGGCCACCGCGGCCGCCGTCCTTGTTGTGCTCCCCCGTTGGTCGTGCTCCCCTGGGTCCCCCGTGACCCCAGCGGGCCGTGCTCCCCCGTCGACCACGGCGGGTTCCCCCGAATCCCCCCGTGGCCCCCCCGTGCTCCCCCGTTGCCACCGGTCCCCCGAATCCCCCGTGGAACCGGCCCCCCCGTCCCCCGTTATCCCCCGTGGGACGTCTTACGGACGCGGACCGGACGCGTGGTTGTCCATCGCCACGATGTCCTCGCCCGAAGTCGGCTTCTTCTCCTGCGGCTTGATCTCGATTCCGGAGGCGTGGTTGTCCATCGGCGTGATGTCGACGCCCGGTGCAAGACTGTCGTCGAGCGGCTTGATCTCGATGCCGGACGCGTGATTGTCCATCGGCCTCATGTCGCCGTCGTTCGGCAGGATGTTCTCGTTCGTCGTCATCGGTTCTCCTGATGGATGGGTCGGGCCCGTTCGGCGATTCCCCCGCGGACCGCCGAACGGGTGGTCCTCCAGCCGACTCTCGCGCCCCCCGACGCGGTGAGTCGATGTACCTATCGTGACGGGCGGCGATAAACGAACGATGAATGCCTCGTTCATCCGCCGATCAGCGGGTGATCGGCGGGATATGGGCGCAGCTCAGGCCGCTATCTCCGCGGCCAACAGGGCTTGCACCTCGACCAGTTCCGCCGACTTCAGCTGCTTGAACACGACCTCCGCGTCCCGCCAGCACACCCGCGCCCGGTCCCGCTGCCCCAGCCTGCGCAGCGCCTTGCCCAGCACCGTCAGCACCGTCGCCCGCCGCCACTCCCCGCCGATCCCGCGCAGCGCGATGGCCTGCTCGGCGTGCGCGGCGGCCAGCGTGGGCCGGTGCGCGGCCAGATGGGCCACGGCGAGCCGGAAGTGCGTCACGCCCTCCCACAGCGGCTGCCGGTTGTCGTGGAACAGCGAGAGCGCCTCGGTGAGCTGCTCCTGCGCCTCGCCGAGCCGGCCGGCCTCGGTGAGGGCGATGCCCAGCGCGTAGCGGCCGTTGGCCAGGCGCAGCGTCAGGCCCATCCGGTCGTATATGGCGATGCCCTGCTCGGCGAGGTCGATGGCGCTGGTCAGCCGGCCCAGTTCGACGTGGATCCGCGAGAGGTTGCACAGCGCGCTGGCCTCGCCGATGTGGTTGCCGTCGGCGCGGAAGTTCTCGATGGCCTCCAGCAGGTACCGCTCGCCGTCGGCGTGCCGGCCCTGGTAGAGGGCGATGATCCCGCGGTCGTTGGGCGCCCAGCAGCTGGGCAGCGGGTCGCCGGCCTCGCGGGCGAGGTCCATGGCCTGGCGGGCCTCCTCGTCGGCCTCGCCGAAGCGGCCCGCGACCAGGTGGACGTTGGTGAGGGTGGTCCGGGCCCGGCCCTCCGCGTGCGGGTCCTTCGCGGCGTGCGCGGCGTCGCGCAGGGCCACGGCGGCGGACTCGTACTGCTTGGAGTTGGCACCCGACTCGGCGAGGTCCTTGGCCGCCCACAGCAGGTCGACGGCCCGGCGCAGTACGTCCGCCTGCCCGGTCGTGCGTACGGAGGCCTGCCGGACGCACGCCAGCAGCGGGTCCGCCTCGGCGTACAGCCAGTCCAGGGCGGCGCGCGGCTCGGCGAAGCGCAGCCCGGGGTAGTGGGTGGCGGACAGGTGGGCGGGGAGCCGGTCGCCGGGGCGCTCCACCGCGTACACCGCGGAGGCGGTGGCGAGGTAGAAGTCCAGCAGCCGGTCCAGGGCGGCGTCCCGCCCGGTCGGCGGCTGCTCGTCGCGTTCGGCGCAGGCGCGCGCGTAGAGGCGTACGAGGTCGTGGAAGCGGTAGCGGCCGGGCGCGGCCGATTCGAGGAGGGAGCAGTCCACTAAGGCTTCGAGGAGGTCCTCGGTGTCGTACTCGGGCAGGTCGAGTACGGCGGCCGCGGCGGCCAGTGAGATGTCGGGCCCGTCGGCGAGGCCGAGGAGGCGGAACGCCCGCTGCTGCTCGGGCTCCAGCTGCCCGTAGCCGAGCTCGAAGGTGGCTTTGACGGCGAGGTCGCCGGCCTGGAGCTCGTCGAGGCGGCGGCGCTCGTCGGCCAGCTTCGCGGCGAGTACGGACACGGTCCAGGTGCGGCGGGCGGCCAGCCGGGAGGCGGCGATGCGGATGGCGAGCGGCAGGAACCCGCAGGCACCGACCACGTCGAGGGCGGCCTGGCGTTCGGCGCCGACGCGCTCCGCGCCCACGATCCGGGTGAACAGCTGGAGGGCCTCCTCGGGGCTCATCACGTCGAGGTCGACGAGATGGGCACCGGCGAGGCCCGCCATGCGGACCCGGCTGGTGACGAGCGCCGCGCAGCCGGCGGTGCCCGGCAGCAGCGGGCGGACCTGGGCGGCGTCGCGGGCGTTGTCGAGCAGGACCAGGACGCGGCGGCCGTCGAGCGTGGAGCGGTACAGGGCGGCCCGTTCGGCGGCGGAGTCCGGGATGGCCGTGTCGGGGGTGCCCAGCGCCCGCAGGAAGGAGCCGAGGACGGCGACGGGCTCGGCCGGCCGCGGCTCGGTGCCCTGGAGGTCGGCGTAGAGCTGGCCGTCGGGGAAGTGCGGGCGGGCGGCGTGCGCGACGTGCACGGCGAGGGTGGTCTTGCCGACGCCGCCGATGCCGGCGAGCGCGGAGACGGCCATGACCTGGCCACCGGCGTCGGACAGGATCTCGCCGAGCTCGCTGACGAAGGTGGCTCGGCCGGTGAAGTCGGCGACGGTGGCGGGCAATTGGGCGGGCCTTACGAGTGCGGGCGCGGCGGCCGGGGCCGGGTCCTCGGCGCAGGCGAGTTCGGCGTCCGCGCGCAGGATGCGCTGCTGGAGCGCGGAGAGTTCGGGGCGGGGGTCGACGCCGAGTTCGTCGGCGAGGAGCCGGCGGGTGTCGGCGTACACGGCGAGTGCCTCGGCCTGCCGGCCGCTGCGGTACAGGGCGAGCATGAGGAGCTCGCGCAGCCGTTCGCGCAGCGGGTGGGCGGCGGTGAGGGCGGTGAGCTCGGAGACGGCCTCGGCGTGGTGACCGACCTCCAGGTCGAGGTCGAGGCGGGTCTCCAGCAGCTGGAGGCGCCATTCGGCGAGCCGGGTCCGCTCGGTCTCGGCGTGCGGGCCGGGGACCCCGGCGAGCGGTTCGCCGTCCCACAGGTCGAGGGCGCGGCCGAGCAGCGTACGGGCGAGGATGCGGTCGCCGGCGCCGCGCGCCTGGTCGGCGTCGGCGGCGAGGCCGCGGGCGACGCCGAGGTCGAGGGCGTCGGCGGGGGTGTGGATGGCGTAGCCGCCGGACTCGGTGACGAGCATGCCGGGCGCGAGGACCTTGCGCAGGCGGGAGGCGTACGTACGGATCGTGGCGAGGGCCTGCTGCGGGGGGTCCTCGCCCCAGATGGCGTCGATCAGTTCGGGCGCGGTGGCGGTGCGGCCGCCGCGCAGCAGGAGCGCGGCGAGCAGGGCGCGCTGCTGGGGGGTGCCGGAGGGCAGGGTCTCGCCGCCGCGCCAGGCGCGGATGGGGCCGAGGACGGCGAAGCGGCAGGGGCCGGGTGCGGCGGTGGCGTCGGCGGCGGCCGGGGAGTCGGTGACGGGCGTGCCGGCCGGGGCGCCCGGGGCATGCGTGCCGGCCCGGGCGTCCGGGGCGCGAGTGGTCGTGAAGTCAGGCCGAACCCCGGTCGTGGCGTCCGGCGCGGCAGCGGAGTGGCGCCGGGCTGCCTCGGGGTGGTTCCGCTGGTGCGGGATGGCCGGTATGCCGTCCATCTGTCGTCCCCCCTGCCTTCCGTCGGTGTAAGGGCCAGTCTGCCCTGTCTTGCGCTTACCCGTCAGCCCGTGTCGGACCGATCACTTCCCAACTAGCTGACGGTTCGTCAGATCGGCGCTACCGTAGTCCGCATGGAGACCTTCCCGAAGATCATCTCGGTGGACGACCACACGGTTGAGCCTCCCCACGTCTGGCGGGACCGGCTCCCGTCCAAATACCAGGACACCGGCCCCCGGATCGTCCGCGCGCCCCTGAAGGAAATGACCTTCCTCGGCGGGAAGTTCGCTCCCGTCATGGGAGCCAAGGGCGACGACGGTCCGATCGGCGACTGGTGGGTGTACGAGGACCTGCACCGACCCCTCACCCGCCTCGACACCGCCGTCGGCTACGACCGCGACGAGATCAAGCTCGAAGTCATCACGTACGAGCAGATGCGCCCGGGCTCCTTCTCGGTTCCCGAACGCCTCGCGGACATGGACGTCAATCACGTCCAGTCGGCCCTCTGCTTCCCGACCTTCCCCCGCTTCTGCGGCCAGACCTTCACGGAGGCCAAGGACCGCGAGCTCGGGCTGCTCGGCGTACGGGCCTACAACGACTGGATGGTGGAGGAGTGGTGCGGCCCGGACGCCCGCGGCCGCCTGATCCCGCTCACCCTGATCCCCCTCTGGGACGCCCGGCTGGCCGCCGCCGAGGTGCGCCGCAACGCGGAGCGCGGCGTGCGCGCGGTCGCCTTCTCGGAGATACCGCCGCACTTGGGCCTCCCGTCCGTCCACACGGACGAGTGGGACCCCTTCCTCCAGGCGTGCGACGAGACCGGCACGGTCATCGCGATGCACATCGGCTCCTCCTCGCGCATGCCGTCCACCTCGGCGGACGCGCCGCCCGCGGTCGGCTCCACCATCACCTTCGCCAACTGCTGCTTCTCTATGGTCGACTGGCTGATGAGCGGCAAGTTCGAGCGCTTCCCGAACCTCAAGATCATGTACGCGGAGGGCCAGATCGGCTGGATCCCGTACATCCTGGAGCGCGCGAACGTGGTGTGGGAGGAGAACCGCGCCTGGGGCGGGGTCGCGGACAAGGTGCACCGCCCACCGTCGGAGCTCTTCGCGGAGCACGTCTTCGGCTGCTTCTTCGACGACCCCTTCGGTCTGAAGAACCTGGACTCGATCGGCGTCGCGAACGTCCTCTACGAGACCGACTACCCGCACTCGGACTCGACGTGGCCGAAGTCCCGGGAGGTGGGAGAAGCCCAGATGTCCCACCTGGACCCCGCCGTGGTGGACCGCATCGTCCGCGGCAACGCGATCGACCTGCTGGGCCTGACGCCGGAAGGGCTGTGGCCGGGAGCCTAGGGGGTGTCCCGGGGTCCCCTTGCGGCGAAGGCGAACATCAAGGCATGCTTCGCCGGAGCAAAGTGGGAGGGGCGGTGGCGGTGGACAAGCGGACCGTGGTGACCGGGGTGTTGTGCGCGGTGGCGGCGCTGGGCGCGTCCGCTGTCATGACGAAAGTGGTGCCGGCTGCGGAGGGCCGACCGGAGGCGCACGTCAAGGCGGCGGCCCCGGCGAAGCCCTCGCCGAGCGCGCCTTCGCAATCGCAATCAGTGAAGCAGCCGCAGCTGAACACCTCGGGAACACCCCGGCCGGGGAGCCCCGCCGCCTTCACCGGCGCCCTGTTCGAAGGTGGCGTGCAGGGTGACCACTTCTGCACCGCCACCGTCGTGCACAGCCCGGGCAAGAACATGATCGTCACCGCCGGGCACTGCCTGCTCGCCGGGAAGCCCGATGGCGGGGGAGCGGTCTTCGCACCCGCGTACGCGAACGGCGGGGCCCCGTATGGCGCCTGGACCATCGAAGAGGCCTTCGAGGACCCCCGCTGGTCCGAGGGCTCGGACGACGACTACGACCTCGCCTTCGCACGCCTCGCCCCGGACGCCTCGGGCCGCAACATCGAGGACGTCACCGGCGCCGCGACCCTGGACACCACGGGCCGCTCGGGCGAGGAGATCACCGTCACCGGCTACCCGGCGGACCGCAAGGTCCCGCGTACGTGCACGGCGTCGGCGATCCGCGAGACCCCGGCGGAGCAGCGCTTCGACTGCGCGGACTTTCCGGGCGGCACGAGCGGCAGCGCCTGGCTCGCGAAGGACGGCAAGATCATCGGGATCCTGACGGGCGGTGACACGGACGACGTCTCGACGAGCACGATCCTGGGCGAGTACGCGGCGGCGCTGTACGCGAAGGCGACAACGGCTACGCGCTGAGTCGGCGGGGACGTACTGAGCCGGGCGGTGACCGCGATGCGGTCGGCATGGCCGTAAATAATCGGCCACTCGACCGCTCGAAGGACTGGATCGGTGTCACCTCGCACGGGGCCCGCAAGGGTGGGGGAACGCCGCCGCCCTTCGGTCACGGCCGGGGTCGCAGAGGCTGTGGGCGGACGGCGCCGGACATCTGGCGGCGCCGGGCGCGGGGCCGCCTGCCGTCGGGGGAGTCGGCCCGGGCATCGCCTGTTGGGCCGGAAGGCCGTCGCGCCATCAACCCCCGTGACGTGCGTGATCTGTGCGAACTCTACGGCGTCACCGACCAGTCGTTCGTCGCCTCGCTGATGCGGATGGCGAAGGAGTCGGGCCGGCAGGGCTGGTGGGTCGCCTACGGAGACGTCCCCTGCGGCGTGTTCGTCGGGATGGAGACGGAGGCTGCCTCCATTCACTCGTACGAGCCACTGGTGATGCCCCGTCTGCTGCAGACACCCGCCTACGCCGCGGCGGTCATCGGGGAAACGAATCCTCACATCACGGCCGAGCAGGCCGCCACCCGTCTTGAGGTGCGGCTACGGCGCCAGCATCGCGCCCACCACCCCGCCCGCCTCTTGCGTTTATGGGTCATCCTGGACGAATCGGCGTTACATCGCACCGTCGGCACCGCCGACGTCATGCGCGAACAGCTCGAACATCTGAACTGCATCAGCGCCCAGCCGCACATCACCGTGCAGATCCTCCCGTACGCCGCAGGAGCCCACCCCGGTCTCTCGGGGCAGTTCTCCATCCTCACGTTCGCGGACGGCGACGCGGGGGTCGTGTACCTGGAGCGTTTCACCAGCGATCTCTACCTGGAGAAGCCCGCGGACCGACGCCCCTACCACTTCATGTACGACCACCTCCAAGCCCAAGCACTCGGGCCCGAACAGAGCCGCCGCTTCATCCGCGACACCATCCGGATCTACGTGCGACCCTCGTAAGCGGTGGGCAGCGTCGACGCTCAGCCAGGAGCCCCGCCCTCCCATCCGGCCAGGGCTCCGCAGGCAGCACACGTCGCGCTGCCGACGGGTTCTCGCGGCGGCGCGGCAGGCTCCGGGACTTCCTGTTGGAAGAGCCAGGGGGCAGTCGCGTTCCGGTCCAAGACGTACCTGAAGTGCTGTTGGCGCCTCAGTTCGAGGATGTCCTTGTGTCGCATTCGACCCATCCCCGACGACGCCATTGCGGTCCAGAACGCGCCTAGTACTGCACAGATCAGCACGAGCCTCACCAACATGTCTGCCACAGAGGGTCCCTTCCGGTGACGGTTTCGCGCAACGGGGCCCGCGGTCGAGCCCTCGGCAACATCTCCACATAACGCAGCGGCATATGCGGAGTTATGCCCAGCGCTCTCATTGAAGCCATGTGCAGCACCCTGTCGGGTTGCAGTAATTTCCTATTTCCATGTGTTGGCCCGGCGCCGGGCGGGCCGGCGGGAAAACTGGCGGCCCGACGGCACGGTGTCGCCGCCCCACCCCGGCCTGTCCCTCGTCATCACTGCCCTGAGCTGCGGCGAAACGTGGTTCTGACGGTTCGGCGTGACTGCCGAAGTGATAAAAGGAAACGGTCCGGACTCGTGCGCTCCGCCATCATCACCCGCATGGCTCACACCCGTCCCGGTGCTGGGAGCGTTGGTTGGACTATGACAACAGCAAACCTCAGCGCGATCTTTCAGCGGCGTTCAGATGAGGAGGATCTCCCCGTGCGTCCCGGGGCCGCCCGGATGGGTAAGTGGACATTCACACCGGCTTCATCGGACCGCGCCCAGGGCGAGAACGCGTCTCTGCATCATGAAGGTCTGAAAATCGAGCTGAACAACTCGTCCTCGATCTTCGAGGACTTCCTGGAAGTGATCAGCTCGATCCACCACGAGTTCATTCGGCGGTCGCACGGCGTGGCTGTGTCCGGGATGTGCGCGGACGGCCGTTTGAGGCAGGATTCCCGTGTATGAGTCATATGGTTATCCCGACTGGAACGGCTTCCCGATCCAGCCGGATGTCCGCATGTTTCGGCCGGAGCCGGATCCCGTACAGCACATCGGCCTGGGGTATCCGCCACTTGGGCCGGCCGAGGAGACCGGCGCATGGGATCCGGCGGAGGAGCTCGCCTGTCTGCTTCAGGGAAGCATGGCCGGCGACCAGGCGGAGTCCTTCGACCGGGTCGCCTTCGGCGAAGTAGACGACGCGATGAGCACCACCGGGCTGGTGGCCGGACCGCAGGGCATCGGGCCGCAGGGCATCGGGCCGGCGGAGGCGGAAGCGTCCGGCAGACAGCACCGCCGGACCGCCCGGGCGAAGGCATCGGCCGTGGCCCTGATGCGAACGGGCAGCCTGTGCACAGCCGTGTTGGTCGCGCTCATCGCCGCCCTCGTGAGCATCTTCAGCGGGCTCGCCATCTGCGACGCCCTACGGCACAGCGCCGTACCTCACACCGGCCACGGCGTCGTCAGCTGGTGGCCACTGCTGATCTACGGCCCCTGGATGGTCGCCTCTCTGTCCATCCTCAGGGCGGCCCTGCATCAGCGCCGTGCCGTCCACTCCTGGTCCATCGTCCTGCTGTTCTCGACCCTGGCCACGCTCCTGTGCGTGGCCCAGGCGCCGAGGACGCTCCCCGCCCAGGCCGCGGCGACCCTGCCCGCCATCGCCGCACTCGCCTGCTTCCAACAGCTCGTCCGCCAGATCACGCTCACCCGACCGCCCCGCCAGCGGACTCCGCGGCACCGCAACTCCAGGCCCTCCCCTGCCCCCAGACTCCACTACGGGGCATGACGGTCACGTCCGGGAGGTCTGTCCGACATCGGTCCGCAGCCCGTGCGAGGTTCCGCGCCCGGTGGACGGACGCCGGGTGCGGTCGAGGACGGTGAAGGCCGTGACGACGTCTGCGCCGACAGGGAGGGAGTCGGTGCTACCGCGTACGGCGCCGGGGACGAAGGCGCGACAGTCTCTGACCGCATGGAGAACGTGGTCCTTCCCAGAGCCCGCCGGAGTGATCGTTTACACCTGAGGAACGACAACCGAATCCGATAAGTCACGGGCGGTCCGCAATCCGGTCGCGACGGCCTTCGAGCACCGTCCCGTGCACGCGAATCCCGCCCGGACACCTCACTTACGCCCAATGAGAGAGGACAGCAACCATGGCGTACGAGCCCTCATACGCTGAACGAATCCGGTACAAGCGGATCCAGGACACCGCCTACCAGGCGGGCCTGGACGCCGTCACCAATCTCCAGGCAGCCCTCGCGCTGGCAGGAGTTGCCCTCCCCTCCCTGGCCAACGACGGGCCCCTGGGCTCCCGCGGGTTCGTCCGGCTCGGCGGATGCAGCGTCGCCGTCGCCAACCAGCTCGCCGAGGTGATCGCAGCGGGCGCCCATGCCCTGCAGGAGCAGGGGATGTGAGCACCCGTCCCCCGCTGCGCCCGGAGACATCCGGTTCGCCGCCCACCCGCGGCGTCCCCATACAGACCCACCGCAACTTCCCCACCGCCAGGCAGACTCCAGGAGGTCCTTGCATGAAGTGGCGAGATTCCTCGCACGTACCGAGACCACAGGAGGCGCTCGACCCCTACCGCTTCCCCGGCGTACGGGACTTCGAGCACGCGGAGGACATGGGGGGCGTGGGGGGCGTGGGGGGCGTGGGGGACACCCGCCTCCCGAGCTCCGTGCCGATCCCGGGTCCGGACCCGGAAGAGCGGCCTCGCAGCCGAATCAGCGCAGCACACCACCGGCGCCTCGCCCTGCACGCCGCGCTGACCGCGGCCGGCATCCCACCGGTCGCCGGAGACCTTCACGCCATCGAAGTCGTCTCCGCACTGGACGGCGTCACCAACGCGGCCGTCCGACGATGGATCGCCTGCACCCGATGACTCGCCCCACCGTACGGTCCACACGCGGCCCTAGTTGCCCACCAGACCGAGGTGGACGGGCTCGGCCGGCGCGTCGGCCAGCAGCTCGCCGAGCCGCGGCGGCCACAGGGGCTCCCCGAGCGAGGTCAGGGCCTGCTGCGAGAGCCACCGCCAGTGTGCGTCGGGCGACTCGGGCACGGGATCGCGGCGCGGGCCGCTGGTGACGTAGATGTGCTCGTGCTGCCGTACGGGGATCCCCTGATGGGTGAAGTCGTGCTCCCAGGTGCACAGCAGCCGCTGCGGCACGAGATCGGTCCACCCGGTCTCCTCCCGCAACTCCCGCCGCACGCACTCCTCAGGAGTCTCCCCGGGATCGATCCCCCCACCGGGCGGCAGCCAGTGAATCCCGACCTCGATGTTGTTCTCCCGGAAGAGGAACACCGACCCGGTGGGGGAGAGGACAACAATCCGCGCTGCCTGCCGAGGAGTTCGCATCACCTCAGCGTACGGCGGGAGGGGTCCGGTGTCTGTGTGTGAGGGGTCGGGAGAGGCGGTCGGGGTGCCGGGGTCGGGACCGGTCGACTCGGGGTCGGGAGGGGCGGGGCGGGGGTTTCGGGGGTCGGGCCCCCCTCATTCGGGGTCGGGAGGGGCGGTCGGGGGTTTCGGGGGTCGGGTCCCTGTCGTTCGGGGTCGGTGGTGTGTCTGGGGGCGTCCCGTCAGTCCACTGTCCTTCCGTGTCGGGTCGGTCCGTCAAGGGCGCTCACTTCGTTCGCGTCGCTTCGCGATGGCCTTCGGCCACCCTTGACTGACCGCCCCGCCCCGGAATGCCATAAGACTGCCGGGAAGCCCCCGAAGGAATGGCCGGGAGGTTATCCGACCAGGAGCGGCCCTGTCGGAGATGCCGACCAGGACCTCCCTGTCCATCCGCACCCCGCCCACCAGGACCACCAAGCCCGGCCGGTGACGGGGGCCCGGGGAGGGCCAACCTGCAGCAGACAGCGATGAGATGACGATGTAGGCCCCAGGACGCGTCAGATCGCTACGCGCTCCTCTTGGCATAGCGTCCGGCGACCGTCTGGGGCTGGACATAGGCCGCCCACGACCGGCACGGAAGACCCTTGGCCTGCGACAGCAGGCGGTTTGTCCCTTTTGGCGGCCGATCGGGACCCACAAGCGGCCTTGCCGGAGTGGAAGGTCGAGAAATCCGGCATCAGACTCCCCCACACCCCCTTTCCGCCCCCTCTCGCCCTCTTTTCGGCCCAAAGAGCGTCCAGACAGCCCGCAGACGCCCGAAAACCCGCCCACGGACGTCGTCTGGCGGCCCCCCACGACGTGCAGACGCCGGAAAACCGCCCACCTGCGCCGCGTGGGCGGCCTATGTCCAGCCCCAGACGGTCGCCGGACGCTATACCGAGAGAAGCGCGTAGCGATCCGCCGCGCACCGGGGCCCCATCGTCATCTCATCGCCCCCTGGTGCAGGTTGGCTCTCCCCGCGCCCCCGTCACCGGCTGGGCCCGGTGGTCCTGGTGGGTGGGGTGCGGATGAACCGGGGGACATGGCCGGGCATCTGTGACTCGGCCGCTCCTGGTCGGATAACCTCCCGGCCATTCCTTCGGGGGCTTCCCGGCAGTCTTATGGCATTCCGGGGCGGGGCGGTCGGTCAAGGGTGGCCGAAGGCCATCGCGAAGCGACGCGAACGAAGTGAGCGCCCTTGACGGACCGACCCGACACGGAAGGACAGTGGACTGACGGGACGCCCCCGGACACACCACCGACCCCGAATGACAGGGGCCCGACCCCGGCATCCCGGTCGACCTCTCCGACCCGAGCCGGCAGACCCCGCCCCCGACACCCCGCCCGGCTCGCCCGACCCCAATGAGGGCCCCGACCCCGAAGTCCCGCCCCGCACCTCCCGACCCCTCGCACACAGACACCGACCGCCGGGCTTCCGGTGCGCCGCTTCGCCACCGAGTGGCCTTCCCGTCCCTCATCCCCGCAGTGCGAACGACGTCCGGTCCCGCCATGCCACGCCGTCGTGGACCATGAGGTCGACTGACGAGATGCGGGTCGTGAGGGGGAGCGAGCGCGCCAGGTCGGCTTCGATCTCGTCAAGGACGTCCGCCTCCTGTCGCTGCGCGACCGTCAGGTGCGGTACGACGTCCGGGAACCGGCCTCCGTACGGCTGGGCCTGCGGCCAGCGGTCCGCGATTGCCCGGGTGAGCAGCCGCAGCGTCGTATCCGGCTCGGGGGCCAGGTACAGCACCTCCGGGAAGCGGCGGCTCTCGGCGAACCGCACGTCGAAGGCCCGGTGGCTGCCCACGATCTCGGCGAGCGCCGCCTGGACAGTGGTGTCGATGAGGTGCTCATGCAGGAACGGGAAGAGCACCGTCACGTGCGCCGGGACCCCGGCGATGGCCGAGGGGTCCAGCCGTTCGCGCCATGCGCGAACGGCTGGTTCGGCCGCGGGGATCTTCACGATGAGGCCCGTCTGGCCCGCCTCGTAATGGCCGGTGCCGGACGTGGGGTTGGTGGTGTCGGGTGCCATGACACGGGATGGTGCCATCCGGTGCTCGCCCCGGCCTACGCCGCCTGCAAGGCCAGTGTTGGGGAGAGGCGGGCTGCGCGGACTGCTGGGTAGAGGCCGGCCAGGGTGCCTATGGCCAGGGTTGAGGCGAAGCCGCCCGTTACCGCCCAGAGGGGGACCACCCAGGGGAGGTCGCCCGCTCGGGCGTAGGCCGCCGTGGCCGCCGCGCCGAGGGCGATGCCCGCCAGGCCGCCGAGGCCCGACAGGAGCAGGGACTCCGTCACGAACTGGATGCGGACCTGGCCCTTGGTCGCGCCCAGCGAACGGCGCAGGCCGATCTCGTGGCGGCGTTCCAGCACCGAGATGATCATGGTGTTCGCGACCCCGACCCCGCCCACCAGCAGGGCGATTCCGCCCAGGCCCAAGAGCAGCGTGCTGAAGGCCCCTTCCGTCGCGGCCTTCGCCTGGAGTGCCGCCGACGGGTCCGTCACCGACACCGTGCTCGGTGACTGCGGGTTGGCCGTCGGGGCGATCAGGCCGCGGACCGCCCCGACGCGGTCGTCCGCCGAGCGCTCGTAGATCGCCGTCGGATGGCCGTCGAAGCCGAGCAGCTGCTCCGCCGCCTCCCAGCCGATCAGTGCCGAGCGCTCGATCTCCGGGGCCAGCGGGATCGGGTCCAGGATGCCGATGACCGTGAAGTACCGGCCGCCGATGAACACCTGCTGCCCCGGCTCCGTGATGCCCAGCCGTTCCGCCGAGACGTTCCCGAGCACCACCGACGGGTAGCGTCCGGTGGCCCCGTTCAGCCAGGTCCCCTTCTGCATCCGGGCGCGCAGGACCTCCAGCAGGTCGTCCTTCGTCGCCTTCAGGCCGATGCCGCCCGTCTCCTCCTTCGGGATGTTCTCCGATCGCCGTACGGACTGCGCGACGTCTCCCGTCGTACCGACCGACTCGACCCCTTCGATACGGGAGATCATGCCCGGGGCCTCCTTCGGCAGCTTCGTGTCCTGCCCCGAGAACATCGACTGGCCCGGCGTCGCCACCAGCATGTTCGTGCCCAGCTTGTCGAGCTCGAGCAGCAGCTTGGCCTGGCTGGACGAGGACACCCCGACCACCGCGATCATCGTCGCGATGCCGATCGCGATCCCGAGCGCGGACAGGAACACCCGCGTCGGGCGCGAGCGCAGCCCTGCCGAGCCCACGTGCAGCACGTCCCGCGGGCCGAGGCGGGCCGGGGTCAGCCTTTGCGAGGCCCTCATCGACGCCCTCACCGACGCCCTCACTGCTCCCTCGCCCCCGCCCCCGCCGTGTTCCACACGTCCGCCACGATCTCCCCGTCCCGGATCCGCACCTGCCGCGGCAGGCTCGCCGCGATCTCGTGGTCGTGGGTGATCACGGCGATGGTGGCCCCGTCCGCGTTCAGTTCGTGCAGCAGCTCCATCACCGACTGCCCCGACGCCGAGTCCAGCGCGCCCGTCGGCTCGTCGGCCAGCAGCAGGTCCGGTTCCCCCGCCACCGCCCGCGCGATCGCCACGCGCTGCTTCTGCCCGCCGGACAGTTCGTGCGGCCGGTGTTCCATCCGGTCGCCGAGGCCCACCCGCTCCAGGGCCCGCGCCGCCCGCCGGCCGCGCTCGGCCCGCGAGAGGCCGGAGTACAGCAGCCCCTCGGCCACGTTCGCCCGCGCGCTGATGCCCGGTACGAGGTGGAAGGACTGGAAGACGAACCCGACATGGCGTGAGCGCAGCGCCGACAGGGCGCGGTCGGACAGCGTCGCGATGTCGTGTCCGGCGATGGCGACCGCGCCGGCGCTCGGGCGGTCGAGGGTGCCGACGATGTGCAGCAGGGTGGACTTCCCGGAGCCGGACGGGCCGACGATGGCGAGGAGTTCACCGTTCAGGACGGTGAGGTCCACCCCGCGCAGGGCCTTGACCCCACCCGGGTACTCCTTGGTGACGCCCGCCAGTTCCACGACGGCGCGCGCGTGCCTGTTCTCGGCCGTGGCCACTGCCGTCGTCATTGCTTCGGGATCCCCACCTGCATGCCCTCCTTCAGGGCGTCCCCCTTGACCTCGACGCGGCCCTGGCCGAACATGCCGAGCTCGACCGGGACGTCGCGGACCGCGCCGCCCTCGACGACCTGCACGCCGAAGCCCCCGCCGGACAGCGCGAGGAGTGCGTTGACCGGTACGGAGAGGACGCCCTTGCGGGTCTCGCCGGTGAGCCGGACCGACACCGGGGACCGGTCCGGGCCCTTGATCTCGGAGGCGTTGTCCAGGGACACGTTCACCTCGACCTTCGGCTTCCCGCCACCGCCACCGCCGCCCCCTCCACCGCCCCCGGGGCCGCCGCCATTGGGGTCGTCCGGGTTCGCCGTGCTGCCCACCGAGTCGATCTTCCCGGTGGCCGCGGCGCCGCCCGGCAGGTTCACGGTCACCTTGTCGCCCGTCTTCGCCGCGCCCGCCTTGGCCACGTCCAGCTGGAAGCGGACCATCCGCTCGGTCCCGGTCAGCGTCATCACCGGCTTGCCCGGGGCCGGCTCGTCGCCGACCGCCGTGTCGTTCTTCTGCACCCGCTGCGGCCCGGCCGCGAAGGCGATGTCCTCCTTGCCGACCTCGCCCGTCTCCGCCGCCTTGTGCGCCTTCTGCCAGCGCTTGACGGCCGTCGCCGTACCCGCCGTGAAGGTGCCGTCCTCCGGGTCGAGCCCGGTTCCGTACCCGAGGGCCTGGAGGTTCCGCTTGAGCTGCTTGACGTCCTCGCCCTTGTCCCCGGTCTTCATCTGCCGGTACACGGGCGTGCTCCCGTACATGAGCCGCACCGGCTTGCCGTTGACCTCGTACAGCTTCCCGTCCCGCTCGATCGCCGTACCCGCGCCCGCGGCCCAGGTCAGCACCCCGGGGCCGCCCGCGGCGAGCTTGCGTTCCTGCGCGTAGCCGAGCGTGCCCTCGACCGTGAGGCCGGAGCTGAGGTCCCCGCGCGTGACCGGAGCGGTCTGCTGCGGCAGCCCGTCCGCGCGCCGGTCCTTCGACCCGTCGGAGTCCGCCCGCGGCTGGGCGGCCGTCACCGCGTACCCGCCTCCCGAGACGGCGAGTACGACGGCCAGCGAGCCCAGCAGCCACCTGCCGCGCCGCCTCACGCGGCTTCGCACTTCTTCTGGGCGTCCTGGAAGGCCTGCTCCTGGCCCTCGGGAATCTTGGTTGCGCTCATCGCGCTCCCGTTGAACTCGGGGTCGGGGATGTTCACCCCGTTGTCCCGCATGCACTTGGCCCACTTCAGGGCCTTGTCCTTGTCCTCCTGCGAGACCTGGCCCGTCCCGGGGGCCTGCATCCCGCACGCCTCGAAGGCCTTCTTCAGCGCCTCCGGGTCCTCGCTGCCCGAGCCCAGGGTCATCCCGCGCGGGTCCTGGCCGGGCTCCGGGTCGGGCGCGTCCATGCCGTGCTCGCGCAGGCACTTGCGCGTCTTGAGCGCCTTGTCGGCGTCGGCGCCGCCGGCCTGCCCGCCACCGCCACCGCTGCCGCTCGATGCGTTCGAGGACGTGTCGTTCTTCTTCCCGTCCTTGCCGACATCGCCCGTGCACGCGGTGACGAAGAGGGTCAGGCCGGTGAGCGCCGCGGCCGTGGTCATGGTCATGGATCGATTCATGCGCCAGACCCTCCACCCGAGGCGGGTTTCGCTTCTCTCTCCGATCTTGCTTATGACGAGGAAATACGAGATTCCGGTAAAGAGGGCGGCATGCGAGTTCTGGTGGTGGAGGACGAGGAATTCCTCCGGGAGATGATCGCCGACGGGCTGCGCCGCGACGCGCTGGCCGTCGACGAGGCGGGTGACGGCCTGGAGGCCCTGCGGCGCCTGCGCCTCGGCGAGTACGACGTCCTCGTCCTCGACCGCGACCTGCCCGGCCTGCACGGGGACGAGGTCTGCCGCCAGGTGGTGCGCGAGCGGCTGCTGACCCGCGTCCTGATGCTGACCGCCTCGGGGACCGTACGGGACCGGGTCGAGGGGCTCGGCCTCGGCGCCGACGACTACCTCACCAAGCCCTTCGCGTACGACGAGCTCCTCGCCCGCGTCCTGGCGCTGGGCCGGCGCACCCGGCCCGCCCTGCCGCCGGTGCTGGAGCGGTGCGGGATCGCCGTGGACACCGCCCGCCGGAGCGCGAGCCGCGACGGGCACCGGCTCGCGCTGTCGCGCAAGGAGTTCGCGGTGCTGGAGGCGCTGCTGCGGGCGGAGGGGGCCGTGCTCGGCAACGACGACCTGATCGAGCAGGTGTGGGAGGAGGACACCTCGTACAGCACCAATGCCGTACGGGTGACCCTCAGCAAGCTGCGGGCCAAGCTGGGTGAGCCGCAGCTGATCGAGACGGTGCCGGGGGCCGGCTACCGGATCGCGGGTCCGGGCGCGGGCACCGGTCCGGCCACCGGTGGGTCCGCCGATCCGATCACCGATCCGCGATGAGAGCAGTGCTCCATTCCGAGCGCGCCCGTCTCACCGCGCTCTACGGCTCCCTGCTCGTCCTCGCCGGCGGCGGTCTGATCGCCCTGATCAACGTCCTGCTGCGGGGCGGCCTCTACACCCGCATCAGCGGAGCCGTCACCACCGCCGTCCCCGGCACCGCCTTCGAGCGCGCCGCCGTCGAAGGCCAACCGCTCAAGGCGGTCCCCGCCCAGCGGCTCCCGCCCGGCGCCGCCACGCCCACCCAGGAGCAGCTCCGGACATGGGCCGCCACCCGCAACCTCTCCACCGCCGTCGAGGCCGCCACCCTCCACGAGCTGCTGGTCGTCTCGCTCATCGCCCTCGCCGTGTTCGCCGTACCGTCGATCTGGCTGGCCTGGTGGATGGCGGGCCGCGTGCTGCGGCCCGTCGGCGTCATCACCGAGACGGCCCGCCGCCTTTCGGGGGAGAACCTGCACGAGCGGATCGGCCTCAAGGCCCCGCCCGGCGAACTCAAGCGGCTGGCCGACACCTTCGACGGCATGCTCGACCGGATGGAGAGCCTGGTCGGCGCGCAGCGCCGGTTCGCCGCCAATGCCGCCCACGAGCTGCGCACCCCGCTGGCCGTGCAGCGGGCGGCCGCCGAGATCGGACTGGCCGGGGACCCGCCGCCGGAGAAGGTGGCCCGGATCCGGTCGAAACTGATCGGCGTCGCCGAGTCCAGCGAGCACCTCGTCGAGTCGCTCCTGCTGCTCGCGGTATCGGAGGAGGGCCTGGAGACCACCGACGCGGTGGACCTCGCGGCCCTCGCGGAGGCGGAGCTGTCGGAGGCGGGCCTGGCCGGCGATCGGGGCGCCGGGCTGACCGTCGTACGGAGCGTTGAGCCGCTGAGCGTGGTCGGCGATCGGGCCCTGTTGGGCCATCTGGTGCGGAACTTGCTGGCCAATGCCGTACGGCACAACCGGCCGGGCGGGCGGATCGGCGTGAAGACCTCCGCCGACGGGGCGCTGACGGTGTCCAACACCGGGCCGGTGATCGAGCCCGCCGACGTGCCGCGGCTACTGGAGCCGTTCCGGCGACGCGCCGAGCGGCAGCACACCGCGGGGGAGGGCGCCGGGCTGGGGCTCTCGATCGTCGCCTCGATCGCGCGGGCGCACGGCGCGAAGCTGGTCGTGCGGGCCAACCGGGGACAGGGCGGCGGATTGACGGTCCGGGTGCGCTTTCCGGGCACACCTGCGCCGCACCGGACGGCGTCGCCTCAGGAATCCTGATGATCGCGTGTGTACCGTCGGAGTCATGAGCAAGCACCCCCGCGCCGGCTCCCGCATTCCCCACTCGTTCCGTACGCTCCGCGGCCTCCGTACGCCCCGGCGTGTCGCCCTCGCCGCCGCCGTGGGCCTGCTGGCCTTCGGGGCCGGCTGGGTCTACACGGTCCAGGAGGACGACCCCGGCGCCACCGCCCAGGCCCGGACCGGGGACCGCCCGGGGGACGCGGCCCGTCCACCGTCCTCGGGCGCCACGTCCGATACCGCCACCTCCGACTCGGCCCCGGCCGACGGACCCACGCACGCCACCCGCGGGGCCCGCGGCGCCCCCGGTGCGCCGGGGGCACCCGCCGCCGCAGGCGCCCCCGGAGCCCCCGCCGCCTCCGACCCCGCCGACGGCCTGCCCGACATCAGCGAAGAGACCCGGGCCCGGATCCCGGCCGCCGCCCGTCAGCTCCTCCTCGTCGAAGGCAAGGCGAGGGACTCCTCGGAGTCCACCGCGACCCTTTACAGCCGGCCGGCGGCCGGCGCCGACTGGGTCCGGGCCACCGAGAGCTGGCCCGCGCACAACGGCGCCAGCGGCTGGAACTCCGCCGAACGCGAGGACGGGGACCTCACCACCCCCGTGGGCGTGTTCACCCTCTCCGACGCCGGCGGTCTGCTGCCGAAGCCGCCGGGCACCAAGTTCCCGTACGACCACAACCGGCTCTTCGTCCCCACCGGCCGGGGCGTGAACGGGGAGTCCCTCGCGGGGGCCTTCGAGTACGTCGTCGCGGTCGACTACAACCGCCGGACGGGGGTCTCCCCGCTGGACCTGGTCAAGCCGGAGGGCGAGGACAAGGGCGGCGGCATCTGGCTCCACGTCGACCACAACGGCCCCTCGCAGGGCTGCATCGGCATCTCCAAGGAAGCCATGAGGAAGCTGCTGACCACCCTGGACCCGGCGGCGAAGCCGGTCGTCGTGATGGGTCCGTCGGGCTTCTGACGGTCAGGCGACGGTCGGACGACGGTCAGACGGGCCGGTCGGCGGCCGGCCGGAGCACAGGGGCGGCGGCCATCCGCCGCCCCCGCAGCAGCAGCCCGATGTACGCCAGGTCGAAGACACTGCACAGCACACCGAGCCCGAGGATGAACGGCGAGTCCTCGATGACCCCGAACAGCAGGGTCGGGGCGAGCGTCCCGAGCCACTTCGCGACGGCGATGACCAGGGACTGCCCGCGCGGCCCGCGCCGGTCGGCGTAGAGGGCGATGAACAGCCCGGACATCAGCAGGTTCTGCAGGAACGCCGCGTACCGGGTCGCGTCGTGCGTCCCGAACTGCGCGAGGAACAGCCACTGCACGGCGAAGCCGCTGCCGAACACGAGCAGGCTCCACGCAGCGAAGAGCGGCCGCGTCACGAACTCGGGCAGCTCGGCGCGCCCGAAGCGCAGATAGGTCCAGATGATGACGACGTCGGCGAGGGCCCACACCACGTTGACCACGCCCTGGGGGGACACCCCGGCGCGGAATTCGCCCACGGCATAGGTCGCCTCCCACGCGAAGTTCAGCGCGAGCGCGGCCACCGGCATGGCGTACGTCCGGTCCCGCAGCCCGACCCGGATCGCCTCGACGTACACGACGGTCCACGCCACTCCGCTGACCAGCGTCAGAAACAGATCCACGCGCCGCACCCTAGCCAACCCGCCGCGCCCGCACATCCCCTCCGGACTACTCGCTCGCCCAGCCCGTTTCCGGGGTCATGGGTTGAGGTCCAGGATGCGCACCGGCGCGCCTTCCCAACGTTTCGGCGATGTCGTGGCGACGACCGCTCCTTCCGGGCGGTCGGGGGTGGGCTGGGCCGCGTATTGGCTGTGGGCTGCTGCCCAGGTCTCCTGGCGTGCGACGGCCAGGGCGGCCGGCAGGTCAAGGTCGAGGATCGTGAGGCCGGGCAGGGCGGCGAGGTGCTCCGCCGTGCCCGGCCGGGCACGGTCGGCCTCGACCAGCGCGCAGGAAGGGGCGTACAGGAACCAGCCCGCTTCGGCATGCGCGCGGTGGATGAGACGGGATGCCAGCACGTCGCCCTGACCTGCCGCTACCATCGCCGTCTCGTCCAGCACGATGTGCACTTCCGTCACCGCCTCCTCGCCTCGGCCAGGCGCCGGTCCAGCTCGCTGTCCAGATCCCGCTGCTCGGCGGCCGTGGGGGCGTAGCCGTTCCAGGCCTGCAACGCGACACGGGCCTGCTCGGCGCGCTCCGCCCGTTCGGCCGGGGTCAGCAGGGTTTCCGCAAGGCGGGCGAGGTAGGCCCGCAGGGACAATCCCTCCGCAGCCGCTATGGCGGCGAGTCTGTCTTTGGCTTCTTCGGGGATGCGGATGTTCGCGTCAGGCATGGTCGTGCTCCTTCCCATACTTCAAGATGCGGGTACGTACCCGTACCCGCAAGTGTGCGTGCACCCACGGCTCCGCCGAACCCCTTGCCTGACGGTCCGTCAGCTACGACGATGGCCCCCGGCGCCGGCGGGAGACGGATCGGCGGCCGCGGCCCGGTCGGCGGGCGAGGGCGGAAGACGAGGCGGAGGCGGCATGGCGAGCGTGTTTGCGGAAGGCAGGCTGGTCTACGGGATGCAGCTCCCGATCCAGTCGCAGAGCACCATCTACGCCGAGCCCTGGGAGGCCCCGGCGACCGCCGCCGACCTCGCCGAGGTGGCGCGGGCCGCCGACCGGGCCGGCTTCGGGTACCTGGCCACCTGCGACCACGTGGCCATCCCGCGCCGCCTCGCCGGCCCCATGAGCACCGTCTGGTACGACCCCGTGGCCACCCTCGCCTTCCTCGCCGGGATCACCGAGCACGTACGGCTGCTCAGCCACGTCGCGATCCTCGGCCTGCGCCACCCCCTCCTCAGCGCCAAGCAGTACGCCACCGTCGACCACCTCAGCGGCGGCCGGCTCATCCTCGGCGTCGGCGCGGGCCACGTACAGGAGGAGTTCGAGGTCCTCGGCGTCGACTTCGCCGGCCGCGGGGCGGTCCTCGACGAGACCCTGGACGCGCTGCGCGCCGCCCTCGGGCCCGAGGAGTACCCGGAGTTCGAGGGCGAGCTGTTCTCCTTCAAGGACCTCGGCCAGCTGCCCCGCCCGGCCCAGGCCCGCATCCCCGTCTGGGTCGGCGGCTCCTCGCCCGCCGCCGTCCGCCGGGCGGCCGTGCGCGGCGACGGCTGGCTCCCGCAGGGCGACCCGCGCGACAGGCTCCCCGCGCAGATCGCCCGGATCAAGGAGCTCCGCGCTGCGGCCGGGGTCACCGACCCCATCGAGTTCGGTGCGATCACCGAGGCGCTGTACGTCGGCGAGCCCGGCTGGGACACCGGCCGCCGCACCCTCACCGGCAAGGCGGAGGTGCTCGCCGAGTCCCTCCGCGCGTACAAGGCCCTCGGCGTGGACCAGATCCAGGTCCGCTTCCGCAGTCGCGACCGCGCCGAACTGACCGACCAGATCACCGCTTTCGGGGCCGAAGTGGGCCCGCTTCTCAACGACTGAACGCCGCAACGGACTGAACGCCTCGACGACTGGGAGTACGGGCATGGGCAAGCTGGACGGGCGCGTCGTCGTCATCACGGGCGCGGCGCGCGGCCAGGGCGAGCAGGAGGCCCGGCTCTTCGCCGCCGAGGGCGCCAAGGTGCTCCTCTGCGACGTGCTGGACGAGCAGGGCGCCGCCGTCGCCAAGGAGATAGCCGGGGAGGCGGGCGGGGACCGCGCCCGGTACGTACGGCTGGACGTGAGCCGGGAGGAGGACTGGGCCGCCGCCGTCGCCACCGCGAAGGAGGCCTTCGGGCCGGTGGACGGCCTGGTCAACAACGCCGGGATCCTGCGCTTCAACGAGCTGGTATCGACCCCGCTGGAGGAGTTCCAGCAGCTGATCCAGGTCAACCAGGTCGGCACCTTCCTCGGCATCAAGGCCTTCGCCCCCGAGATCGAGGCGGCCGGCGGCGGCACCATCGTCAACACCTCCTCGTACACCGGACTGACGGGCATGGCGTACGTGGGCGCGTACGCGGCGACCAAGGCGGCGATCGTCGGCCTGACCCGGGTGGCCGCGCTGGAGCTGGCCGCCAAGGGCATCCGGGTCAACGCGATGTGCCCGGGCGCGGTGGACACCCCGATGGCCAATCCCGGTCTGCTGGACCCGGCGAACATGAGCGACGAGGCCCGGGACGCGATGGCGGAGCTCTACGGGCGGGTCGTGCCGATGGGGCGGGTGGGCCGGGCCGACGAGATCGCCAAGCTGGCCCTGTTCCTGAGCAGCGAGGACTCCTCGTACATCACCGGCCAGCCGTTCGTCATCGACGGCGGCTGGATGGCGGGCGTCAGCATCCTCTAGACATATCTGATGGAGCGTCAGGTATTGACGCTCCCGCTTCCGCGGTGGAACAGTCGACCCATCGAATCTGACGACACGTCAGAAATTAAAGGACGGTGAACCCCCTTGGAATTCGGGCTCTTCGTGCAGGGATACGTGCCTGAGGCGCGGTCCAAGGTCGACCCCGAGGCAGAGCACAAGGCGCTGATCGAGGAGACCGAGTACGTCATCCAGGCCGACAAGTCCGGCTTCAAGTACGCCTGGGCCTCCGAGCACCACTTCCTGGAGGAGTACTCGCACCTGTCGGCGAACGAGGTCTTCCTCGCCTACCTCGCCCACGCCACCGAGCGCATCCACCTCGGCTCGGGCATCTTCAACCCGCTCGCCCCGGTCAACCACCCCGTCAAGGTGGCCGAGAAGGTCGCGATGCTCGATCACCTCTCCAAGGGCCGCTTCGAGTTCGGCACCGGCCGCGGCGCGGGCAGCCACGAGATCCTCGGGTTCCTGCCCGGCATCACGGACATGAACCACACCAAGGAGATATGGGAAGAGACCATCGCCGAGTTCCCCAAGATGTTCCTCCAGGAGGAGTACCAGGGGTTCCAGGGCAAGCACTGGTCGCTGCCGCCGCGCAAGATCTTCCCCAAGCCGTACGGCAAGGCCCACCCGGCCATGTGGTACGCCGCGGGCTCGCCCTCCTCGTACGCGATGGCCGCGAAGAAGGGCCTCGGCGTCCTCGGCTTCAGCGTCCAGAAGGTCTCCGACATGGAGTGGGTGCTGGAGCAGTACAAGACGGCCATCCAGGAGGCCAAGGCCATCGGCGCGTTCGTCAACGACAACGTGATGGTCACCTCCACCGCGATCTGCGCCGAGACGCACGACAAGGCGGTGGAGATCGCGGTCAACGCGAACATGAACCGCTTCCAGTCGCTGGTCTTCCGCTACCACGACACCTTCCCGCGGCCCGAGGCGATCCCGCAGTGGCCCGAGACGCTGCCCGAGTACAACGCGGAGATCATCGAGCTGCTGATCGCCGAGGAGCTGCTGATCTGCGGGGACCCCTCCGAGGTGCTCGCGCAGTGCAAGCGCTGGGAGCAGGCGGGGGCCGACCAGCTGTCCTTCGGCCTGCCGACGGGGGTCTCGTACGAGGACACGATGACCACCGTCAAGCTCATCGGCGAGCACGTGATCCCGAAGATCGACACGGACCCGGTCCACCGCACGACGCGCTTCCGCGAAGCCGCCTGACCGGGCGGGCAGTACGGGGGCGGCGTCTTCCCGGACCGCCGCCCCGCACCGGCCCCGGCCGGAGGTCATGCCGAGGCCGCGGCCGGCCCGGCTGCCTCCGGCCGGGGCGCGCGGCGGTCCGGGGCAGAGGCCCGGGACGACGGCCAGCGGCACGAACACCGGCAGAAGGGACGTCATGCTCGACCACCTGATCAAGGGCGCCACCGTCGTGGACGGCACCGGCGCCCCCGCCCGCGTGGCGGACGTCGGCCTGCGCGACGGGCGGATCGCCGTCATCGCCGAGCCGGGCACGCTCACGGAGGAGGCCCGGACCACCGAGGTCGCCACCGGGCTCGTCCTGTGCCCCGGCTTCGTCGACCCCCACACGCACTACGACGCCCAGCTCTTCTGGGACCCGTACGCGACCCCCTCCATGAACCACGGCGTCACCACCGTCGCCGGCGGCAACTGCGGGTTCACCCTCGCCCCGCTGCACCCCGACCGCCCCGAGGACGCCGACTACACCCGCCGCATGATGAGCAAGGTCGAGGGCATGGCCCTCAAGGCCCTGGAGGAAGGCGTCGACTGGACCTGGTCCGGCTTCGGCGAGTACCTCGACGCCCTGGAGGGCCGGATCGCCGTCAACGCCGGCTTCATGGTCGGCCACTGCGCGCTGCGCCGGCACGTCATGGGCGCCGACGCCGTCGGCGGACAGCCCACCCCCGAGCAGATGCGGCAGATGCTCGACCTCTTCCACGACGCCATGAACTCCGGTGCCTGGGGCCTGTCCACCACCCAGTCCGCCACCCACTCCGACGGGGACGGCGCCCCCGTCGCCTCCCGCCACGCCAAGCCCGCCGAGCTCCTCGCGCTGTCGAAGGCCGTCGCCGAACACGAGGGCACCCAGCTCGAAGCGATCGTCGCGGGCTGCCTCGACCAGTTCGCCGACGAGGAGATCGACCTCTTCGTCGAGATGAGCGCCGCCGCCGGCCGCCCCCTGAACTGGAACGTCCTCACCATCGACGCCGCCGTCCCCGAACGGGTCCCGCGCCAGCTCATACCGAGCGAGCGCGCCCGCAAGGCCGGCGGCCGCATCGTCGCGCTGACCATGCCGATCCTCACCCCCATGAACATGTCGCTCGGCACCTTCTGCGCGCTGAACCTGATTCCGGGCTGGGGCGAGATCCTCGGCCTGCCCACCCCCGAGCGGATCGCGAAGCTGCGCGACGCCGGCGTGCGGGCGGAGATGCTGCGCCGCGCCGACAGCAAGGAGGCCGGGGTCTTCCGGCGCCTGGCCAACTTCGGCCGCTACGTGATCGGGGACACGTACAGCAAGGAGAACGAGGGCCTGTCCGGCCGGGTCGTGAACGACATCGCCGCCGAGCGGGGCCAGGAGCCCTTCCAGTGCCTGGTCGAGATCTGCGCCAACGACGAACTGCGTACGGTGCTCTGGCCCATGCCCACCGACAACGACCCGGCGAGCTGGGCCCTGCGCGCCGAGACCTGGCAGCACGAGGACGTCATGCTCGGCGGCTCCGACGCCGGCGCGCACCTGGACCGCATGTGCGGGGCCCCTTACACGACCCGCTTCCTCGGGGACTGCCTGCGCGGCCGCAAGCTGGTGCCGCTGGAGCAGGCGGTGAAGATGCTCACCGACGACCCGGCGCAGCTGTTCGGGCTGCGCGAACGCGGCCGGATCGCCGAGGGGTTCCACGCGGACCTGGTGCTGTTCGACCCGGAGCGCATCGAGGCCGGGCCCGCGACGCTCGTCCACGACCTGCCCGGCGACAGCCCGCGGCTGGACGCCCGCGCGATCGGGATCGTGTCCGTACGCGTCAACGGCGTGGAGACCATCCGCGACGACCAGGTCACGGGGGCGATCCCCGGGATCGTGCTCCGCTCGGGCCGCGACACGAGGACGGTGAGCACCCGTTGAGCGAGCCCCGGCAGCAGAAGCTGTACATCGGCGGAGAGTGGGTCGAGCCCGCCGGCGGCCACTACGACGTGGTCAACCCGGCGGACGAATCGGTGGTCGGGCTCGCGCCCGAGGCCTCGCGCGCCCAGGTCGAGGAGGCGGCGCGCGCGGCGGCGGAGGCCTTCGAGGCCTGGTCCCGTACGGCTCCCGAGGCGCGTGCGGCCATCCTGGACCGGGCCGCGGACATCATGCAGCGCGAGTACGAGCCGTGGTCGGTCCTCGCCCGGGCCGAGACGGGCGCGCCGACCGGGATCGCGCGCGGGATGCAGGTCGGGGTCGGGGTCGCGCGCTTCAGGCGGTACGCGAAGGGCGCACTCGAACCGGTGGAGCGCGGGCTGGCGCCGCAGGTCACCGAGGCCGGGCCGATGGGGAAGGCGAGCATTCTGGGGGCGCTGGAGGTGCGCCAGCCGGTCGGCGTGGTCACCTGCATCACCTCGTACAACAACCCGTGGGCGAACCCGGCGGGCAAGGTGGCCCCGGCGCTGGCCATGGGCAACACGGTGGTGGTGAAGCCGGCCCCGCAGGATCCGCTGTCGGTGTTCAAGATGGCCGAGGCCCTGCACGAGGCGGGCGCCCCGGCCGGCGTGGTGAACGTGGTCTGCGGTGCCTCGGTCGAGGTCGGCGAGGCCGCGGTGGACTCCCCGTACGTGGACATGGTGTCCTTCACCGGCTCCACGGGCGTCGGGCAGCACATCGCGGAGGTCTGCGGCCGTTCGATGAAGCGGCAGCTGATGGAGCTCGGCGGCAAGGGCGCGGCGATCGTCTTCGAGGACGCCGACCTGGACGCGGCGGTGATGGGGATCGGCACCACCTTCTCCTTCTACTCCGGCCAGATCTGCACGGCTCCGACCCGGGTGATCGTGCACCGGTCGGTGTACGAGCGGCTGGTGGAGAAGCTGACCGGCTACCTGGCCTTCATGAAGGTCGGCGACCCGGCGGTGGCGGGCACGGTGGTGGGCCCGGTGATCTCGGCGGCGCACCGGGACCGGGTGGAGTCGTACGTCGAGCTCGGCCGCAAGGAGGGCGCGCGGATCGCGTACGGCGGCGAGCGGCCGGTGGTCGGGGACGGCCGCGGTTTCTACGTGGCGCCGACGCTGCTGGTGGACTGCACGAACGACATGCGGGTGGTCCGGGAGGAGATCTTCGGCCCGGTGGTCGTGGTGGTCCCCTTCGACGGCGATGAGGAAGAGGCGGTCCGGCTGGCCAACGACAGCGATTTCGGGCTGCTGAGCTACGTGTGGTCCGGGGACGCGGCGCGCGCCTTCCGGGTGGCGCGGCGGCTGCGGGCGGGCGGGGTCGGTGTGAACACGATCGGCCGGAACATGGAGGCCCCGTTCGGCGGCTTCAAGCGTTCGGGGGTCGGCCGGGACGTGGGTTCGTACGCGCTGCACGCGTACAGCGAGATGCAGTCGATCGTCTGGACGACCTGAGACGCGGGTCGTGGCGGGCCGCGACCCAGGTCACACGGGAAAGTTCAAAGTGGCACGAAAGGGGTACAGCTGCGGTTTCCGCATTCCGGAACGCGGTGTCCGCTCCCTGCCATGCGGGGGGCGGGTGCCTGCTTGAACCTTTCATTACATGCCGGTGAACGGTTGCAGGCTCTGGATTCAAGGTGTTTCCGTCGGTAGCTGGTCGGACTCAATCCCTCCGGATATGGAAAACGCAGCCTCTAACGTCCTGACCCATGACACAGCTGGACGTTCGGCCTCGGGTCGGAGACACGGTGAACGGCGTCGCCGGCGGCGAGGGCGGCGGGGCCGGCGAGGGCGACGTACGCGGCAAGGGCCTCGGCAAGGGCTCCGTGGGCCTGGTGGGCAGCGCCGTCATCGGCATCTCCACCGTCGCCCCCGTCTACTGCCTGACCTCGACCCTCGGCTCCACCGCCGGTGAGGTCGGCGTCCAGATGCCGGCGGTCTTCCTGGCCGGCTTCCTGCCGATGCTGCTCGTCGCCTTCGCGTACCGCGAGCTCAACAAGGCCGTACCGGACTGCGGCACCTCCTTCACCTGGACCGTCAAGGCCTTCGGCCCGCGGATCGGCTGGATGTGCGGCTGGGGCCTCGTGATCGCCACGATCATCGTGCTCTCCAACCTGGCCGGAGTCGCCACGTCCTACTTCTGGCTGCTCGCGGGCGAGATCACGAACAACCCGTCGATCGCCGCCCTGGACGACGACAAACTCGTCCACATCGCCACCTGCCTCACCCTGATCGCCGCCGCGACCGCCATCAGCTACCGCGGCATGACCGCCACCAAGGGCGTCCAGTACACCCTGGTCGCACTCCAGCTCGCGGTCCTCGCCATCTTCGTCGCGATGGCCTTCCAGAAGGCCTCGGCCGGCAGCTTCGACACCGGCCTGGACTTCTCCTGGCAGTGGATGAACCCCTTCGCGGTCGAGTCCATGGGCGCCTTCACCGCCGGACTCTCCCTCTCGATCTTCATGTACTGGGGCTGGGACGCCTGCCTGGCCACCAACGAGGAGACCACCGGCTCCGCCAAGACCCCCGGCCGCGCCTCGCTCATCGCGATGGCCGTCCTGGTCGGCTCGTACCTGGCCACCGGAATCGCCGCCCAGATGGCCGTCGGCTCCGGCACCGCCGGCCTCGGCCTCGGCAACCCGGAGACCTCCGGCAACGTCTTCGCCGCCCTCGCCGGCCCGGTCATGGGCCCGGTGCTCGGCATCCTGCTCTTCGTCGCGGTCCTCGCCTCGGCGACCGCCTCGCTCCAGACCACGTTCATCCCGGTCGCCCGCACGGTCCTGGCCATGTCCACGTACGAGGCCCTGCCGGCCTCCTACGCCAAGGTCCACCCGCGCTTCAAGACCCCGGGCCGCGCCACCGTCATGGCGGGCGTCGCGACGGGCGCGTTCTACACCGTGATGACCCTGGTCAGCGAGAACGTCCTGACCGACACGATCTTCGCGCTCGGCCTGATGATCTGCTTCTACTACTCGCTGACGGCCTTCGCCTGCGCCTGGTACTTCCGCGGCGAGCTGCGCCGCTCCGCCCGGGACCTGTTCTTCAAGGGCGTCTTCCCGGTCCTCGGCGGCCTCCTCCTCGCCGCCGTCTTCCTCAAGACCCTGATCGACATGTGGAACCCGTCGTACGGCTCCGGTTCCACCGTCCTCGGAGTCGGCAGCGTCTTCGTCATCGGCGTCGGCCTCCTGGCCCTCGGCCTGGTGATCATGCTGATCACGGAGCGCCGCAGCCCGGCCTTCTTCCGCGGCGCGATCCTGACAAAGTCCACTCCGGCCCTGGTGGTCCAGGACTGACCCCGCCCCACACTGAGGTTGTCCCCCCGCGGCCCGGACCGATCCCCCCGATCCGGGCCGCGGAACCCAACGCCGGGCGTCACCCCAAAGGGGGGCCCGGTGGTGACCCGGGGTGGCGGCGGGTCGTTGGGTACTGCATGAACGTCATGAAGCGCCGCCTCGCCGCCCTGGTCCTCACCAGCGGCGCCGCCCTCGCCCTGAGTCCCCTCGCCGCCCACGCCGACACGAAGGGCCCCACCATCGAGGGGCAGCCCGTCACCAAGCGCATCACCGACATCGCCAATCACCCCGGCCAGGCGGTGGACGACACGAAGACGGCCCTGGCCGTGACCACCTCCGCCGCCGGCTCAGCCACCCACGCCACGGACTCCTCCCTCGCGGGCGCGGGCAACGCCCTCGACGGGCTCCCGAAGACCCCGTCGGTGCGCTGAGCCGGTCGACGGCGCGGCGAGCCGTCGGGCGGGCCCTCAGGGGGAGTTGATCGTTGAGCAGGCCATGATCCTGTGGCTGCTCAACACCTTCAGCACGTTCACCCTCGGCGTCCTCCTCGTCGGCGGCTTCGTCGCCCTCGCCGTGGCCGGCAGCCTCGCCGCCCGCCGCCGCTTCCCGCACCTGGCGGGCGGCGAGCACAACGAGATGGTCGGAGTCGCCCTCGGCATGTTCGGCGCGATCTACGGCATCATCCTGGCCTTCGTCGTCGTCACGCTCTGGACCCAGCTGGAGAACACCCAGACCGTCGTCGCCACCGAGGCCACCGACCTCGCCCTCGTCGTGCGCAGCGCCGAGGCCTTCCCGCCGGCCGAACGCACCCGCGTGGAGCGGGCGGTGGGCGACTACGTACACGCCGTCGTCGACGTCCAGTGGCCGATGATGCGGGAAGGCCGGCCCAGCTACGACGCGACCTCCGAGCAGACGCACCAGCTCTACCGGGCGCTCCAGGCGTACGAACCCACCGGCGCCCGCAGCGAGACCTTCTACGGGGAGGCCGCCGGCCGCCTCAACGACGTCGCCGCGCAGCGCAGGGCCCGCATCACGATGGCCGAAACGTCCCTGCCGGTGCTGCTCCAGGTGCTGGTGTACGGGGGCGCGCTCGTGATCCTCCCGCTCACCTTCCTGTTCGGCCTGCGCAGCCTGAAGATGCAGCTGCTGTTCGTCTCGGCGGTGGCGGGGCTGATCGGCTTCAGCCTGCTGCTGGTGATGGCCCTGGACCGCCCGTTCGCGGGCGACCTGAGCGTGAGCCCGGCCCCCTACAAGGAGGCGGCACTCTCTCAGTTCTGGCCGGCGGGGTAGGGGGTCGGGGGCGGGGTGGGTCGGGGCCGGTCCGTGAGAGCGACTCGGATACGTGGCCTGCGGCCGGCAGCCCGATGCATGGGGCGTGCAGGCGCCAGACGGTTCGATCCGCAGGTACGAGAACATGTGCACGCTGATGCGCAACGACCTGGTGTAAGGGGGAGCCGGCGTGGCTTCAGAGATATGGGTGTCCGTCTTCTCGCTCGCCGGTGTCGCGCTCGGCGGTGGACTGACGGCGTTCACCCAGCGCGCCTCCCAGCGGTCCGCCGAACGGACCGAGGAACGGCGGCAGGCAGCCGCCACTGCCGAGGGACGCCGAGCCGAGCAGCTACAGGCCATCAAGGACTTCATCGCGTGTACACAGGAGGCCGAACGGGCCGCCTACAGTCGCCCAGAGCCCTGGGGCGACGATGACGGCTGGAGCAAACCCGCCGGGGCCACCATGACCAGGCTGTGGGTAGCCGAACGGCACCTCGTACTGCTCTGCGATCCGGTCCTGCACGCCCCTGTCCACGCCTACGGGCGGGCACTCAACGAGGCGGTGTGGCGGGAGATCGGCGACACGGAGGTCAACGAGCACCTGGAGGAGCACAAGGCCGCCTTCATGGCCGCAGCCCGGGCGAGCCTCGCCTCCCACTGAGGCCAAGCAGCACTGGCCGTTTTCACGGATGCTCACCATGGTGGGGTCGGGCGGGGCGGTCGGGGTGCCGGGGTCGGGACCCCCTCATTCGGGGTCGGGAGGGGCGGGTCGGGACTTCGGGGTCGGGGCCCCTCGTTGGGGTCGGGCGAGCCGGTCGGGGTGTCGGGGTCGGGGTCTGCCGGCTCGGGTCGGAGAGGTCGACCGGGGTGCCGGGGTCGGGGCCCTGTCGTTCGGGGTCGGTGGTGTGTCCGGGGGCGTCCCGTCAGTCCACTGTCCTTCCGTGTCGGGTCGGTCCGTCAAGGGCGCTCACTTCGTTCGCGTCGCTTCGCGATGGCCTTCGGCCACCCTTGACCGACCGCCCCGCCCCGGAATGCCATAAGACTGCCGGGAAGCCCCCGAAGGAATGGCCGGGAGGTTATCCGACCAGGAGCGGCCGAGTCAGAGACCATGCTCTCCCGCCCCGTCCATCTGCACCGCACTCCCCGGGACCACCAGGCCCGGCCGGTGACGGGGGCGCGGGGAGGGCCAACCTGCACCAGACAGCGGCGAGATGACGATGCAGCCCCCAGGACGCGTCAGATCGCTACGCGCTCCTCATTTCTCAGCGTCCGACGACCGTCCGGGGCTGGACATAGGCCGCCCACGCGGCGCAGGTGGGCGGTCTTCCGGCGTCTGCACGTCGTTGGGGGCCGCCAGAGGACGTCCGTGGCGAGGTTTTCGGGTGTCTGCGGGCTGTCTGGACGCTCTTTGGGCCGAAACGAGGGCGAGAGGGGGCGAAAAGGGGGTGTGAGGGAGTCTGATGCCGGATTTCTCAACCTTCCACTCCGGCAAGGCCGCTTGTGGGTCCCGATCGGCCGCCAAAAGGGACAAACCGCCTGCTGTCGCAGGCCAAGGGTCTTCCGTCGGGTCGTGGGCGGCTTATGTCCGGCCACAGGCGGTCGTCGGACGCCAAGCCGGGAGGGGCGCGTAGCGATCTGACGCGTCTTTGGGTCCGGGGGTGCGGGATGGGCGTCTGTTCGCTGCCTGGTGTGGGGTGGCCTGCCGGGATGCGGAAAAAGGGGGCCGGTGTCCTTCGGGGAGTTGGCTGAGCCGGGAGGCTGGGTCAGCATCCCTGATGTGGTCATGGGCTTGGCTGTCCCCCTGACCGTTCCTTCGGGGGCTTCCCGACAGTCTTATGGCATTCCGGGGCGGGCCGGGCAGTCAAGGGTGGCCGAAGGCCATCGCGAAGCGACGCGAACGAAGTGAGCGCCCTTGACGGCCCGGACCGCACCGGAAGGACAGTGGACTGTCGGGAAACCCCCGGACTCCCTCTGATGCCGTCTGGCCGGAGCTCAGGCTCCGGTGACCCCGCTCAGGAATGTCGTCCAGGTCGCGCGGTGCACGGCCAGTTCCGGGCTCGCCGTCAGCTTCGAGTCCCGGATGTGGACGGCGTCGGTGCATGCGGCGACCTCGACGCAGTCGTCACCGTCACCACTGCTGTAGGTGGACTTGTGCCAGGAGAGGGCGACCTCGACGCAGTCGTCGCCCTCGCTGCCGCTGTAGCTGCTCTTGAACCATCGCAACGGTGAGCTGTTCACAGGGATCCTCGCATTCGCATCAACAGGCCCGCGCTATCGGCGGGGTTGAGGGCCTGGATACGAAGTTTGGCATACCGCTGATGGAGGAGGCTGATGTCTTTCGGGTCAGAGATGATGAGGCCCGACTGCTGCCCCTCGATGTAGCCCAGCCATTCGTTGTCTTCGGTTTCGAGGAGGCGGAAGGGGCCACCGAGCCCTGCATGGTGGGGGCTCACCCTCGGCATGATCTGCAGGTCGACGTTCGGTAGCCGTGCGCACTCCACCAGGTGGTCGATCAGCTGGCGCGTAACCTCCGGTCCGCCGGTCTGTCGCTCGATCACGATCTCGTCGAGAATGAAACTGAAGATCGTGTACGGAGTGCGATAGAGAATCTGCTGACGCTCCAGGCGGGCCGTGATGCGAGCCTCCACCTCCTCTGGGGTGGGGAGCGGCAGAACGTCCCCTATCAGCGCCCGCGCATACGACTCGGGCTGTAACAGCCCCGGAACCGAGCGGCATTCGTACGTATCGAGGGCGACCGCCTCCTGCTCCAACTCCGCCCACCTCTTGAACCACTTCGCCAGACCTCGCTTCCGATTCAGTCGATTCGCGGCGATGAGGATGACGCCGAAGGCGTCCAGGGCCTCCTCCGACCGGTTCACGAACTTCACCGACGGATGTCGGCGGCCCTGTTCGACCGAGCCGACGTACTGGACCGAGTACCGGACTCGCTCGGCCAGTTGCTCCTGCGTGAGTTCCGCGCGTTTGCGGAAGGCCTTTACGGTTGCCCCGAAGTTCCGCAGGTCGCCGTCCGGCTCGACCTCGCCGTCACCGCTGTCCTCATGGCTCGCCATCGCGGTCACCTCCCGGAGGTCAGGTTCACGGGCGGTGACCGCTACTGTCCAGAGCGTGAACTCGTACAGATGAAAAGTAGCGGTCGACTTTCTGGGAACTGCCCCGCTCACCCGGCACGTTGCTCCCATGACCGCACCCTCTGGCCCCGCCCCGACCCTCGTACGCGTGTTCACGCAGCGTTTCAGCAGCACCCGGCGGGGCGCCCGCCTCGCGCGGTGTCTCGTCATGGTCGAGCTGCACGACTGGGGGATTCCGCACCGCACCCCGCTCTCCGAGGACGCGGAGCGGATCGTCGCCGAGTTCACCGCCAATGCCGTCACCCACGGGCATGCCGCCGGCCGGGACTTCGAGCTCAAGCTGACGCTCCTCGGGGGTGTACTCCGCATCGAGGTGTCCGACGCCCGCCGGGAGCGGCGGCCGGCGCTCCAGCCGCACGCGCATCAGGCCGAGGGCGGCTACGGCCTGCGGATCGTCGATGCCGTCTCGGCCGACTGGGGGGTCGCGGACCGGCTGATCGGGAAGACGGTGTGGGCTGAGCTGCGCACCTCTTCCGGGTGATGGCGGCCTCGCTAGTTTCGAAGTAACTTCAAACTTATGGCGACCGAGAACGCTGCCGTGAACTTCTCCGAACTGGTGAACAAGAACAAGCAGACCCTTGCCCGGCTCAAGGAATCGCCGCGTCTGCTGCTGCATCGCAGAGATGGTGAGGACCTCGTCCTCACCACCGCCGCGCGGGCCGAGCAGGACCAGACGGTGGTGTCGGCTGCCACCCGAATGCTCGTCGCGATGGCGCGGCGGGAGCCAGGCAGTAGGGAGCTGCTTCTCGACATACTGCCGGACGCGTTTCCTTGGGTCCGCTTCCTGCCCGAGTCCGACGTCCATGCGTTCGCCGTCGAGCTCGTGGACACCATGCGTGCCGCCGATTCCCTCGGCAACAGTGCGTCTGTCGCACAGATGCTGACCGCGTGGCAGCATACGGCCGAGGTCTACTCCGACCCCGAACTCCTGGCCGCGCTGACCCGGGATCATGACGCCGACCACGGCCCGGTACCCGACCCGCGAGCGTGCGCATGACGGCCGGTCGTGGTGACCGTGCCGCACCGCCGGCACCGCCGGCACCTCTGGGCCAGTGGGAAGTGCGCTTCGCCGACGCGGCGTCGGCCAAGGGCTGGGAGAGCCTGACCCAGCAGGCCCGCGAGAACACATACCGTGCGTGGATCCTCATGCGCACGGATCCCATGCCGCTCGCCGAGACGCCACGGCACCACAGGCTGAAGGCAGCCTTGGCGCACGGCACCCATCGCGGTCAGACCTGCGAGCAGTGGCAGATCAGATCGAAGTGACCGGTGGTGGACGAATCTGGTACCTCGTGGACCTGGTCCGTGACACCTGTTGGATCACGGTCGCCGGCACCGGGCACCCGCGGGCCACCGATTCCCGGTGCGCCGGCAGGCTTCCGTTCAGGCCCGCCGGCCCGTGGCCTCGGCGGCCTGATCGTGGACGGCCGCCGGGTCCTGCGGGACGAAGACGCTGACCCGGTAGGTGGTCGGGTGGGTGAGGCGGCCGCAGAACTGGTCGATCCGCAGGCTCTCGGGGTTGGTGACCCTGCCCTCGGCGATGAGGCGGCGGGCGTACTCCTGCATCTCCGCGTGCTCCTGCGTCGAGAACAGCGGTTCCCAGTGGCCGGGGACGGCCTTCGCCCGGCGGTGGGCGCGTTCCCGGCTCCGCTTGCGCTTTTGCTGGCCCGGCATGTGATCAGCCCCCTTTCGGGGGCCATCGTCGGGCCGAGTGCGCGCCCTCGTCGACCGATTTACAGGTACTGCGCCATGTCGTCCAGTACGCGCAGGATCTCGGGCTCCTGCGCCGGCGGGAGCTGGACGACGACCTCCTCGATGCCGAGGTCCGCGTAGTGGGCGAGCTTGCCCGGGTTCGGGTGGACCGCGTACGGGACCACCTGGAGGTTCTTCGGGTCGCGGCCCGCGGTCTCCCAGACCTGGCGCAGCACCGGCAGGGATTCGCTGAGGCCGCCCCCGCCGATGGGGAGCCAGCCGTCGGCGTGGTCGGCGATGGCCGCGAAGAGCTTCGGGCCGGCCGAGCCGCCGATCAGGGTGCGGGGGCCGTGGAGGAGGTGGCCGGAGCCGAGCTCGCGCGGGGGCAGGACCGGCTTGGGGTGGGCCATGCTGGGCTGTACGGAGGAGAACTCGCCGACGTACGCGGTCGGTTCCGGGGCCCACAGGGCGCGCATCAGGGCCATCCGGTCCCGGACCAGCTCGCGGCGGGTGCGCCACTCGACGCCGTGGTCGGCGGCTTCCTCGACGTTCCAGCCGTACCCGATCCCGAGGGTGAAGCGGCCGCCGGAGAGGTGGTCCAGCGTGGCGATCTGCTTCGCGAGGGCGATGGGGTCGTGCTGGGTGACGAGGGTGATGCCGGTGCCGAGGGTGAGCCGCTCCGTGACGGCGGCGGCCTGGCCGAGGGCGACGAAGGGGTCGAGGGTGCGTCCGTACATCTCGGGGAGTTCGCCGCCCATGGGGGCGGCGGTGTCGCGGGTGACCGGGATGTGCGTGTGCTCGGGGAGGTAGAGCCCGGCGAACCCGCGCTCCTCAAGGGTGCGGGCGAGGCGGACGGGGGAGATGGTGTGGTCGGTCAGGAAGATGGTCGTGGCGATCCGCATGGCTGGGGGCACCTCCGTGGCTCTTCGATGGAGGGCCACGCTACGGCCTGCGCGTCGGATTGTTGAGGGGGCGTCAGCCGTTGCCGACGGGATAGCGGGTCTGCCAGCCGGGGGAGGAGACCTGCGGGCCGTGCAGGGAGGGGCCCTGGGTCATTTCGAGGGCGAAGTCGTCGGCGAGTTCCAGCAGGGCGGCCCGGCCTTCGAGGTCGGCGAGCCAGGCGCCCGGGAGGGCGGTCTCGCCGTGCAGGGCGCCGAGCAGGGCTCCGCAGAGGGCGCCGGCGGCGGTGGAGTCGCCGCCGTGGTTGACGGCGAGGCGCAGGCCGTGGGGGATGTCTTCGGCGACGAGCGCGCAGTAGACGGCGACGGCGAGGGCCTGTTCGGCGCAGTGGCCGTCACGCCCGCCCCCGCCCTCGCCCCCGCCCTCGTCCGGGGCAAGGGCCAGGGCGGCGACGGAGTCGGCGGAGGGCGGGCCCTGCGGGACGGCCGCGAGCGCTCGCTGGAGGGCGTCGGTGACGGCCTGGTGGCCCGGGCGGGCGCCGAGCAGGCCGACGGCGCGCTGGACGGCCGCGTCGAGGGAGTCGCCGCGGGTCACGCCGTGGACGATGACGGCGAAGGCGCCGGCGGTGAGGTACGCGGCGGGGTGGCCGTGGCTCTGCGCCGCGCACTCGGTGGAGAGCTGGAGGACCAGGCCGGGCTCCCAGCCGACCAGCAGGCCGAAGGGGGCGGAGCGGGCGGCGGCCGCCGCGTCGCGGGCGGTGGGGTTCTTCGGCTGGTCGAGGGTGCCGAGGACGTCGTCGGCGAAGCCGGTCAGGCAGGCGCGGTCGGGGCCGCGGCGGACGTAGAGCCACTCCTGCTGTGCGAGCCAGCCGTTGTCCTTGCGGCGCTCGTCGGGGCCCCAGTCGTGCTGGGTGGCGGCCCAGCGCAGGTACGCGCGGTGGATGTCGGTCGGCGGGTGCCAGGCGCCGGTGTCCCGGCGTACGTGGGCGCGGATCAGCCCGTCGACGGTGAACAGGGCGAGCTGGGTGGCGGCGGTGACCGTGCCGCGGGGCCCGTACGGGCCGGGGGCGGGTCCGGTCAGGCCCTGTGGGCCGTGGGCTTCGCGGATGGCGTCGAGGGGGAGCCCGGCCACGGGGGCCGCGAGGGCGTCGCCGACGGCGGAACCGAGGAGCGCGCCGCGGACGCGGCTGCGGAAGTCCTGCTGCTCGGCCCGGCCCCAGAGCCCGGCGGCGAATGTGGCCCGCCCCCCGAGCGTCCCGCCGGGAGGGAGGCCGCTCACGGCCTCGGGGCCGCGCCCGACGCGGGCCGCGATGCCGGCCGCGGCCGCTGCCCCGCCTACGACGCGGGCCGCGCCCCCGACGCGGGCCGCGCCCCCGACGCGGGCCGCGCCGCCGACTCGGGCCGCGCCGCCGGCGTCGGCTTCGCCCCCGGCCCGGACTCCGGGCTCGACGCCGTTCCCGTTCCCGTTCCCGTTCCCGGCCCCGAGCTCGTTCCCGTCCCCGGTCCCGGTGCCGGCCGGTATCGAGTGATTCTCGGTCGTCGTGTCGTCCATCGCGATCCCCCTGCCCCGCCCCGGCATGCTCTGGCGCGCACTGTAATGGACACGTCTGATCGAATCCGGAACCAGGGCGTCCAGCAGGCCGTATGTACGCGTAGAACGGCTGGAATCCGTACCGCGTTCCCCTGACATCTCGTTCACATCCGGTCTGAAACGGCCGGCAGATGCCCAGGTGGAGCGCCTTGATCGACAAGTGGCACGTTTTGCCACTAGCCTTGGCGCCGGTCGGTTCAGGCCATGTCTCGTTCATGCAGAGTTCTCCGGCGGCCAACAGCCTCAAGGGCATGAAGAAGGCACTGCTCGCCGCGACCGTCGTCGCCTCCGCGCTCACCGCTTCCCTGGTCGCAGCCCCCGCCGCCACCGCCGCCTCGGCCTCAACCGGTTGGGACCTCCCCTGGACCGACCACCACCACAGCCGCACCTCCGTACCCTTCACCGAGGCCACCGTCACCGCCGGCGCGGGCGGGCAGTTCACGCTGAAGTGGAACGCTCCGGGCGCCAAGCGGGTCGAGATCAAGGCGAACGGCAAGGTCGTCGCCAAGGGCGGCGCCCAGGGCGCCGCCGTCGTGTCGGGACTGCCCGCCGCCGACCGCCAGTGGTTCGACTTCAAGCCCGACCGCGGCAAGGGCCTGCGCCTCGCCGACCGCCTCATCAAGCTCGAAGGAGCGGTCAACTTCCGCGACGCGGGCGGCTACCGCACCACCACCGGCCAGTGGGTCAAGATGGGCGAGGTCTACCGCTCCGACGCCCTCGGCAACCTGACCGCCGCCGACCTGGCCAAGCTCCAGCGCCTGCGCGTCAAGAACGTCTTCGACCTCCGCATGGAGAGCGAGCGCACCACCGACCCCGACAAGGTCCCGGCCGGTGCCAAGTACACCGTCGCCGACGTCTTCGCGGGCTCCGGCTCCTTCCGGGCCCTACCGAAGTCCCCCGACGAGGCCGTCAAGGCCATGGTCGACGCCGAAAAGGCGATGGTCAGCGGCGAGGGCGGCAAGAAGGCGTACAGCCAGGTCTTCGAGGGCTTGGAGCGCGACCGCGACCGCGCCGTCCTCTTCCACTGCACCGCCGGCAAGGACCGTACCGGCTGGGCGAACGCCACCCTGCTGACCGCCCTCGGCGTGCCGAGCGACACCGTCATGGCCGACTACCTGGCCAGCAACGACTACCGCAGGGCCGCCAACGACGCCGTCCTGTCGCACCTGCCGGCCCCGCAGGCCGCCGTCTACAAGCCGATGCTCGACGTGCGCGCCGAGTACCTGAACTCCGGCTACGACGAGGTCGAGGCGGAGTACGGCACCTTCGACCGCTACCTGAAGGACGGGCTCGGCATCGACGCCCGCGAGCTGAAGCAGCTCAAGAAGGACCTCCTCGTCGGCTGAGCCGATCCGAGCGAGAAGAGGGCCCGGCCGGGATCACCCCCGGCCGGGCCCTTCCCCTACTCCTACTCCTACTCCAGCACCGGCAGCAGCGCCGGGAGGTGCCCGTCCGAGGCGCGGGCCGCCTCCTGGCGCTCCTGCGGCACCTCCCCGTACAGCGTCGTACGGGCCTTCGCGGGCCGGCCCGCGGCCTCCGCGACCGCGATGAGGTCCCGTACGGACTTGTACGAGCCGTAACTCGACCCGGCCATCCGGGAGATGGTCTCCTCCATCAGCGTGCCGCCGAGGTCGTTGGCCCCCGACCGCAGCATCTCGGCCGCGCCCTCCGCTCCCAGCTTCACCCAGCTCGTCTGGATGTTGGTGATGTGCGGGTGCAGCAGGATCCTGGCCATCGCCGTCACCGCACGGTTGTCGCGGACCGTCGGACCGGGCCGGGCGATGCCCGCCAGGTACACCGGCGCGTTGGTGTGGATGAACGGCAGCGTCACGAACTCCGTGAAGCCGCCCGTCCGCTCCTGGATCCGGGCGAGCGTACGGAAGTGCCCGAGCCAGTGCCGCGGCTGGTCCACGTGCCCGTACATCATGGTCGACGAGGACCGGATCCCCAGCTCGTGCGCCGTCGTGACGACGTCGATCCAGTCCGCCGTCGGCAGTTTGCCCTTGGTCAGCACCCAGCGGACCTCGTCGTCCAGGATCTCCGCCGCCGTGCCCGGGATGGAGTCCAGCCCGGCCTCCTTGGCGGCCGTCAGCCACTCCCGTACGGACATCCCCGTCCGCGTGGCCCCGTTGACGACCTCCATCGGCGAGAACGCGTGCACGTGCATCCCCGGCACCCGCTTCTTCACCGCCCGCGCGATGTCGAAGTACGCCGTCCCCGGCAGGTCGGGGTGGATGCCGCCCTGCATGCACACCTCGACCGCACCCACGTCCCACGCCTGCTGCGCCCGGTCGGCGACCTGGTCCAGCGACAGCGTGTACGCGTCGGCGTCCGTACGGCGCTGCGCGAACGCGCAGAAGCGGCAGCCGGTGTAGCAGACGTTCGTGAAGTTGATGTTCCGCGTGACGATGTACGTGACGTCGTCGCCCACCACCGACTTGCGCAGGTCGTCCGCGATCCGGCACAGCGCGTCCAGCGCCGGGCCGTCCGCGTGCAGCAGAGCCAGCGCCTGCGCGTCGGTCAGCCGCGTCGGATCGTCGGCGGCCTGCGCGAGCGCCGCCCGCACGTCGGTGTCGATGCGCTCGGGGACCATGCCGGGGGCCGCCGCCTCGCGCAGCGCCTCCCAGTCCCCGTAGACGTGGTCGAAGTCCTCGCGCCGGTCGGAGGTCCGGCCCTCGGTGTCGATGCTGGCGTGCAGATCGGTGCGCCCGTACGAGCCGAACCCTTCGTCCGGCTCCTGCCAGGGACGGCCGACGACCTCGGCGTCCGGGTTCGCGAGACCCGTCTCGGGATCGGCCAGGGCCCGTACGTGCGGCAGCAGCCGCGGGTCCAGCCACGGCTCGCCGCGCTGCACGAACTCCGGGTACACGCAGAGCCGCTCGCGCAGCTCGAAGCCGGCCGCCGCGGACTGCCCGGCCAGTACGTCGATCTGCGGCCAGGGCCGCTCGGGGTTCACGTGGTCGGGGGTCAGCGGCGAGACGCCGCCCCAGTCGTCGATGCCGGCCCGGATCAGCCGTGCGTACTCCCCGTCGACCAGGTTGGGCGGCGCCTGCAGGCAGCCGGAGGGGCCCATGATGTGCCGGGCGACGGCGACCGCGGCGACGAGATCGTCCAGCTCGGCGTCGGGCATGCCGCGCATCGCCGTGTCCGGCTTGGCGCGGAAGTTCTGGATGATCAGCTCCTGCACGCCGTGGTACGAGCGCGCGACCCGGCGCAGCGCGAACAGCGACTCCGCGCGCTCCTCGTACGTCTCCCCGATCCCGATGAGCAGCCCGGAGGTGAAGGGCACGGAGGACCGTCCGGCGTCCTCCAGCACCCGCAGGCGTACGGCCGGCTCCTTGTCGGGGGAGCCGTAGTGCGGACCGCCGGGCTCGGACCACAGACGGGTGGCCGTGGTCTCCAGCATCATGCCCATCGAGGGCGCGACGGGCTTCAGCCGCTGGAAGTCGGCCCACGACATCACACCCGGGTTCAGATGGGGCAGCAGCCCCGTCTCCTCCAGGATCAGGATCGAGATGGCCCGTACGTAGGAGATCGTGTCGCTGTAGCCCTGGGCCTCCAGCCACTCGCGCGCCTCGGGCCAGCGGTCCTCCGGCTTGTCGCCGAGCGTGATGAGCGCTTCCTTGCAGCCCAGCGCGGCGCCCCGGCGGGCGATGTCGAGCACCTCGTCGGGGGACATGTACATCCCGTGGCCGGCCCGGCGGAGCTTGCCGGGAACGGTCGCGAAGGTGCAGTAGTGGCATTTGTCGCGGCACAGGCGGGTCAGCGGGATGAACACGCTCTTCGAGTACGTGATGACGCCGGGCCGCCCGGCGGCCGCGAGGCCGGCGTCGCGGACCCGGGCGGCGGAGGCGGCGAGGTCTTCGAGGTCCTCGCCGCGCGCCTGGAGGAGCACGGCCGCCTCGGCCGTGTCGAGCGCGACGCCGTCGCGGGCCCGGCGGAGCGCCCTGCGCATCGCGTTGTCGGTCGGAGTCATGCGGTGAGCATACGATCCGACGCTGTAGCGCCGAGGGGGCTCCGTGCCGTCATCTCATCAGCTCACCGGCGTTGACCAGCAGGGACTGGCCGGTTATCGCCCGTGCGCGGTCGGAGGCGAAGAACACGGCGGCATCGGCGACGTCCCCGTCGGTGGCCAGGTCGGGCAGCGCCATCCGCTCGGTCAGCCGCGCGTGCACCTCGGCCTCGGGAACCCCCTCGGTGTGCGCGGTGAAGGTGACGAACGCCTGCACGGGCGGCCCCCACATCCACCCGGGCAGCACCGTGTTGACCCGGATCCGATGCGGCCCGAGCTCGCGGGCCATGGAGTACATGGCGGAGGTCAGAGCCCCCTTGGAGGCGGCGTAGGCCGCCTGCCGCACCTCGTTGGGCGCGGCCACCGCGGATTGCGTCCCCACGATGACCACGGATCCGCCCCGCTCCTTGAGCGCGGGCAGGCAGGCCCGGGTCATCCGCAGCGTCCCGAGCAGATTGACGTCGATGATCTGCGACCACGTCCCGAAGTCGGCGTCTTCGAGCCCCCCGAAGTACGAGTCCCAGGCGGCCACGTGCACGACGGCGTCGATCCCCCCGAACCGCGCCTGCGCGAGGGCGGCGAGCGCCGCGCACTGCCCCTCGTCGCGGATGTCGGTCGGCAGATGAGCCGTGTGCGCCCCGTCGGGGTCGATCTCGGCGGCGGATTTGGCGAGGTTGGCCTCGGTCCGCGCCCCGAGCACGGCGTTCCCGCCGTCCCGTACGACGGCAGCGGCCACCTGGTGCCCGAGCCCGGCTCCGACGCCGGAGACGATGACGGTCTTCCCTTGCAGCAGCATGCGCGTGCCTCCCGGCGGGCCGACTGTGCCTGACGCTGCGTCAGATTAGGGCGTTGCCGCGGGGGAGGGAAGGGGTGGGTGGACGCGGACGGGGTCTCGGTGGCGTTGCGCGGTCGCCGACGCCGGCGGGAAGCCGCGACTGCGCTGTTCGGACCGGGTTCCGGGAAGGTGCGTGGCGGTGGCGGGAGAGCCGGTTCGGCTCGTGGTCAAAGACCAAAGAACCGGGGGAAAGAACCAGACCAAACCCCTCCAGCCTCCCCGTTCGACGGCAATCGCTCGGACGGGTGAATCTGCCCAAGTCGACTGGATTTAGGTGGGGTTGGCTGGCATATGCTCGCCGCGACAACTCCAGACATGAGACGGCCCCCGGCGGGACTGGAATCCCGGCCGAGGGCCTGATCCACGAGGAAGCGATCCCTTCCCGATGGCCTTCCAGAAGCTTAGCGCGGGCATGCCCGCATCACTTCGTACTCCGCGCGGAACCGCCCGATCCGGTGGCTTTTCCGGCGTCAAGCACGCCAAGGTCCCCCTCCCGGGCAACTTCACGGTCGTGAGCAACCAGCTCGCCCAGCACGGGCAGTTGTCGCTCCTCGCGATGGGCACCGCCCTCCACATCCAGTCGCTCCCCGAGGGCGCCCAGGTCAGCATCCGGGCCCTGGCCGAGCGCTTCCCCGAGACCGAGTACCGCATCGGGCGGGCGCTGGGGGAGCTGGAGGCGGCGGGATTCCTGCGCCGCACGCGGCTGCGCACGGTCGACGGCAGGGTGGTCACCCGCACCGTGTCGTACAACGTCCCGCTGGCCGAGACCCCGCCGGAGCTGGACCCGGAGCCGGAGCCGGAGCCGGACCCGGACCCGGAACCCGTACCGCCCGCTCCCGTACCGTCCGCGCCCGACCCGGAGCCCGTCGTCGAGCCGCCGGGCGACGGCGGCGGCGTACGGGAGCCGGTACGGGAATCACCGCCCGCCCCGGGGGTCCGGCGGGAGGCCGCGAAGCTGCTGGCCGGCCTGCGGATCCGCGAACCGCGCCTGCTGCTCTCCGAGCGGGATGTCGAACGGCTCGTACCCGGCGTCGTGGAGTGGCTGGAACGCGGGGCCGCGCCCGAGGCGGTACGGCGCGCCCTCACCGCCGACGTGCCGTCCGACCTGCGGAACCCGGCCGGACTGGTCGCCCACCGGCTGCGCGCCTGCGTCCCGGCCCCGCTGCCCGCACACACGGGTGCACCCGGCGGCCCGCCGCCCCCCGACAGCCCGCGATACCCCTTCCAGACCTGCGACGGCTGCGAACGCGCCTTCCGCGCCCCGGCCCCCGGCCGCTGCCGAGACTGCACGGTCGGCATGCCGAAGGCCGCCTAGCAAGAAGGCGATGCCGTCATCGGTGTTCCAGAACACGCTGGAGTCGTCGTTCAATCCGACCCCGGCCTGAGCAGGTGCTGTAGCACCGCCGATGAGGGTTGCTGCGAGGGCGGCGCCACGTAAAGGTGCATGCGACACATGTATGTCAAGGTGCGGAACGCCGCGCACCCCCTCCCCATCTGACGTCTCATCAGCTAGACCGTTCGGCATGACGACGGAACAGACGGAACACCAGAGCCAAGACACCCGCCCCGAGACCTATGCCGACCTGGCGGCGGTGGGCCCGTACGGGGTGCGCCCCGGGCATGCGCTGATCACCATGGTCGAACCGCACCCGGGCCACGAGTACGCGTACAACCGCTGGTACGAGGACGACCACTACTACGCCGGCGCCATGGCCATGCCCTGGATGTACGCGGGCCGCCGCTGGGTCGCCACCCGCGAGCTCCAGCAGCTGCGCTACCCGGAGAAATCGGCCGTCGCCCAGCCCGTCACCGCCGGGTGCTACATCTCCACGTACTGGGTCACCGAGGGCCGCTACGACGAGCACATGAAGTGGACGGTCGGCATCAACAAGCGCCTCAACCGTGACGGCCGCGTCTACCAGGACCGCACCCACGTCTTCACGGCCTTCCAGGACCACGAGGCCACGGTCTACCGCGACGGGGCGGCGGGCCCCCGGGACTTCCACGCCCTCGACCATCCGTACGCCGGCCTGGTCCTCCAGGTCATCGACGCCGACGGCCCCGAGCAGCGGGCGGAGCTGCTGGAGTGGCTGCGTTCGCGCGCCCTGCCGAAGCGGCTGCACGGCTCGCCGGCCGCGATGGTGACGGTCTTCCGGCCGACCCCGCTGCCCGGCGACCGGATGACGTACGTCAAGCAGGTCGAGGGGGTCGACACCCGGCTGACGCTGCTGTGGTTCCTGGAGGCGGATCCGGGTACCTGCTGGGACCGGTTCCAGGGCCTGGACGTCGAGGTCGCCGAGGCCGGTTTGGGGCGGGTGGAGCTGGTGGCGCCGTTCATCCCGACGGTGCCGGGAACGGACCGGTACGTGGGGGAGCTCCGCTAGTCGGAGACGGGCGGGATCCGGCCCCGGACATGGCCGAGCCCCCTCGGCCGGGACGGCGGGCCAGTCGAGAGGGCTTCAGTCAGTGGTGCGGGTAATGCAGTCGTTGCGCGTGGTGCAGAGGAGGGATCGGCGGGGCCGTACGTCGTGACGTTCAGACGAGGCGTCCCAGCCGGCCCTCGGTGACGTCGGTGACGAACGAGGTCCAGGAACCCGGCGCGAAGGTGAGGGACGGGCCGTCCTGCACCTTCGAGTCGCGGACCGCGATGGCCTCCACGACAGGGGACTTGACCTCGACGCAAGCGCCGTTTCCGCCGGAGTAGGAGGACTTGATCCAGTTGTCCGAGGCGCCCTGACGAATAGCCATGTTTCTCTCCGGTTCAGCGAGTTGTGCCAGTGAGGTGTCGGCCATTTCGCTTCCCTGACCGACGTGATCGACGCTACCGGCACCTTCCGACGGGTGAAGGGGTCATTCACCCGACCGAGTGGCATATTCCATTCAGGACTTCTGTGGCTGGGGAGTGACGGTGTACCGTACCGACCCCCCTCGCCACCTGCCCGGTTTTCTCCCCTTTTACCTACTTCCCCTTGCTCGCGTACTGGCCGATGATCTCCGCGATGAACTGGCGCGTCTGTTCCACGTTGAGGGCCTGCGCGCGCAGGTGCTCGTACATGACGCTGTACTTCTGGACGTCGTTGGCCTTCTCCAGGTACAGATCGCTCGTCACGCCCTCGATGTAGACCACCGTCGAGTCCGACGCGTCGGGGAATTCGAGGATCGCGTACTGGCCGTTCACGCCCGGGTGGGCGCCCATCGAGAACGGCATCACCTGCACGGTGATGTACGGCTGTTCGGACTGCTCTATCAAGTACTCGAGCTGTTTGATCATCAGCTGGGGATCGCCCACGTGCCGGCGCAGCGCGGCCTCGTCGATGACCGCCCACAGTCGCAACGGCCCGACTTCCGGATTGTTGTTGTCCGTTTCGGAGAGCCGTTTCTGCCGGTGCATGCGCACCTGGACGCGCTTCTCGACATCGGCCGGAGCGGTCTCGGGCAGCGCGCCGCGGATGAGGGCCTGGGCGTACTCCGGGGTCTGGAGCAGGCCGGGCACCATCTGGGGTTCGTAGGTGCGCAGGCTGGCGGCGTCGGTTTCGAGGCCGATGTACACGCTGTACGGGATGTCGCCGAAGGCGTGCCACCAGCCCTGCTGGCGGGAGTCCTTGGCCATCTGCATGAGGGAGTCGACGAGCCGGCGGTCCTCGACCTCGTACACGTCGCACAGGTCGCGGACGTCGCGCTGGCTGATGGAACGGCGGCCGTTCTCGAGCCTGCTGATCTTCGACTGGGAGACGAGCAGGCGTTCGGCGACCTGCTCGGCCGTCATGCCCTTGTCCTCGCGGAGCTTGCGCAACTCCATGCCCAGTCGGCGGCGTCGGACGGTGGGATTGACATTGGACGCCACTTGAACGGCACCTCCGCCTTCTTCTGGTTCTGTCTCTCTGCGTGTCTGATGGTGAGCAGACTGCCACCGAAGGGCGGGGCGGCGCCGGAGAACGGCCCGGAAATGCAGACGCGCGGGATGGCGGGGCCGGCGGACCGGCCCCGCCATCCCGCGCGCTGGCGGCTCCCGAACCGGGTCATCGGGGACACCGGTTGCGGCGATGGCGGTTCGGTGGAGCGGTGAATCGGTAAAGCCGTGGATCAGTGCGCGGCCACACCGGCGCGTGCCATCGCGCCCGTCCGGCGCGCCTGCATCGGTACGCCGTTCGCCGTGGCCCGGGCGGCCGGCGGGGCCGCCGGTGCGCGGTCACGGCGCGGCTGCGCAGCCACACCGTTCTGGACGTCCATGACGGCGTGCGCCACGAGACCGCCCATCGGGTCGTGCCGGATCAGATCCCGCAGCCGGGACCTGGACGACCGCCCCTCGTTGCCGGGGTACAGGTGCTTGCCGAGTCCGACCGCGTGGGCCAGTGCGGCGAGCGCCGCGGTCCGCGGGTCCGGCGGTACGCCGGTGCGGATCGCACTGTCGAGCCGGGCACGGATCTCCCGGCTGATCGCCGTGTCGGTCGCCTGGTAGCGAGTCGTCGGCAGCACTCCGCACATCTGGCCCGCGACGGCATGGACCATGCCGCAACGCTCCAGATGAGCGAGGTAAATCTGGCGGAGCCCCAGCCGGGGCCCGCCGATCCAGTGGACGGCCCGTACCGGGCTGCCGCGCCTGCGCAGCAGTTCCAGTGCGGAGTCCAGGGTCGGATCTCCTGTCGGCCGTGGCATCACCACGGCGATACGATCCCCGTCAGGGGCTATCCGTCCTGCCAGAGCCAGCTCTACTAGCTGTGCCCCGGCCAGGCCGAGGTCGAGCGACTGCGGCTGCGCCGTGGTACCCGTGGTCGGGTCCAAAGCGAGCAGCAGAAGCTCCTCCGGAATTGTTCTGCGGCTCCTGCCCATCCATGCCTCCCCGCGTGGATGAGTGACAGGGTGACGCCTCTCACATTCATCTGTCGAGAGCGCCTGGTCGCTTTGTGGGGGAACCGGCAACTATGTCGTTCTCGTCTAGCACGGGGGCGATGCCCCCTAGACGGGACACTGTTAGACATTCGGACAGCCGAACGTGGTGGCGATCGAGGAGGAACTGGTGGCGGGCGAGTCCCCCGACAAGTCGGTTGATGAAGGAGCGTCGGGGGCGGCGAGGTCCGCCGCGGAGCGTGACCCGAGGCTGTCGGTGTTCCGGCCGCGGGAACCCGAGTCCGGGACCTCCGACGCCGCCTCGGCCGAGGGCCGGGATCCGCTGCGCGAGGCGGTGGCGGCGTGGGTGGCCACGACCGAGGACGAGACCACCGGGTCCTCCGGACGGGTGGACTCGGACTCGGCGCCGGCCGACAGCGAGCGGACGGCGGTCTTCCGCGCCCCGAAGCCGGCCGAGCGGAAGCCGGCCGAGCGGAAGCCGGCCGAGCGGAAGCCGGCCGAGCGGAAGCCGGCCGAGCCGAAGCCGGTCGAGCGGAAGCCGGCAGCCGAGGAGCCGAAGCCCGCAGATGAGGAGCTGAAGCCCGCAGCCGAGGAGCCGAAGCCTGCTGCCGAGGAGCCGGAGCCCGCAGCTGAGGAGCCGAAGCCTGCTGCCGAGGAGCCGGAGCCCGGTGCGGCCTCGGCCGAGGCCGGTACGGACACCCCGGTGCCGGCCGCCGCTCCGAAGCCGGACCCTGCTCCGGCCGAGGCCGATGCGGACGCCGCAGCACCGACCGCTCCCGAGCCGGGCTCGGCTCCGGCCTCCGCCGAGGGCGATGGGGCCGCCGCGGAGCCGACGGCTGCGAAGCCGGACGCCGCTGCCCGGACTTCGGCCGAAAAGCCGGCGCACGACAGTGAGCGCACCGCCGTGTTCCGGGCCGTGCGGCCGGCGGCCGGTACGGATGCCCCGGCGTCCGCCGCCGGGAAGCCGGTCAGCGGCGGGCGAGGCCCCACAGAGGGTTCCGCTTCGGAGGCCGCCAACGGCGACACCCCTGCCACGGGTTCCGGTTCCGGTTCCGGTTCCGCTTCCGGAGCCCCTTCGGCCGGCGCCGGTCGCCCGGCCGGGAGGCCGGATCCGGCTTCCCCCGCCAAGCCTTCCGACGCGGCCGTGCCGGCCGCTGCCGATACTCCGGCCAAGCCGTCACCGGCGCATGACAGTGAACGCACCGCAGTGTTCCGGGCCGTGCGGCCGGGTTCGGCGCAGGGCGGCTCGGGTGCCGCCGCCGCAGGTTCCGCTTCTGGTTCCGGCTCTGGTGCTGCGGCGGCCGCTGCGAAGCCGGCTGCCGCCGATGTCCCGGCGCGGAAGCCGGATCCGGATTCCGCTTCGGCGTCGGGCGCCGCCAAGTCGGCCGCCGGTGATGGATCGGCCGAGCGGCCGGGTCCGGGTTCAGGTTCTGCTTCCGCGCGCAAGCCTGCGGCCGCCGCCGACGCGTCGGCCAAGCCGTCGGCGGACGACAGCGAGCGCACCGCCGTGTTCCGCGCCGTGAAGCCGGGTTCGGCTCCCGCCAAGGGTGGTTCGGGCTCCGGGGCTGCGGGTTCCGGTTCGGCGGCCGCGGCCGACGCGTCGGCCAAGCCGTCGGCGGACGACAGTGAGCGCACCGCCGTGTTCCGGGCTCCGAAGGTGGATTCCGGGTCCGGGTCCGGGTCCGGGTCCGCGTCCGGCGGCGCGGGCAAGGGTTCCGACGAGGCCGCGGACAGCGAGCGCACCGCCGTGTTCCGGGCCGTGAAGCCCGACGCCAAGGCCTCTGCCCCGGCTTCGCAGAAGCCCGCGGGCTCCCGGCCCGTGCCGCCGAAGGCGGTCGACGGGGAGCGGGCCAGCACGTTCGTGCCGCTGCGCAAGGAAGCCGGCCCGGCTCCGAAGCCGGCGCCGGCGGCCCCCGCGGCAGCGGCTCAGGCTCCGGCCCCCGCCGCGCCCCCCGTACCCGTACCCGTACCCGAGCGGACCGAGCGGACCACGCAGCAGCCGCTGCCGCCCAAGCCGCCGCTCGACATGCTCGCGGACCTCACCAACAACCCGCCCCCGCCGCCGAGCCCCATGCGCACGGCCGCCCGGCGGTTCAAGATCTACGCCCCGCTCGTCGCGCTCCTCGCGATCATCCTGGCCGTCGTCCAGCTCGTGCGCCCCATGCCCGAGCCGAAGCTCACGATGACCGCGAAGTCCTCGTACACCTTCGACGGCGGCAACCCGGTCCTGCCCTGGCCGAAGGAGGGCCAGGCCTACATGGCCGCCGCGGGCCTCGGCACGGTCGGCAGCTTCGGCGAGCAGAAGCCGGTCGCCATCGGCAGCGTCGCGAAGACGATGACGGCGTACGTGATCCTGAAGAACCACCCCCTCAAGAAGGGGGAGAAGGGTCCCATGATCGACGTCGACCAGACGGCGGTCGACGACGGGGCCAAGAGCTCCGAGGGCGAGTCCACGGTCGGCACGCTCAAGGCGGGCGACAAGATCTCGGAGTACGACGCCCTCGCCGCGATCATGATTCCGTCGGCCAACAACGTCGCGCGGCTGCTCGCGCGCTGGGACTCCGGCGGCGACCAGGACGCGTTCGTCAAGAAGATGAACGAGGCCGCCAAGGAACTCGGCATGGCCAACACCACGTACACGGACCCCTCGGGTCTGGACGCGACGACGGTCAGCACCGCCGAGGACCAGGTCAAGCTCGGTCTCAAGGTCGTGGAGATGCCGGAGCTGATCGCGATCACCAAGCTGCCGGACTGGACCGACCCGTACGGCAAGAAGTGGCGCAACTACAACACCCTCATCCCGGGCAACGGTGCGCTCGGCATCAAGACCGGCTCCACCACCAAGGCCGGCGGCAACCTGCTCTTCGCCGCCGAGAAGCAGGTCGGCAAGACCAGGCAGCTGATCGTCGGCGCGGTGCTCGGCCAGTACGGCGTCCCGATCCTCGACACGGCGATCGCGGCCAGCAAGCAGGTCATGCTGGCCACGCAGAAGATGCTGGTGAACGCGCCCGTCGTGAAGAAGGGCGACGTCGTCGGGTACGTGGACGACGGTCTCGGCGGTCACACCCCGGTCGTCGCCACCGCCGACGTGGAGGCGGTCGGCTGGCCGTCGCTCACGGTCAACGTCAAGCTCTCCGCCGGGGACGGCAAGCTGCCCCAGACCGCGAAGGCGGGCACCGAGATCGGCGTGCTGACCGTCGGTGAAGGGGCCAGCCAGGTGAAGGTGCCGGTGGCACTGCAAAGTGACCTCGCCGCGCCGGGCATCGGCAGCAAACTGACCCGTGTCGGCTGATCGCCCCCGCGATACCGCGTGATTCCGGCGCCCCGGGCAACCCCGGGGCGCCGCCGCGCGTCTAGCGACCCGGGAACGGTACGCAGAAGTTCGATCGATGCTCCGGTGAACCCGGGGAGTCCGGAGAGTCCGGAGAGTCCGGAGAGTCCGTGGAGTCCAGGGAATCCGGGGAGTAGTGCAGTGACCACCGCCGAGCAGCAGAGCCAGGGCGACCGGAGTGCACCGGCGGCCGCCGGCGGATCCGGTGCGTCCGGCGCCGGCGACCTGCCCGAAGCCGCGCCCGGCGGCATAGGGGCCGCTCCGGCCGCGACCGCCTCCCTCGCCTCCCGCTCCCTCGCCTCCCGCTCCCTCGGCCGGCTCCGCCGCCACCCGGTGCTCGTCGCCACCGCCGTGGCGGCGCTCCTGCACGTGATCTGGTTCTTCAGCTTCGCCAACAGCGGCGGCGACCTGGCCGCGCAGGACGCCTGGGCCGAGTTCGTCGGCCGCCATCCGGACTCGGCGTACAACCTCGCCTGGTACGGCGGCATGCACCCCGTCTCGTACAGCGTGGTGTCCCCGTACGTGATGCACATGATCGGCGTGCGGACCACGATGATGGTCGCCGGTACGGTCTCGGCCGGGCTGCTCGCGCTGATCCTGACCCGCAGCCGGGGCACCGTCCGCGAGCCCCTGTGGCCGGCTCTGGCCGGGGTGTACGGACTGCTCTGCAACGCCCTGTCCGGCCGCGTCACCTTCGGGCTCGGCGCGATGTTCGCGCTCGGCGCCGTCGCCGTCGTCTTCTGCTGGCCCCGCAAATGGGCGGAGCGGCGCTGGGCCAAGGCGGCCGCGGCGGCGCCGCTGGCCGGGCTCGCGACCGCCTCCAGCCCGGTCGCGGGGCTCTTCCTCGGGGTGATCGCGGCCGCCCTGTTCCTGAGCGGGCGGCGCCCGGGGGCGTACGCGCTCGGCCTCGCCCCGGTGGCGGTCGTCGGGCTGTCGGCCTGGCTGTTCCCGTTCTCCGGGACGCAGCCGATGAAGCTGGGCTCGGCGGCGCCGCCGTTCCTCTGCGGGCTGGCGATCCTGTTCCTCGTACCGAAGCGGTGGAAGACCGTCCGGATCGCCTCCGCCGTGTACGCCTTCGGAGTCCTGCTGACCTGGGCGATCGACTCGCAGGTCGGCTCGAACGTCACCCGGCTGGTCATGCTGTTCGGCGGGGCCGTGCTGCTCGCGGCCCTCCCGTACGCGGTCCCGCGCAGCCGGCACTGGTACGCGGTGCTGTTCGCGTTCATCGGCATCAACGTCTGGATCACCTCCAACAGCATCACGGACATCGTCCGCACCACCCCGGTGGCCGCCTGGAACCGGGAGCTGGCCCCGCTGGTCGACCAGCTGAAGAAGGCCGGCGCCGAGCGCGGCCGGGTCGAGGTGGTCCCGGCCAGCAGCCACCGCGAGTCCTCCGCCTTCCCCGAGTACGTCAACCTCGCACGCGGCTGGAACCGGCAGGCGGACCTGGAGCGGAACCCGATCTTCTACGACGACACCCTCACGGCCGAGAGCTACCGGGAGTGGCTGGATCGCTGGGCCGTGCACTATGTGGTGCTGCCGGCCGACAAACCAGATTCGGGCGGGGAGGACGAGGCGAAGCTGGTGAGCGAGGGGCTCCCGTACCTCCAGCAGGTGTGGGGCGACCGGAACTGGCGGCTTTACAAGGTCGACGGGCCGACGGACCTGGTGTCCGGGCCGGCCACGGTGGTGCGGGCGGGCGCGGACCAGCTGGTCGTGGACGTGAAGGCGGCCGGGCGGGTGCTCGTACGGATCCCGCACTCGCCGTGGCTGGGGCTGGTGGACGGGGCGGGCAAGCCGGTGCCGCCGCCGCAGGAGACGTTCGCCTCGAAGGCGCGCGGCGGGGGCGGCGGCGGCGGCTCGGGCACGCTGCCGAAGGAGTACGCGAACACGGCGGGGTGCCTGTTCAAGGCGGCTCCGGACGCGGCGGGCGACGTGTGGACGGAGCTGCTGGCGCCGGGGCCGGGGGTGTACCGGGTGGCGGCGAAGTACCAGCTGCCGCGGGGGACGCCGTGCCCGGAGGAGCTGACGCGGTGGCTGGCGGGGCCGCTGGAGCGCCCGGCTCCGCCGCGTCCTTGATCGGGAGTTTTTACGGTCGGTCCGGGTGCGTTGCTCCGCATATCTGCATACCATCCCAATAGTCCGATTGGGTGCTTCCCGAGGGAGTTGACGACGGGATGAGCAAAGAGCAGCAGAGGCAGGATTTCCGAGAGGCCTTCCAGGCCCAGGGGTCGGATCGGCAGCCGCGCCCGGCAGGCCACGGCTTCGACGGTCTCGTGCGGAGCAAGGTCAAGGGCGGAGCGCACACGAAGGCGGCCCTGAAGCGGGCCGGCACCCCACAGGGTGACCGCATCGGGGAACGCAGCAGAGGCCTGAGCTGATCCCGCGACCCACGACAGACGACCCACGACAGACGACCCACGACAGACGACCCACGTCGCGCCAGCCCTCCCGGTTCCGGCCGGGAGGGCTTTCGTACGCCCCTCACCAGGGACTTTGGTCCTTCATGGGGTCGTGCCCAAGCATCCGGACAACCGTTACATTACCGACGGATTACCAAAACATGGCCCTCGTAACGTCGGGTTTGTCGCCAGGCCGAACCGCACCCGCACCGAAGGAAGCGGACAGCCGGACCGACCGAGACCGCGGCCGGGCGACGCCGACCTGAGGGGAACCCACCATGCGCGCCACCTTCCGTACCGCTGCCGTCGCCGCCGGTGCCGTCACCGCACTGGCCCTCCCGACCGCCCAGGCCTTCGCTGCCGACGCACCCGCCGCGCCGTCCGGTCCCTCTGCGGCGAAGCCCTCCGCGGACGGCGCCGTGCTGATGGCGGGCGGCGCCGGCCTGGCCGCCGCGGGCGCCGCCGGCCTCGGCTTCGCGACGCTGCGCCGCCGCCGCACCGAGGGCTGAGCCCGCCCACACCGCCCTTCCCCGTCCCGGAGAACACCATGCCCAGCACCCTCATGCCCCGCACGCGCCGCGCGATCGTGACGACGACCCTGACGCTGTCCGTCACGGGCGCCCTGGCCGCCTGCGGTGCCGGCGGCAGCAAACTCCCGCCGGACCCCAAGGTCGGCAACGCGTCCGCGGTGGCCCCCGTGGCCCCCGTGGCCAACGCGACAACGGCCCTCCCCCCGTCGAAACCGACCGGCATGAAGATCGACGCGGCGGGCGTGGACGCGAAGAAGATGGTCGACCTCAAGGTGGACGCCACCACCGGCGAGCTCGGCGTCCCCAACGCCGACACGGACGCGAACAACCCCGGCTGGTGGACCGAGGGCGCGACCCCGGGCGAGAAGGGCGTCTCCGTCCTCGTCGCCCACTTCGACACCAAGCACGGCCCGGCGCTGATGAAGGACGTCAAGAAGATCAAGCTCGGCGACCTGATCGAGGTGCCGCGCGAGGACGGCAAGACCGCGAAGTTCAAGATCCGCGAGATCGAGGACGTCAACAAGAAGGACTTCCCGACCGACAAGGTCTACGGCGAGACCCGGCGCCCCGAGCTCCGCCTCCTCACCTGCGGCGGCGAGATCAAGGACGGCCACCGCACCAACAACGTCATCTTCTACGCCGACCTGGTGGCCTGACCCCCACCACCGCGGCACGCGAAAGGGCACCTACTGATCCAGTAGGTGCCCTTTCCGATGTGCCCTCGGCAGGATTCGAACCTGCGACACCGGCTTTAGGAGAGCCGTGCTCTATCCCCTGAGCTACGAAGGCGGGGGTTTGTCGGAAGCTTTGTCGGAAACCCCAGAGGGATCACACGAGTTGCCTCGACAAGCATGCCGGTCGGATGACGTGCGCACACCCAGGTGGAGATGTCCTCGCGGACACTTTCCCCGGCACACGCCCGGTAGTCGACTGACCGCTGACAGCCTAGCGGATCGTGCTGGGAGTGGTCGCATGGATTGCCGCAGGAGCGGGGCTGAGGCGAGGGCAGGGTCGTGACCTGGGGGTTCTGAAGGTCTGGGGTGGTGGGCGCGGAGGCCGGGTGCGTTTGTGGAGCCGCACCCTGGGGTGGGTGCGGCCGTCGTCAGGTGGAGGCGTGTGTCAGGCGACGCGGAGCTCCTGCCGGCCGTTGCTGCGGGCTTCGATGTGGACCTGGTGGCTGGTGGCATTCTGCGAGAGGGCGAAGCCCAGGACGAAGATCAGGCAGGGCCGTTCTGCCGGTCGTGGCCGCCGAGTGGGCCTGCCGGTGCGGCTCCGGCCCAGGGGGTAAGGGCTGCTGCGATGTGTGCGGGGGCGCCAGGCAGGGCGGAGGGCGGCCGTAGTCGGCGGTGCCCCGGCGATCGCTTGCAGCGGTTGCCTGGAGGAGGGTGAGGGTGCCCCGGACGACACTCGCGAGGACGGCCGGGTGAGGGTGGCGGTGCGGGTATTCCTGCCGATCACCGAGTGTGGTGATCGAACGAGCTTCCCTGATCAAGCGCTGCACGAGACCGTCAGAGCCAGCCACTCTGCGCGGCTTTCAGTCCCGCTTCGAAGCGGCTGGAGGCGTTGAGGCGTTCCATGAGCGCGGCCATCTGCCTGCGGACAGTACGCAGGGAGATGCCGAGGCGTTTGCCGGCGTTCTCGTCCGTCATTCCGGCGGCGAGGAGCCTCAGTAGTTCCTGCTCGCCGGGGGTGAGACCTGTGTGGGTGCCCTGCGGCTGGGCAGTGCCGAGGGGGACGGCGGTGTGCCAGGTCTGTTCGAAGAGGGCGACCAGGGAGGCCACGATGCCGGGCTCTCTGGTGCACAGCGCGCCCAGACGGCTGCTGGACGGATCGAGGGGCACGATCGCGACTTCGCGGTCGAAGACGAGGAGGCGGGGCGGCAGGACGGGACAGGTGCGGACCATTCCGCCCTGCTCCGTCATCCACCGGGCATAGGCGTACGTCGCCGGGTCGTTTCTCGCACTGTCCTGATAGAGCGTCAGGATGCTGACTCCGCGGCCCATCGCCTCTTCGTCCAGCGGGCGTGACGCGTCGAGGCTGGACTGGGACTGGGCGGCACCCGGCATGACGGACAGGCACTCCCGGGTGAGCGTCTCCGTGAGCACTTCGAGCTTCGCCTGGATGGCGTCGAGCCCGACCAGCCGTTCCGTGGCGCCGGCAGCGGCGTCGGGGTGCAAGGAGGCGTACTCGGCCACGGCCCGCGCCGCGGCCGCCTTGCCGAGCGCCAGTTCCTGCTGGCGGCGCAGGAGTTCGTCCTCCTGGCGGCGCAGGATCAGTTCCAGTCCGCGCTCCGGGCTGACCGCCCGCAATGCGCCGGGGTTGTCCCGCGAGGATCCCAGCAGTTGCAGATCGGCGAGCTGGTCCAGGCACCCCCTGACCGTGCTCTCCGGCAGGCCCAGCAGCTCACACAGCTCGGCCACTCCGCCGGCAGGTCTGGCGAGCATCGCCTGGTAGACCGCCTCTGTACGACTGTCCAGCCCCAAGAACTCCAGCATGCGTTCAGCCCCCCAGCCGAATCGAACAGACCAAGGGTGCCGTCTGTCGCGTGATCATCTCAGGGCGCGGAAGTGAATCACAAGCGGACGCGAACCATCAGTTCTACTGGGCGACTTGGCACCATGCAGTCAGGCCACTTGGTGCCAGGGTGAACGCCTTCCGGACGGCGGTGCGCTCGAACAGGATGGTGCTCACCAGAAGAGCGGCGGGGAGCACGGATCCCGCCGGGCCACCTGGCCGTAGGACCGCTGATCCGCACTCGTCACTCGTCGTACTCCACTCAATCGCCGCACGGCCATCCCGGGGGACCGCCATGTCTTGGACCACTCGCTTGTTCGCTCCTGCCGCCCTTTCGCTGACGCTGTCCGCACTGGCGGCACCCGTGGTGCTGAACGGAGCACTCGCCACCGGCCTCACGGGGATCGGCTGGGACGGCAAGCCGGTGTCCACGGTGACGGCGACCGCGACCGCGACCGCGACCGCGACCGGTCGGCCGCTCGCCGGCGGCATCGGATGGGACAGCGTCGGGGTGTCGGTTGTGGCACCCACCGGCGCATCCCTCGGCGACGGCATCGGTTGGGACTGAGGCTGTTGCGATTGGTCGAAGCTCACCTTCTCAGCGCGGCCGGTAGTGCGGGCACCCACAGGGACGCCCACCTGATGCAGGACCTCCTCTGGGCGAACGCCCACGCGGACCACGCCCTGGAACACATCCGCGCCCGCGCCGTGCCGCACGGTATCGCGCTCGTCCTGTTCGTCCGCGCCGATACCGAAGCCGTCGCGGCGGACCGCGCCCACAGTCTCCTGTCGAACGCCGTAGTTTCCATCGGCCGCCTCGGATACGTCGTCGGTTCCACTCCCGACTGACGCACCGCGGGCTGAAGCCGAAGGCCGGGACCCCGTGCCACCGCCTCGCTCCAGGAGGGCGCGTCGCCCCTTTTCCCGGCCTTCACGATCCACCGGATCGCTGCACCTGCAGGACAGCGATCCCTCCCACTCTCTTCGCAGTTCCGCCTCTTGGGTCTCCGTACCCGGAGAACCTCCGCTGCTTGCACTCACCAAGGATTCTGACATGCACATGATTAATCGCCTCGCCCTGTCCATAGCGGTCGTCGGTGCGGTCACCGTTGCGACGCTCGGCCAAGCCGTCGCCGATACTCCGACGGCGTCTGCCGCCGCCGCGTCCAGCGCAGCGAACTCGGGCTTTCTGACCCCATTCACCCCGACGGTTCCCAACCCGACCACCGCCTCGGCGGCGCAGTTGGCCGCAGCCGCCAGATCGGGGAAGGTCGCGGCACCCGCAGCTGTCGGCGCCTTCGCCACTCTGGCCGCGGATTCCTCGGCAGGCGGCAGCATCAGCCGGGCGGAGGTCATCGACCGGGCCCAGTCGTGGGTCGACGCAGGCGTGCCGTACAGCATGACCAGCTACCGCACGGACTCCAACGGCAAGTACCGGACGGACTGCTCCGGCTTCGTCTCCATGGCCTGGCACCTGGACTCCTCCAGCGGGAACAACTGGGGAGAGACCACCGGCACCCTGCTGAACTACACCTCCTCCATCGCCAAGGAGTCCCTCAAGCCGGGCGACATCCTCCTCAACCCCGACTCGGGCGCCAACGGCCATGTCGTCATCTTCAACGGATGGACCAGCTCCGATCACTCCACGTACGACGCGCTGGAGGAGTCCGGCGGTAGCGGTGCCGTCCATCACAGCATCCCCTACCCCTACTACAGCGGCCACGGCACCTTCAGCCCCCGCCGCTACGACAACATCCAGGACACCTCTACCCGTGCGGATATCTCGGGTGACGGCAAGGCCGATCTGATGGTGTTGAGCACGGACGGCACGATCGGGCTCCGTCCGGGTTCGGGGACGAGTTTCGGTGCGAGCACCACGGTGAGTGCCGGCTGGCAGAACTTCCTGGGCGGGGCCGGTCAGGGCCGCCTGTACTACGCCGACATCAACGGAGACGGCAAGAAGGACCTGCTCGTCCACGGCACCGACGGCACGATCGGCGTCCACTTCAACAACGGCTCCGGCACCAGCTTCGGCGCGAACGTGCCGATCTCCTCCGGCTGGCAGAACTACCTCGGCCAGCCCGGCCAGGGCCGCCTCTCCTTCCCCGACATCAACGGAGACGGCAAGGCCGACCTCGTCATCCAGGGCACCGATGGGACGATCGCCACCCACCTGGGCTCGGGCACCAGTTTCGGCGCCAACCTCCCCCTTTCCTCCGGCTGGCAGAACTACCTCAGCCAGGCCGGCCAGGGCCGGCTCTCCTTCCCTGACATCAATGGAGACGGCAAGGCCGACCTCGTCATCCAGGGCACCGATGGGACGATCGCCACCCACCTGGGCTCGGGAACCAGTTTCGGCGCCAACCTTCCCCTTTCCTCCGGCTGGCAGAACTACCTCGGCCAGCCCGGCCAGGGCCGCCTCTACTACGCGGACATCAACGGAGACGGCAAGGCCGACCTGATCATCCAGGGCACCGATGGCACCGTCGCCACCCACCTGGGCTCCGGCACCAGCTTCGGCGCCAACCTTCCCCTCTCCTCCGGCTGGCAGAACTACCTCAGCCAGCCCGGCCAGGGCTCCCTCTCCTTCGAGTAACCACGGCAGAACGCCCTCCTGTGCGGCCGGGACGACGAACGCGTCGTCCCGGCCGCACAGCTGTAGGCCTCATCCACGGGTCGGGTGCGCCAGCAGGTTCTGCCCGGATGGGGGGTCGGGCGGCGGTGGTTATCGGCCATGATCCGGCGGAAGGGGGGCGTCCGGGCGGGGCGGGCTGGGAGACTGCGGGCGTGGACGACTCGGTGAGCAGCGCCATCTCCGGCGGCACCTTCAACGGCCCCGTCTTCATGGGCCGGGACGCCCAGGTGGTTCACCATGGGCCCATGGCCCCGCCCGTACCCCGCATGCTGCCCTTCGGCCCCGACGGGTTCGTGGACCGCGAGGCCCTGCGGGAGCGGCTCGACGGGCTCCTCGCCGGGCGGGACGGCCAGGGCGCGCCGCTCCTCGTACTGCTGCACGGCACCGTCGGCGTAGGCAAGACCGGGCTGCTCCTGCACTGGGCCCAGCAGCACAAGGACGCCTTCCCCGGAGGGGTGTTCTACGCCGACATGAGCCCCCGGGGGCTCGCCGCCCCCACCGACACCGCCGCCGTGCTCGAATCGTTCATCGGGGTGCTCGGCACGCCCCGCGCCGAACTCCCGGCCACTGAGGACACTTTGGCCGCCCGCTTCCGCAGCCTGACCGCCGAGCTGCCCTCGCTCGTCGTCCTCGACGGGGTCCTCTCCGCCGCCCAGGTGGACGTGGACCGGCTGCTGCCCGGCCATCCCGGCAGCATGGTGGTGCTGACCAGCAGGTTCCGGCTCGGCTCCTTCGGCGGGCGGCTGCCGGTGCGGCTCGTCGTGCCCGAGCTGGACGAGGAGGCGTGCGCCGAGCTGTTCCGCACCGTCGCGGGGGAGGACGTACCGGTACCGGCCGGGGACGCGCTGCGTACGGTGCTGCGGGCCTCGGCCGGGCTCCCGTACGTCGTCCGCATCGCCGCGGCCAGTGCCGCCGATCCGGCGTTCGACGGGGTCGAGGGGCTGGCGGCCCGGGTCGCACGGGAGAACATCCTGGAGGCGCTCGAAATGCCCCGCCGCCTCTTCGACCTCGCCTACGAGGCCCTCGACCCCGAAGTGCAGCGCGGATTCCGCCTCCTGGGGGTCCACCCCGGTCCCGAGTTCGCCGACGCGCTCCTCGACGAGCTGGCGCCCGGCGTACGAGGCCCCCTGTACGCGGCCGGCCTGCTGGAGCGGTCCGGGCCCCGGCGCTCCCGGCTGAACGGGGTCGTCCACGGCCACGCCCAGATCCTGGCCGCCCCCGATCCCTCCGACGTGCCGCGCGTCATCGACTGGTACCTGCGCCGGGCGGTCGCCGCCGAGCTGCGGATCTCCGGGCGCTGGCGGACCGGCGCCCTCTTCGCCGAACCCGGCCCGCTCACCGGCGTGTTCCGCGACAAGGGCGAGGCCCTGGAGGCGCTGGAGCCCGACCGGAACAACCTCCTCGCCGTCGCCGAACTGCCCGGGATCGAACCGGTGCAGCTCTGCCTGCTCGCCGAGGCCGTCCACGGCCTGTTCCTCGACCGCGGGCACCACGCCCTGTGGATCCGCATCGCCCGGCTCGCCGCCGACGCCGCCGGCCGCGGCGGCGACGGACTCCTCCTCGCCCGGATGCACTTCGAGCTGGCCTTCGCCCTCACCGACCGCGGCTCCGCCGAGGACCTCGAAGAGGCCCGCACGCACTACGACGCGGCCCGCGAGAGCGCCCGCCGCGCCGGAGGGCACGCCCGGACCGAGTCCTCCGCCCTGGAGGGGCTCGGCCGGATCGCGGCCCTGCAGGGCGATCCGCAGACGGCCGCCGAACTGTACGGGCAGGCCCTGGCGGCCCTCGGAGACCTGGAACACCCGCGCGGCCGGGCCCTGTTGGAGTATCACCAGGGCAACGCGGCGAGCGCGGCCGGCCGGCACGAACAGGCCGCCGCCCACCTGGCCGAGGCCCTGCGCGGCTTCCTCGCGCTCACCGAGCCGGACACCGGGAACGCGGCGAAGACCCGGCTGCGCCAGGCCATGGCCCGCCTCGCGGCCGGGCGCCCCGAGGAGGCGGTCGAACCGCTCGCGGCCGCCCTGGAGGCCTTCGCCGTTCCCACGCTCAACCGGGCCGACGCCGTGCTCGTGCGGGGAGACGTACGCGCGGCCCTCGGCGACCCGGCGGCCGCGCGGGCCGACTGGCAGGAGGCGCTGGAGCTGTACGGGTCACTGCGCAGCATCCGGGCCGAGGAGGCCCGCATGCGCCTCGCCCGAGGCGCGGCGCAGGCGCAGGACTGAGTCGGCGCCACCGACCCGGAGCGTGAACTCCGCCTCGGGGTCGAGCCCTTCGCCGAGGAGGGCCAGCAGTGCCGACCCCGCCGGCGCCGGATCCACCCCGCCCGGCACCTCGAACTCCCTCCCGTCCCGCAGCAGCAGCCGCGCCCCGGGCCCGGCGACCAGGGCGCATCCCGGGTTCCGGGCGAGCACCGCCGCCGGATCCGTCCCGACCCGCGCCACCAGCACGTCGGCGAGGCGGCGCAGCCGCGGATCCGGCTCGGCGGCGTCGGCCACCGCGTGCACGTCGGGGCTGAGGTGGGCGGCGGCCCCGCGTTGCAGCTCGGCCGGGTAGCGGCGTACGGCCACCTCCCGGCCGGTGATCCGGGTGTCGACGTACAGCGCGGGACCCACCGGCGTGCGCGGCGGTCCGGGTTCGGGCACCGTGACGGGCCGCGGCACGCACGCGGACTCCGGCTCGGGCAGGGCGAGGTGGCGGTAGCAGAGGGCGCGGAGCAGGGCCAGGGAGCGCCCGGGGCGCGAGGTGATGCGGGCCGCCGCCGACGGCAGGGTGACGGCCCCGTCCAGCTGTGCGGCCAGCGGGCTGACCGGATCCAGGCGGGGGAGCCGCTCGCCGAGCCAGGCCATGGGGGAACCGGGGGCGACGGTGTCCGCGCCGAAGGAGGCGAGCAGCCCGGGCAGCCCGCGGGCGGCGGCGTACAGCGAGAGGGAGCCGTGGTCGCCGAGGAAGGCGTCCGCGGCGCAGATCGCGGCCTTCCAGGTGTCCCCGGCGGGCGGCGGCAGGAGGAGCCCGGCGCGCAGGCAGGGCTCCAGCCAATTCCGGATCTGCCAGCCGCCGTGGCCGTACCAGGCATTGGGGTGGACGGCGGCCAGGACTCGGTATTCGTCGTACGGCAATTCGGCGAGCGCCCGGCGTACGGAATCGGCGGCGGCGCCCAGAACGGAATCCGGCCCCCAGGTGGAGGTGATCAGGAGGAGCTTCTGCCCGGGTCGGATTCCGAGGGCTTCGCGGTATTCCGTACGGAAGGGCGCGGAGGCGTCGAGCTGGTCCGCGCAGGGGTCGCCGGTGACGTGGGCGTACGGGGCGGCCTCGGGGCAGTCGCGGAGCAGGCGGGCGTGCTGTTCCTCATGCGAGAGGACGATGGCGGAGGGGACGACCTCCCCGTCGTGGAGCAGCCATTCGGCGGACAGCCCGAACGCCCCGGCCCCGGCCCCGGCCCCTGCCCCGGATTCCGGATTCCGGATTCCGGATTCCGGATTCCGGATTCCGGATGAGTTTTTTATTGTATCCGGCCCCGTGCGGGGCGCCTATGAGTGGTGCGGATATCTCCTCAAGATCTCCACCGCGACTGGTGCTCACCGCCAGGTCGAATTTCTCCGCCAGTGCCCTTTCCCAGGGAATGAGGAAAAGCCCGTGCGCGGCGGCGAATTCCGCGACCCCGCCGTCCAGCTGCGACGACCCGGTGCAGGCGAACACCACGCGCACGCGCGGGTCGCCCTCGAAGACGGCGAGCACGTCCAGCAGCCGCGTCGCCGAGGTGACGTTGTGGATGACGCCGAGGACCGTGCGCGTGGCCGGCACCGTGAGCCACCGGTGCTCCGGCAGCCCCCGCTCCGTCCCCACCCGCACCCTGCCCCACTTCCCCGATCCGTTCCCGCCGCCGCCAGCCTACGGCTAGCCTGGGCCGCATGGATGTGGGTGCACTCGTGACCGCGGGGGCGACGACCGTCATCGGGCTGATGGCGTCGGACGCTTGGACCTATACGAGCGGGCGACTGGCCCGCCTCCTCGGGCGTTCGGAACCGGAGCTCCGCTCCTCGCGCGCCGAGCTCCTGCTGGCCCGAGCCGACGGCGACGAGGCGGCAGTGGAGCAGCTCGAAGAGGACTGGCGGGAGCGCCTGCGGACGGTCCTGGAGGCCGATCAGGGGGCCGTACGGGAGCTCACGGAGCTGCTGGACGAGGTGAACCCGGGCTGGCGGGATGCCGAGCAGGCTCCGTCGATCTCGATCAGCATCAGCGGCGGTATCTTCCACGACAAGGTCATCCAAGGGCGGGATTTCGGCAGGATCACGTTCAACGAAGGTCCGCATCAGCCCGATGACCGGGGGAATTCCGCCTGATTCGGTTTGAGGTCGAACACTCCGGTCCATGGGACACCCATGGAATTCCTTCGCCCCGCCGGCTGGGAGGAGGCGCTCGCCGCCAAGGCCGAGCACCCCGCCGCCGTGCCCATCGCCGGCGGCACAGACGTGATGGTCGAGATCAACTTCGACCATCGCCGGCCGGAGTACCTCATGGACCTGAACCGCATCGGTCTGCTGCGGGAATGGGAGGTCGGCGAGGACGTCGTACGGCTCGGCGCGTCCGTCCCGTACACGCAGATCATGGAACACCTGCGGATCCAGCTCCCGGGCCTGGCCCTCGCCTCGCACACCGTCGCCTCCCCGCAGATCCGCAACCGCGGCAGCGTCGGCGGCAACCTCGGTACGGCGTCCCCGGCGGGTGACGCCCACCCGGCGCTGCTCGCGGCCGGCGCGCAGGTCGAGGTGGAGTCCGTACGGGGCTCCCGGCTGATCCCGATCGACGCCTTCTACACCGGGGTCAAGCGCAACGCCCTCGCCCCCGACGAGCTGATCAAGGCCGTGCACGTGGCCACCGCCGACGGGCCCCAGCAGTTCTCCAAGGTCGGCACCCGCAACGCCATGGTCATCGCCGTCTGCGCCTTCGGCCTGGCCCTGCACCCGGCGACGCGGAGCGTCCGTACGGGCATCGGCTCGGCGGCGCCCACGCCGGTCCGGGCGAAGACGGCCGAGGAGTTCCTGGCCGCGGCCCTGGACGAGGGCGGGTTCTGGGAGTCCCGCAAGGTCATCACCCCGTCGATCGCGAAGCAGTTCGGGGATCTCGCGGCCGCGGCCTGCAACCCCATCGACGACGTACGCGGCACCGCCAAGTACCGCCGGTACGCCGTCGGTGTCCTGGCCCGCCGCCAGCTCCTGTGGACCTGGGAGGAGTACCGCGGCGGAGCGGCCGGCTGACCGCAGGCCCTGTCGGGTACGGGCCTCAGATGCCCATCGGGGTGTGCAGCTCCACGACGACCTCCACCTCGACCGGCGCGTCCAGCGGCAGCACCGCCACGCCCACCGCGCTCCGCACGTGGATGCCCGCGTCGCCGAAAGCGGTGCCGAACAGCTCGCTGGCCCCGTTGACCACGCCCGGCTGGCCGGTGAACCGCGGATCGCTGGCCACGAAGCCGACCACCTTGACCACCCGTTTGACGGCGGACAGGTCACCGGCCACGGAGGCGATGGCGGCGAGCGCGTTCAGCGCGCACTGCCGGGCCAGCGCCTTGGCCTGCTCCTCGGTGACCTCGGCGCCGACCTTCCCGGTCAGCAGCAGCGCGCCGTCGGCCATCGGGAGCTGGCCGGAGGTGTACACGTAATGCCCGTTGACCAGGGCGGGCACGTACGCGCCCAGCGGGGCGAGGGCCTCCGGGAGGGTGAACCCGGCCGCGGCGAGCCGCTCTTCGGGGGTGCCGGTCGTCATCCTGTGTCTCCTCGGTCGTGTGGTCGTGGGCGGTCGTGCGGCGCCTCAGGGGCGGGTGATCCGGACCTGGAAGCTGCCGTTGCGCAGCTCGCCCACCACCGAGATGCTGACGCCGGCCTGCTCGTCGGTGAAGGTCTCGCCCGGCCGGAACGGCGCGTCCGACAGCTCCCCGTGCACGTTGGGCCGCCGGGTGCAGCCGCCGCTGCCGCTCGCGCTGTCGGAGACGGTGACGGGCCCGCGGCCGGTGTCCACCTGGGAGTCCACCTTGTAGATCAGTACGCCGGGCTTGCAGACGGCCTCGTCGTTCCCGGCCCGGGTGCGCACCTCCATCGCGTACCCGGCGGTCTCCGACAGCGGTACGAAGGCCAGCTTCGTGCCGCCCTCCACGGCCAGCGGGGTCAGGGTGTGGTCGCTGACGCCGGATTTCGCGGCGCAGCTGATCTGCGAGCTGTCCAGCCAGCCCAGCTTCCACTTGTGCCAGCCCAGCAGGTCGTTGTTGGCTCCCCAGTCCTCGCTCATGATGTCCCAGTGCCCGACCGTGCCCCCGCCGTCGGAGGTGTACAGGTCGGGCAGCCCGAAGACGTGCCCGTTCTCGTGCGGGAGCACCCGGTAGCCGGTCTCCCGGTAGGTGCCCGAGCCGTCGTCCTGGCGGCTGTAGACGAAGGACGTGTTGGCGAGCGGGACGCCGTCGGCCATCGGGGCCTCGGCGTTGCCGGAGAAGGTGACCGAGAGCACGGTGTCCAGGGCGGACGGTCCGGCGTTCGGCGTGACCAGGACGTTGACCAGGTCGTAGCGGCTGAAGTCCACCTCCGAGTCGGCGGCCTTGGCGATGTGCTCGACGAGCTGCCGGTAGCCCGGCTCGTACGCGGATCCGCGCTCGATCCCGTACGCGGCGAACGGCATCGGCATCCGCAGCCAGGTCCTTATCGGCGCCTCGGCCCGGTACGTGAGCCGGCCGTAGGAGCTGGTGCGGAACCAGTCGGAGGTCTGGGGGAAGAACTCCGACATGCGGTCCAGCGCGGTGCCCTCGCCCTTGGCGTCCGGGAAGTCGATCATCAGGTTCAGCGCGCGGATCTCGCCGGTCGAGCGGGAGTACCCGGGCGGGGTCGGCAGCCCCTCGGACATCTGGACGCCCATCGCGCCGGTGATCCGGCAGGGCGCCAGAGCGGATTCGGCGCTCGTGGCCACGGGTCCGGCCGCGGAGTGGCTGCGGCTGGATATCCCGGTGCTCGCGGTGGCCGTGACACCGAGGGCCAGCACGGTGAGGCCGATGTACGCGCCGGCGCGGTGTGGTCTGCGTATCCGGTGGCGGGTCTGCGGCATGGAGATCGCCTTCGGGTCCGCGGCAGCCGGCCGGGCCCGGACTGCGCTCTGTTCGATCACCCTCCGTCGGCTGCGGCGCGCCCGCGCGTCGAGTACGTCCGAACGGGAACCGTGATGTGACCCAGGTCACACAAGAGAGTGAAATAACCGGGGACGCGATCCCCGTTTGTACGTGAGTCCCGCAAAGCGGGGACCGGCTCCCCGTTTGGGGAGCGGGTACGAGACTCAGGCCAGGAGGCCTCGCATGAAGCGCCCCACCACCCCGGTGGCGGTCCTGTCCGCCCCGGCGGCGGCCGCGGACCTGCCGACGGACCCGTCCGCGGACCGGGCGGCGGACCGGGCGGCGGACCGGGCGGAAACGTCGGCCACGGCGCCCACCCGGGTGCCGCGGCCGCGCGCGGACGCCGTCCGCAACCGTGAGCGGATCCTGGTGGCGGCGCGCGAGGTGCTCGTGGAGCAGGGCGCGGCGGCGCCGTTCGACGAGATCGCCCGCCGGGCGGGAGTCGGCAACGCGACCCTCTACCGGCACTTCCCCGACCGGGCGGCCCTGGTGCACCACGTCGTGCTCTTCGTCATGGACCGGGTCACCGTCCAGGCCGAGGACTCCCTCGTCGAGGAGGCCGACGCCTTCGCCGCGCTGTGCCGCTTCACGCACGCCGCGGCGGACGAGCGGATCGGCGCCCTGTGTCCCATGCTCGCAGGGGACTTCGACCACGAGCACCCCGAACTCATCGCGGCCCGCGAGGCCTTGGCGGAAGCCGTCGAGACGCTGGTGGCCGCGGGGCAGGGGGCCGGGCTGGTCCGCACGGACATCGGCGTCGGCGATCTGATGATCGCCCTCTCCCAGCTCAGCCGGCCGCTGCCGGGCATCACCTGCATGGACGTGGACGGGTTCGTCCACCGCCATCTCCAGCTTTTCCTGGACGGGTTGCGGGCGCCGGCCCGCTCCGAACTGCCGGGCGAGGCGGCCACCCTTGAGGACCTGAGGCGGAAAACCATGTGACGCCCCGGGCTGCGCCCGCTAGCGTCGTAAACCCGTCTTAAACAGTCTTAAAGATCACGTTTCAGTCATTCCGCACAGTAAGTGGGTATCCCCATGCCGAAAACAGCCGCGCCCGCGCCGCTGGCTGCCGACCCCAGTCGCTGGAAGGCACTCGTCTTCATAGCCCTGGCCCAGCTGATGGTCGTCCTCGACGCGACGATCGTGAACATCGCCCTCCCGTCCGCCCAGACCGACCTCGGCATCTCCGACGGCAACCGCCAGTGGGTCATCACCGCGTACGCGCTGGCCTTCGGCGGACTGCTGCTCTTCGGTGGCCGCATCGCCGACAAGTGGGGCCGCAAGAACGCCTTCATCGTCGGCCTCATCGGCTTCGCCCTGGCCTCCGCGCTCGGCGGCGCCGCCAACGGCGAGGCGATGATGCTGGGTGCCCGCGCCCTCCAGGGTGCCTTCGGCGCACTGCTGGCCCCGGCCGCGCTCTCCCTGCTGGCCGTCATGTTCACCGACGCCAAGGAGCGGGCCAAGGCCTTCGGCATCTACGGTGCGATCGCGGGCGGCGGCGGCGCCGTCGGCCTGATCCTCGGCGGCTTCCTCACCGAGTACCTGAACTGGCGCTGGACCTTCTTCGTCAACATCCCGTTCGCGATCGTCGCGGCCGCGGGTGCCTGGATGATCATCCGTGAGCCCGCCGGCGGCCGCAACCGCGCGCCGCTCGACATCCCCGGCGTGATCCTGTCCACCACCGGCCTCGTCGCGCTGGTCTACGGCTTCACCCGCGCCGAGCCGGCCGGCTGGTCGGACGCCCTCACCGTGACGATGTTCGTCGCCTCGGCGGTGCTGCTCGCGGCCTTCGTGCTCGTCGAGTCCCGCGTGAAGTCCCCGCTGCTTCCGCTGCGCGTCCTGCTGGAGCGCAACCGCGGCGGTGTCTACCTCTCGCTCGGCCTGGCCGTCATCGCGATGTTCGGCCTGTTCCTCTTCCTCACGTACTACCTCCAGGTCGTGAAGGGCTTCTCGCCGGTCAAGACCGGCTTCGCCTTCCTGCCGATGATCGCGGGCATGATCACGGGCTCCACCCAGATCGGCGCCCGTCTGATGACCCGGGTCGCGCCCCGGCTGCTGATGGGCCCGGGCTTCCTGCTCGCCGCCACCGGCATGCTGCTGCTGACCCAGCTGGAGGTCGGGTCCTCGTACCCGGCGCTGATCCTGCCGGCGCAGCTGCTGCTGGGCCTGGGCATGGGTACGGCGTTCATGCCGGCCATGTCGCTGGCCACGCACGGGGTGAACCCGGCCGACGCCGGTGTCGCCTCCGCCATGGTCAACACCTCGCAGCAGGTGGGCGGCGCCATCGGCACCGCCCTGCTGAACACGATCGCCGCCTCGGCGACCACCGCGTACCTGACCGACCACGCGGCCGCGGTCGCGGCGGGCGGCCCGGCGGCGAAGCTGATCCAGGCCCAGGCGATGGTGGAGGGCTACTCCAGCGCCATCTGGTGGGCCGTCGGCATCCTCGTCGCCAGCTCGACCATCGCGCTGACGCTGATCACCACGGGCCGGCCGGGTGTCGGCGGTCCGGTCGCCTCCGGTGACGGCGCGGGTGCGGACGCCGATGTGAAGATTCCGGTGATCGCCCACTGACGCGGCTCGGGGAACCCCGGGAATGACTGACGACCCCGTGCCGTTCGCATGCGAACGGCACGGGGTCGGTCTTTTTGTTCGCGTTCGGCCCGTCCCGCCGGGCCCGGTGACGTCCTCGCCGACGGTGAACCTAGCCCTCGGGGAGTTCCATGGCCTTCCGTGCCTGCCACGGGACGTCGTCCGGGTCCGACGGCGCGGTCATGGTGCAGCGCCTCCTCTCGGTCTGGGCGTCGCCGGCCGGGCGGCACGAGCGACCCTTCGAAGCCAGGAGGTGGCCGACCATGCCGCGGGAATATGCCCGCCCTCTCGTTCGGACGGGTGGGGCGAGGCTGCGAGGGCGGGCGCCGGTTTGGGGTGGATGGGCCACTTGTCGTGTATCGAGCGATTCGCTGGCCGGGCCAGGCAACCAGAAGCGGGCGAGGGTCGTCTTCAAGGGCGGAGTGCGCAGGCCACGGCAGGTGCCGCGGAGTGTGACGACGGTCACGTGAGCGCGGTGGCGGAGCAGGATACTGCAAGATCCCCAAAAAGAGAGACCAACGTGGGAATTCTGTCCCGATTCCAGTCGTTGTTTCCTTCGGAAGCGGGCACTCGGGAGAGTGTCCAGGGACGCAGAGCCGCGTTCCAGTAGCCGCACCGCGACCTAACTCATTGCAAGGGAGCACGCATGGCAACCCGCGCCGTCGCCCGTCGTCAGTCCAGGGGCAGCGCCCGCGCTGTGGGCGGGGAGATCGCCGACCGCGACCTGGTGGGCATGTACCTGGACGAGATCGCGCGCACCCCGTTGCTCGACGCGGCCAAGGAAGTGGAGCTCTCGCAGATCATCGAGGCGGGCGTGTACGCCCAGCAGATCCTCGACGGCGAGATGGAGCGCGAGGGCGAGAGCCCGGCGCGCGAGGAGCTGGAAGCGCTGGCCGCGGAAGGGGAGCGGGCCAAGGAGATCTTCATCCGCTCCAACCTGCGCCTCGTCGTCGCCGTCGCCCGCCGCTACCCGCGCAGCGGCCTGCCCCTGCTCGACCTGATCCAGGAGGGCAACGCCGGCTTGGTGCGCGCCGTCGAGAAGTTCGACTACGCCAAGGGCTTCAAGTTCTCCACGTACGCCACCTGGTGGATCCGCCAGGCCATCACCCGCTCCATCGCCGACCAGTCCCGCACCATCCGCCTCCCCGTCCACCTGGTCGAGGAGCTCGGCCGGATCCGCCGCGTCCAGCGCGAGTTCAACCGCGAGAACGGCCGGGACCCGGAGCACGCCGAGATCGCCGCCGAGCTGGACTCGACGGAGAAGCGCGTGGGTGACGTACTGGACTGGGCGCGCGACCCGGTCAGTCTGAACATGTCCGTGGACGACGAGGGCGAGACGCAGTTCGGCGACCTCCTGGAGGACACCTCCGCGATCTCCCCGGAGCAGTCCGTCCTGTCCCTCCTGCGCAGCGAGGAGCTGGAGGACCTGCTGGGCAAGCTGGACCAGCGCACGGCCTCGATCATCAAGATGCGGTACGGCATCGACGACGGCCGCGAGCGGACCCTGACGGAGGTCGGCAAGCAGCACGGCCTGACCCGCGAGCGGATCCGCCAGATCGAGAAGCACGCCCTGCTGGAGCTGAAGCGGATGGCCCGCGACACGGGCTTCGACGCGGTGGCCTGACCCGGCCCGCGGCCGAGCCCCCGCGGCGCGGCCGCCCCTGAACGAGCCCCCGGTGCCTATCCCCCCCAGGCGCCGGGGGCTCCCTCGTACCCGGCTCACCCCGGCCTGCCCCTGCTCACCCCTGCGGGGGTACGGCCGCCGTGAGCCGGGACGCCAGCGCGCGGGCCGCGGCGGCCAGGAAGTCCGGAGTGTGCACCGTGAAGGAAACCGCGGTCAGCGCCAGCCGGGCCGCCACCCACTCCGGGGAATCCCCGCTGGAGAACCGCACCCGGCAGCCCCCGTCCACGGGCTCGGCATACTGGCGCAGCCACCCCGGCAGCACCTCGGCCGGGGCCGCGAACGACACGTCCACCGCGTACGTCTCCCCGCCGTGCAGCCCGCGCCGAACGAACTCCGCCGCGTCCATCGGCAGCTCCCGCGGCGTGAACCGGGCGCCCGTGGCGAACGGCTCCGCCACCCGGTCCACCCGGAACGTCCGCCAGTCCCCCCGGTCCAGGTCGTACGCCACCAGGTACCACCGGCTCCCCGTGCTCACCAGCCGGTACGGCTCCACCAGCCGCCGGGAGTCCGCCCCGTCCCGCGCCCGGTACGCGAACCGCAGCCGCTCCGGCCCCGCCACGGCCGCCGCCATCGTGGTCAGCGTGCGCGGATCGATGCTGGCCCCGTCCCCGCGGGTCACCGCGATCGTGGCCGACTGCAGCGCGCCCACCCGGCGCCGCAGCCGTCCCGGCAGGACCTGTTCCAGCTTCGCGAGGGCCCGTACGGACGCCTCCTCGACCCCCTCGATCGCGTGTCCGGCGCCCGCCCGCAGCCCCACCGCGATCGCCACCGCCTCCTCGTCGTCCAGCAGCAGCGGAGGCATCGCGGCCCCCGCCACCAGCCTGTACCCGCCCTCCGCGCCCAGCGTGGCCTCCACCGGGTACCCGAGCTCCCGCAGCCGCTCGATGTCGCGCCGGATCGTGCGCGGGCTCACCCGCAGGCGCTCCGCCAGCTCGCTCCCGGGCCATTCGCGCGGGGTCTGGAGCAGGGAGAGCAGGGTCAGCAGCCGTGCCGGGGTGTCGGTCATACGATCCACATTGCCATGGGAAATAGGACACCATCTGACCTAGATCCCGTCTAAGTTTCTCTCCATGACCACCGAGACACCCAGCCCGACCGCCGACCGCCGCCGTTGGCTGGCGCTCGCCATCGTGATGACCGCGTCCTTCATGGACCTGGTCGACGTCACGATCGTCAACATCGCGATACCCAGCATGCGCCAGGACTTCGGCGCTTCGACCAGCGCGATCCAGTGGATCACCGCCGGCTACGCGCTCGCCTTCGCCGCCGGCCTGATCACCGGCGGCCGTCTCGGTGACATCTTCGGCCGCAAGCGTCTCTTCCTCGTCGGCGTTGCCGGCTTCACCGCAGCCTCGCTGCTCTGCGGCATCGCGGCCGACCCCGCCATGCTCGTGGCCTCCCGCCTCCTCCAGGGCGGCATGGCGGCGCTGATGGTCCCGCAGGTCCTGGCGATCATCCACGTCACCTTCCCGCCCCAGGAGCGCGGCAAGGTCTTCGGCATGTTCGGAGCGATCGTCGGCCTCGGCGCGGTCTCGGGGCCGATGCTCGGCGCGCTGCTCACCGAGTGGAACCTCTTCGGCCTCGAATGGCGCACGATCTTCCTGATCAACCTGCCCGTCGGCATCGCGGCCGTCATCCTGGGCCGCAAGTTCATCTCCGAGTCCAAGGCCCCCCAGGCACTGCGCCTGGACCTGGTCGGCGTCGTGCTCGCCACCCTCGCGCTGGTCCTGCTGATCTTCCCGCTCACCCAGGGCCGGGAGAACGGCTGGCCGCTGTGGGGCTTCGTCTGCATGATCGCGTCGCCGCTCGTCTTCGCCGCCTTCATCGCGTACGAGAAGTACAAGATCAAGAAGGATGGCTCCCCGCTCGTCGAGCTCTCCCTCTTCAAGGTCAAGAGCTTCGCCGGCGGCATCGCGGTCCAGCTGGCCTTCGGCCTGGCCACCGGCATCTTCTTCCTGGTCTGGACGCTCTACATGCAGATGGGCCTCGGCTGGACCCCCCTGCACGCGGGCAGCACCGGCATCCCCTTCTCCATCGCCGTCTCCGTCGCCGCCGGCCTCTCGGTCGAGAAGTTCGTCCCGCGTTTCGGCCGCAAGGTGCTCCAGGCCGGCGCGCTGGTCATGGCCGCGGGCCTGCTCCTCTACATCTGGGAGTCCGCGCGCTACGGCATGGGGATCGGCTCCTGGCAGATGGCCGCCCCGCTGGTCGTCATGGGCATCGGCATGGGTCTGATCGTCGCTCCGCTGAACGACACCATCCTGTCCCAGGTGCCGCGCGAGCACGCCGGCTCGGCCTCCGGCCTGATCAACACCACCGGCCAGATGGGCAACGCGCTCGGCCTCGCCCTGACCTCGGTCGTCTTCTTCGGGTCGATCGAGGACGACAGGGTCCTCGGCGCACCGTACGTCGATGCCTTCCGCGGTGCGCTGTGGTGGGTCGTGGCGGTGCTCGTCGTGATCTTCGCGGTGATGTTCGTGCTGCCGCGCAAGCAGATCCCGATGGACGAGCGCGAGGGCGGCGCGCAGGACGCCCCGGCCGCGCCCGAGGCGGTCCCGGCCGGCTAGCCGACTCCGGCACCTTTCCGACGGGCATGTCCGCTTCTGTTGGCGGGCGTGCCCGTTTGCTTTGGTTTGCGCTGGTCGCGTCGTACAGTGGGGCGTAATCCGCAGAAACGGGCGTGAATCCACATGTACGCACCGGAACGCCAACAGGAGATCCTCCGGCTCGCCCACGAGGCGGGCCGCATCGACGTCCTCTCCCTCGCCGACCGCTTCCAGGTCACCGCCGAGACCGTACGCCGCGACCTCAATGCCCTGGACCGGGCCGGCCTGGTCCGCCGCGTGCACGGCGGGGCCATTCCGGCCGGCCGCCTCGACTTCGAACCGGACCTCACCGAACGCGAGGCCACCCGCGCCGACGAGAAGGACCGCATCGCGGCCGCCGCACTCGCCGAACTCCCCGAGGGCGGGAGCATCGTCCTCGACGCGGGCAGCACCGTCGCCCGCCTCGCCGCCGCCGTCCCCGTCGACTGCGCGCTCACCGTGGTCACCCACGCGCTGCCCGTCGCCGCCCGCCTCGCCGACCACGCCGGCATCGACCTCCACCTCGTCGGCGGCCGCGTCCGCCACCGCACCCGGGCAGCCGTCGACGCCTGGGCCCTGCGCGCCTACGCGGAGATCCGCGCCGACGTCGCCTTCCTCGCCGCGAACGGCTTCTCGTCGCACGGCCTCTTCACTCCCGACCTCGCGGAAGCCGCCGTCAAGCGGGCCGCGATGGCAGCCGCCCGCCGGGTGGTGCTGCTCGCAGACTCCTCGAAGGCCGGCCATGAGCACTTCGCGTGCTTCGGCTCCTTCGCGGACGTGGACCTCCTGATCACCGACCAGGGGCTCGCCCCTGCCCAGCAGGCGGCCATCGAGGCCGCCGGTACGGAAGTCGTGCTCGTATGATCCTCACCGTCACCCCGAACCCCTCCCTCGACCGGACGTACGAGGTCCCCCCGCTGGAGCGCGGCGCGGTGCTGCGCGCCACCGGCGACCGCGTCGACCCCGGGGGCAAGGGGGTCAACGTCTCCCGCGCGGTGGCCGCCGCGGGAGTCCTCACGACGGCGGTCCTGCCGCTCGGCGGCGCCCCGGGCGCACTGATCGCCGAACTGCTGGGCGTCCAGGGCGTGGACGTCACGGCGGTGACGGTCGCCGGCCAGACCCGATCCAACATCGCGCTCGTCGAACCGGACGGCACCGTCACCAAGATCAACGCACCCGGCCCCGAACTCACCGCGGAGGAATCGGCCCTCCTGCTGGAGACCGTCCGCACCGCCGCCGGCCACCCCGACTGGATCGCGGCCTGCGGCAGCCTCCCGCGCGGCCTGGCGCCCGAGTGGTACGCCGACCTGGTCGCCCGCGCCCGCGAGGCCGGCGCCCGGGTCGCCCTGGACACCTCGGGCCCGGCGCTGACCGCCGCCCTGCCGGCCCGCCCGGACCTGGTGAAGCCCAACGCCTCGGAGCTCGCCCAAGCGGTCGGCCGCCCGCTGGCCACCCTCGGCGAGGTCACCCGGGCGGCCCAGGAGCTCCGCTCCCGGGGCGCGGCTGCGGTGCTGGCCTCGCTCGGCGCGGACGGCCAGCTCCTGGTGAGCGCCGAGGGCACCTTCCACGGCACGGCCCCCGTGGCCGTCGTCCGCAGCGACGTCGGGGCGGGCGACGCCTCCCTGGCCGGGTTCCTCATCGCGGGCGGGACCGGTCCCAAGGCCCTCGCCTCGGCCCTGGCCCACGGCGCGGCCGCGGTCCAGCTCCCCGGCAGCGCCATGCCGACCCCCGCCGACCTGCGCCCCGAGGCGGTCCGCATCACCGGGAACCCGCCCCCGAACCTCCGCCTCTCCGCTCCCGCCCTGCCCTAGGTGTATTGCCCAGTGAGGTCGTGTCCGCCCGGGAAGCCGTCATCTCACCCGCGCGCGCAGCTCCATCGCCCCGCGGGCGGCCGCCTCGCTCTCGTACACCTCGCACATGTGCCTCCCGTCCGGCGTCGCCGTGTGCTCGACCTCCCACAGGCTGAGCTCGCTCCCGTCCAGCAGTACGAACGAGTGCTCGTACAGGTTGAATCCGGCTCCCCGCCCTTCCGCCGTGAACGGCCGGGTGCCGAACGCCTGGGTGATCTGGTGGGCGTACGCCGACCTCAGCAGCAGCGCCGTCCCCTCGCCGGGCCGGTCCGGGTTCTCCGCCCGCCGCAGCACCCGGCGGGCGTGGTCGGCGGACTCCTCCACCGCGTACTCCCGGTGCCGCTGCGCCGGCGTGGTCGCCGCGAACAGTGCGCTCAGTGCCGCCACATCGGTGTCCGGCTCCTCCTCGGCGGCGGCGAGCGCCGGATCCAGCGCCGGGTCGAAGGCCGCCTCCGCCGGGGCCTCGCCGAACAGCCGGGCCACGGCCAGGCAGGCCTCCGCCTTGCTCACGAAGACCTCGTGCCGGATCGTCCGGTCGCCCACCAGCCGGTACACCAGCTCCCACAGGGACACCGAACCGCCGTCGGACAGCAGGTACGTGTGCCGGTGGGTCTCCCGCCACAGTCCCGCCGCCGGGCTGTGGTGGGTGGTGTACAGCGAGGAGCTGTGGGCGAGCGCCGAGCCGAGGCGCTCGACCAACCGGTCCGGCAGGTCGAAAGAGTTGAGGGCGCGGCCCAGGAGTCGCTCGAGGTGCGCCTCGGTTGTCTCGTACGGATCGCTCAAGGTGGGTCTCCAGGCCGTCGCAGCTTGTGACTTAGCGGAAGCTCAACGTAGCCCCTGGCTCTGACATCACGTCCGGGGTTCGGTAAAACGTCCGGGAAGCATCCGGGGTTCCCGCCACCCCTTCAGGTCAACTTGTCCCGGGATGAGCATGGTTCGCCCGGGTCTGTGCCGGAGCGCGGGAACATGGCCCGTATGGCAACGAAAACAGTGGGCCTTCCCCGCCAGCAGGGGCTGCCCCACAGCAGACACGAGGGCGAACCGGAGGCCGGCCCGCGGGCGTTGGCCTGGCTGCTGGCGCTCACCGGGGCCGCCGGGGTGCTGGCCTCCTGGGTGATCACCCTCGACAAGTTCCTCCTGCTGGAGGACCCGGACTTCAAGCCCGCCTGCAGTCTGAACCCCGTGGTCTCCTGCGGCAGCGTCATGAAGAGCGACCAGGCGGCGGCCTTCGGCTTCCCCAACCCGCTGCTGGGGCTGGTCGCGTTCGGGGCCGTCGTGTGCGTCGGCGCGGGCCTGCTGGCCGGCGCCCGCTACCGCGGCTGGTTCTGGCTGGGACTGAACGCCGGGATGGCCTTCGGAGTCGGCTTCTGCACCTGGCTGATGGTCCAGTCCCTGTACGAGATCAACGCGCTCTGCCTGTGGTGCTGTCTGACCTGGGCCGCCACCCTGCTGATGTTCTGGGCGGTCACCGCGCACAACATCCGTACGAGCGCGCTGCCCGCGCCCGGCCCCGTACGGACCTTCTTCACCGAGTTCGGCTGGGCCCCGCCCGCCCTGCACATCGGCGTGATCGGGATGCTGATCCTCACGCGGTGGTGGGAGTTCTGGACCGGGTGACCGTGGCCGTCCGGCACGCCCGAGGGCCCCGGCAGCTGGAGGCTGCCGGGGCCCTCGTCACATCGCTCCACGGGCGCGAGGGGCCCGGGCCGCGGGAAAGCAGGGGGAGCGGGGATCAGCTGCCGATGGAGCCGTTGCCCGACAGGACCGGGATGTTGTCCAGGATGTGGGAGAGCGACTCGTCGCCCTTGGCCTGGGTGGAGTTCTCGGTGCACTGCTGGTTCATCGGGTTGGACAGGACGTTGATGTCCTGGACGCCGACGTTGAGGGCCGCGAGGATCGACTGCGCGTTGACCTTGACCGGCAGGCCGATGCAGGGCTTGTTGAGGGTGCCCTGGACCAGGCTGAGCTGCGGGCTCAGCGGGCCTTCGGTCTTCTGGTTGCCGTAGATCTGCTGAGCACCGTTCCCGTTGACGGTGTTGATCCCGTTGTCGTTGCCGATGGCCATGGCCGGGGCGGCAACAGCAGCGCCCGCGCCGACGGCAGCGGCGGTGACCGCGGCAGCAGTCATGATCTTCTTGAGCATCATTGGTCCTTTTGTCGCACGAGTGCCCGCTAGTGGAGCGCCCTGGTCAACTGTCCTTCCCGGGGGTTGGTTCCGCTGCTTCACTCAAACGGCCCGCTCGGCCCGAGGATTTCCCCGCCCCGGGTGAGCCTTCTGCGGACGCGTGCGCGAAGGCCGTACGAAGCGCCCAGGGACGGCCGGGCCGCTCAAGCTCCGGTTGCGCTCCGTAGAAGGTGTTCGCACGGTGGGTGAGGAGACGGATCGCTCGGGTCCGCCTCTGTGCGACCACCGTAAGGAACCGCCATGCACCGCACGAAGCCGTCCCGCATCCGCGTCCTCGTCCCGTCGGCCCTCGCCGTCGTCATACTCTCCGGCGCGGTCGCCCCCGCGGGCGCCGCGGACGGTGACACGGCCGCCGCCGCCAGGAAACGAGTCGCGGCCGCCCAGCAGCAGATCGACCGCCGCGTGGCGGCCGCCGGCCCGCTGGACGACCTCCTCGCGGGGATCACCGCGACCCTGGACGGACTCCTCAAGTCTCTCCAGACCCTCCTGCCCGGGGTGACGCTCCCGCCGATCAAGCTGCCGACCCTGCCGAACCTCCCGACGATCCCGGACATCCCGGCACTGCCGATCCCCTCCGTCCCCGAGATCCCGGAGATTCCCGGGATTCCGGAGATCCCCGACATCCCCGACATCCCCGACATCCCCGTCTCCAAGCCGGCCGCCCCGGTCTCCAAGCCGGCGCTTCCCGTTCCGGCGGTACCGGCGGCGCCCGCGGTGCCGGTGGCGCCCGCCGTCCCGGCGAAGCCGGTAGTGGTCAAGCCGGCACCGGTACTGCCGGCCAACCCGGTCCTGACACCGGTGGAGATCGTGCCGGAGGTGCCCGGCCTCCCGTAGCGGGCAGGCACATAGCAGATGACGGCCCGAAAACCGCGCGTGATTACGACTATTGAGCTGAACAGGTCTGATTGCGCGCGGGGCCGTGTCGTCCGGGAGGCTGGACCGTTTCGCTCGGTGTGAGCCCCGCGTCGGGGCAGAACATCGAACAGAAGGTGCACTTCCCATGAACTCTGCCAAGAAGGCCGCCCTGGTCCTGGCCTCCGCCGGTCTCGCTGCGGCTGGTGCCGCCGGCTCCGCCATGGCCGACTCGTCGGCCGAGGGCGCGGCCGTGGGCTCCCCCGGTGTCCTCTCGGGCAACCTGGTCCAGGTCCCCGTTCACGTGCCGGTCAACGTCTGCGGCAACACCGTCAACGTGATCGCCCTGCTGAACCCCGCGTTCGGCAACACCTGCGTCAACGCCTGACGTCAGTCGGCGCACCTGACCGTGGGCGCCACCGGCCTCGCCGGTGGCGCCCACGGTCTTTTTGTTCCCACGGTTCCCGCGGATCCCGCCGGGGGCGGGGGACCCGACCGCTCAGTGGGCGGCCCCGCCGTTGAGCTTCACGCCGCCGAGGAGCTCGGACGCCTGCGTGGCCCCGTTCGCCACCTTGAGCACCTCGCCCGGCGCATCGTTGCGGACCTTGTTGACGCGCTGCGCGGTGTCCACGACCTGGGTGACGGTCTCGCCCTGTTCGGCCACCCCGTTGCTCAGGGTCTGCGGGAGCGACTCGGTGACCGGGGCGAGCGAGTTGACGGCCTCGGTGGCCCCGCTCGTCAGGCTCATGGGGGGCATCGCGGCCGGCGCGGCGGCCGCGAAGGCGGGAGCGGCGGCGCCGAGCGCGGCAACGGAGCCGGCGATGACCGCGGCGACCTTCGTGAGCTTCATTATCGAAATCCTCTTCTTTCGTGGACAGAGGCGTCGGCGGCGACCGTCGCGCCGCTTTCGCCCTGCGTAACGATTCCCCGCCGCTCCGGAAACGCGTACGGCAACGGCCGGAGAATCCGACGAGGGATTCTCCGGCCGATATTTCTTCCGATTACCGGTATTGCCGGTCAGGCGATCCGGGACCTCCGGTACAGAATGGCGCCGCCCAGGATCAGCGCCGAGGCGAGGGCCGCCGCCGCACCCGGCTGACCCGCGCCGGTGTCGGCGAGCGCCGGCGCCGACACCTGCGCGGGGGCGGGCGCCGGAGCGGTTACGGGTACGGGTACGGGGGCCGGAGCGGCCGGCGTCACCGGGACGGGTGCCGGTGCGGGCGCCGGCGCCAGGTGGATCGGCGTGTCACCGGCGGGGGCGGCCGGCGGCTGATCGGCGGGACGGGCGACCTCGGGTGCCGGTGCCGGTGCGGGCGCGGGCGCCGGGTGCTCCACGAACTGGCTGCCGTGCGGCGGCGCCGGTACGGGGGCCTCCTCGGCGACCGGCGCGGGGGCCGGGAGCGGCCGGGGCGCCTCCACGACCGGGGCGGGCCCCGGAGCCGGTGCGGGGAGCGGTACGGGCGCCTCGTGGACCGGGGCCGGCAGGGGCGCCGGCGCCGGCCGCGGCGGCGCGGGTACCTCGTGGACCGGGGGCTTCGGGGCCGGGTGGGGGATGCGCTTCGGCCCGGGGTGGGGCCGCGGCTGCGGCCGCTCGGGCGCCGGGGGAGCGTGGTGGGCCACCGGTGCCGGGGCCGGGAGGGCGTGCGGATGGTCGTCGCACTTCTCCTCGTCCGGGCCTCCGTACCCGCCCGACTCACTCGACTCACGCGACTCACGCGACTCGCCCGATCCGCCGTAGCCGCCCTCGTCTCGCGACTCCTCGTGCCGTGGGGCCGCGTGCCGGGGCGCATGGCGGCGGGCCTCCTCGTGACGGGGCTCCTCGCGGCGCTGCTCCGGCAGCGCGTGCCGGCCGCCCTGGTGCTCTTCGAGGTAGCGCTCGAAGGCCTCGGCGTGTTCGGGGCTGAGGTAGCGCTCGTAGTCCTGACCGGCGTGGTGGGTGTCGGAGCCGGTCGTGGTGGCGCAGGTGTTCCCCATCGCGGGGTTGAGCGCCGCACCGCCGTCCACGCTGTTGCCGCACACGTTCGGCGAGAGGGTGATCGGTACCGAGACGCTGTTGCCGGACAGCACGCCCGGCGAATGCGAGGCCTCGGCCATCGCCCCCGGGTGCGCGTAGGCCGCGCCGGTCGCGATCGACAGCAGGCTCGAGGCGGCCGCCGCCGTGAGCACCCCCTTGCCCAGTACCTGTCGGCTCAGTACCTGTCGCATGGGTCCTTCCCTGTCTACCGGCTCTCCCGCCGGTGCTGAATCGAAGGCGGCCCCGGAGTGCACCGCCGTGCACTCCGAGGCCACCCCGAGGAGGTTTGCCCTGGCGGGCAGGCGCTTCGTCAGGCGTTGACGCAGGTGTTGCCGAACGCGGGGTTCAGCAGGCCGATCACGTTGACGGTGTTGCCGCAGACGTTGACCGGGACGTGCACGGGAACCTGGGCGAGGTTGCCGGAGAGCACGCCGGGGGAGCCGATGGCCTTGCCGTCGGCGACCGCGTCGGCCATGGCGGGCGAGGCGGCACCGGCGGCCATGAGAATGCCGGCGGCCAGCACCACTGCCTTCTTGTACGTCATTTGTTTTCGATCCTTCCCGCAGGGGCGTGTCCACTGCAGAAATAACAACGAGTGGGTCCGGGAAAAGAAACCGAAGATTTTCGCAGGCGGCTCCGCAATTCACCCGTGCGTACGCCGCCCGGAATTCGCGGCGGATTTATGCGCTATTCGTTGCGCAGTCGAGCCGTGCGGCCGAGCGGTGTGGACAAGCGGTGTGGACAAGCGGCGAGGCCGCCGCGACCCGGAGGGTGCGGCGGCCTCGCTTGCGCGGGCTGCGGTCAGCTGCCGGCGGAGGCGTTGCCCGACAGGACCGGGATGTTGTCCAGGATGTGGGAGAGCGGCTCGTCGCCCTTGGCCTGGGTGGAGTTCTCGGTGCACTGCTGGTTCATCGGGTTGGACAGGATCGGGATGTCCTGGACGCCGACGTTGACGAGCGCGAGGATCGACTGGGCGTTGACCTTGGCCGGCAGCGCGATGCAGGGCTTGTTGAACGAGCCCTGGATGAGCGCCATCTGGGGGCTCATGGTGCCGTAGGTGGCCTGGTTGCCGTAGATCTGCGAGGCGCCGTTGCCGTTGACGGTGTTGATGCCGTTGTCGTTGCCGATCGCCATCGCCTGCGGGGCCATGGCCGCACCGATGCCCACGACCGAGGCTGCGGCAGCCGCAGTGGCCATCATCTTCTTGATCATTGTCATCCCTTTTTTGCTGGATTGCCCGGTGGTGGAGCGCCCGGCTCAACGGCCGGGTCCGCGTTCGGGTTGCGTGACTTCACCCGGATGCCTTGGTTTCGAGCGACCCGATTGACGTTTGGGCTGACAGTCGGACCGACGGTCAGGAGTTGACGCAGGTGTTGCCGAACGCCGGGTTCAGTGCGCCGATCACGGTGACCGTGAGGCTGCAGACGTTCACGGGGACGTTGACCGGGACCTGGACCAGGTTGCCGCTCGCCACTCCGGGGGACCCCGCCGCGATGCCCTCCGCCGCCGAGTCCGCGGAGGCGAGGCCCGCGCCGCCCATCAGCGCCGCGGCACCGGCGACCGCCAGGGTGGTGGCGCGCATCAGCCTCTTCTTCATCTCCGTTTTTCCTTTCGGTTCGAACGATGGTGCACCGCATAACGACCCGCCGCCTGCGAGGGTGCGTGTTATCGCCCAAAAGGCCGTACGGGCGAGTCCGGCGTGATTTCCAGCCTGATTTCTGACAAAGTTCACTACTGTTTTGTCCCCCTGATCGAAAATGGAGACAGGGTCATGGGTTCGTCCCGCAGAATCCTCGGCACGCTCGGTCTGCTGTCCTGCCTCGTACTTTCGGTGAACGTCCCCGCAGCGTCCCGGGCCGCGGCCGCCCCACCGGGCCCCGCCACTCCGGCCGCGCGGGAAATGGCCAAGATCCCCTTCACCCAGCGTTACCAGGCCGTCCAGCGCGGCGGACTGGTCCGCGCCTCCAACTCCTCCATCGCCTGCCTCCGGGAGGAGGCGCCGGACGCCGAGCCGTGCGCCGAGGTCAAGCGGGGCGCGGCGGGGGTCAACAGCGATTTCGACATGTTCTACAGCGAGGTCGACAAGGACCCGGACACCTACAACTCCACCCGGGCCGAGCTCAAGGTCCCGCAGGGCGCGAAGGTCTCGTACGCCCGCCTGTACTGGGGCGGGAACCTGCGGGTGGGCGAGCAGAAGCCGCCGGAGGACAACGGCCGGGTGCTGCTCGCCGAGCCGGGCGGGGCCTACAAGGAGGTCCTCGCCGACACGGTGATCGGCCACCGGACGGACGCGGGCAGCGATGCCTACCAGGCCTCGGCCGACGTGACCCCGCTGGTCCGCAAGGGCGGCGCCGGGATGTGGACGGTGGCCCAGCTGAACATCGCGATGGGCCACTCCGAGGTGGGCGCCTGGGGCGGCTGGACGCTGGTCGTGGCGTACGAGCACCCACAGGAGCCGGTGCGCCGGATCTCGGTGTGGGACGGCTTCGAGTCGATCGCCGCGGGCGCCGGCGCGGGGGCCGGCGAGACGGTCGAGATCGCCGGGCTGGACGCGGCCGCGGGGTCGGCCGGGAAGGCCGGCGTGGTCGCGTACGACGGGGACCGCGGGACTCTCGGTGACTCACTCACCGTGACATCCGACAGTGGCCGCCGGGTCAACGTCAGCGATGCAGAAAATCCTTTTAATGATGTTATGAATTCCACGATCACGGAATTCGGGGATCCCTCGTTCGTGCGACAGCCCGAACATATGAATAATCTCGGATATGACGCGGACGTGTTCGACCTGAGTCCCGCCCTGTCCGGTGGCGCCCGCAGCCTGAGCTTCAGGTTCACGGGCGAAAGCCAGGGTCAATTCCTCGGCGTGCTCTTCGTTCAGACAGATGCGCGCCGCTGAACGTAGGAGACCACTCCGCGTGCCGACACAGCCTTCCCCTGCGCAGCCCTCACCCGCGCAGGCTCCGATTCCCCGCCCCCTGTCCGTCCTGCACCTCGTCCAACCCGTCGACGGCGGTGTCGCCCGTGTCGTCGTCGACCTCGTCCGCGCCCAGACGGCCGCCGGCCTGCGGACCGCCGTCGGCTGCCCGCGCGGCGGACAGCTCGCCGACGCCGCCCGCGCGGCCGGGGCCGAGGTGCTCACCTGGCGCGCCGGCCGGGCCCCCGGTCCCGACCTGCCCGCCGAAGTCCTCGGCGCCCGGCGGGTCATCGGCCTGTTCGGGCCCGACGTCCTGCACGCCCACAGCGCCAAGGCGGGCCTCGCCGGGCGGCTCGCCGTGCGCGGGGCCGTGCCCACCGTCTTCCAGCCGCACGCCTGGTCCTTCGACGCCGTCGGCGGGGCCACCGCCGCGCTCGCCCTGCGCTGGGAGCGGTTCGGGGCCCGCTGGGCCGACCGGGTGCTCTGTGTCAGCGAGGCCGAACGCCGGGCCGGGGAGGCCGAAGGGATCACCGCCCACTGGTCGGTGATCCGCAACGGCGTGGACCTGGACCACTTCCGCCCCGGCGGCCCCGACCGTGACGCCGACCGGGCCCGGGCGCGTACCGAACTGCCGTTGCCCGCCGCCTTCCTGGGCGACGGGCCGCTCGCCGTCTGCGTGGGCCGGCTCTGCCAGCAGAAGGGCCAGGACATCCTGCTCCGGGCCTGGCGGGAGGTGCTCGGCAACGTCCCCGAAGCCCGTCTCGTGCTCGTCGGCGACGGCCCCGACACCGAGCGGCTGCGCCGCAGCGCGCCGCCCGGAGTGCTCTTCGCGGGGACCGCCCCCGACATCCGACCGTGGCTTCGGGCCGCCGATCTCGTTGTACTGCCGTCGCGGTGGGAGGGCATGGCGCTCGCCCCGCTCGAAGCCATGGCCTGCGGCCGACCGGTCCTGGTCTCCGACGTCAGCGGTGCCCGGGAGAGCCTGCCGCCCGGCCAGGGCCGGCTCTGCCTGGTGCCGCCGGAGGACCCGACGGCCCTGGCGAAGGCCCTGGGACGGCTGCTCGCCGATCCGCGGCTGCTCGCCGAACTCGGAGAGCAGGCCGGGCAGCACGCCCGGACCGACTTCGACGTGCGGCGGACCACGGACGCGGTCACCGGTCTGTACCACGAACTGCTGGGCAGACCCCGGCCCTTGAACCAGGAGCGCATCAGCCGATGACGATGGACAGCGCACCCGCCCGGCCCACCGGGCAGGGCGGCACGGGGCCCGCCGGCGGCACCGCCGGCACCGCAGCCGTCCGACGGTCCGTGACCGCCATCCACCCCCCACGCCGGCCCCGGGCCGACCAGGCCAGACCCCTGCTGCGGCCACAGCGGGTCCGGCGCCGCGACGGGATCCTCCCGCTGCTGACCGCCGATGCGCTGGCCGCCGTACTCACCACGACGGCCCTGTCCGCGCCCGGGACGGCGGTGCCGGCAGGGGCGGCCGCCCCGATGGCCGTGCTGGCCGCCGCGCTGCACGCGCAGGCCGGGCTGTACCGGCCGCGGCTCGCGCCCTACGCGCTGCTGGAGCTGCCCGCGCTGGCCGGGCGGGCAGCCGCCCTGTGGTGCGCCTTCGCCGCCGTCATGGCCGCCGCGGCGCCGGGCCGGGCCCTGAGCTGGCCGGCCCTGCTGGCCGCCGTCTGTCTGCAGACCGTACTGACCTGCGCCGGGCGCGGGTTCGCCAACCAGCTGCGCCGCCGCGCGGCCCGCCGCCGGCCCGCCTCGGCCCTCGTCGTCGGCCCCGGCGCCGGGGCGAGCGCGGTCGCCGCCGCCCTGCACGGTCGCCCCGAGTACGGGCTGCGGCCCGTCGGGCTCGCCGCCACCGCCGCCCCCGAGGAGGGCGGCGGCGCCGTACCGGTGCTCGCCACGCACGAGGACATCCGGCGCGCGGTCATCCAGAACTCGGTCCGGCACGCGGTGTTCACCCGCCCGCCGGAGGCCGACGAGCGCACCGCCGCCCTGGTCCGCCTCTTCCACGACCACGGCTGCCGGCTCTGGCTCGCCGACCCGGCCGGCACCGCCAAGGTGACCGGCATGAGGGTGGCCCAGCCCGCCGACCAGCTGTGGGGGTACGCCGTACAGCCGCTGCTGCCACGCCCGTCGCGGCCGGTGGAGCGCTGGGTGAAGCGGGCCGTCGACGGGCTGCTGGCCGCGCTCGCGCTGCTCGCCGCCGCGCCCGTCATGGGCGTGTGCGCGCTGGCCGTACGGATCTCCGACGGGCCCGGGGTGATCTTCCGGCAGGAGCGCGTCGGGCTGTACGGGCGCCCCTTCACGCTGCTGAAGTTCCGCACCCTGCGCGCCGACGAGCACGAGTCCGCCACCCGGTGGACGGTCGCGGGCGACAACGGGATGAGCCCGGTCGGCTCCTTCCTGCGCAAGTCCTCGCTGGACGAGCTGCCGCAGCTGTGGAACGTCGTACGGGGTGACATGAGCCTGGTCGGACCGCGGCCGGAACGGCCCTTCTTCGTGGCGAAGTTCAGCAGCGTGCACCCCGGCTACGAGGCCCGGCACCGGATGCCCGTCGGCATCACCGGGCTCGCCCAGATCAACGGCCTGCGCGGGGACACCTCCATCGAGGACCGGGCCCGCTTCGACAACCACTACATCGACACCTGGTCGCTGTGGCAGGACCTGTGGATCCTCGCCCGCACCGCGGCCTCCTTCTTCCGCTTCCGGCTGGGAGGCAGCTGATGAGCCTCGCCGTATCGCCGTTCGGCGCCCGGCCCGACAGGGCGGGGCTGCTGCGGCGGCACTGGCCGCTGCTGCCGCTCGCCGCGACCGTCCTGCTGCTCCTCGCCCCGATCGCGGCGGGCGACGCGAGCACCTCCGGCAAGGTCGGCCCGGCCGACGCCGCCTCGCTGCTGCTGGTCCTGGTCTGCGCGGTGCAGGCGCTGCGCGGCCGGGTGCGGGAGCTGAGCCCGCTGGGCGTGCTGGTGCTCGGAGTGCCCGCCGTGGGGCTGGCGGTGGCGACCGCGACCGCCGGGGACCCGTACGCGGCGATGCCCGGGTTCGTGCGCTACCTCCAGGTGTTCGTGCTGGTCCCGGCGGCGATCGTGCTGCTGGTGCGCGACGCCGGGGAGTTCCGGCTCGCCGCCGGGTGCTTCGTGGTGCTGGCGCTGGTGCAGGGCGCGGTGGGGGTCGTGCAGTTCGCGACCCACACGGGGGCCTCGTACCAGGGCGAGGACATCCGGGCCGTCGGCACCTTCGGGCCGGGCGATGTGATGGGCATGGCCACGGTGGTGGCGTACGGGCTGGTCGTGGCGACCGCGGTGGCGCTGGCTCCGGGACTGCCGGGCCGGGTACGGCGGATGGCGGGCGGCGCGGCCCTGGCGCTGGTGGTGCCGCTGGTGCTGTCGTTCAGCCGGGGCGCGTGGATCGCCACGGTCGGCGCGGCGGTGCTGGTGATGCTGCTCGCCGGGATCCGGCGGGCGCTGAAGGTGCTGCTCGCGCTGGCCGCGGCCGGGGTGGTCCTGATGGGCGGGCTCGGGGTCGGCTCCGAGATGGTCGCGGAGCGGCTGACCTCGATCACGCAGGTCTCCAGCGCCCCCGACCAGTCGGTGACCGACCGCTACACGATGTGGGCCGCCGCCGAGTCGATGTGGCGCGAACGGCCGGCGGTCGGGGTGGGCCTCAAGGGCTTCCCGGCCAACCGGGACGGGCACTCCTCGCTGGGGCTCTCCTCCGGCAGCGACACCGCCGGCGCGGGGCAGGCGTACATCCGCCAGCCGCTGCTCTCCCCGCACAACATGTACCTGCTGGTGCTGAGCGAGCAGGGGCTGATCGGGCTGACCGCGCTGGCGGGCGGCTGGGCGGCGCTGCTCGTCGCGGGTCTGCGGCGGTGCGTCACCGGCGGTTCCTCGCTGCGGGACTGCGGGCTGATCGCGATCGGGCTGTTCGTCTGGCAGCTGACCGACTTCCTGTACGCGGACATCGGCGGGCCGTCCACCGTCCTGACCGGGGTGATCATCGGCCTGGCGGCCTGGTGGGCGCTTCCGTCCCGGGGGGATGCGGGTCCGGACGCCGCCGGCTCCGGATCGGCTGCGGGCGGGCGCACCGGCCTCGCGGCCGGCCTGCGCGTCGTACCGGGTGCGGCCGGCCGGTGACGGACACGACGCCCTGGCGGCGGCCCGCGGCCGCGGCGACCGAAGTCGCCGCGGCTGCGGGCCGTGCGCCGGGCCCGGCCCGTTCGCGCGCGGCAGGCCTCCCCGGGGCCCTCGCCGGCGGCGGCTCGCCGGGCGGGTCCGGGCCGGCTCCGCTGGGGCGGTTCCTGGCCAAGGCCGCCGCCGTCACCGCCGGACTGACCGCCGCCGGGGCGGTGTTCGGGCTGTTCCGGGACCAGACCATCGCGCACCTCTTCGGGGCCGGGCACGACAGCGACGCCTTCCTGATCGCCTGGACCGTGCCCGAGATGGCCTCGACGCTGCTCATCGAGGACGCCATGGCGCTGCTGATGGTGCCCGCGTTCAGCCAGGCCCTGGCCCGGCGGGCGGCCGCCCGCGCCGGGCTCACCCGCCAGGAGGCCCGCGCGCAGGACCCCGTACGGCTCCTCGTGGGCGCGACCCTGCCGCGGCTGACGGTGCTCCTGGCCGCCGTCGCCTCCCTGCTCGTCGTCGCCGCGCCGCTCGTCGTCGCCGTGCTCGCGCCCGGACTGCCCGACCCGGCGTTGGCCGTGGAGTGCACCCGGATGACCGCGCTGACCGTGCTGTCCTTCGGGGTCGCGGGGTACTTCAGCGCCGCGCTCCGGGCACACCGCTCGTTCGTGCCGCCGGCCGCGATCTACGTGTCGTACAACGTCGGGATCATCGGGACGATGATCGCCCTGCACGCGGTATGGGGGGTGCGGGCCGCCGCGGCCGGGGTCGCCGCGGGCGGGCTGCTGATGGTGCTCGTCCAACTGCCCGCGTTCATCCGGAACGTGGGCTTCGGGCCGCCCCGCGCCAAGGGCGCGCCGCGCAGCCAGCGCGACCGGGACCGGCCCACCCTCATCGCGTTCGGCCTGATCGCCCCGGTGATCTTCTTCGCGGTGTTCCGGCAGTCGCAGGTGCTGGTCGAGCGGTTCCTGGCCGCCTCGCTGCCGCCCGGGGCCATCTCGCACCTGAACTACGCGCAGAAGGTCGCGCAGATGCCGATGGTGCTGTCGCTGATGATCTGCACCGTCACCTTCCCCGTCGTCGCCCAGGCCATGGCCGGCGGAGAGCGCGAGAAGGCCCGGCGGCGCGTCGAACAGGACCTCGCGCTGGCCTCCCTCGCCGTCCTCGTGGGCAGCGCCCTCGTCATCGGGTACGCGCCCCAGATCATCCAGGTCCTCTTCGAACGCGGCGCGTTCACCCACCGCGACACCCTGGCCACCGCCTCCGTCATGCGGGTCTACGCCCTCGGACTCCTCGGCCACTGCCTCGTCGGGGCGCTGTCCCGGCCCTTCTTCTCGACCGCCCGGCCCACCTGGTTCCCGGCGCTCGCGATGGGCGCCGGACTCCTCGTCAACATCGTGGCCGGAGCCTTCGCCGTCCGCTGGTGGGGCACGTACGGCATCGCCGCCGCCAACGCCGCCGGCATCTCCACCGCCGCCGCCCTGCTGCTCACCGGGCTCGGCTCGCGGATCGTCGCCATCCAGGTCCGCCGGGTCGCGCTCAGCATCGGCCGGCTCTCCGTCGCCGCCGTCGGCGCCTGCGGCACCGGCTGGATCGCCGGGCCGATGATCCCCGACCCGCTGCTCAGCGCCGCGCTCGGCTGCCTGCTCGTCCCCGCCATGTTCGGCGCCTGCGGCATGGCCATACGGGCGTTGGAAATCACCGCCCTCCCCGCCCAGATCACCCAGATGACCCAGAGGTTCCGCAATGCCCGCTGACACCCGCACGGCGCCGGCCGCCGCGAAGGTCCCCGCCCGCCGGACCGCCTCGCCGTGGGTCCTGATGTACCACTCGGTCGCCGAGTTCACCGACCCCGCCGAGGACCCGTACGGCATCACCGTCACCCCGGGCACACTGGAGGCGCAGCTGCTGTGGCTGCGCTCGCGGGGCCTGCGCGGGGTGTCCGTCGGCGAACTGCTCCGGGCCTGCGCGGCCGGGCGCGGCGCCGGGCTCGTCGGACTGACCTTCGACGACGGCTACACCGACTACCTGACCCGGGCGCTGCCGCTGCTGCGCAGCCACGACTGCACCTCCACGCTGTTCGTGCTGCCCGGACGGCTCGGGGTGGACAACGTGTGGGACCCGCTGGGCCCGCGCAAGTCCCTGCTGACCGCCGAGGGCATCCGCGAGGTCGCCGCCGCCGGGCAGGAGATCGGCTCGCACGGGCTGCTCCACCAGGACCTCACCGCGGCCGCCGACGACATCCTCCAGCAGGAGCTGCGGGGCAGCCGGGAGCTGATCCGGGAGCTGACCGGGACCCTGCCGCAGGGGTTCTGCTACCCGTACGGGCACCTCGACGCGCGGGTCGTCGAGGCGACGCGAGCCGCCGGTTACGGGTACGCGTGCGCCATCGACCCCGGCCGGCTGGCCGGGCCGCACGCCCTGCCGCGCACCCACGTCAGCCAGGCGGACGGGCCCGGGCGGCTGCGGATCAAGCAGCTGCGGCACCGGGTGCGGGAGCTGCGCCGGGCGGTGCGCCCGTGAAGTCGCTGCGGGCGCTGCACGTCATCACCGGGCTCGGGGTCGGCGGCGCCGAGCAGCAGCTGCGGCTGCTGCTGCGGCACATGCCGATGCGCTGCGACGTGCTGACGCTGACCAACCCCGGGCCGGTGGCCGAGGGTTTGCGGGCCGACGGGGTCCGGGTGGTGCACCTGGGGATGCGGGGCAACCGCGACCTGGGGGCGCTGCCGAGGCTGGTGCGGTTCATCCGGCGCGAGCAGTACGACCTCGTACACACGCACCTGTACCGGGCCTGCGTGTACGGGCGGCTCGCGGCCCGGCTCGCGGGGGTCGGGACGACCGTGGCCACCGAGCACTCGCTCGGCGAGGGCGAGATCGAGGGCCGGCCGCTGACGGGCGGGGTACGGGCGCTGTACCTGGCCAGTGAGCGGCTGGGCGCGGCGACCGTGGCCGTGTCGGACACCGTGGCGGCTCGGCTGGAGGGGTGGGGGGTGCCGGCCGCGCGCGTGCACGTCGTACCGAACGGGATCGAGGCCGTCCGCTTCCGCTTCGACGAGGGGGTGCGCCGGACCACCCGGGCCCGGACCGGGCTGCCGGAGCGGGCCTTCGTGGTCGGCGGGGTCGGGCGGCTGGTGCCGGGCAAGCGGTTCGACTCGCTGGTGCGGGCGGTGGCGGCGCTGCCGGGGGCGCACCTGCTGCTGGCCGGGGAGGGGCCGGAGCGGGCGGCGCTGCGGCGGCTGGCCGCGGAGCTGGGCGCGCAGAGCCGGATCCACCTGCTGGGGGAGCGGGACCCGCTGGGCGACAGCGCGGACGGGCGGACGCCCGGGATCCCGGCGCTGCTGGCCGCCATGGACGTGTTCGTGTCGCCCTCGCGGGAGGAGGCGTTCGGGCTGGCGGTGGTGGAGGCGCTGGCCGCGGGGCTGCCGGTGCTGCACGTCACCTGCCCGGCGATCGACGACCTCCCGGCCGCGGAGGCGCCGGGGGCGCGGCGGATCGGGACCGGGACGGAGGAGCTGGTCGCCGCCCTGCGCGGGCACATGGAGGCGGGGGCGCGGCGCCTGCCCCAGCCGCCGGTGGCCCGCCGCTACGACATCGCCCGCAGCGCGGAGCGCCTCCTCGCGGTCTACGCCCTGGCCCTGTCGGGGCCCCGGCCCGCCCCTGCGCCCGGGGGCGGCTTGATCGACGCACCACCGACGGGGTCCCCCGAGCCGGGGCCCGAAACCACTCCCATCCCTCCAGGAAGGCACGTACATGGCTGACACCGCCGATCAGAAGAAGGCCGAGAAGAAGGCCGAGAAGAAGGCCGAGAAGAAGGCCGACCAGAAGAAGGCCGATCGCCGCCGTCTCAAGGTGCGCCTGCTGCCGCCGCCCGCGTGGTGGCCGTTGCCCGCCGCCGCCGTGCTGGGGCTGGCCGCGGGCGGGGCGTACGGGGTGCTGAAGGCCCCCGAGTACGCCGCGACCAGCTACGTCGTCGCCGTCCCGAACGAGACCACCGAGCCGGCCACCGCCCTCGGCTTCGCCCAGGCGTACGCCCGCATCGCCACCAGCAGTTCCACCCTCGCGTACGCCCAGCCGCGCGCGGGCATCAGCGCCGGCCGGCTCCGTACGCAGGTGCGCGCCGAGACCTCCCCCGAATCGCCGATGATCGCCATCACGGGGACGTCGAAGAGTGCGAACGAGGCCGCCGACATCGCCAACGCCGTCGCCGACGCGCTCTCGCTGAGCAGCAATCAGGCCGCCAAGAACACCGGCGTCCAGCTGCTGCTGTTCAGCCAGGCCGTCGCGCCGAGCGAGCCCGCCTCGCCGTCCGCCGCCATCAGCGGGGCCGTCGGGCTGTGCGCCGGCGGACTGCTCGGCGGGCTGTGGCTGCTCGCCCGGCCCGCCGGCCGCACCCGGCGGCCCGAGGAGCAGCTCGTTGCCGGGCCCGTCGTCGAGGAGTACGCCTCCCTGCCCGCCCAGGGCGACCACACCGAGACCAAGGAGAAGGAGTCCGTGCGATGACTACGGGCTCCACCGGGGCCCTGTCGGTGACGCTGTGCCGCGACCCCCGGCAGTTCGCCGCGCTGGAAGAGCCGTGGAACCGGCTCTTCCGGGCCTGTCCCACCGCCACCCCCTTCCAGAGCCATGCCTGGCTGCACTCCTGGTGGCTCTCGTACGGCCGGGACGGGCGGCTGCGGATCGTGCTCGTACGGCGCGGCGAGGAACTCGTCGGCGCGTGCGCGCTGATGCTCGTCCACCGGCCGCTGCCGCTCCTGGTGCCGCTCGGCGGCGGCATCACCGACTACTTCGACGTCCTGGTGGCGGCCGAGTACGCCGACCAGGTCGTCCCGGCGCTGGCCCACGGCCTGCACCGGGCCGCCCGAGGCGCGGTCGTCGACCTGCGCGAGGTACGGCCCGGGGCCGCCGCCGAGGCGCTGTACGGGCAGTGGCCGGGGATCCGGAGCAAGCTCACCGACTCCACCTGCATGGAGCTGCCCGCGCTGCCCTTCGACGAGCTCGTGAAGAGGATGCCGGCCTCCGGGGCCCAGCGGGTCCGGGCCAAGCTGCGCAAGACCGACGCGGCCGGGATCGAGGAGCGCGAGGTCACCGAGCAGGAGGTGCCGCGCGCCGTACGGACGCTGCTGCGGCTCCACGAGAAGCAGTGGCGCGGGCGCGGGGTGACCCCGGAGCACCTGAGGCCCCGCTTCGCCGAGCACCTGACCCGGGCCACCCGGCGGATGGTGCGGGCCGGCGAGGGCCGGCTGACGGAGTTCCGGCTGGACGGGACGGTGGTGGCCGCCAACGTCACCCTGCTGTCGGCGGCGTTGAGCGGCGGCTACCTGTACGGGGCCGACCCGGACCTGCGGACCCGGAAGGTGGACGTGGCCACGCTGCTGCTGCGCTACGAGGCGGGCCGCGCCCTGGCGGAGGGCCGCCCGGTGGTGAGCTTCCTGCGCGGCAACGAGCCGTACAAGAACCACTGGCGGCCCGAGACCGTCGTCAACCAGCGGTTCCTGCTGGCCAGGACGGCGCTCGCGCCCCTGCTCCGCCTGCACGAATCGCAGGTGACGGGGCGCGAGCGGGCGGTGGACGCGCTGCGCGAGGCGCTGCCGGCCGCCAGGGACTGGCGGGCGCGGCTCAACGAACTGCGGGTCCGATGACGGCTCTACCAGGGCCAGAAGCCGGAGTCCTTGCCCCAGTCGATCTTGACGCAGACCGACTGCTTGCCGACCAGCTTGGAGAGCCACTCGCCGAAGTTGATCGGCACGCACCACTCCGTGGTGTTGGCGGGCGGATCGGTCGGCTCGGGCTTCGGCACGACCGGAACCGGGACCGGGACCGGGGGCAGCACCGGCGAAGGCTCCGGGACGGGGACCGGACTCGGGCTCGGGCTCGGGTCCTCCGGGGTCTGCGGCGACGGGACCGCCGGCGAGGGCACGGGATCGGGAACCGGCTCGGGGGAGGGGCTCTCGGGAGCCGGGACCTGCGGGCTCGGCTCGACCGGCTCCGGGGACACCGGGACCGGGACGGGGGCCGGGACCGGGACCTCGGGCGACGGAACGGCCGGCGAGGGCACGGGCACGGGCACCGGCTCGGGGACGGGCACCGGAGCGGGCTCGGGTACGGGGCTCGGGCTGGGGCTCGTGCTCGGAGTCTCGGGCGACGGGACCGGCACCGGGATCTGCGGGCTCGGGATCACCGGCGAGGGCACGGGGATCTCGGGGGTCGGGATCGACGGGGTCGGCATGACCGGGGTCGGGATCGACGGGGTCGGCATGACCGGGGTCGGGATCACGGGCGTCGGGATCACGGGCGTCGGGATGACCGGCGTCGGAACCACCGGGGTCGGGATCACCGGATCCGGCCGCTCGGGTGCGAGCGCCGCCCGGAAGGCCTTCGCGGACCGGGGGTTCTGCTTGCACTGCCACACGCCGTGCGGACAGTAGTCGGTGATGGTGTGGTAGAGCGGCTTGTGCTGCTCGATCCACTTCAGCATGCGCTGTACGTACACCGGGTTGTCCCCGTGCCGGAACAGTCCCCACTCCGGGTACGAGATCTCTTTGCCATGCGCTTTCGCGAAGTCGACGTGCTGCTGGAGCCCGTACGGCTGGCTGACCATCTCGTCGAAGGTCTTGCCGGGAGCCTGGTCGTACGAATCCATGCCGACGATGTCGACCACATCGTCGCCGGGGTAGCACTTGGTCCAGCCGATCGCGTCCGACCCGCGGTTGGGGGCGAAATCGAACTTGAACTCCTGTCCGGGGACGGAGCGCATCGTGTTGACGATGCGGTTCCAGTACTCCTTCCAGCCCTCCGGGTCCGGCGCGCAGCGGTGCGTGTACGTGGCGCCGTTCATCTCCCAGCCGAGCACGATCACCGTGTCCGGGACGCCCAGCTCCACCAGCCGGTGGGCGAGCTTCTCGAAGTGGTGGTCGAACTCGCCCTCCGCGCCCGCCCGGATCAGCCGGGCCACCTCGCGGTCGGGGACGTGGTCCTCGTTGCGCTGCTGCATGGGCACGTTGAGGACGAAGAGCCGGTCCGGCCTGGCCCGGCGCCACTGGGCCCAGGCCTCCAGGAAGTCGGGGTTCTCGATGCGGGCCCACCGGTCTCCGGGCAGGTAGGTGTGCCCGACCCGGATCTCCTTGCCGCCCAGCCAGCGCGACAGCTGCGGGATCCGGGCGACTCCGGTCTGGCCGGAGTCGAGAAATGCGCCCATGGCGATGTCGGAACCCTTGGGCTGCTCCTTCTCGGGGGCCGCGAGCGCGGCCCCGGTGGCGAGCAGTCCGGCCGTCACCGTACCGATGCAGGTGCTCGCCAGTCGGCGGTGTGGTCTGGGCATGGCGTCTCCCGAACTTTCCTGAATCGGTGTGCTTGTCAAAGACGTTAGGCATCACATCTGACGAATGGCCTGTCCGGTGACCGCCGCCTAGGCCATTCGCAGCTGCGTATCCTCCCCGCTTGGTCCGACTAGGTGAAAGACACCGTTCCCATGCACGCGTTCGACGGCCATGTGCCCGCAGTAGTGCTCAGACTCGATCGGAATCCGTTCCACCACGGAACCCTCGGCGCCGTCAGATCGCTCGGGCGCAGGGGCGTGGAGGTCCATGCCGTCGTCGAGGCCGGGGGAGGTCCCATGGGGCGTTCGCGCTACCTGCGCGCCGTACATCCCGGGCCGGCCGGGGGGTTGGACCCCGAGGCCCCGGAGACGCTGCTGGAGTGCCTCGTCGGGGTGTCGGAGCGGATCGGCAGGCCTGCGGTGCTCGTGGCGATGGACGACCTGAGCGCCATCGCCGTCGCGCGGATCGCGCCGATGCTCGACGGGCGGTTCCGGATCCCCCATCAGCCCGACGGGCTGCCCGCCCGGGTGGCGGACAAGGCGGAGCTGTCACGGCTGTGCGCGCGCTGGGACGTTCCGCACCCGGAGACGGTGATCCCGGCGAGCGGGGCCGAGGCGGCGGAGGCCGCGTGGCGGCTCGGCCTGCCGGTGGTGGCCAAGTGGAGCCGGCCCTGGCTGCTGCCCGCGGGCGCCGGACTGCGCAGCACCACGCTCGTGCACACCGCCGCCGAGGCGCGCCGGCTGTACGAGTGCACGCAGGAGGCCGGGAGCCGGCTGCTGCTCCAGCGGTTCCTGCCGGCCGGGACGGACACCGACTGGTTCTTCCACGGCGCGTTCGGCCGGGGCGGGCACCCGCTGCTCGCGGGGTCGGGCCGCAAGGAGCTGTCCTGGCCGGTGCGGACGGGGCTGACGGCGGTGGGGCGCTGGCTGCCGGATCCGGCGGTGGAGGAGGCGGGGCTGCGGCTCGCCCGGCGGCTGGGCTACCAGGGAATCATGGACCTGGACTTCCGCCGGGACGAGAAGGGCTGCTTCCGGCTGGTGGACTTCAACCCCCGGCCGGGCGCGCAGTTCCGGCTGTTCACGGACGCGGGCGGGCTCGACGTGGTCCAGGCGATGTACCTGGACCTGACGGGGCAACGGGTCCCGGAGCCAGCGGGCGGTCCGGGGCGGGTGTTCGTCGCGGAGAACTACGCCCTGCTGGCGGCGGTCCGCGGCCGCCAACTCCCGTGGCGCTCCCCGGCGGGCGACCGGGACGCCGTCCCCGCTCCGGCGCGGGCCGAGGACGCCGGGGCCGGGGCCGGGCAGGGCCGCACCGCGGGCGAGCGGCCCGGTGGCGAGCGGCCCGGTGGCGAGCGGCCCGGGCCCGTACGGGTGGCGCCGCGGGCGGAGCGGGGGCGGGTGGAGGCTGCCTGGTTCGCCGCCGACGACCCGATGCCGTTCTTCGCGATGCTCGCGGCGTTCCTCGGCCGGGGTGCGGGGAAGGGCGCGCGCGCCCTGCGCGGTGTCCCGGCGCACGGCCGGCGCACGGCGCGCGCCGTGGTGCGCGCCCCGCGCCAGCGCGCCCGCGACCTGACCCCGCCGGCCGCCCCGACCGCCCCGGGGACCCCGGCCGCCCCCGCCGAACCGGACGAGCTGGTGACCCGATGACGCCCCTCCACCCGCCTCCGCCGCCCGCCCACCGCTGGAGGTCCGGGCAGGTCCGCAGGGCCCATGAGACTGGAGGGACAGCGGTGACGCGGATGGACGATCTCGTCGTGGTCGGCGCCGGGCCGTACGGGCTGTCGATCGCCGCGCACGCGGCGGCGGCCGGGCTCGGCGTACGGGTGCTCGGACGGCCCATGGCCTCGTGGCGGGACCACATGCCCGAGGGCATGTACCTGAAATCGGAGCCCTGGTCCTCCAACCTGTCCGCGCCCGGCGGCCGGCACACCCTCGCCGCGTACTGCGCCGGCCGCGGCATGGCGGCCGAGCACGGCAGCCCGCTGCCGATCGACGTGTTCAGCTCGTACGGCATGTGGTTCGCCCGGCACGCCGTGCCCGAGGTGGAGGAGGTGACGGTCACCGAGGTCTCCCCGCAGGGCGACGGCTTCCTGGTCCGCACCGCCGAGGGGCCGCCGCTGCTCGCCCGGACGGTCGTGCTCGCCGTCGGGGTGATGCCGTTCGTCCACCTCCCCGGACCGCTGCGGGAGCTGCCCCCCGGGCACTGCTCGCACAGCAGCGGCCACCGCGACCTGGCCCGGTTCGCCGGCCGGGAGGTCGCCGTGATCGGGGCCGGGCAGGCGGCCCTGGAGACCGCCGCCCTGCTGGCGGAGAACGGGGCCCGGCCCTGCCTGGTCGCCCGCCGGTCCCGGCTGAACTGGAACACCGCGCCCCAGCCGCTGGAGCGCCCGGTGCTGCGCGCCCTGCGCGATCCGCACAGCGGTCTCGGCACCGGCTGGCGCAGTTGGGCGTGGTCGGAGCTGCCCTGGGCGGTGCGCCGGCTGCCCGCGCCGACCAGGGAGCGGATCGCGGCGACCGCGCTCGGGCCCGCCGGGGCCTGGTGGCTGCGGGACCGCTTCGAGCGGAGCGTCCCGGTGCTGCTGGGGCACCGGCTGCACCGGGCGGTGGCGGTGGGCGAGCGGACCCGGCTCGGGCTGACCACCGCGGCCGGGGAGTCCGTCGTACTGGACGTCGCGCACGTCGTCGCGGCCACCGGGTTCACCCCGCACCTGGGGCGCCTGGAGCTGCTGGACGCCCGGCTGCGGGCCGTCCTGGACACCGTCGGGGACGGCGGCACGCCCGAGCTGAGCGCCGGTTTCGAGTCCTCGTGGCCGGGACTTTTCTTCGCGGGGCTGCTGACGGCTCCCTCATTCGGCCCTTCCATGCGATTCGTGCATGGTGCGGGGTTCACGGCGGGGAGACTGGTCGCAGGAGTCCGAAAGCGCCTCGGCGCCCCGGGCGGGCCGGCGGGCTCCACCGGGACCGTACGGCCCGACCGGGCCGGTGCCGGGCATCCGAAGACGTCTCTGCGGTGAGGTCGAGAGGGGACCGCGATGAGTGCGGAGCAGCGAGCACAGGGCGGCCGTGGCTGGGTGCGCATTCCCGCGAGCCGGGCGGAGCAGCCCGGCGCGGCCAGGCCCGGCGCGAGGCCCGCGCCGAGGCCCGCGGCCAGGGCCGCCGCCTCGCCTTACGCCCCTCCCGCCCACACCCCTCCCGGGCACGCGGCACCGGACCAGCCGACGATCTACCTCTCCCTCGTCAAGCGCTGGCAGGAGGCCGGGCGCACCCTTCCGGGGCATCCTGACGAGGAGTGGGAGCGGCTGATCTCCCAGCCGTGCTGGCCCGGCCGTTAGGTGGTGTGTCTCGTGGCAGCGGCGGAGCGCGACAGATCCGGGCAGGGCAGCCGGGACCCCGTGACGGGGCCCGGCGAGCGGCTCGCGCTGAACGGCATGGGCAGCTTCGAGTGGGACCTGGCCGCCGGGACGCTGACGCTCGACGAGTCCGGGCTCGTGGTCTTCGACCTGGAGCGGGAGGAGTTCGACGACACCCCGGAGGGGCTGGGGCTGCGCATCCCGGCCGACGACGGCGCCCGGCTGGCGGAGTCCACGCAGGTGGCCCTGGACGGCGGCATGGAGACGTACGGCTCGTACTTCACCGTGCAGCGGCGCGACGGCGTCGACCAGTGGACGCACACGCAGGGCCGGATCCTGCGCGACGCCGACGGGCGGCCCCGGCGGATCGTCGGGATCGTACGGGACGCGACCGCCGAGCTCGCCCACGCCACCGTGCTGCGGAAGCTGGAGTCGGCGCGGGCCCAGCAGGCCACGATCGTGCAGCGGACGACGGAGGCCCTGTCGCGGGCGGTGACGGTCGACGACGTCACGGCCACGCTGACCGGGGCGGGGGCGCTGGAGCGGCTCGGCGCGGACGGGCTGGCCCTGGGGCTGGTCGAGAACGGCGCAATCAAGATCATCGCGCTGAGCGGGGAGTCGCTGGAGATCCTCAGCGAGCGCCAGTTCACCCGGCTGGACGGCTCGCTGCCGCTGTCGCAGGCGGTGCTCACCCGCAAGGCGCGGTTCGTCACCTCCCTCACCGAACTGGCGGGTGAGTTCCCGCTGCTTGCGGACTACCTGCGCCGGATCCGCTTCGACGCCGCCGCCTATCTGCCGCTGATCGCGCAGGCCAAGGCGATCGGCGGGCTGGTGCTGTTCTACCGGCGGCGCAGCGAGTTCAGCCCGGAGGAGCGCAACCTGTGCCTGGGCCTGGCCGGCATCGTGGCGCAGTCCCTCCAGCGGGCCCTCCTGTTCGACCAGGAGCGGGAGTTCGCCACGGGCCTGCAGGCCTCGATGCTGCCGCGCCGGATCCCCGAGATCAGCGGCGGGGAGATCGCGGTGCGCTACCACTCCGCCTGGAGCGGGCGGGAGGTCGGCGGGGACTGGTACGACGTGATCGCGCTGCCCCGCGACCGGGTCGGCATCGTCGTGGGCGACGTACAGGGCCACGACACGCACGCGGCGGCGATCATGGGCCAGCTGCGGATCGCGCTGCGGGCGTACGCGGGGGAGGGCCATCCGCCGTCCACCGTCCTGGCCCGGGCCTCCCGCTTCCTGGCCGAACTGGACACCGAGCGCTTCGCGACCTGCATGTACGCACAGGTGGACCTGGAGACCGGCGGCGTACGGGCGGTGCGCGCGGGCCACCTCGGGCCGCTGATCCGGCACACGGACGGGCGCACGGGCTGGCCCAACGTACGGGGCGGTCTGCCGCTCGGGCTGGCCTCGGTGTTCGAACAGGAGGACTTCCCCGAGACCCGGCTCGACCTGGTCCCCGGGGAGACGCTGGTGCTGTGCACCGACGGCCTGGTCGAGGAGCCCGGCACCGCCATCACCCAGGGCATGGAGGCCCTCGCCCACGCCGTGCGCAGCGGCCCGCAGGAGGCGGGGGCGCTCGCCGACCACCTGTCGGACCGGCTATGGGAGCGCTGGGGCTCCGGGGACGACGTGGCCCTGCTGGTGCTGCGCCGGGCCCCCGACCCGGGCACCCACCGGGCTCCGCGGATCCACCAGTACATCCACCAGGCGGACCCGGAGGGCCTCTCGGAGGCCCGCTACGCCCTGCGCCAGGCCCTGCGCGACTGGGGCATGCCGGAGCTCGCCGACGACGTGGAACTGGCCGCAGGGGAACTGCTGGTCAACGCCCTGCTGCACACGGACGGCGGGGCGGTGCTGACCATGGAGGTGCTGCCGGAGCCGGTCCGGCGGATCCGGCTGTGGGTCAAGGACCGCTCCAGCGTCTGGCCGCGCCGGCGCACCCCGGGGGAGGCCGCGACCACCGGTCGCGGGCTGCTGCTGGTGGACGCGCTGGCCACGCACTGGGGCGTGGAGTCCCGGGGCGACGGCAAGGCGGTGTGGTGCGAGTTCGACGTCGCGGGCAGCGTGCGCAGCGTGGGGTGACCGCACGATCACCCCGAGTTGTGGGATGTCGGGGCCGGAGTGATGATGCGGTCCATGGAACGGACTACCACACGGACCGGGATCCCGCCGTGCACCGGCTGAACAAGCGGCCGGGCAAGGGGGCCACGACCGCTCTCCTCGCGCTGCTCCTGCTGGCCGTCGGCGTACCGACGGCCGTGCACCGTACGGCCGGGCGCCCGCACACGGATCCCGGCTGCCGGACCGTCGCGTTCATGTCGATGACCGGCGTGGCCCCCGCCTGCCGGTAGCGGCGGCTACCGGCCGCGGGTGGGTCGGGTCGGCTCTGCGGCGGCTCCGCGGTGGCTCAGCCGCGCTTCTCCTCCAGCCAGATGTCCCGCCCGGTCTCCGCCAGGTGGGCCACGCTCAGCTTGAACCCGGAGTGCAGGCTCGCCGCCTGGAGCCGGGCCTCCGCGCCGGCCGCGCCCGGGTGCAGGTCCACCAGCTCCAGCGAGGCGGACGCGGACCAGTCGTGCTCCTGTCCGTCGCAGACGGCCTCCTCGCCGCCGAAGCCCAGGCGGGTCGAGTCCTGGGTGAGCGTGACCTGGATCTGCACTCCCCGGGGTGACGAGGGCTCGCACCTGTAGGTCCCGAAAAGGGTGACGTGGCCGTCTTCGGAAAGGTGACCGACTTCCTGTACGGAAATCTGATTGTCGTGGGAGTGGGCGTCGGCCGGTGCGGTGAATGCGGTGGCGGCGGCCAGTGCGGAAAGAACCGTCACGGCCAGGCGGCGGGTGGAAACTCGCATGAATCCTCCATGGGGGGTGGGTCGGCACAAAAGCACCGAAACGCATTGTGCTGGCAGATGGCGGGCAACTCCTTCCGCACACTCGTGTCGGTGTGTGCAATTGCCCGCTCGGGCGCGTGAGACTGGCCGGAATACCTCACCGAAGGTCCCCGAAGGGATCACTCATGCGCCAGTCCGCTCCCGTCCTCGCCGCCGCCCTCCTGCCCTTGCTGCTGTTCGGTGCCACGGCCTGCTCCGGCGCCCCCGAGGGGGCCGCGCTCGCCCCCGCCGCGGCGCCCGCCGTCCCGGTGGACGACGGCGCGCCCGGGGCCGAGGGGGCCCCGGGGGCGGCCCGGGCCGCCTCGAAGGATGCCCATGTGGGCGACTCCGTACGGGTGCGCGGCCGCCAGATGGGCCGGCACCTGCAGGCCGTGCTCAACGCGTACGTCGACCCGGCGGTCAGCGTGGAGAAGGACTACGCCCCGCCCGCGGGCAAGCGCTGGGTGGCTGCCTCGATGTCGTTCGTCAACGTCGGCGGGGACTCGTACGGGGACCTCGGGCAGATGTGGGCGTACGACAGCGCGGGCGGTCGCCACGGTGTTGTGCCGACCGGTGAACTGACCACCGGAAAACCGCTCGTCTTCGATTCCCTCGCCGTCGGCCAGCGGGCCGAGGGATGGGTGGTGTTCGAAATCCCGGAAAAGGCGCGCATTGTGCGGCTCCAGTACCAGGACGCGAACGTGCAGGCGAATTCCGGAGAAGGATTCTGGGCCGTCTAGCCCGCGCGGGTGAAAGGCCGAAAAGGCGCGGCGGAGAGAGCACTAGGGTGCGGCGCATGACTTCAACTCAAGCCGAAACCGACCGGTCCCGTCTCGGCACCCTTTCCGTGCTCGCCTGGATCGGCGACCCCTCCGAGGGCCACGACATCCCGTACCTGCTCGCCTACACCCTCGGCGACGGGCCGCAGGGGCGGGAGGCCGGCGAGACGGCCGCCCGCGGGCTGCTGGAGGAGATCGGCCTGCCCATCGGCGACGTGGTCATGGACGGCACCCGCAACCCGGCCGGCTTCCCCGTGCAGATCGTGCTCGCGGACAACCAGGTCGCGCTGACCCTGCCGGGGCTGAACGCGACCTGCACCGCCCCGGACGAGTGGGTAGCCGCGGCCAACGAGAGCGGCCAGGCGTACTTCCTGTTCGCCACGCGCGCCTGGCCCGAGGCCGTCCCGGGCAAGCCGGTCGACCCGAAGACCCTCCAGGAGTTCGCGGGCGACGAGTCCGTGCTCACGGGCAGCGCCCACTGCGTGCTCGCGGTGCGGCGCCTCCAGTAGGGGCGCTTCCCGGGATCCGCTCCCGGGAATCCGCTTCCCGGGATCCCCGGGGGATCTCACTCCCTGCTCCGGCCGCCGGGCTCCCAGCCCGCCCGGTGGCCGGCCGCGCCCCTCAGGGGCGCTCGAAGGCGAACTTGAGCGAGCGGACCCGGTTGTCGAAGTTCGAGCCCGCCAGGTCCGGCAGCCCCACCGCCCGCAGCCCCACCGGCCGGGTCAGCAGCTCGCGGAACAGGGCCTTCATCTCCACCCGGGCCAGGTGCGCGCCCAGGCAGAAGTGCGGGCCGCCGCCGCCGAAGCCCAGGTGCGGATTGGGCGAGCGGGTGATGTCGAAGGCGTCGGGGTCGGGGAAGAGCGCCTCGTCGCGGTTGGCGGAGGCGTAGTACAGCACCACCTTGTCGCCGGGCCGGAACAGGTGCCCGCCCAGGGTGTGTTCGGCGGCCACCGTCCGGCGGAACTGGATGATCGGCGTCGAGTGGCGGATCATCTCGTCCACCGCGCCGTCCGCGTACGTCTCGAAGTCCCCGAGCAGCAGGTCCCGTTGGGCGGGGTGGTCGGTGAGCAGGGTCAGCCCGTGGGTGATCGCGTTGCGCGTGGTCTCCACCCCGGCCACCATCAGCAGCGAGAAGAACGCGCCGAGCTGGCGGGCGTTCAGCGCCTGTCCGTCCACGTCCGCGCTGACCAGGGCCGAGATCAGGTCACCGGTGGGGTTCTTGCGCCGCTCCCGGCCGATGCCCGCGACCATCCGCTGCATCTTGGCCAGGGCCCGCAGCCCGCGCCCGGGCATCCGCAGCCGTGAGGCCAGCCCCCGCTCGACGCCGATGTTCTCCGAGGCGTGGTTGACGCGGTCGGCGATCTCGGCGCGGTAGCGCTCCGGGATCCCCATCATGTTGCAGATGACCTCCAGCGGCAGCCGGGAGGCCACGGCCGTGACGAACTCGTCGGGCTCCTGCGCCAGTACGTCGTCCACGATCCGGGCGGCCACCGCGTGGATGTCCGCCTCGGCCGCCGCCAGCAGCCGCGGGGTGAACGCCCGCTGCACGATCTTGCGCAGCCGGGCGTGGTCCGCGCCGTCCAGGTTGACCATCGAGTCCCCGAACAGCGCCCGCACCCACCGGGCCGGCTCGGGCGTGGTCACCCCGGGCGCGCTGGCGAACACCTTGGGCAGCCGGCTCGCCTCCTGCACGTCCGCGTGCCGTACGAGGGCCCAGTGCCCGCGGCCCTTCCCCTCGGGCACGTAGACCGGGGAGTCCAGGGCCCGCAGCCGGGCGAACGCCGCGAGCCGCGCCGCCGGGGGCTGCTGCCAGAACGCCGGGTCGGCGAGCTCCCCGTACTCCGCCACCGCCGCGCCCGTGTCCGCGTACCGCTGTACCGGGACCTTCATCGTTTCTTCTCCCTGTCGCCGGCGCGCTCGCCGTGGCCGCCGCGGCCGCGGAGCCCGCCGTCCTCACGCACCAGAACGCTCGCGGTGGGCCAAGGTCACGCCCACCGCGACGGAGGCCGCGGCGACCAGCCCGGCCCACAGCACCGCCTGCGCGCCGGTCCACGCGCAGGCGAGGATCGCCAGCGCCGTGAGCGGCAGCACCAGCTGCTGGGCGGTACCGCGCTTGAAGTGGCGGGAGTGCAGGAGCCAGACGAAGGCCAGGAAGAGCGCCGCCGGGATGCACACCGAGAGATTGGCGGACAGGGCCGAGATGTGGGCCGCGCCGACCGTGTGCTCGATCGCCACCTCGATGCCGGCGCCGATGGCCGCGGCCGACGCGAAGATCACGTAGTGCCCGTACCCCCACGGGATGGCCTCGCGGTTGCTCTGCAGCCGGTCGTGCGCGGGGACTGCGAAGTAGATCCACCAGGCCGCGAAGACCAGCAGCAGCCCACCGGCGGCGATCGGCAGCAGCTCGCCCAGCGCCTCGTGCTCGTCGATCGCCGACTGGACCGCGACCGTGCTGGCGGCGATGGTCTCGCCGAGCACGATGATGGTGAACAGGCCGTACCGCTCGGCGATGTGGTGCGGATGCCACTGGGTCTGGTAGCTCCGCTCGGCGAGGAGCGGAATCAGCAGCTCCACCATCACGAGCACCAGGAACAGCCATCTGCGGGACTGCTCGGGTGCCGCCAGCAGCGCCACCCAGCCGACCTGGCAGAGCAGCAGCCCCACCGCGTACGTGAGCGCCGTGCGCCGGGCCGGACCCTGCTCCCCGGCGGCGGCGCGCAGCCACTGCGCGGTGAGCGCGAGCCGCATCACCACGTAGCCGAGGACGGAGATGGTCCAGTCGTTGTCGTTGAAGGCGCGCGGGATCCCGGCCGAGTAGATGAGCACACCGGCGATCTGCACCAGGGTCGCGATCCGGTACGGCACGTCGTCGACGTCGTAGGCGGAGGCGAACCAGGTGAAGTTCATCCAGGCCCACCACACCCCGAAGAACACGAAGAGGTAGCCGGTGATGCCGGCGCCGACATGGCCCTCGGCGAGCGCGTGGACGAGCTGCCGGCCGGCCTGCGCCACGGCGACGACGAAGCAGAGGTCGAAGAACAGCTCCAGTGGGGTCGAGGCCCGGTGGCCCTCGTCCCGGCTGCGGGAGGTCATCGGTACGTACGTCATACCGCACAGGACAGCAGCCGTACGCCGGTCGGCAGGCGAGGCGCGCGGCGCCGACGGGGCAGCGGACCCCGCCATCACGGACCGGACGCCGGAGGATCCGTCCTTCCCGGTCATCTTCCGGAGCCAGCACCTGAAGGGCCTGACGTTGGTTCTACACCCGGCCGGGCGCCGAGGCCCCCGGCTGACCCCGGGCCGGGGTCAGGGCGGGAGCAGGGTCGCAGGCCCGGGCGGGGGCGGCCGTACCCTGGAGGCATGAGCAGCGCCCCCGCCTCCGACCCGCAGTCCTCGCAGTCCTCGCGGCCCGAGCCCCGGCCCGAGGCCGCTCCCGCGGCGCGGCCCAAGCCCCGGCTCGTCTTCGACGACCCGCTGGACCAGCAGTCCTCGGACGACACCGACCGCGGGTGGGGCGAGCGGCCGGCCTCCGCCGGGAGCGCGGCCGACTTGGCCCGCTTTCTCGACGAGAAGCCGCCGCACCACGTCTGACCTTCTAGTACCCCGAGCCGTGGCGGCCGGATCCGCCACCCTGACGCTGGGCGACCAGCTCGTCCCGGATCTCCTTGAGGACCACCAGCTCGGTGATCTCCATGGTCTCCTGGACGCCCTCCTTGGCCCGGCGGCGCTGCTCCATCCTGGCCAGGTACTTCGCCATCGGCAGCACCATCAGGAAGTAGACGACCGCGGCGGTGATCAGGAAGGTCAGCGTGGCGTTCAGCACCGAGCCCCAGAGGATGTTCACGCCGATGGCCTCCCCCTTCGCGTCGATGCCGCACGGGCCCTTCAGGCAGGACGTGTAACCGTCCAGGCTCTTCGTCCCGATGGCGCCGACCAGCGGGCTGATGATCCCCTTCACCACCGAGTTCACGATGTTCGTGAACGCGGCGCCGATGACGACCGCCACCGCCAGGTCGACCACGTTGCCGCGCATCAGGAAGGCCTTGAAGCCTGCCAGAACGCTCTCCTTCTTCTTCTCGCTCACCACTGAGCCTCTCTTCGAATCCGCCGAACATGGAGCCAACGGTTCCGAAAGCTACGGCAGTCCGGGCACGGCGTGTCCAATCGGGGCCTGACTTGAGCCGACTTGACTGCACTCCAGTCCGGTTCAGCACAACGTCACCGCCAGTCGTGCCATCGCGCCCGCCCCGACGAGGGCCCGCGCGGTATCCCGGGGCACCGACAGGACCACCAGCGCCCCGGCGTCCCCCACGCCCTTATCCGGATCGGGCACTTCGGCCACGCGGGCGCCCGCGGCCACCACCCGGGGCGGGCCCGCGCGCTCCGCCGCGACCACGTCCACCCGGTCCCCGGGCCGCAACAGCCGCACCGTCGCCGCGTCCGCGATGCGCACCGGCGCCGACACCCACCGCACGGCCGCCGGCGCCGGTTTCACCTCCGGCGGCGCGGCGCCCCGCGAAGCCTGGGCCTGCGCCGCGCCCACCACCGCCAGCGCGGCCGCCAGGACGGCCAGGCCGGCCGACGCGGCCCGCCGCCGACGCCGTACGGCGCGGCGCAGCCGGTCCGCGCCCCGGCCCGTGCGAAGCGGGGGAAAGGCCGGTACGGGGCGCGCGGGGGGACACGTAGAAGAGGAAGAGAAGCACGAGGTCTTGGACATGACGGCCACCACCGGCGAATCGAGTTCCGATGCCCGGACCCTGCGCCCGGACACCCCTCACGATCCGCCGCCCCGCGAAATCCCGCTCGCACCTGTGGACAATCCCCAGCCTGTGGAAAACCCCGTCACCCACACGAGTGGGCCGCCGTCAGGCTCCGGGGATCTCCTCGCGCAGGACCAGGGCCAGCAGCCCCGGGAACCGCGCGTCGAACTCCGCGCGCCGCAGCCGGTTGACGCGCCCCCGCCCCTGGTCGCGCTGTTCCAGCAGCCCCGCCGCGCGGAGCACCGCGAAGTGGTGGCTGAGGGCCGCCTTGCCCACCGGCACGTCGAAGGTGCCGCAGCTGCGCTCCCAGTCGGCCGCGCCCGCCAGTTCCCGTACCAGCCGCAGCCGCACCGGGTCGGCGAGGGCGGCGAGGGCGGTCTGGACGGGTACCCCGTCGGGGTGGGTGTGCTCGGGTTCGGCCCGGTGTCCCATCGCGGTCCCTCCCTGGGTGCCGGCGCGGCCTTGCGGAATGTTCGATGAAAACCGTACATTCGTGGTGCGCAGTGTTCGTATTTCATTGAACAGTCTAGCCGGGGGTACCAGCCATGCACGCAATCGAGTTCCGGGAGACGGGCGGACCCGAGGTGCTCCACATCGCCGAGGTCCCCGTACCGGAGCCGGGCCCGGGCGAAGTGAGCATCGACGTCGCCTACGCCGGAGTCAACTTCGCCGACGTCCTGGCCCGGGCCGACGGCTACCGCGTCCCGGCCCTTCCCTTCCGCCCCGGCCTGGAGATCTCCGGCCGCATCCGGGCCGTGGGCCCCGGCGTGGACGGCCTGCGCCCCGGCCGGGAAGTCGCCGCCCTCACCTCGCACAGCGGCTACGCCGAGGTCGCCGTCGCCCCTGCCGCCACCGTCTTCGCGCTCCCCGAAGGCATCTCCCTGCGCACCGCCGCCACCCTGCCGACGGTCCTGCCCACGGCCCAGGGCCTCGTGCACCGGGTCGGCCGGCTGCGCGCCGGGGAGACCGTACTCGTTCAGAGCGCGGCGGGCGGCGTCGGCACGGTCGCCGGCCAGCTCGCCAGGCTCGCCGGGGCGAGCGCCGTCTACGGGGTCGTCTCCCGCCCCGAGAAGGCCGGGGAAGCCCTCAAGTACGGCTACGACGAGGTGTTCGTCGGCGACGGGTTCACCGAGGGCGTGCGCCGAGCCACCGGCGGCCGCGGAGTCGACCTCGCCCTCGACCCCGTCGGCGGCGACACCTTCCGCCGCAGCCTGGACTCCCTCGCGCGCTTCGGCCGCCTCGTCGCCTTCGGGAACGCCGGCGCAGCCGCCCCGTGGCAGATCGGGCAGTCCGAGCTCAACCCGCGCGGGCTCTCCGTCGGAGGCTTCTCCGTCCTCACCCTCGCCCAGGACGACCCCGAAGCCCTGCGCGCCCTCGCCGCCGATTCCTTCCGCCTCGCCGCGAGCGGCCGGATCGAGCTTCCGGTCACCGCCGAGTTCCCGCTCGACCGGGCGGCAGAGGCGCACCGGCTGCTGGCCGGACGCGCCACCACCGGCAAGCTGCTGCTGCGGGTCGCGGGCGAGTGAGCGCCGGGTCGCCACGCGCCGGTCCGTACGCGGCGCAGCGCGGCCACCGGGTCGGCGGCCCGCGTCACCGACCGGCCCACCACCGGGTGCGATGCCCCGGCGGCGGAGCCGCGCGGCGCAGTTCCCGTACGCATGACCGGCGTCAGAGTGCCGTGGGAGTCCTCGTGGTGGCGAACCGCACCACCGCGTCCCGGAGTTTGTCCGTCACGGGCTCGAACCCGCTGTCCGCGGAGGCGGCCCGCGAGCGGTGCACGCCGCCGTCGGGGCCGATGGCGTACGAGGTTCCGACGCCGACGCCGACGCCGACGCCGACGCCAACGCCGACGCCCTCGCTCGCGAAGACGAAGGCGTCACCGACGGCGTCGCCCGCGGCGTCGAGCTCTACGCAGTCGTCGAGGGCGAGGGTGAGGGCGTCCTCGGTCACGGCAGTTAGATGGTCACGGCAGTTCGATGCCGAGGTCCCAGCCGTCGTGGGCGTGGGTGCACAGGCAGGCGCGGGATTCCGTTGCGGGGAGGGCCGACACCGCGTCGAAGAGGACCTCGCGCAGGCGGCCGACGTTCTCGCCGAACACCTTCAGGACCTCGGTGTGGGACACGCCCTCGCCCGTCTCCGCACCCGCGTCCAGGTCGGTGACCAGCGCCATCGACGTGTAGCAGAGCCCCAGCTCGCGGGCGAGGACCGCCTCCGGGTGGCCCGTCATGCCGACGACCGACCAGCCCATCGCCGCGTGCCACTTCGACTCGGCGCGGGTCGAGAAGCGCGGGCCCTCGACCACGACCATCGTGCCGCCGTCCACCGGCTCCCACTCCCGGCCCCGCGCCGCCGCCAGCGCCACCGAGCGGCCCACCGGGCAGTACGGGTCGGCGAAGGTGGTGTGCACGACGTTCGGCACCGAACCGTCGGGCAGCGGCTCGCCGTCGAAGAAGGTCTGGGCGCGGGACTTCGTACGGTCGACCAGCTGGTCGGGAACGAGCAGCGTGCCCGGACCGTACTCGGCGCGCAGGCCGCCGACCGCGCACGGGCCGAGCACCTGGCGCACGCCCACCGAGCGCAGCGCCCACAGGTTGGCCCGGTAGTTGATCTTGTGGGGCGGGACCTTGTGGCTGCGGCCGTGGCGCGGGAGGAAGGCGACCTGGCGCCCGGCCAGCTCGCCGATGAAGAGGGAGTCGCTCGGGGGCCCGTACGGGGTGTCCACCTGGATCTCGGAGACGTCGTCCAGGAAGGAGTAGAAGCCCGAGCCGCCGATGACACCGATCTCTGCGTTAGCCATGCGGCCACCCTAACCGGGCATGCGTAAGGCCCCGCCGCCCGGAAGGGGCTGCGGGGCCTTACGAAAAGCGGACGAGATCAGAGGTCAGGCAGCCGACGTGGAGCTGGAGCTGGAGCCGGTGCCCGTGCTCGACGTCGAGGACGTCGACGAAGCGGCCGGTGCGGCGGCGGGCGTCGACGGCTTCGAGGCGGCAGGGCTGCTGCTCGACGAAGCGCCGCGGCTGTCGTTCCGGTAGAAACCGGAACCCTTGAAGACGATGCCGACCGCGGAGAACACCTTCTTCAGGCGTCCGTGGCAGTTCGGGCACTCGGTCAGTGCGTCATCGGTGAACTTCTGCACGGCCTCAAGGCCCTCACCGCACTCGGTGCACTGGTACTGGTAGGTCGGCACGAATTTCCTCCTGGCACTCTGACTCGATGAGTGCTAACGACGTTCCATGGTGACGTATTCCGGCCGATCAGTCCACCGTCACCGGCACGCGGTGACCGACACCACGCTCGCTCACCCGCGCAGCAGGGGCCGCCGGAGCAGCGGCGGCAGGCGATCCCGCCGACGAGTTGATGATCCGGCTCGGTGCCTTCGGGGCCAGGCTCGACCGCAGCGCGAGCAGGGTCGCCAGTGCCAGCACGGTGCCCGCCATGGGCACCAGGAAGCCGTACGAGGACCCGTGCGCGTCCGTCAGGCGGCCGGCCAGGGTCACGGCGGTGGCCTGACCGAAGGCGACGGCGCCGGTCAGCCAGGTGAAGGCCTCGGTCCGGGCGTTCGCCGGGATCAGGGACTCGATCATCGTGTAGCCGGTGATCAGGGCCGGGGCGATGCACAGGCCGACGGCCAGGCCGAGCGCGCCCAGCAGGATCATCGAGTGCGCGGTCCACAGGACCGAGGCGGCCACGGTGAGGCCGGCGTAGCCGAGCAGCAGCCGGCGGCGCGGGCCGATCTTCCAGGCGATGGCGCCGCAGGCGATGCCCGCGGTCATGTTGCCGGCGGCGAAGACGCCGTACAGCAGGCCGTTCGCGCCCGGGTTGCCGATCTCGTTCGAGAAGGCGGCCAGCGACACCTGCATGCCGCCGAAGACGGCGCCGATGCCGAGGAAGGCCACGATCAGGACGCGCAGGCCCGGGAAGGACAGCGCGGAGGCGTGCTTCTCGCCCCCGGCCGGGGTGGCGTGCGCCTTCGGCTGGGTGGCGCGCTGGGCGGCGAAGACCAGGCCGCCGGCCAGCGTGAGCACGGCCTCGGTGATCAGGCCGGCGGCCGGGTGGACGCCGGTGCACAGCGCGGTGGCCAGCACCGGGCCGACGACGAAGGTGAACTCGTCGGTGACGGACTCGAACGCGGCGGCCGTCGGCAGCAGCGGGGAGCCCTCCAGCTTGGCGGCCCAGCGGGCCCGGACCATCGGTCCGACCTGCGGGACGGAGGCGCCGGCCGGGACGGCCGCCAGGGCCAGCGCCCACACCGGAGCGCCCAGCAGCGCGAGCGCCACGAGGGTGCTGACGGCGGCGGAGTGCATGAGGACGGCGGGGACCAGGACGGCGCTCTGGCCGCGACGGTCGGTGAGCTTGCCCATCACCGGGGCGGACAGCGCCATCGAGACGCCGGTGACGGCGGCGACGATGCCGGCGCTGGCGTAGGAACCGCTGGTGTGCTGGACGAGCAGCAGGATGCTGATGGTCAGCATGCCGAAGGGGAGTCGGGCGGCGAATCCCGGGAGGACGAAGCCGATGGCGCCGGGCGTGCGCAGGAGCTGCCCGTAACCGGGGCGGGCGGACTTGTCGGTCGTGACCGCGGATGTCACGGCCTGGCCTTTCCGCTGCCTGGTAGAGCGTCCCCGTCTGCGGACGGTGTGCCGCCTCGTGAGCGACCGCACCCGTACATGTGGGAGCCCCGAGAGCTGTCCTCTTGCGCAGAACCGAGTGATACCTGGGCGCCCACTGCGGGAGGGAGCCACGGCCGCTTTGCGGTCGCGCCAGCTCTGCGTCAGGCAGAGTTGGTTCGATGTGGTGTGCCTTTATCGTACAGGCAGACCGGGTGTGTGTCCTGTGATTCCGGCGACATCCGGTGTCTTCACCTGCGATTAACTGGAAGTTCGCATTCCGGAGCCCGTGAAAGCGGGGTGAAACGGCCCGCAAACCCCGAAAACACAGAATTAGAACGACACTCTAACGCTCTGTTGAAGTCGGGTGCGGGCCGCGAAGGCCCTGCTCAGCGCCCGTTCGAGCCCGTCCCGAGCCATCCGGCCAGCTTGCCGCCGCGCGCCACCGCCCGCAGCCGGGCCTCCGCCGCGTCCCGTACCGGATCCGTGGCCACCACCAGCAGCTCGTCCCCGCGCCGCAGCACCGTCGACGGCAGCGGTACGAAGCTCTTCGCGTCCCGGACCACCAGCGTCACCGACGCCCCCGGCGGCAGCCGCAGCTCGCTCACCTCGACGCCGTGCATCCGCGAGGCCTCCGGGATGGCGAAGGACAGCAGGTGTCCGCGCAGCTTCTCCAGCGGCGCCGACTCGATCCCCAGATCGGCGGCGCCCGCGTCGGAGTCGCCGAGCTCCAGCTTGCGCGCGAGCCAGGGCAGGGTCGGCCCCTGGACGAGCGTGTAGACGACGACCAGGACGAAGACGATGTTGAAGACGCGGTCGCTGCCCTCGATCCCGGTCACCATCGGGATGGTCGCCAGGATGATGGGCACGGCGCCGCGCAGCCCCGCCCACGACATCAGGGCCTGCTCCTGCCAGGGCAGCCGGAACGGCAGCAGGCTGACGAAGACCTCCAGCGGCCGCGCCACCATGGTCAGCACCAGCCCGATGATCACGGCGGGCCAGAAGTCCTGGGCCAGCTCGTGCGGGGTGACCAGGAGCCCGAGCAGGACGAACATGCCGATCTGGGCGATCCAGCCGAGCCCGTCCGCGAATCCCCGGGTCGCCGGCCAGTGCGGGAGCTTCGCGTTCCCGAGCACCATCGCGGCCAGGTACACGGCGAGGAAGCCGGAGCCGTGCGCCATCGCGCCGGCCGCGTACGCCGTCACCGCGATCGCCATCACGGCGATCGGGTAGAGACCGGAGGCGGGCAGGGCCACGTGCCGCAGACCGTACGCCCCCAGGAAGCCGACCGACAGGCCGATCGCGACGCCGATCGCCAGCTCAAGGGCGATCTTGCCGATCAGGACGTACCACTGGTCCACCGGGCCGACGGTCGCGAAGGCGACGACCAGGATGACGACGGGAGCGTCGTTGAAGCCCGACTCGGCCTCCAGCACACCCGTGACCCGGGAGGGCAGCGGCACCTTGCGCAGGACGGAGAAGACGGCCGCGGCGTCGGTCGAGGAGACGACCGCGCCGATCAGCAGCGCCTGCCGCCAGTCCAGCCCGACCAGGTAGTGCGCGCCCGCGGCCGTGACGCCGACGCTGATCGCGACGCCGACCAGCGACAGCACGATCGCGGCCGGCAGGGCCGGTTTGATCTGTTTCCACTTGGTGCCCAGACCGCCCTCGGCGAGGATCACGACGAGCGCGGCGTAGCCGATGACCTGGGTCAGCTCGGCATTGTCGAAAACGACGTTGCCTATGCCGTCCTGGCCTATCGCTATGCCTATGCCGAGGTAGATGAGCAGGCTGGGGAGGCCGCTGCGTGAAGAGATGCGTACCGCCGCGACGGCGACGAGCAGCACGAGCGAGCAGACCAGCAGGAGCTCATTGAGCGTGTGGACGGTCAGCGGGCGGCCCTTTCCTCAAGTCGCCCGGCGGAACGTTCCTCCAGGCGACAAGTCCGGCAAGATCGGCAGGTACTTCGTTACCTTACCTAATATTTGACGCGCCCTTTACGCGATAACCACATTGTGAAACCCCTGTTCGGCCCTGTCCTCGTCACCTCGACCCCTGGCGGATCAACGGACCCGGTCCTGCGCCTATGGTTGCTCCCAGCACTCCCAGGACCACCCTGCCCCTCTAAGGACAGCGATGCCCGCCAACGAAACCGCTCCTCCCGTCAAGAAGAGGGGACGACGCGCCCGTCTGATCGTGCTCGTGCTGGTCCTGGCGCTCCTCACGGGCTTCGGGTACGGGACGTACTGGAGCATGGACAACGTCCGCGCCTCGTTCCCCCAGGCCACCGGCACCCTCAAGGTCCCCGGCCTGACCGGGACCGTCGAGGTCAAGCGCGACTCCCACGGGATTCCCCAGCTCTACGCCGACAACGACGACGACCTCTTCCGCGCGCAGGGCTTCGTCCACGCCCAGGACCGCTTCTGGGAGATGGACGTCCGCCGCCACATGACCTCCGGCCGGCTCTCCGAGATGTTCGGGCCCGACCAGGTCGAGACCGACGCCTTCCTGCGCACGCTCGGCTGGCGCCAGGTCGCGCAGGCGGAGTACGACACGAAGCTCTCGGCCGAGACGAAGAAGTACCTCCAGGCCTACGCCGACGGGGTCAACGCGTACCTGAAGGGGAAGTCCGGCAAGGACCTCTCCGTCGAGCACTCCACCCTCAAGCTCAGTGACGACTACCAGCCCGAGCAGTGGACGCCGGTGGACTCGGTGGCCTGGCTCAAGGCGATGGCCTGGGACCTGCGCGGCAACATGCAGGACGAGATCGACCGCGCGCTGATGTCCAACAAGCTCACGCAGGCGCAGATCGACGAGCTCTACCCGCCGTACCCCTTCGACCGCAACAAGCCGATCGTGGACGCGGGCAAGATCGACGGCGGGAAGTACGCCCCCCAGGGCGCGGCCGCGGGCTCCACGGGCCCGGGCTCCGGCAAGGGCTCCGGCGCCGCCGCCACCGGCTCGCAGGCCTCGACCGGCGCGCAGGGCTCCACCGCCCCAGCCAACCCCACCGGCCTCGCGGACGACACCACCGCCCAGGGCGCCACCGTGGGCCTGCGCAACTCGTTGACCTCCCTCGCCGCGACCCTGGACAAGGTCCCGGCGATCCTCGGCCCCAACGGCAGCGGCATCGGCTCGAACTCCTGGGTCGTCTCCGGCCAGTACACGACCACCGGCAAGCCGCTGCTCGCGAACGACCCGCACCTGTCCCCGCAGCTGCCCTCGGTCTGGTACCAGATGGGCCTGCACTGCCGCACGGTCTCCAACCAGTGCAAGTACGACGTCGCCGGCTACACCTTCTCCGGCATGCCGGGCGTGATCATCGGCCACAACGCCGACATCGCCTGGGGCATGACCAACCTCGGCGCCGACGTCACCGACCTCTACCTGGAGCAGGTCAAGCCCGAGGGCTACGTCTACGACAACAAGGTGGTCCCCTTCACGACCCGTGAAGAGGTCATCAAGATCGCGGGCGGCAAGAGCAAGAAGATCACCGTCCGCACCACCAACAACGGCCCGCTGATCTCCGACCGCAGCGACGAGCTCGGCACGGTCGGCAGCCGCGCCCCCGTCTCCAGCTCGGCCCCCGACCGCGGCAACGGCTACGCCGTCGCCCTGCGCTGGACCGCCCTGGACCCCGGCAAGTCGATGGACGCGGTCTTCGCCCTCGACCGGGCCAAGGACTTCGCGGGCTTCCGCGCCGCCGCCCGCGACTTCGAGGTGCCGTCGCAGAACCTGATCTACGCCGACAACAAGGGCCCCGCGGGCAACATCGGCTACCAGGCCCCGGGCCGCATCCCGATCCGCGGCGCCGGCGACGGCCGCATGCCGGCCCCGGGCTGGGACTCCAAGTACGCCTGGAAGGGTGGCAAGGACGGCAACGCGGGCTACATCCCGCAGGACGAGATGCCGTACGACTACAACCCGGCGCGCGGCTACATCGTCACCGCGAACCAGGCGGTCGTCGAGAGCGGGACCGGCGCGGGCAAGTACCCGTACGTCCTCACCACCGACTGGGGCTACGGCGCCCGCAGCCAGCGGATCAACGACCTCATCGAGGCGAAGACCAAGGACAACGGCAAGATCTCCACCGACGACATGCGCACCATGCAGATGGACAACAGCAGCGAGATCGCCGCGCTGCTCACCCCGATGCTGGCCAAGATCGAGGTCTCGGACCCCGACGTGCGCTCCGCGCAGAAGCTGCTGGAGGGCTGGAACTACACCCAGGAGCCCGACTCGGCGGCGGCCGCGTACTTCAACGCGGTCTGGCGCAACATCCTCAAGCTGTCCTTCGGCGACAAGATGCCGAAGGAGCTGCGGATCGAGGGCAGCTGCATGAACGTCCAGGAGGAGAGCAGCGGTCCGGTCGACGACCTGGCCAAGACGGTCCGCGAGTGCGGTGCGCGCGACGCCGACTCGGCGCAGCCGGACGGTGGAGACCGCTGGTTCGAGGTGGTCCGCCGCCTGGTCAAGGACGAGAAGTCGGCGTGGTGGCAGACGCCGGCCGCCCGCAACCAGCCGGCGACCGCCACCCGCGACCAGCTGTTCGCGCGGGCCATGAAGGACGCCCGCTGGGAGCTGACCGCCAAGCTCGGCAAGGACCAGTCCACCTGGAGCTGGGGCCGCCTGCACCAGCTGACGCTGAAGAACCAGACCATCGGCACCGGGGGCCCGGGCTTCCTGCAGTGGCTCCTCAACCGCGGCCCGTGGAACCTGGGCGGCGGCGAGGCCACCGTGAACGCGACCGGCTGGAACGCCTCCAGCGGGTACGGGGTCACCTGGGTCCCGTCGATGCGGATGGTCGTGAACCTCAACGACCTGGACAAGTCGCGCTGGATCAACCTGACCGGCGCCTCGGGCCACGCGTACCACGACAACTACACGGACCAGACGACGATGTGGGCCAAGGGCGAGCTGCTGGACTGGCCCTTCGGCAAGGAAGCCGTGGACAAGGCGACGACGGAGACCTTGACGCTCAAGCCGTGAATCTGACCACCCCCGACGGGGTGGCCACCGCCTGAACGGGGTGGTCGTGCGGTTCCTCCGGGACCCGCGCGACCACCTCTTCGTCGTAGAGGAGCACGACCAGCGCGGGATGCGCCCCGGCGCGCGCCAGGCGCGCCAGCACCCGGTCGTACGAGCCCCCGCCGCGCCCCAGGCGCATCCCGCGCCCGTCGACGGCCAGCCCGGGCAGCAGGACGGCGTCGGCGCCGGTGACCGCGTCCGGCCCGAGCCGGGGCCCGGCCGGCTCCAGCAGCCGCATCTTCCCGGGGTGGGCGGCCTCGGCCAGGCTGCCCGGGCCCTCGTACGCGGCCCAGTCGAGGTCGTTGTCGGGCAGCAGGACGGGCAGCAGCACCCGCTTCCCGGCCGCGCGCAGGGCGTCCAGCAGATCGCGTGTGCCGGGTTCGGATCCGACGGAGACGTACGCCGCCACCGTCCGGGCATCGGCCAGCTCGGGCAGTTCACAGGCGGAGCGGGAGAGCGCGCGGGCCGACGTACGCAAGGAATCGGGGGACAGGGCCCGGCGGGCGGCGAGGAGTTCCCGGCGCAGCCGGGCCTTTTCGGACGAGTGGGGCGGGTTCTCTACCACAGCTGACTCTGATTTCCTTTCGAATCGGGGCAATGTCGGATGTATTCACCGGAATCAAACCCGGAGCGGTCTGCGCGACCCACTATCGTTCTGCCCATGAATCAGTTGCACCCTGTGATCAAGAAGGCCGTGATCCCGGCCGCAGGTCTCGGCACCCGCTTCCTTCCGGCGACCAAGGCGACGCCCAAGGAAATGCTCCCGGTCGTGGACAAGCCGGCCATCCAGTACGTGGTCGAGGAGGCCGTGTCGGCCGGCCTGGACGACGTCCTGATGATCACAGGACGTAACAAGCGCGCACTCGAAGACCACTTCGACCGCAACTACGAGCTGGAATCGGCCCTCATCGCCAAGGGCGACGACGACCGGCTCAAGAAGGTCCAGGAGTCCAGCGACCTGGCCACCATGCACTACGTCCGCCAGGGCGACCCGCGCGGCCTCGGCCACGCCGTCCTGTGCGCCGAGCCGCACGTCGGCGACGAGCCCTTCGCCGTCCTCCTCGGCGACGACCTGATCGACCCGCGCGACCCGCTGCTGCGCCAGATGACCGACGTCCACGCCCGCAGCGGCGGCACGGTCATCGCCCTCATGGAGGTCGACCCCGCCAACGTCCACCTGTACGGCTGCGCCGCCATCGAGGCCACGGACGACGAGGACGTCGTCAGGATCACCGGGCTCGTCGAGAAGCCCGACCCGCAGGACGCGCCCAGCAATTACGCGGTCATCGGTCGGTACGTCCTCGACCCCGCGATCTTCGACATACTGCGGGAGACCGAGCCGGGCCGCGGCGGGGAGATCCAGCTCACCGACGGCCTGCAGAAGCTGGCCGCCGACGAGACCGTGGGCGGCCCGGTGCACGGCGTGGTCTTCCGGGGCCGCCGCTACGACACCGGGGACCGCGGGGACTACCTGCGGGCCATCGTCCGCCTCGCGTGCGAGCGTGAGGACCTGGGCCCGGAGTTCCGCACCTGGCTTCACCGTTACGTCACGGAGGAGATGTAGGACCTTGAGCAGCCGCGCACCGCAGGACTCCGGCCACGGCACCCAGCGCCTGTGGTCGGTCGACGAGCACCTCGCGGACGTCCTCGCCGCGATCCGGCCGCTGGAGCCCATCGAGCTCCAGCTGCTCGACGCCCAGGGCTGTGTCCTGGTCGAGGACGTCACCGTGCCCGTCGCCCTCCCGCCCTTCGACAACAGCTCCATGGACGGGTACGCCGTCCGCACGGCCGATGTCCAGGGTGCGAGCGAGGAGTTCCCCGCGGTGCTGACGGTGGTCGGGGACGTGGCGGCGGGCAGCGGTGAGCTGCCCACCGTCGGCCCCGGCCAGGCCGCCCGCATCATGACCGGAGCCCCGCTGCCGCCGGGCGCGGAAGCCGTCGTACCGGTCGAGTGGACCGACGGCGGTACGGGCGGCGGCGCGTCGGCCGGCATGACCCCGGCCAGCGCGGCCCCCGAGGGCGCCGGTGGCGAGGTGCGGGTGCACCGGGCCGCCGAGGCGCGGGCCCACGTCCGCGCGCGCGGCAGCGACGTCCAGGCCGGGGACCTCGCGCTGGCCGCGGGCACGGTGCTCGGGCCGCCGCAGATCGCGCTGCTCGCCGCCATCGGGCGGGGCACCGTACGGGTGCGGCCGCGCCCGCGCGTGGTCGTGCTGTCCACCGGCAGCGAGCTGGTCCAGCCGGGCGAGTCGCTGGCCGCGGGGACGATCTACGACTCGAACAGCTTCGCGCTGGCCGCGGCCGCGCGCGACGCCGGGGCGATCTCCTACCGGGTCGGGGCCGTGGCCGACGACGCCGAGACCCTGCGCTCCACCATCGAGGACCAGCTGATCCGCGCGGACCTGCTGGTCACCACGGGCGGCGTGAGCGTCGGCGCGTACGACGTGGTCAAGGAGGCGCTGTCCTCGGTGGGCAGTACGGACGAGGAGGCCGACGGCGGGCGGATGGACTTCCGCAAGCTCGCGATGCAGCCCGGCAAGCCGCAGGGCTTCGGCACGATCGGCCCGGACCACACCCCTCTGCTGGCCCTGCCCGGCAACCCGGTGTCCTCCTACGTCTCCTTCGAACTGTTCGTGCGTCCCGCGATCCGCGCGCTGATGGGCCTGGCGGACGTCAGCCGGCCCAGCGTGCGGGCCGCCCTGAAGGCCGACAAGGCGCTGGGCTCCCCGGCCGGCCGCCGCCAGTTCCTGCGCGGCAAGTACGACGCGGAGAGCGGCACGGTCAGCCCGGTCGGCGGATCGGGCTCCCACCTGATCGCGGCACTGGCCCACGCCGACTCCCTGATGGTCGTACCGGAGGACGTCACCTCGGTGGAGCCGGGGGCCGAGCTCGAAGTGGTCCTGCTCGGCTGAAGTACGGCCGGTGCGGGTAGCGTGTTGCACCACACAGGCCCTTGCGGGGCCCGGAGCGGGAGCGGCACGAACCTATGAGCACGCACAGCAGGCTGACGCACATCGACGAGGCCGGCGCGGCCCGGATGGTGGACGTCTCGGAGAAGGACGTCACGACGCGGACGGCACGGGCCAGCGGGCGCGTGCTCGTCTCCGCGCGGGTGATCGAGCTGCTGCGCGGCGAGGGCGTGCCCAAGGGTGACGCCCTCGCCACCGCGCGGATCGCCGGGATCATGGGCGCGAAGAAGACCCCCGACCTGATCCCGCTCTGCCACCCGCTCGCCGTGTCCGGCGTGAAGGTGGACCTGTCGGTCGCCGACGACGCCGTAGAGATCCTCGCCACCGTCAGGACGACCGACCGTACGGGCGTCGAGATGGAGGCGCTGACGGCCGTCGCGGTCGCCGGGCTCACCGTGATCGACATGGTGAAGGCCGTCGACAAGGGCGCCGTCATCACGGATGTCCGGGTGGAGGAGAAGACCGGCGGGAAGTCCGGCGACTGGACGCGCGCGTGAACGCCCCGCGCGGCGGCGACGCCTTCAGCCACGTGCCCGTACCGGCCGGCGGGAGCGGGGCGGTCGCGGCCGCGGAGCCGGATGCGGCGGGCGAGGTGCGCGAGCCCGAGCGCGCCCTGCGCGGGCTCGTGGTCACCGCCTCGAACCGCGCCTCGGCGGGCGTGTACGCCGACCGGGGCGGGCCGTTGCTGGCCGAGGGGCTGGAGAAGCTCGGCTTCACGGTGGACGGCCCTCGGGTCGTCCCCGACGGGGATCCGGTCGAGCGGGCGCTGCGCGAGGGCGTGGCCGCCGGGTACGACGTCATCCTGACCACCGGCGGTACCGGCATCTCGCCGACCGACCGCACCCCGGACGCCACGGCGCGGGTGCTGGACTACGAGATCCCGGGCATCCCGCAGGCCATCCGCGCCGAGGGCCTGGCGAAGGTGCCGACCGCGGCCCTGTCCCGGGGGCTGGCGGGCGTGGCCGGGCGCACCCTGATCGTGAACCTGCCGGGCTCGACGGGCGGGGTGCGCGACGGCCTGGCCGTCCTGGCCCGGATCCTGCCGCACGCCGTGGACCAGATCCGGGGCGGCGACCACCCCAGACCGGCGGAGCCTTACGGGAGCGCGAGCTGAACGGACCCTCCTGGCCGGTGGTGCTCACCGACGGCGACGTCACGCTCCGGCCGATAAAACTGCGGGACCAAAGCGCCTGGCGCGAGGTCAACCGGCGCAACCGCGACTGGCTCCGCCCGTGGGAGGCGACGATTCCGCCGCCCGCGCCCTGGGGGCCGGTGATCCACCGGCCGACGTACCGGCAGATGGTCCGCCATCTGCGGGCCGAGGCGAACGCGGGGCGGATGCTGCCGTTCGTCATCGAGTACCAGGGGCGCCTGGTCGGCCAGCTGACGGTCGCCGGGATCACCTGGGGCTCGATGTGCGCGGGCCACGTCGGCTACTGGGTCGACCACGAGGTGGCGGGCCGGGGCGTGATGCCGACGGCGGTCGCGCTCGCCGTGGACCACTGCTTCACGAAGGTCGGGCTGCACCGGATCGAGGTGTGCATCCGACCGGAGAACGGGCCGAGCCGGCGGGTCGTGGAGAAGCTGGGCTTCCGTGAGGAGGGGCTGCGGCCGCGCTACCTCCACATCGACGGCGCGTGGCGCGACCACCTCGTGTACGCGCTGACGGCGGAGGAGGTCCCGGAGGGACTGCTGCGCCGATGGCACCGGGCTCGCGCATAAACGAATAACTGTTCGAATTACCGGAGGGCGGAACCGATTCGCCCATAACCTGATCCGAAGAATCACAAAAAAAGTCCGTGATATCAGCCGGTTTCGCGCGACACACCGGCCCAATTGGCGGATCCGCCCGGCCGCGCCCCTCTACGGTATGAGGTGTGAGCAGCAGCGGCCTCATCTACGCAGTCATTGTCGGGGCCTGGGCCGCCTACTTGGTGCCCATGTGGCTCCGGAGGCAGGACGAGCTGAACGAAGCCCGTCCGACGGAACGCTTCTCCACTGCCATTCGGCTGCTTTCCGGCCGGGCGGGAATGGAGCGCCGTTACGCCAAGGGGCTGCGTGAACGCGGCGACCAAGAGGCCGGTCCCCAGCACCGCGCGGACCCGGACGCCGCGACGGAAACGGTGAATTCCGTGGACGCCGACGCCCGGGCCGTCGTCGTACCCCCGACCAGGGCGGAACCGAGGTCGGCCGTGGCGGAGCGGCACCGGCGCGAGCAGCGCCTCCAGGTGCTCGCGCGCCGCCGGCGCACCACCGCGCTCCTCTTCCTGATCTTCACGCTCGGCGCGATCGTCGCCGCGGTCGGCGGCCTTGGCTACCTCTGGGCGCCCGCCGTGCCCGCCCTGCTGCTGAGCACGTACATCGTGCACCTGCGGGTCCAGGAGCGGCGCCGCTACGAGTTCACGATGGACCGGCGGCGCGCCGAGGCCGCCGCCCGGCAGCTGCGCGAGAACCGCCCGCGCCGCCGCGAGCCGGAGGCGACCGCGGGATCCGAACCGGACCCCGCGCCACCGGTCTCCCCGCAGGAGGCCGGACGGCGCGCGCTGGTCGAGCAGACCGACCACGCCGAGTGGGTGGACCAGCAGCGCGAGCGCGAACGCGGCCCCGCCCGCGGTGACAGCTGGGAGCCGGTCCCGGTCCCGCTGCCGACGTACGTGACGGCCCCGGTCGCCCCGCGCGCCACCGGCCCGGTGACCCCGGACGCCTGGAGCGCGACCCGCTCCAGCACGGCCGAGCCGACGGACCCCCGGCTGCGGGCCCAGCCCTCGCCGGCCGCGAAGCCCGAGGCGAAGCCGGACCAGAAGCCGCACCCCAACGCCCGCCCGCGCGGCCAGGGCCGCGGCCGCACGCCACTGTTCGACCAGTACGAGAGCGACGACCGCCCCCGCGCCGCGAACGAGTGACCGGACCTGCGCGGACGCTCCCCGCTATCGGTTTTGGAGCACCAGCGCGGGGATGCTAATGTTTCACACGTCGCAAGGGCCTGTGGCGCAGTCTGGTAGCGCACCTCGTTCGCATCGAGGGGGTCTGGGGTTCAAATCCCCACAGGTCCACAAACGACAGTTTTCGAGTAGCTCTCGGAAACGTCCCGAGATCCCGTCCGGTCGAAAGACCGGGCGGGATCTCGGCGTTTGCGGGGCGTTTGCGGGGAGTGCCTCGGGCAGGGCCCGAACGGGCCCTGCCCGGCAGCCGGTTGATCAGCCGGTGGCCCGGTCCAGCAGGGGGGCCGCCCAGGCCGGGAGGGCGGACGGCGACGGGCGGGCCGGGCGCGGGTCCGTCGTGATGCCGATGCCGCCCGCCGGATCGCCGTACGCGAAGCTCGCCGACCACCACAGCCAGGAGCGGACGAACAGGTTGGCGCTCCACGCCAGGGCGAGGGCGCCGCGCTGGGCCGGGGTCTCGTACCAGTAGCTGGTGAGCACCACGGCGCGGGAGACCGCCTCGTCCGTGTCTGCCGGGCGGGAATCGGCGCAGAGCCCGGCCGCCAGTACGGACGCGGTGAACCGGTTGTCCGTGAGCAGCCCGCCGGCGTCGCGGACGACCGCGTCCACGAGGTCCGGCGGGAGGGCCAGGGCGTACCGCTCCAGCCGGGCCGGCAGTTCGGACAGCGCCGGATCGCCGGCCGTCTCCGGCCCCGGGACCACCCGCAGGTCGCTCAGCAGCCGGGCGTCCGCCGCCCCGGAGGCCAGCGCGTGCACGTAGGCGAGTGCGCGCAGGGTCTGCCAGCGGCACAAGGTGTCCAGCTGGGCGATCCGCGAGGCGCGGAAGGCCAGCCGCACCGGCCAGTCGGCCGCCCGGACCTCCTGCCCGAGCGCCCGCAGGTCCGCGGGCACCGGGGCGGGGAAGACCAGGCTCTGGCCGGGGTCGTAGGACGGCTTCGAGCGGTAGCCCGGCCACTGTTGCGCCCCGGTGGGGCCTTCGCTACTCATTGACTTCATCCGGTTTCGGGGTTCGCCACTTCGCCGCATCCTTGCCGTCTCGCGGAGTGATGTAGTTCGAGATGTCCTTCTCCTCGATGTGGTAGGCGTGGATCATATGGTCCTGGCGGATGATCACCACCGGGTTGCCGTCTCCGTCCCTGAGGCCGCGGTCGATGATGATCCGGGCCCCCGACGCATCGTCCACGTAGCTGGCCGGCGCGCGCAGCTGGCCCTTCAGGTACTTCTCCAGCTTCGCCTCGTCACCCCCGATGCCCGACAGGTAGTGGTTCTCCTTGCCGCTCTCCGCCTCGTTGAGCTGGTGGTCGACGCCCTGCGCCGTCCGGGTGCTGTCCGAGTACGGAGCCAGCCCGAACGGGTCGCACCACTGGTGCGGGTTCGAGACGTACGCCGACGGGTTCTGCGCCGGCGCGAGGCCCAGCGGGTCGGGGCTCAGGTAGCGGGCGGTCTCGGGGTCGTACGTACGGAAGTAGTTGTAGTGCAGACCCGATTCGGGGTCGAAGTACTGGCCGGGGAAACGCAGCGGGGTGTAGGCGGTGGCGTCCCGGCTCCAGGCCGTGGACCCCCACAGGGTCGACCGGCTGCGCCAGGCCAGCCCGCCCCGCTCGTCGACGAGTTCGGTGGGCGCGCCCACCAGGTCGGTGACGATGGCGTAGAACCGTTCGTCCACCACCTCCTGGGCCGCCGTCAGGATCCGTTCCGTCTGCGCCAGCGGCTGCAGGCCCCGGTGGTCCCAGGTCACGGCGACCTCGTGGGCGCCGTCCGCCGTGGTGGTGGCCTGCTCGCACAGTACGTTTCCGTCCCAGGTGAAGACCGTGCGCTCGGCCACCCCCAGGCCGTCGGCCGTCATCCGCTCCTTCGCCGTGCGCCGGCCCAGCGCGTCGTAGGTGTACCGCCAGTGCGTGCCGTCCGGGGTGGTCACGGCCGTGATGCGGTCGTCGGCGTCCCACTCGTACCGCCAGGTGTCGGGCTTGCGCGAGAGCCGGGCCTTCCGGCGCAGCACGACCCGGCCCAGGGCGTCGTACTCGTGGCGGACCCGGCCCGCGGTGATCAGCCGGGTGCCCTCGTAGGAGCGGGGGCCGGTGGCGTCCTGGCCGCCGGGGTGGGAGCCGGGCCAGGAGGCGGAGGACTGGTTGCCCGCCTCGTCGTAGGCGTAGCGCTCGGTCCAGTTCTCCGCCCGCACCGCCGTCACCCGGCCGCGCGGGTCGAGGCCGAAGGTGCGCGGACCGGCCAGCAGGTCGTCGATCGCGGTCAGGACCCCGTCGGCCCGGTAGGTGTACCCGCGGCGCTGGAGGACGCCGCGGCCGGCGCCGGTGAGCAGCTGGTCCGTCAGCCGGCCCGCCCCGTCCCAGGCGTTGCTCAGGGTGACCACGTCGCCGTAGGTACGGGTGAGCTCGCGGCCCGCAGCGTCGTGGGTGAAGCCGATCCGCCGCCCCGCGGTGGTCAGGGCGCCCGGGCGGCCCGTGCCGTCGTACGACCAGGTGGCGGTGGCCCCCGTCGGTGTGGTCCGGCCGGTGCGGCGGCCCGCGGCGTCGTACGCGTAGGTGAGCCTGCGGCCGTCGACCGTCTCCTCCAGCAGCCGGCCCGTCCGGTCGCGCAGCCGGGTCAGTACGGAGTCCCCGCGCACCGCGACCGCGAGCTGGTCGAAGACGTCGTACTCGTACGTCGTCACCTCGCCGGCGGCGTCCTTGCGGACGGCCTGGCCCAGCGCGTTGCGCTCGTACGCGATCGTCTGCCCGAGCCCGTCGCTGCGGCCGGTGAGCCGGCCGGCGGCGTCGTACGCGTAACCGAGCGCGCGGCCGTCGAAGTCCGTCTCCGCGACGAGCCGCCCCGCCGCGTCGTACGCGTATTCCCAGGTCAGACCCTGCGGGTTGCGTACTCCCGTGAGCCGCAGCCCGGCATCGTACGTGTACTCGTGGCGCGTGCCGTCGGCGTCGGTACGGGCGGTGAGAACGTCGAAGTGGCTGTACTCGAAGCGCACCGGCCCGCCGCCCTGACCGTCCGTACGGGTCAGGCAGTTGCCCTCGCCGTCGTAGGTCCAGGAACGGTGGCCGCCGTCCGGGGTGCTGCGGTGCAGCGGCTTCCCCTCCACCGACCACCGCATGCGCGTGACCGCACCGAGCGGGTCGGTGACCGCGGTCGTACGTCCGAAGGCGTCGCGCTCGTACGCCGTCGTGCCGCCCTGCCGGTCGGTGACCGCGACGGGCAGCCCGGCCCGGTCGGTGCGGACCCGGGTCACCGCGCCCAGCGCGTCGGTGACCGCGCTGACGTGGCCGCGCTCGTCGTACGCGATGCGGGTGACGGACCCGTCGGCCCGGGTGACCGACGTGCGGTTGCCGCGCTCGTCGAAGGTCTGGCGGGTCACGGTGCCGTCCGGGGCGATCACCTTCACCGGGCGGCCCAGCGCGTTGTACTGCGCTCGCGCCTCCCGGCCGTCCGGGCGGACGACCGAGACGAGCAGGCCCCGGTCGTCGTACGTACTGTGCGTGGTGAGGCCGAGCGGGTCGGTGCTCGATGTCTGCCGGCCCCGGCTGTCGTAGGTGTAGCGGGTGACCGCGCCGAGCGGGTCGGTCTCGGCGAGGACGCGGCAGCGCTCGTCGAACAGGTAGCGGCGGGTGTGACCGTCGGCGGTGGTCATGCGCGTCACCCGCAGGCCGGTCGTCGCGTCCACCTCGTCGTAGCCGAAGGTGAGGGCGAAGTGGCCCGCCTCGCCGGCCTCCGCGACACAGCGGTCCAGGTCGTCGTACGCGTACTCGTAACGGCTGCCGTTGGTGTCGGTCCAGGAGGTGATGCGGGCACGGTCGTCGTAGGTCAGGCGCAGCGGCAGGCCGGAGGAGTTGGTGATCGCGGTCAGGTGGCCGTCGGTGTAGCCGTACGCGAGGATGCGCGGGCCGCCGCCCAGGTGCAGGGCGGTGATCCGCCCGCCGGCGGTCTCGAAGCGCAGGTGGTGGCCGCCGGAGTGGGCGATGCCCAGGGGGGTGCCGCGGGCGTCGTACTCGAAGGCGATCAGGTTGCCGTTGCGGTCCTCCAGCTGGGAGATCGGCGCGATGCCGTTCTCGGTGCCGTCCACCGGCGGGCCGAAGCGGCGGGTGTGGCCCGTTGCCGGGTCGGTCAGCGTCCAGTCCCCGTCCGGGGTCCGCTCCAGCGGGTGGTGCGGCGCCGACGCGGACAAGGGCAGGACCGGGAGGCCGGGCGCCGGGTGCGGGTAGCCGACGACGAGGCCGTCCTCGGTCACCAGGACGACGCCCTCCGCATCGATCTCCAGGTGCTGGTCGACCGTGGACGACCAGGCCGGCCCGAACCACCGGCCCGCCGTGTAGCCGGATTCCGCGCGGCGGGTGAAGACCAGGGGAAGGGTGCCGGGCAGGACCACGTCCGTCTGCGGCAGGAACATCCGGCCGGTGGCGAGGTCGACGGGGTCGGTGTACTTGCTGGGCTTCTCCAGGTCGGGGCGCTCGCCCGGGTGCGGGCCGTGCTCGCCCAGGCCGGTGCGGCCCGGGCCCTTCTTGACGTCGTCGAGGTGTTCGAGGTCCCTGACGCCCTTCGCGCCCGCGCCGAGCTCGCCCAGGCCCTTGTCGGCCAGGAGCTGAGGGATCAGCTTGCCGATGCCCTCGGAGGGGTCCTTCATGAACTCGTCGAGCATCTGCTTGCCCGCGCCCCACGGATCGTTGACGGCGGTGACCAGACCCGCGGCCGTGGAGTTCAGGCTGGTCAGGTACTCGGCGGGGTGGGCGATGTTGTAGATGTCGTACGGGTTCAGCGCGCGGGCGAAGTCGACCATGTCGGCCGTGCCCTTGACGACACCGCCCGCGAGGTGGGTCCGGGCGAGGTCCAGATAGTCCAGGCCGTCACCGAGCTGCTTGGCGTACGAGGGCTTCGGCGGAGCCGCGTCGCGCGCCGCGCGCACCGCCGTACTGGTCGTCTGCGCGACCTCGTTGCGCTGCTTGCGCGCGCTGTCGAGCTTGTCCTGGGCGGCCGTGGCCATGGCCTTGCCGGGGTCCTGGAAGTCCCCGGTCGGCTTCGGCGGCAGCGGGTCCTTCTTCGCCTTGACGGCGTCCTTGTAGCTCTCGATCCGGTCGTTGTGCGCGTTGCGGGCGTCGGTGGAGGCCTTCTTGGCCTTCTCGTAGTCCTCCAGGGCCTCCTTGGCCTGGCCCTGTGCCCATTCCACCGTGTCCGCGAAGCGACTCATCGCGTCCGCGGCCTTCCCGAAGGCCTCCGCGGCCTTGAACCACCGCGGCGGCTCCTTGGCCACCTTCTCCCGGAAGGTGTCCGCGGTCTTGCCCTTGAGACCGTCGGGCTCCGCCATGCCCTTGAGACCGTTGCCGACCAGCGTGAACGAGCGCTCGAAGTCGCTCAGGTGCGAGACCTGCGCCCGGATCTTGGACACACTGCCGTAGACCAGCTTCTTCGGGTCGTCGGTCTGGCCGAGCTCCAGCTCGGAGACGTCCGCTCCCAGTTGGTTGGCGGCCGAGCGGCTCTTGTCGCGGATCCAGTCGCCCGCTTCGTCCAGGCCCGCCTTGTCGGCGAGCCCGGCCAGCTTGTCGCCGGTCCACTCGATCGCGTCGCCGACGTCCTCGGCGCGGTCCTCGACCCAGTCCTCGACCGGATCGGGTATGAAGTCGCCGATTCCCATCAGCCATCGCCCCGCTTGCCGTCGGCCTGGTCCAGCAGGTCCTTCAGCGAACCGATCTTCCCGGTGGAGGTCACGGTGTCCTTCGTGTCCGACCAGGTCTTCTTGATGTCCTCGGCGCCCTTCTCGAACGACTCCGCGCTGTAGTCGGGCTTGTAGACGTCCGCCGAGAAGATGTCGCCCCAGCCCTTCTTCGCTATCTCCTCGTCGGTGGCGTGCGGGTTGCCGTAGGCGGCGTTGACGGCGACCTTGAAGGCGCCCTGGACGTACTGGTCCTCCTCCCACACCGTGCCGGCCGCGATACCGAGGGACTGCGCGAGGGTGCTGGCGTTCTGCACGAGGCTCCGCACGCCCCACTCCCAGCGCTCGCAGAAGTCCTCGAAGTCCTTGGACAGGCCCATGTGACCCGCCTCCATCCCCGTCATGGCCAGGTCGCTGAAACCCGCGCCCTGCGAGGCGCCCGCGGCGTCCGACGATTCGCGCAGCTCCGAGATCGCCGAGCGCAGGCCGTCCTGTACCGCCTTGACCGCGTCGGGGGAGACTTCGAGGTCGCCGTCGCCCGCCATCAGGCGGCGCCCTTGCGGTCGATGTCCACGGCGTAGGCGTCGGGGACGATGCCCGACACCGGCGGGAAGAACATCGAGCCGTCCTCGTCGGCCACGTTGACGGCCACGCCCGCCGGTCCGTCGACCATCGGAACCACGGCGTCGGTGAGACGGGCACCGAGGATCGAGAGGTATTCCCACGGGCGGTCCGCGTCGGCGCGCGCCACCGCGAACCGGGCCAGGGCATCCTCGTCCGTGAAGGCGTAGAACCAGCGGATGCCGCCCGTGACGGCCGACATCAGGCCGCCGTGGGACCCGTCGTCGCCCACCGCGAGCGGGACGAACAGGGCGGCACGGCGGAACTCGCCCACCAGACGCGCCGGGTCGCCCCCACCCCCACGAATCGCGGCGATCTCTGCGGTCAGCTCCACGACGCACAACCCCCTTCGCGAGATCGGATCTCGCAGAAGGACACGTCCGCCGCCCCCCGACCGGTTCCTCGCACGGGGCGGGCTTGCGTTACGGCTGGAGCGGCTTGGCCATGCAGCGGCTGGAGTCGTAGGTGCGGTAGTGGCCGAACTTTTCGGTGAGGGCGTAGCCCGAGGAGAAGTAGAGGGCTATCGCTTCCGGTTGCCGGTCTCCCGTTTCCAGGACCATGCGGGTGCGGCCGGCCGTTCGGGCGTCGGCTTCCAGTTCGGCCAGGATGCGGCGGGCCAGGCCCAGGCCGCGGGCTTCGGGGACGACGTACATGCGCTTGAGCTCGGCGTCGCCGTCCGAGTAGCCCTCGTCGTTCTCGTCCTGGCTGCGCCAGCCGCCGCTGGCTATCGGTGCGCCGATGGTGTCGTACGCCAGCAGGTACAGGCCGTTCGGCGAGGCGAACATCGCCGGGTCGAGCGGTGTGACATCGCCCTCACCGCCGTAGCGCGCCTGGTATTCGAGCTGGACCTGGTCGTTGAGTTTGAGCGCGTCCGGGTGGTCGTACGGCAGGGCGTGGAGCTGGATCCCGTGAGACATCAGAACATCGTACGGAACGCTCCCGTTATGGTGCGGGGATGCTCACTGTGACCTCCGTGAATGTGAATGGGATCCGCGCCGCCGCCAAGAAGGGGTTCTCCCCGTGGCTGGCCGGGTCGGACGCCGACGTGGTCTGCCTGCAGGAGGTGCGGGCCGAGGAGGGGCAGATTCCGGAGGAGGTCCGCACGCCCGACGGCTGGCACACCGTGTTCGCGCCGGCCGCCGCCAAGGGGCGGGCCGGGGTCGCGCTCTACACGCGCCGCGAGCCCGAGCGGGTGCAGGTGGGATTCGGGAGCGAGGAGTTCGACACGAGCGGGCGCTACCTGGAGGTCGATCTTCCGGGTGTCACCGTCGCCAGCCTCTACCTGCCCTCCGGCGAGGCCGGGACCGAGAAGCAGGACGAGAAGTATCGGTTCATGGGGGAGTTCCTCCCCTATCTGAGCGCCTTGCGGGCGCGGGCGGCCGGGGACGGGCGCGAGGTCGTCGTCTGTGGTGACTGGAACATCTGTCACCAGGAAGCCGACCTCAAGAACTGGAAGACCAACCGGAAGAACGCCGGCTTCCTGCCCGAGGAGCGGGAGTGGCTCGGGGAGGTGTACGCCGCCGCCGGGTACGTGGACGTTGTACGGAGTCTGCACCCCGACACCGAGGGGCCGTACTCCTGGTGGTCCTACCGCGGGCGGGCCTTCGACAACGACGCCGGGTGGCGCATCGACCTCCAGGTCGCGACGCCGGGGCTGGCCGCCAGGGCCGTGAAGGCGTTCGTCGAGCGGGCCGAGACGCACCCGGAGCGCTGGTCCGACCACGCGCCCGTGACCGTGGTCTACGAGCTGGGGTCCTGAGCCCCCGACGGGCCCCCCGCCGGCGCCCCCGAGGCCAGGAGGCGGTCCATCGCCATGGTGAGCTCCGCCTCCACCACGCTCTTGGCGAGGGGGCGCAGCCGCGCCAGCGCCTCCTCGGTCAGGTGGGTCGAGATCAGCTCCGTGAACAGGACCGCCATCTCGTCGGCGTGCTCGCGGACCCGGCGGCCCGTCTCCAGCACCGCCGAGAGCGGGATCCCCTCACGGACCAGGGCCGAGGAGACGTCCAGCAGGCGGCGGCTGACGTGCACGATCTCGTCGCCGTCGGTGGCGAGGTAGCCGAGGTCCAGGGAGGCCGCCAGGTTCTCCGGGGTGACCTCGCCCTCGAAGTAGTCGGCGAGGGCCTCCGGCGTCAGCCGTACGGGGGTCTCCTCGGACCAGCCGATGCCGAGCAGTTCGCCGAGCTGGCCGACGTCCCGCCCGTTCTCGAAGGCGGCGGTCAGCTCGGCGATGCCGCCGAGGGTGTGGCCGCGCTCCAGCAGGGCGGCGATGGTGCGCAGCCGGGCCAGGTGGTGGTCGTCGTACCAGGCGATCCGGCCCTCGCGGCGCGGCGGCGGGAGGAGCTTGCGCTCGCGGTAGAAGCGCAGGGTGCGGACGGGGATGCCGGCCGCCTCGGCCAGTTCCTCCGTACGGTATTCACGCACTGTCGTTCCCGCTTCCGTGTCTTCCACAGGCGCAGCCTATGGCGTACCGACAGTAACTTTCCGGGCGTGACCTCTACCCATGAGTACGGTGCTGCTCTACTCTCCCGATTGTGCCAGTGATTGCTGGCAGTGTTGCGCTGTGGGGCTGCGGAAGGCGGCGGGCATGAGCGGTGGCATGGGTGGTGGGCGCGAGCACGTACGAGTGGCGGTGATCGGGTCCGGGTTCGGCGGGCTGGGCGCGGCCGTACGGCTGCGGCGCGAGGGGATCACGGACTTCGTCGTCCTGGAACGGGCCGGTTCCGTGGGCGGGACCTGGCGCGACAACAGCTATCCCGGGTGCGCGTGCGACGTTCCCTCCCATCTCTATTCGTTCTCCTTCGCGCCCAATCCCGACTGGCCCCGGACGTTCTCCGGGCAGCCGGCCATCCGCGCGTACCTGGAGCACGTCGCGGACACCTTCGGGCTGCGCCCGCACGTCCGGCTGAACTCCGAGGTCCGGCTGATGCGCTGGGACGCCGACCGGCTGAGGTGGGAGATCGAGACCTCGGCCGGGGAGCTCACCGCCGACGTCGTGGTCTCCGCCACCGGGCCGCTGTCCGACCCGAAGATGCCGGAGATCCCCGGGCTCGCCGAGTTCCCCGGCAAGGTCTTCCACTCCGCGCGCTGGGACCACGACTACGACCTGCGCGGCAAGCGCGTCGCCATGATCGGCACCGGCGCCTCGGCCATCCAGATCGTGCCGGCCATCGCCCCCGGCGTACGGCGGCTCACGCTGTTCCAGCGGACCGCGCCGTGGGTGATGCCCCGCACCGACCGGGCCATCAGCGGCGCGGAGCGCTGGCTGCACCGGCAGCTGCCGTTCACCCGGGCGGCCCGCCGGGGGCTGCTGTGGGGGATCCGGGAGCTCCAGGTCAGCGCCTTCACCAAGCGGCCGAACCAGCTCGGGCTCATCGAATCGCTGGCCAAGGCCAATATGGCGCGCTCGATCAAGGACCCGGCGCTGCTGGCCAAGCTGACGCCCTCGTACCGGATCGGCTGCAAGCGGATCCTGCTCTCCAGCGACTACTACCCGGCGCTGGCCCGGCCCAATGTGGACCTGGTCGCCTCCGGGCTCCGGGAGATCCGGGGCAACACGCTGGTCGCCGCCGACGGGACGGAGACGGAGGCCGACGCGATCGTCTTCGGCACCGGCTTCCACGTCACGGACATGCCGATCGCGGACCGGGTGGTGGGCGCGGAGGGACGGACGCTGGCGGACCACTGGAAGGACGGGATGCAGTCGCTGCGCGGGGCGACGGCGGCGGGCTTCCCGAACTGGATGACGATCATCGGGCCGAACACCGGGCTCGGCAACAGCTCGATGATCCTGATGATCGAGTCGCAGCTGAACTACATGGCGGACTACCTGCGACAGCTGGGTGTGCTCGGCGGGCAGGTCGCGCTCGCGCCCCGGCCCTCGGCCGTGAACCAGTGGAACCGGCGGGTCCAGACCCGCATGGAGCGGACCGTGTGGAACACCGGCGGCTGCACCAGCTGGTACCTGGACGCGCAGGGGCGCAACACGACGGTCTGGCCGGGCACGACCGGCGAGTTCCGGAAGGAGACGCGGAGCGTGGACCTGTCCGAGTACGAGGTCATCCGGCTCCGGGACGCCGAGCGCGTCCCCGGCGCGGCCGCACACGCGGAGGGCGCCGCGTGAGCCGGCCCGCGTACGTCAGCTCCGGGCGGTACGCCCCGCCCGTCGCTCGGCGCGAGCTGGTCGCGGTCTCCGCAGACGGGGCGCGGCTGCACGTGGAGGAGCACGGGGAAGAGGGCGCACCGGCCGTGGTGCTGGCCCACGGCTGGACCTGCTCCACCGCGTTCTGGGCCGCGCAGATCCGGGAGCTCGCCAAGGAGCACCGGGTCATCGCGTACGACCAGCGCGGGCACGGGCGCAGCCCCGCCGCCTCCCGCTACGGCACCGACGCCCTCGCCGACGACCTCGTCGCCGTCCTTCGGTCCACCCTGGCCCCCGGCGAGCGGGCGGTCGTCGCCGGGCACTCCATGGGCGGGATGACGATCATGGCCGCCGCCGGGCGGCCGGAGTTCGCCGAGCACGCCGCCGCCGCGCTGCTGTGCAGCACCGGCAGCGCCCGGCTGGTCGCGGAGGCGCTGGTCGTGCCTCTGCGCCCCGGGCGCGTACGGACCCGTATCACCGGCGCGGTCCTCGGAGTGCGCGCCCCTCTCGGGCCCGTCACGCCGGTCGCCAAGCGGGTGCTGAAGTACGCCACCATGGGCCCCGGTTCCGCGCCCGACAAGGTCGAGGCCTGCGCCCGTATCGTGCACGCCTGCCCCACCGGTGTCCGGTACGCCTGGTCCGAGGTACTGGCCGGGCTGGACCTGGAGGCGAACCTCGCGGCGCTCACCGTGCCCACCGCCGTGATCGGCGGCAAGAACGACCGGCTCACCCCGATCGTGCACGCCCGGGGACTCGCCGCCGCTCTGCCGCACTGCGTGGGGCTGACCGAGCTGACCGGCATGGGGCACATGACCCCGATCGAGGCTCCCGAGGCCGTCACCGCCGCCGTACGCGAGCTGACCGTCCACTTGACGACCCCGACGACCCCGACGAACGAGCTGAAGGAGAAGACGCCGTGAGCGCGAGCAGGAGTCTGGAAGGCCAGGTCGCCGTCGTCACCGGTGCGGCACGCGGGGTCGGCGAACTCCTCGCCCGCAAGCTCTCCGCGCGCGGCGCGAAGGTGGCGCTGGTGGGCCTGGAGCCCGAGGCCCTCAAGGAGGTCTCCGAGCGGCTGCACACCGACAGCGACCACTGGCACGCCGACGTCACCGACCACGAGGCCATGGCCCGGGTCGCCGAGGAGGTCAAGCAGCGCTTCGGCAAGGTCGACATCGTCGTCGCCAACGCGGGCGTGGCCGCCGGCGGGCCGTTCGCCGACTCCGACCCCGAGGCCTGGCGCCGGGTGATCGAGGTCAACCTGATCGGCGGCGCCGTCACCGCCCGCGCCTTCCTCCCCGTACTGGCCGAGAGCCGCGGCTACTTCCTCCAGATCGCCTCGCTCGCCGCGATCACGCCGGCGCCGATGATGAGCGCGTACTGCGCCTCCAAATCCGGCGTCGAGGCCTTCGCGCACTGCCTGCGCGCCGAAGTCGGGCACAAGGGCGTCAAGGTGGGCGTCGGCTACCTCTCCTGGACCGACACCGACATGGTGCGCGGGGCCGACCAGGACGAGGTCATGCGGGAACTGCGGCAGCGGCTGCCGTGGCCGTCGAACCGCACGTACCCGCTGGGCCCGGCCGTGGACCGGATCGTCGCCGGCATCGAGCGGCGTTCGCCGCACGTGTACGCGCAGTGGTGGCTGCGCGGGATGCAGGGCGTGCGCGGCTACCTGCCCGGGATCATCGCGACGGTCGGACAGCGGGAGATGAAGCGCTTCGAGCCCAGGCTGACGAGCGTCTCCCGGGGACTGGTGGGCGCCGGGGGCGCCGCAGACGAGAAGGAGCGGACGCCGGGCACGGAGCGTCATTGATCGAAATGCGAGCTTTGTCCCCTCGTGCAAATCTGGTCGCAGCCCGGTCCCCTACACCCCTCCAGGAGTGAACAGCATGGGCATCAAGGACCAGTTCCAGGACAAGGCGCGCGATCTCAAGGACAAGGCCGACAAGGCCGACGAGGCCGGCAGGAGCGCGAAGGACGAGGCGTCCAAACGCGGTGCGCACGCCTCCGAGCCGGCCAAGAAGAAGGACAAGGTCCACGACGAGCTCGACGACAACTGGGACTTCTGACGCCCGGACGCCCGGACGCCCTGAGCAAGCAGGACGGGGCGCGGTCCGTGAATCCACGGACCGCGCCCCTTCTGCACGTCCCGATGCCCCTGCTTCCCCGGCGGCCCTACTGCCTTGGCGGCAGCTTCGGACGCCGCAGGTCCGGTACGTCCGCGTACCCGGGCGGCACCGCGGCCGGCTCCTGCTCCAGCAGCTCCAGCGCCAGGAACACGGCGTCGTCCAGCTGCGCGTGCCGCCCCTCCGCCCAGTCGAGCGGGGTCCGCAGGATCGCGAGGTCCGGTTCCACGCCGTGGTTCTCCACCGACCACCCGTACTCCGGGAACCAGGCGGCGTTCATCGGCACCGTGATCACCGTGCCGTCGCCCAGGGTGTGCCGGCCGGTCATCCCGACCACCCCGCCCCACGTGCGCTGGCCGACCACCGGCCCGAGCCCGAGCAGCTTGAAGGCCGCCGTGATCATGTCCCCGTCCGAGGAGGTCGCCTCGTCGGCCAGCGCCACGATCGGACCGCGGGGCGCGTTGGAGGCGTACGAGACCGGCTGGGCGTTGCGCGTCAGGTCCCAGCCGAGGATCGAGCGGGTCAGCTTCTCCACCACCAGCTCGCTGATGTGCCCGCCCGCGTTGCCGCGTACGTCCACGATCAGCGCGGGCCGGGACATCTCCATCCGCAGGTCCCGGTTGAACTGCGCCCAGCCCGAGCCGCCCATGTCGGGGATGTGCAGGTAGCCGCACTTGCCCCCGCTGACCTCGCGGACCACCGCGCGCCGCTTGGACACCCAGTCCTGGTAGCGCAGCGGCCGCTCGTCGATCAGCGGCACGATCGCCACCCGCCGGGCCCGGCCCTCGCCCTCTGCGGGCTTGAAGGTCAGCTCGACCGTGGTGCCGCCGGCCGCCGAGAGCAGCGGATAGGGCCCGGCCACCGGGTCCACCGGCCGCCCGTCGACGTGGGTGAGGACGGCGCCCTCCCGGATGCCGGTGCCGGCGAGCGGGGAGCGGGCCTTGGAGTCGGAGGACTCGCCCGGCAGGATCCGCGCGAGCACCCAGCCCTCCTCGCGCGGGACGAGGTTGGCGCCGAGCAGCCCGATGGGCCGGTGGTAGTGCGGCGGTCCCTCGTTGCGGCGCGCGGGGGAGACGTACGCGTGCGAGGTGCCGAGCTCGCCGAGCACCTCGCGCAGCAGGTCCGCGAACTCGTCGGGCGAGGCGACCCGTTCGACCAGGGGGCGGTACTGGCGCAGCACCCCGTCCCAGTCGATGTTGCACATGCCCGGCTCCCAGAAGTACGCGCGGATCAGCCGGCCGGCCTCCTCGAAGGCCTGGCGCCACTCGGCGGCCGGGTCCACCTCGTGCAGGATGCGCCGCAGGTCCAGGTAGACGGTGGAGTCGCTGTCGCCGGACTCGGTCGACGGGACCGCGCGCAGGTCGCCGTCGTCGTTGATGACGAGCCGGGTGCCGTCCCCGCTGACCGCGAACCAGTCCAGCCCGGAGGCCAGTTCGCTCTTGCGCGCCTTGGTGATCTCGAAGTGCTCCAGCGTGGGCTTGCCGCTGGTGTCGGTCGGGTTGGCGAAGGTCTCGCCGAGCGCGCCCGAGATCGGCCAGCGCAGCCACACCAGCCCGCCTCCGCTGACCGGGTACAGGGCCGAGTACTTCGACGCCGTCACCGGGAACGGGGTGACGCGGCTCTCCAGCCCCTCCACCTCCACCATGACCGCGCCCTCGCCCTCGGTGGGCTCGCCCTCGCCCGGGTCGAGTCCGCCCGCCGCCGGGCGCCCGTCGGGGGTGAACGCGAACGGCGAGGGGGTCGCCGAGGACAGCGGCACCAGGTACGGGCGGCAGCCCAGCGGGAAGGACAGGTCGCCGGTGTGCACGTCGTACACCGGGTCGAAACCGCGCCACGAGAGGAAGGCCAGGTAGCGGCCGTCGCGGGTGAAGACCGGGCTCTCGTCCTCGAAGCGGCCGTTGGTGACGTCCACGATGGAGCGCGGGCCGGGGCCGGAGATCCGGGCCATCTTGATCTGCCGCAGCGAGCGCCCGATGCCCGGGTGCGACCAGGCCAGCCAGGCCCCGTCGGGCGAGAACGCCAGGTCGGTGACGGGCCCGTTGATGGACCGGATCAGCTCGGTGACTTCCCTGTCGGACTCCTCGCTGCCCGAGGCGCCGGCCTCGTCGTCGGGCACGGTGATGAGCAGCAGCCGCCCGTCGTTGGAGGCGATCGCGAGCCGCTCCCCGTCCGGATCGGAGAGCAGTTCCAGTACGCGGCCCAGCTCGCCGGAGGCCAGCCGGCGCGGCTCCCGGTCCCCGGAGGCCCGCGGGAGGTAGGCGATCTCGATCGCGTCCTCGCCCTCCGCGTCCGTCACGTACGCGACCTGCCCGCTGCTCCCGAGCATCTCGGGCAGCCGCACCCGTACGCCCGGGGTGTCGGCGATGGTCCGGGCCGGTCCGTCGCGGTGGGTGAGCCAGTACAGGCTGCCGCGGATGACGACCGCGCTGGCCCGCCCGGTGGCGTCGACGGAGAGCGAGTCGACGTGGCTGGCGGCCGGGACCTGGTACGTACGGCGGCCCGCCCGCGGACCTCCCAGCCGGATCCGGAGCCGGCGCGGGACGGCCTCGGGGGCCAGCGAGTCGACGAGCCAGAGGTCCCCGCCGCACTGGTAGACGACGCGGGAGCCGTCGCTGGAGGCGTGCCGGGCGTAGAACTCCTCGTGGTCGGTGTGCCGGCGCAGATCGGTGCCGTCGGGCAGGCAGGAGTACAGGTTGCCGATGCCCTCGTGGTCGGAGAGGAAGGCGATCCGGCCGCCCACGAACATCGGGGCGTCGAGGTGGCCTTCGATGTGTTCCAGCAGCCGCTTGCCGTGCAGCCACAGCCGGCCGGTGGCACCGCCGCGGTAGCGCTTCCAGGCGGCGGGCTCGTGCGGGGGCTTGCCGGTCAGCAGCAGGGTGCGCCGCTCGCCCGCGCCCTCCCCGTCGGGGACGTCCTCATGGACGGCGATGTCGGAGACCGGGCCCCAGGGGAGCTTGCCGCCGGGGGAGCCGTCGGTCGGCACGCTGTAGGCCCAGGCGTAGTACGAGAAGGGCTGGCCGTGCGAGGACACGGCGAGGATGTCGCTGCGGCCGTCCTTGTCGGGCGGGGTCCAGCCGCAGACCCGGGTGTCGGTGGCGCCCCAGTGGCTGAGCTGGCGGGCCGGGCCGCCGGCCACCGGGGCGAGGTGGATCTCGGGGTCGAGGCTGCGCCAGCTCGTGAAGGCGATGTGCCGGCCGTCGGGGGAGAACCGGGGGTGGCCGACCCTGGTCCGGTCGACGGTGATCCGCCAGGCCCGGCCGGGCGTCTCGCCTTCGGGGACCAGCGGGGCGACCCAGAGGTCGTCCTCGGTCGCGAAGCACAGCAGATCGTCGTGGAGGTGCGGGAAGCGGAGGTACGCGCCGTCGTGACTCACCCCACAATGCTTTCCGCGCCGAGGGGCCCTGGCAACTCGTACAGGTGATCCATGTCCGCGACAGGTGATCCATGCCACGCGCCGAAGCGAAACGGAACGGTTTCGTTTCGCTGGCCGCAGGGGTATCGTCATCGGTGTACGAAACAGTTTCGTTCGGATGGGAGGTGCCGGAGATGTCCGAAGAAGTCTCGCCGGAGGTCTCGTCGCGGCGCAGCCGGATCACCCCCGAGCGGGAGGCCGAGCTCCACGAGGCGGTCCTCGACCTCCTGCGCGAGGTCGGCTACGAGGCGCTGACCATGGACGCGGTCGCCGCCCGTACCAAGTCCAGCAAGGCCACCCTCTACCGCCAGTGGGGGAGCAAGCCCGAGCTGGTCGCCAGGGCGTTGCGCTGCACCCAGCCGATGTCCCTGCGGGAGATCGACACGGGCAGCCTGCGCGGGGACTTCGGGCTCATGGTCCAGCACTCCGACGACGCACAGATGGCGAAGGACACCGCGCTGATGCGGGGCCTGACCCATGCGGTCCACGAGAGCCCGGAACTCCACAAGGCACTGCGCGAACTGCTGGTCGACCCGGAGATCACCGGTCTCCAGGCGATGCTGCAGCGGGCCGTCGACCGGGGAGAGATCGCCCCGGACTGTCCGGCCGTTCCCTTCGTACCCCACATGCTCATCGGGGCGTTCATCGCGCTCCCGCTGATCGAGGACCGGTCCGTCGACCGCGCCTTCCTCGGTCACTTCATCGACTCCGTGGTCTTCCCCGCCCTCGGCGTCTGAGTCCCGCGACTCGTTCCCGCGAGTCCTTCCCGCGACTCCTTCCCGCTGCTCCTGACACGCCGCTCTCGTCGTCGGGCCGGCTCTCCACGCCCTGATCCGTCCCGGATCCACCACGACCTGAACGGGAGAACCGCCTCCGTGGCCACCTTCCTCTACCGACTCGGCAGGGGCGCCTTCCGGCGCCGCGGCCTGGTCGCCCTCCTCTGGGTGGCGCTGCTGTTCGCCGCCGGCTTCGGCGCGGCAACGGCGTCCGCACCCAGCTCCGGATCGTTCTCGATACCCGGCACGGAGGCCCAGAAGGCCTTCGACGTGCTGGACAAGAAGTTCCCGGGCATGGCCGCCGACGGCGCCACCGCCCGCATCGTCGTCAAGGCGCCCGCGGGCTCCTCGGTCGACGACGGGAAGAACAAGACCGAGGTCGAGAAGATCGTCTCCGACCTGAAGGACGGTCCGGGCAAGGCCCAGGTCGCCTCGGTCACCGACCCGTACGAGGCCCACGCGGTGAGCCAGGACGGCTCCACCGCGTACGTGAGCGTCAAGTACACCGTCAGCGGCATGGAGCTGAAGGACGAGGTGCGCGACGCGCTCAAGGACTCCGGCACCGCGGCCAAGGCCGCCGGGCTCACCGTCGAGATCGGTGGCGACGCCCTGATGACGGCCCCCGAGACGGGCTCCGGCGAGATCGTCGGCATCCTGATCGCGGCGATCGTGCTCGTCATCACCTTCGGCTCGCTGATCGCGGCCGGGCTGCCGCTGCTGACCGCGATCATCGGTGTGGGCATCGGCGTCTCCTCCATCACCGCGCTCGCCAACGTGCTGGACCTCGGCTCCACCACCTCCACCCTCGCGATGATGATCGGCCTCGCGGTCGGCATCGACTACGCCCTCTTCATCGTCTCCCGCTACCGTGCGGAGCTCGCCGAGGGCCGGGAGCGGGACGAGGCTGCGGGCCGGGCCGCCGGAACCGCAGGCTCCGCCGTCGTCTTCGCCGGTCTCACCGTGGTCATCGCCCTCGTGGGCCTGGCCGTCGTCAACATCCCGATGCTGACCAAGATGGGCTTCGCGGCCGCGGGCACCGTGGTCATCGCCGTCCTCGTCGCGCTGACGCTGGTCCCGGCCATCCTGGGCTTCGCGGGCAAGAAGGTCCTGCCGGCCGGTACGAAGAGCAAGTTGTTCGGCAAGGGCAAGCCGGCCGGCGCCGAGCCCAAGCCCAACGGCGGCACCCGCTGGGCCCGCTTCGTCCTGCGCCGCCCGGTCATGGTGCTGCTCGTCGGCGTGATCGGCCTCGGCGCCATCGCCATCCCGGCGAGCAAGCTGGAGATGGGCCTGCCGGACGACGGCGCCCAGCCTGTGTCCACCACCCAGCGCAAGGCGTACGACCTGCTGTCCGACGGCTTCGGCCCGGGCTTCAACGGCCCGCTGATGGTCGTCGTGGACGGGGACAAGGCGCTCGCCGACAAGACGGTGGACCGGATCAAGGGCCTGGGGGACGTGGCCGCGGTCATGCCGCCGATGCCCAACGAGGCCGGCGACGCCTCGATGATCACCGTCATCCCGAAGGACCGTCCGTCCTCCACGCGGACCGAGGACCTGGTCCACACGATCCGCGACGGCAGCGGTGACGACGTCATGGTCACCGGCGCGACCGCCATGAACATCGACTTCTCGCAGAAGATGAACGACGCGCTGCTGCCCTACCTGGCGCTCGTGGTCGGCCTCGCCTTCCTGCTGCTGATGGTGGTCTTCCGCTCCATCCTGGTTCCGCTCAAGGCGGCCCTCGGCTTCCTGCTCTCCGTGGTCGCCGCCCTCGGCGCGGTCGTCGCGGTCTTCCAGTGGGGGTGGCTCGGCTCGCTCTTCGGGGTGGAGCAGACCGGTCCGATCATGAGCATGATGCCGATCTTCATGGTGGGCGTCGTCTTCGGTCTGGCCATGGACTACGAGGTCTTCCTCGTCACCCGCATGCGTGAGGCGTACGTCCACGGCGAGCGTCCGGGCCAGGCCGTCGTGACCGGCTTCCAGTACAGCGCGCGGGTGGTCGTGGCGGCCGCCGTCATCATGATCGCGGTGTTCTCGGGCTTCATCGGCGCCAGCGAGCAGATGATCAAGATGATCGGCTTCGGTCTCGCGATCGCCGTCCTCTTCGACGCCTTCGTCGTCCGCATGGCGATCGTCCCGGCGGTGCTCGCGCTGCTCGGCCACAAGGCCTGGTGGCTGCCGCGCTGGCTGGACCGGCTGCTGCCCAACGTGGACGTGGAGGGCGAGAGCCTGCGCAAGCACCTCGAAGGTTCCGCCGAGTCCCCGGAGGGCCCGGACAAGGACCGCGAGCTGGTCAACGCCTGACCCCGGCCCCGCTCCGCATCGGCCCGGCCCCGCACCTGATCCCAGGTGCGGGGCCGGGCCTGTTCTCCGCGCCGGTCCCGTTTGGTCCGGGTCCGTTACGCCTGCCGGGTGACGGCGGCGTTCGTACGGCGCAGGAAGCGGCGCAGCGCGGCGATGTCGAACTGGATCACCGCGACGCCCTCGGGGGAGTGGAACTCGACGACCGCCTGGACGCGACCGCAGGGCCAGACGCGTACGTCGCCGGTGCCGGTCGGGGCCTGCAGGCCTGCTTCGAGGAGGGCCCGGGGGAAGACCCACTCGTTGTCGGTGCCCTCGGGGGAGAGCCCGGCGGGGAAGACGATCCGTACGGCGAGCGGCTCCGCGGCGGCGAAGCGCAGGGCGACCGGGATCTTCCGGAAGAGTGGGTCGTCGCTGATCACGCGGACGGTGACGCGGTCCTCGACGGCTGTGGCGGCGACGGCTGTGGCGACGGCGGTGGCGGCCGCGCCCACGGGGGGATTCTCGGCGGTGGCTGACACGACAAGACTCCTCGAATCGGAACATACGAGTCCGTATTGCCCCCAGCCTCGCACATTCCCACGAATCCGCGCGGAGGTATTTGTGCCGCCGACGCTCTTGCCAACGGTTTGCAATTGGGCACTATTCTTGAGCGGTTAAAGATTTTGCCAGCTCAAAGACCGCAGGAAGCGGAGCAGCCCCATGCATGTGCCCGACGGCTTCATCGACGCCCCCGTCTCCATCGCCGCAGGTGTCGCCGCCGCGGGCGCGGTGGCCGTGAGCCTGCGCGGAGCCCGCCGGGAGCTCGATGAAAGAGCCGCGCCGCTGGCCGGGCTCGTCGCCGCGTTCATCTTCGCCGTCCAGATGCTGAACTTCCCGGTCGCCGCCGGCACCAGCGGGCACCTGCTGGGCGGGGCGCTCGCCGCGATCCTCGTGGGTCCCTACACGGGTGTGCTGTGCGTGTCCGTGGTGCTGCTCATGCAGGGCGTCCTGTTCGCCGACGGCGGGCTGACCGCCCTCGGGGTCAACATCATGAACATGGCCGTCGTGACCGTGGTCGTCGCGTACGCCGTCTTCCGCGGGCTGCTGAAGCTCCTGCCCGACACCCGGCGCTCGGTCACCGTCGCCGCCTTCGCCGGAGCACTGCTCTCGGTGCCCGGCGCGGCCGTCATGTTCACCCTCCTGTACGCCCTCGGCGGGACCACCGACGTCCCGCTCGGCAAGGTGTTCACCGCCATGGTCGGCGTGCACGTGCTGATCGGCATCGGCGAGGCCGCGATCACCGCCGCGACCGTGGGCGCCGTACTGGCCGTACGGCCGGACCTGGTGCACGGGGCGCGCGGGCTGGCCGCGCCGCTGAAGCTGCGCGTCGGCGGCGAGCTGGTCGACGCCCCGGCGGCGGCTCCGGTCGCGGCGCCCGCCGCCGCCCGCTCCACGAAGCCCGTGTGGATCACCGGCCTGGTCACCGCACTCGTCCTGGCCGGCTTCGTCTCCTTCTACGCCTCCACCAGCCCCGACGGCCTGGAGAAGGTCGCCGCGGACAAGGGCATCGACCAGAACGTGAAGGAGCACGCCACCGCCGACTCCCCGCTCGCCGACTACAGCGTCAAGGACGTCGGCGACGCCCGCCTCTCCGGCGGCCTCGCCGGGGTCATCGGCGTCGGCGCGACCGTCGCCGTCGGCACCGGGATCTTCTGGACCGTACGCCGCCGCCGCGCGGAGGACCTGACGGCCGCCTCCACCTCCTCGACCGCTTCCACGGCGGTCTGAGATGGGCGCGGGCCACGCCCACAAGCTCTACCGGCACGGGCACTCGCCGATCCACGCCCTGCCGCCGCACTGCAAGCTGGCCGCGGCCTTCGCCTTCGTCGTGGTCGTCGTCTCCACACCGCGCGAGGCGGTGTGGGCCTTCGGCCTGTACGCCGTCCTCATCGCGGCGGTCACGGCCGCGGCACGGATCCCGGCCGGCTTCCTGCTGCGGCGGCTGCTGATCGAGGTCCCGTTCGTGGCCTTCGCCGTGCTCATGCCGTTCGTGGCTCAGGGCGAGCGGGTGGAGGTGCTCGGCATGTCGCTCAGCGTCTCGGGCCTGTGGGGCGCCTGGAACGTACTGGCCAAGGGCACGCTCGGGGTCGCCGCGTCCGTCCTGCTCGCCTCGACCACCGAGCTGCGGGCGCTGCTGCTCGGGCTCCAGCGGCTGAAGCTGCCGCCGCTGCTGGTGCAGATCGCCTCCTTCATGATCCGGTACGGCGACGTGATCACCGACGAGCTGCGGCGGATGTCGATCGCCCGGCGCTCGCGCGGGTTCGAGGCCGCCGGGATCCGGCACTGGGGCGTGCTGGCCAAGACCGCCGGAGCCCTGTTCATCCGCTCCTACGAGCGCGGCGAGCGGGTCCACCTCGCGATGGTCAGCCGCGGCTATGCCGGCTCGATGCCGGTGATCGACGAAGTCGTGGCCACACGCGCCCAGTGGGCGTACGCGGCCGTACTCCCGGCGGCGGCACTCGCCGTCTGTCTGATGGGATGGACCCTGTGACTGCCTCTCCCTCCCCCTCGGCCGCTCCTGCCTCCCTTGAGGTCTCCGGCCTCGCGTACGCCTATCCGGACGGGCACCAGGCCCTCTTCGGCGTGGACCTGACCGTGGGACAGAGCGAGCGGGTGGCCCTGCTCGGCCCGAACGGCGCCGGCAAGACCACGCTGGTGCTGCACCTCAACGGCATCCTCGGCGGCGGGGTCGGCACCGTGACGGTGGCCGGGCTGCCGGTCGAGAAGCGGAACTTCGCCGAGATCCGGCGCCGGGTCGGCATCGTCTTCCAGGACCCGGACGACCAGCTGTTCATGCCGACCGTGCGGGAGGACGTGGCCTTCGGCCCGGCGGCCGCCGGGATGCGGGGCGCGGAGCTGGAGGCGCGGGTCCGCGAGGCGCTGGAGCAGGTCGGCATGGAGGCCTTCGCGGACCGGCCGCCGCACCACCTGTCGTTCGGGCAGCGCCGCCGGGTCGCGGTGGCGACCGTACTGGCCATGCGGCCGGAGATCCTGGTCCTGGACGAGCCCTCGTCCAACCTGGACCCGGCCTCGCGGCGCGAGCTCGCCGACATCCTGCGCTCGCTGGACGTGACGGTGCTGATGGTGACCCACGACCTGCCGTACGCGCTGGAGCTGTGCCCGCGGTCGGTGATCCTGAGCGAGGGGGTCATCGCGGCCGACGGGCGCACGCAGGACCTGCTGTGCGACGAGGTGCTGATGCGGGCGCACCGGCTGGAGCTGCCGTTCGGGTTCGACCCGCGCTCGGTGTCGGTGGCGTAGGCCGTCGCCGGCATAAGTCCGACCAGGTGATTGTTGGACCGCTCGTGGAGATCCAGGGTGAGGTGGCGGCGGGCTTCGAGGCCGTCCGGGACGCTTTCGTACGCAACTTCGAGGTGCTCGGGGACCGGGGCGCGGCGGTGGCCGTGTACCGGGACGGCCGGAAGGTCGTGGACCTGTGGGCGGGCCCGAAGGATGTGGAGGGCGGCGGCGCCGGCGAGCCCTGGACGGCCGGCACCGCGCAGGTGGTGCGCTCGGCCACCAAGGGCGTGGCCGCCGTCGTACCGCTGCTGCTGCACCAGCGGGGGCTGCTGGACCTGGACGCCCCGGTGGGCGCGTACTGGCCGGAGTTCAAGGCGGGCGGCAAGGAGCGGGCGCTGGTACGGGACCTGCTCGCGCACCGGGCGGCCGTGCCGGCGCTGGACGTTCCGCTGACGCCGGCGCAGGCCGTGGACGGGCTTTCCGGGGCGCGTGCGGTCGCCGGGCAGCGGGCCTTCTGGGAGCCGGGTTCCGCCCACGGCTACCACGCGCAGACGTACAGCTGGCTGCTGTCGGAGCTGGTGCTGCGGGTGACCGGGGCCTCGCTGGGCCAGTGGCTGGCGCAGGAGGTCACGGGCCCGCGGGGGCTGGAGTTCTGGATCGGCCTGCCGGCGGGGGAGACGGGGCGCGTGGGCCGGGTGGGGCCGGTGGAGCCTGCGGAGATGGCGGGCGGGCTCAGGACGCGTCCGCGGAGAAACGTTTCGGAGGCCTGGGCGGACCCGTCCTCGCTGACCCGGCGGGCGTTCGCGGCGATCACGCCGCTGCCGGACGAGAACGCCCCGGAGTTCCGGGCGGCCGAACTCCCGGCTTCGGCGGGCGTCGGCACGGCGCGCGGCCTGGCGGGCGTGTACGCGGCGCTGCTGGGCGACACGCAGGACGGCGCGGGCCTGTTCGCCCCGCAGACGCGCCGGCTGGCGGGTACGGAGCTGTCGTCCGGGCCGGACCGGGTGCTGGTGGTCAACACGCGCTTCGGCCCGGGTTACATGCTGCACAGCCCGGCGTCGCCCCTGCTGTCGGCGGGGTCGTTCGGGCATCCGGGGCGCGGCGGGTCCCTGGGCTTCGCGGACCCGGAGGCGGGCGTCGCCTTCGGCTACGTGACGAACGCCCACGCCAAGTCGGTCACCGCCGACCCCCGGGCCCAGTCCCTGCTCCGCGCCGTCCGCGCCTCGCTCTGACCGTCCCCGGGGTCCCGGCCGCGGCCGGGACCCCGGGGTGTCAGGAGGCGTTCAGGACCGCTGCGACCAAGGGGCCCGCCGCGTCGCCGCCGTGGCCGCCGGCCTCGACCATCGCCGCCGCGGCCACATCCCCGCTGTAGCCCGTGAACCAGCTGTCCGGGCTGCCCGCGCCGTCGACCTCCGCCGAGCCGGTCTTCGCCCCCTTGTCGGAGCCGCCCACCGAGCTCATCGCCTGCGCCGCCGTGCCGCTGGTCGCCGTCAGCTTCATCATCCGCACCAGCTGCTGCTGGACCGACGGCTTCATCTGCCGCGCCGCCTGGGCGATCGGCCGTCCGTCGAGCTCCGGCGGGACGAGCAGCGGCTGGTGGAAGCTCCCGCTGCGCGCGGTGGCGGTGAACGAGGCGACGTTCAGCGGGTTCATGGTGATCCGGCCCTGCCCGATGTACTCGGCGGCGGCCTCCGCGCCCTTCGCCTCCGGCACCTGGCCGTCCGTCGAGCGGATGCCTGTCTTCCAGTTGTCCAGCCCGAGGCCGAAGACCTCCCGGGCCTCCTTCGCGAGCGCCGCGTCGTCGTCGACGTCGTCGATCTGCTTGATGAAGGCGGTGTTGCAGGACTTGGCGAAGCTGGTCGCGAAGTTCGCGCCGGCCAGTTCGAAGTTGTTCAGGTTGTGGAAGGTGCGGCCGCCCCAGACGACGTCCTTGGTGCACTCCGCCGGCCGGTCGGCCGCCGCCTTGCCCCGGTCGATCAGCATCGCCGCCGTCACGACCTTCATCGTCGAGCCGGGTGCCCGCCGTCCCTCCATCGCCGCGTTGAAGCCGTCCTTGCGGTTGTTGGCCACGGCCAGGACGTGCCCGTTGCCCGTCTGTACGGCGACCACGGAGGACTCCGGGTACTTGGCGACGGCCTTCTCGGCCGCCGCCTGCACCTTGGCGTCCAGGTACGTCTTCAGCGTGCTGGGCTCCCCCTCCACCAGCGTCAGCAGGGTCCGCTTCGGCGCGTCCTGCGCGGCCGGCTCGATCCACAGCTCGGCCCCGGCCTTGCCGCCCACCTTGCTGCCGTACGTCTGGCGCAGCTGGTCGAGGACCGGCCGCAGCGAGGGGTACTTCTCGGCGCTGAGCTCCTCGCCGTTGCGGTCGACGGCCTTGACCGGCGGGGTCGCGGGCGTGCCCGCGCGCAGCTTCTCGTCCTTCTGCAACTGCGGGTGGATCACCGAGGGCTGCCAGTCGACGAGGGGCTTCCCGCTGGTCAGCCCGCGTACGACGGTCAGCTTGGACTCGTACGCGAGCGGCTTGGTGGCGCCCTCGTAGGTGATCTCCGCGGCGACGGCGAACGGGATGGTCGTGCCCGTCTGCGCCCCCGGAGTGATCACGGCCTTGGACACGTACGCCTTGGCCCGGTAGTCGGCCACGGCGCTCTGCGCGGCCTGCACGTTGTTCGTCAACTCGGCTGCCGCGTGCGCGTCCCCGGCCGCCCAGGCGGCGAAGAAGGCCTTCGCGGTCTGCGCGGCCTCCTTGTCGGTGACCGGCCCGCTGCCCTTCTCGGCCGCGGCGGCGCTCTCGCCGCCCTTGCCGCCGCTCTTGCCGTCTCCGCCGCCGTCCCCGACCAGCGTGTACACCCCGTACCCGGCCCCGCCGAGCATCGCGAGGAACACCCCGCCGACGATGGCCCCCTTCGTCGCCCCGTTCACGTACCTTCCTCCCCAGATCCCCGTTTTCTCTGAACACGTTCAAAGAATCTCTGGTGCGGACCTTACTCTGTGCGAACGGGATGCGTACGGCTTGTTACCAGACCGGTACTCCGTGGCCGGTCAGCTGATCGACACCGTGCTTCCGTCGGGGAGCACACACGTGTATCCGGCATAGGGCGTGGTTCTGACCGTTCCGCCCTGGGCCGTGCACTCCGGGGACGTGATGGTCGGGGATGCCGCCGCCTGGGCCGTCGCGGCACCGAGGGCGCTCGTACCGGCAAGGGTTGCCGTTGCGAGAGCGAGGCCGAGCAGTCGTCGTATGCGCATGACGCACCACCTCTTCCTCTTCCCAGCATGGGCGCCCGCCGACGGGCCCGCGAGCGGCGGCGGGCCCGTCGCAGGTGCGGGTCGCTAGACCCAGCTGTCCAGCCACATGCGGCCGCGCCAGGAGTCCATCGGGAGGGTCTGGCCCGTGTAGACCGGCCAGAAATAGATGAAGTTCCAGATGATCAGGAGGACCAGTACGCCCGCCGCGATCGCGCCCAGCGCGCGCCTGCGTTCCGTCGAGCCCGACGGGCCCAGCAGGGCGCCGATCATCATCGCCACCGCCAGGCACAGGTACGGGACGAAGACCACCGCGTAGAAGAAGAAGATGGTCCGCTCCTGGTAGTTGAACCAGGGCAGCAGGCCCGCACCCAGCGCGCACGCGATCGCGCCCGCCCGCCAGTCGCGGCGGAAGAACCACCGCCACAGCACGTACAGCAGCGCGAAACAGCCCGCCCACCACAGCAGCGGGGTGCCCAGGGCCAGCACCTCGCGGGCGCACTTGCCCGCCTCCGTCGCCGGGCAGCCGTCCGTCCCCGGGTCGGGGGACTCGTAGAAATAGGAGACGGGCCGGCCCAGGACCAGCCAGCTCCACGGGTTCGACTCGTACGTGTGCCCCGAGGTCAGGCCGACGTGGAACTTGTAGACCTCGGTCTCGTAGTGCCACAGACTGCGCAGCCACTCCGGCAGGAACGACAGCGCACTGCCCTGGTCGTTCTTGGCCGCCCAGTCGCGGAAATAGCCGCCCTTGCCGTTGTCGGGGGAAAGGATCCAGCCGGTCCACGAGGCCAGGTACACCGCGATCGCCACCGGCACCGTCGACAGGAAGCCCGGCAGCGCGTCGCGGCGCAGCATCGCCGCGTACGGAACGCCCGCCCCGGCGGTGCGGCGCGCGGCCGCGTCCCACAGGACGGTCAGCACGCCGAAGAACGCCAGCACGATCAGGCCGTTCCACTTCGTGCCGAACGCCAGGCCCAGACAGACGCCCGCCAGGATCCGGTACGGGCGCCAGCCCAGGCGCAGCGTCTCGGCGACGGTGACGTCCGGACGGGTGCGCCCCTCCTCGTCCACCGGGAGCGCGTCCGCGAGTCTGGCCCGCGCCCGGTCCCGGTCGACGAGTAGCGCCCCGAAGGCGGCCAGCACGAAGAACATGAGGACGAGGTCGAGGAGGGCCGTGCGGCTCATCACCAGGTGCAGGCCGTCCACCGCGAGCAGCGCGCCCGCCAGGCAGCCCAGGAAGGTGGAGCGGAAGAGGCGGCGCCCGATCCGGCACAGCATCAGCACCGACAGCGTGCCGAGCACCGCCGTCATGAACCGCCAGCCGAACGGGGTGAAGCCGAACATCCACTCGCCGAGCCCGATGACCCACTTGCCGACCGGCGGGTGCACGACGTACCCGGGGTCCAGCGGGAGCGCGACCCCGTCGGGGTTGGCGAGGATCGACTTGTCGATGTCCTTGGGCCAGCTCGCCTCGTAGCCCTGCCGGATCGTGGCCCAGGCGTCCTTGGCGTAATACGTCTCGTCGAATATCACCGCCTTCGGGCTGCCCAGGTGCACGAAGCGCAGCACCCCGGCCACCAGCGCCACCAGCACCGGCCCCGCCCACGCCAGCACGCGCTGCCAGGTGCCCGCCGCGGAGAGCGGGACGCCGAGCGCCGTCCACAGCTGCACGGAGGGCCGGGCGTACGGGGGCACCAGGCGGGCACGGACGTCCGGACTCGGGGCGTCCGCGCGCCCGAGGCCCGGGCGCCGGGCGTCGGCGGGCGGCGCGTAGCCGAAGCTGCGCAGGCGGCGCAGCCAGGTGGACGGCTGGTCTACGCGCCCCGCCGGAGGGGCGGGCGGGGCCCCCGCGGGGCTGGGCGGCGGCGTCGCGGTACTGGTCACCGGGTCATCGTAGGGAACGCACCTGTGCGAACCCCAGCGCCGGGGACCGCCGGTGGGTGTGCCGGGTGGGACGGATGGCGTGTTTCCCGGTCGGACGGATGACGTGTGCCGGGTGGGACGGCTGAGAGGATGGTCGGGTGACGACTGACCAGCCCACCGGCTCCGAAACCCCCGCTTCCGCCTCCGCTCCGGCCTCCGCTCCGGCCTCTTCCCCGGAAGGTTCCGCAGGTTCCGCAGGCGCGGCGGGCTCCGCGGGCGTGCTCGTGCTCGCCGGCACCCCGATCGGCGATCTCGCCGATGCCCCGCCGCGGCTCGCGGCCGAGCTGGAGCGGGCCGACGTGGTCGCCGCCGAGGACACCCGGCGGCTGCGCCGGCTGACCCAGGGGCTCGGCGTGCACACCACCGGGCGCGTCGTCTCGTACTTCGAGGGCAACGAATCGGCGCGCACCCCGGAGCTGGTCGAGGCGCTGGAGCAGGGCAAGCGGGTGCTGCTGGTGACCGACGCCGGCATGCCGTCCGTCTCCGACCCCGGCTACCGCCTGGTCGTCGCCGCCGTCGAGAAGGACATCAAGGTCACCGCCGTGCCCGGGCCGTCCGCGGTGCTCACCGCACTCGCCCTGTCGGGGCTGCCGGTGGACCGCTTCTGCTTCGAGGGGTTCCTGCCGCGCAAGGCGGGCGAACGCCTCGGCCGGCTCCGCGAGGTCGAGGGCGAGCGCCGCACGCTCGTCTACTTCGAGGCCCCGCACCGGCTCGACGACGCCCTCGCCGCGATGGCCGAGGTCTTCGGCGCCGACCGGCGGGCCGCGGTGTGCCGCGAGCTGACCAAGACGTACGAGGAGGTCAAGCGCGGCGGGCTCGGCGAGCTGGCGGCCTGGGCCGCCGAGGGCGTACGCGGCGAGATCACCGTCGTCGTGGAGGGCGCACCGGCGGCCCGGCCCGGCGACGTGGACGCCGAGGAGCTGGTGCGCAGGGTGCGCGTGCGCGAGGAGGCCGGGGAGCGGCGAAAAGAAGCCATCGCGGCGGTCGCGGCCGAGGCCGGAGTACCCAAGCGGGAGGTCTTCGACGCGGTCGTGGCGGCAAAGAATGCGGCTCAAAAGGTGCTGTAAGACGGTAAAGAGCTAACCTGAAAAGCAAAGCTCAGACCGCGCACCGGGCGTCTTGGGGCATGAGTCGCCCAAAGACCGTCCAACAGTAGACAGGGCCTGATGCGCTCCCGCCCGAAGAGGCGTCCACTGGCAATGGCACCAGTGGAACAAGAGGAGCTGGCATGAGTGAGATCGCAGACACCTCGGTACCCGTACCCGTACCCGTCCCCGCAGTGGCCGTACCCGTCTCCGTGCCGAAGCCTGGTGTGCACACCGTGCACGAGGCGTACTCCTTCGCGTGCATGAAGTGCGGCTACGTCTGGGAGCAGGGCTACGAGATCGAGCACCACGTCGACGGCAAGGGCCAGCCCTTCATCATCTACACCGTGCAGGGCGAGCGGGTCCCTTCCCCGCTGTCGAACCCGACCTGTCACAACTGTGACGGGCACGTGGTGCGGATCATGCGCGAAGGCCAGGTGTCCTCGGTGCTCGGCACGATCGACAAGCTCTACCACCACCGCATCTCGCCCGGGATCGCCGGCCCGGTGCCGGCCGGCGCGAACGTCCCGCGGGCCCCGAAGCAGCGCAGGACCCCGCAGCGCCACGTCCCCGGACCCGTCCCGGCGGACGAGGCCGGGGAGCGCGGGGGATGGCTCTCCCGGCTGATGAGGCGCCTGCGCCGGTCATGAGGACCCGGTCATGAGGACCCGGTCATAAGATCGGCCCCATGAGCACTGCCGCCAAGGGCGCCTCCAAGGACGCCTCCAAGGACACCCCGCCGCCGCTGCCCGAACCCCTCCGGGTGGCGGTGGCGGACTCCCACACCCACCTGGACATGCAGCGCGGCACCGTCGAGGAGGGCCTCGCCAAGGCCGCCTCGGTCGGCGTGAGCACCGTCGTCCAGGTCGGCTGCGACGTGAAGGGGTCCCGCTGGGCGGCCGAGACCGCCGCCGCGTACGAGAACGTCCACGCGGCCGTGGCCCTTCACCCGAACGAAGCGCCCCGCATCGTGCTCGGGGACCCCGACGGTTGGTCCCGGCAGGGGGCGCGGGCCGGCGGCGGAGAGGCCGCGCTCGACGAGGCGCTGGCCGAGATCGAGGAGCTCGCGAAGCTCGCGCACGTCAAGGCCGTCGGCGAGACCGGGCTGGACCACTTCCGCACCGGACCCGACGGAATGGCCGCACAGGAGCGTTCCTTCCGTGCCCACATCGAGATCGCGAAGCGGCAGGGCAAGGCCCTGGTCATCCACGACCGCGAGGCCCACGCCGACGTCCTGCGCATCCTGCGCGAGGAGGGTGCGCCCGAGCGCACCGTCTTCCACTGCTACTCCGGTGATGCCGAGATGGCGCGCGAGTGCGCCGCCGCCGGGTACTACATGTCGTTCGCCGGGACCGTCACCTTCAAGAACGCCACGCCGCTGCGCGAGGCCCTCGCCGTGGCCCCGCTGGAGCTGGTGCTCGTCGAGACCGACGCCCCGTACCTCACCCCGGCGCCGTACCGCGGGCGGCCCAACGCGCCGTACCTCATTCCGCTGACCGTACGGGCGATGGCGGCGGTGCGGGGGATCGGCGAGGACGCGATGGCGACCGCCCTGGCGGCGAACACGGCCCGCGCCTTCGACTACTGAGGGCCGCTGGGGATGCCCGGCCGCGCGACACGCAGGGTAGCCGCCCGACTTTGGTGAGTGACGGACGTCCGCTAGGGTGCCGTGCCCGAACCGATGGGGCCGGACCAGTGGAGCGAGCGTCGTGAGCGAGAGTCCTTTCACCGGGGTGTACGGGAACGAGGCCGTCGTCCCGGACCCCGAACCCGCCGTGGTGCCCGCCCCGCGCACCGGGGACCGGCGGGCCGCCCGGCGCCGCAAGAGCGCCGAGGCCGCAGCCGCGCCCGCCGCCCCGACCGGACGGCGCCGGGGCGCGCCCGCCGGGGGCACGGACCTCGCGGCGCCCGCCGGCACCGGACCGGGAGGGGGCCCCGGACCCGGCACGGGCCGCCGCCGCAGCCCGGACCCCGGCCCCGGCGCCCCGCCCGCCGGCGCCCCCACCGGGCGGCGGCGCCACAGCGCCCCCGCGGCGGCGGTCGCGGGCCAGGGCAACTGGCGGCGGATCGTCCCGCAGGCCCTCGTCGTCGCCTTCCTGGCCGGCGGCACCACGGCCTTCGTCGCCGCCGACAAGTCCGTACGGCTCACCGTGGACGGAGAGCCCCGGACCCTGCACACCTTCGCCGACGACATCGACGAACTCCTCGCCGCCGAAGGGCTCGGCGTCGGCCCCCACGACCTCGTCGCCCCCGCCCGCACCGAGGCCCTCGACGACGGCGACGAGATCGTCGTCCGCTACGGCCGCCCCCTGCGCCTGACCCTCGACGGACAGAGCCGCCAGGTGTGGACCACCGCCGGCACCATCGAGGGGGCGCTGCGCCAGTTCGGCGTCCGCGTCGAAGGCGCCTACCTCTCCGCCCCGCGCACCGCCCCCGTCCCGCGGGGCGGGCTCACCCTCTCCGTCCGCACCGAGCGCAGCGTCACCTTCATGGCGGACGGCCGCGAGAGCACCATCCGCACCAACGCCGCCACCGTCCAGGAGGCCCTCGGCCAGGCCGGGATCACCCTCCAGGGCCAGGACACCACCTCGGTCCCGCCCGCCTCCTTCCCGCGCGACGGCCAGACCGTCACCGTGCTGCGCATCACCGGCACCCGCGAGGTCCGCGAGGAGCGCGTCCCGTACGAGATCGAAAGGACCGAGGACGACGGCCTGTTCGCCGGCACCGAGGTCGTCGAGCGGGCGGGCCGGCCCGGAGCGCGCCGGGTCACGTACGTGCTGCGCACGGTCAACGGGGTCCGGCAGAAGCCCCGCAAGGTCGTCGAGGAGACCGTCCGCGAGCCCGTCACCCAGCTCGTCAAGGTCGGCACGAGGCCGCTGCCGACCTCCGTGGCCGGAGCCGACGGCCTCGACTGGGCGGCACTGGCCCAGTGCGAGTCCGGCGGCCGCCCCGCCGCCACCGACGCCTCGGGCACGTACGGCGGCCTGTACCAGTTCGACGTCCGCACCTGGCAGAGCCTCGGCGGCTCCGGCCGCCCCCAGGACGCCCCGGGCCAGGAACAGACGTACCGGGCGAAGAAGCTCTACGTACAACGGGGCGCGACCCCGTGGCCCCACTGCGGCCGTAGGCTTTACCGGTGAGCACCGCAGAGCAGCAGCCCGAGAGTACGAGCAGCACGACCTCCGACGCCCTTCTCGGACCGGCAGACATCCGTGAGCTGGCCGCCGTACTCGGCGTACGGCCGACGAAGCAGAAGGGCCAGAACTTCGTCATCGACGCCAATACGGTGCGCCGCATCGTGCGCACCGCCGAGGTGCGGCCCGACGACGTCGTCGTCGAGGTCGGGCCGGGGCTGGGGTCGCTGACGCTCGCGCTGCTGGAGGCCGCCGACCGGGTCACCGCCGTCGAGATCGACGACGTCCTGGCCGCGGCGCTGCCCGCCACCATCGAGGCGCGGATGCCGGGGCGCAAGGACCGCTTCGCGCTGGTGCACTCCGACGCGATGCTGGTGGAGGAGCTGCCCGGGCCGGCGCCGACCGCGCTCGTCGCGAACCTGCCGTACAACGTGGCCGTGCCGGTGCTGCTGACCATGCTGGACCGGTTCCCGACCATCGAGCGCACGCTGGTGATGGTGCAGGCCGAGGTCGCCGACCGGCTGGCCGCCGAGCCGGGCAACAAGGTGTACGGGGTGCCGTCGGTCAAGGCGAACTGGTACGCGCACGTCAAGCGCGCCGGATCCATCGGCCGCAAGGTCTTCTGGCCCGCGCCGAACGTGGACTCGGGCCTGGTCTCGCTGGTGCGGCGGGCCGAGCCGATCAAGACGACCGCCTCGAAGGCGGAGGTCTTCGCCGTCGTGGACGCGGCCTTCGCACAGCGCCGCAAGACGCTGCGCGCCGCGCTGGCCGGCTGGGCCGGTTCGGCGGCGCGCGCCGAGCAGGCGCTGCTCGCCGCCGGGGTGTCCCCGCAGGCGCGCGGGGAGTCCCTGACGGTGGAGGAGTTCGCGGCGATCGCCGAGCACAAGCCCGCGGCCGAGAGGCCCGCGCTGTGAGCATGCCGAAGAGCGTGACCGTACGGGTCCCCGCCAAGGTCAACGTGCAGCTCGCGGTGGGCGCGGCCCGGGCGGACGGGTTCCACGACCTGGCCAACGTCTTCCTCGCGGTGTCGCTGTACGACGAGGTGACGGTCACTGCGGCCGACACCCTCACCGTCACCTGCGCGGGCCCGGACGCGGACCAGGTCCCGCTGGACCGTACGAACCTGGCGGCGCGGGCGGCGGAGATCCTCGCGGCCCGCCACGGTCTGTCCGACGCCGTTCACCTCCACATCGCGAAGAACATCCCGGTGGCCGGCGGCATGGCGGGCGGCAGCGCCGACGGCGCCGGCGCCCTGCTGGCCTGCGACGCCCTGTGGGGCCTGGACACGCCGCGCGCCGAGCTCCTGAAGATGTGCGCGGAACTCGGCAGTGACGTGCCGTTCAGCCTGGTCGGCGGAGCGGCGCTCGGCACCGGGCGCGGGGAACTCCTCACCCCGGTCGAGGCGGGCACCTTCCACTGGGTGTTCGCGGTGGCCGACGGCGGGCTGTCGACGCCGGCGGTGTTCCGCGAGTTCGACCGCCTGGCCGAGGGCCGGACCGTCCCGGTCCCGGAGGCCTCCCCGGCGCTGCTCGCCGCCCTCGCCTCGGGGGACCCGGACGCCCTCGCCGCGACCCTGGCCAACGACCTCCAGCCGGCGGCGCTGTCGCTGCGCCCGCAGCTGGCCGCGACGCTGGAGGCGGGCACCTCCGCCGGAGCCCTGGCCGCGCTGGTCTCCGGCTCCGGCCCGACGACGGCGTTCCTGGTCCGCGACCCGGAATCCGCGCTCAAGGTGGCCGCGGCCCTCGAAGCCTCCGGCACCTGCCGCACGACCCGGATCGCCGGCTCCCCGGCAGCCGGAGCGACAGTCCTTCGCGGGGCCTGACCCGGGGCCAACTGGAGGGCCACAGCGCCACCCTGATCGCCCTCCCGGTCACCGCGCCCGCCGCCATCGGCATGGCTCTGGGGGGCTGGCTCCTGGCGGAGCGCCCGGCATCGGCTCGGAGGGTTAGGCTGAGGGGCTGATCCACACCCTTCCCTGGAGCGCGTCTGATGGCCGTCAATCTGGTCAATGTCGAGGCAGTCGGCAAGGTGTACGGAACCCGTGCCCTGCTCGACGGCATCTCCCTCGGCGTGTCCGAGGGAGACCGGATCGGTGTCGTGGGCCGCAACGGCGACGGCAAGACCACCCTCATCCGCATGCTCGCCAAGCTGGAGGAGCCCGACACCGGCCGGGTCACCCAGAGCGGTGGCCTGCGCATGGGCGTCCTCACCCAGCACGACTCCCTCGACCCCGCGGCGACCATCCGCCACGAGATCATCCGGGACATGGCCGACCACGAGTGGGCCGGCAACTCCAAGATCCGCGACGTGCTCACCGGACTCTTCGGCGGCCTCGACCTCCCCGGCTTCGGCCAGGGCCTCGACACCGTCATCGGGCCGCTCTCCGGCGGCGAGCGCCGCCGCATCGCGCTCGCCCAGCTGCTCATCGCCGACCAGGACATCCTCGTCCTCGACGAGCCCACCAACCACCTCGACGTCGAGGGCATCTCCTGGCTGGCCAAGCACCTCCAGGAGCGCCGCTCCGCGCTCGTCTGCGTCACCCACGACCGCTGGTTCCTCGACCAGGTCTGCACCCGCATGTGGGACGTCCAGCGCGGCTCCGTCTACGAGTACGAGGGCGGCTACAGCGACTACGTGTTCGCCCGCGCCGAGCGCGAGCGCATCGCCGCCACCGAGGAGTCCAAGCGGCAGAACCTGATGCGCAAGGAGCTGGCCTGGCTGCGCCGAGGCGCCCCCGCCCGGACCTCCAAGCCGCGCTACCGCATCGAGGCCGCCAACGAGCTCATCGCCGACGTGCCGCCGCCGCGCGACAAGTCCGAGCTGATGCGCTTCGCCAACGCCCGCCTCGGCAAGACCGTGTTCGACCTGGAGAACGTCAGCGTCCAGGCCGGTCCGAAGGTCCTGCTCAAGCACCTCACCTGGCACCTGGGCCCCGGCGACCGCATCGGCCTCGTCGGCGTCAACGGCGCGGGCAAGACCTCGCTGCTGCGCGCGCTCGCGGAGGCGGCCCGTACGCAGGGCGACGTGCAGCCGGCCGCCGGGTCCGTCAACGTCGGCAAGACGGTCAAGCTGGCCTACCTCTCCCAGGAGGTCGGCGAACTCGACCCGTCCCTGCGGGTCCTGGAGGCCGTACAGCGCGTGCGCGACCGCGTGGACCTCGGCAAGGGCCGCGAGATGACGGCCGGTCAGCTGTGCGAGCAGTTCGGCTTCACCAAGGAGAAGCAGTGGACGCCCGTCGGCGACCTCTCGGGTGGTGAGCGGCGCCGGCTGCAGATCCTGCGGCTGCTGATGGACGAGCCCAACGTGCTCTTCCTCGACGAGCCCACCAACGACCTCGACATCGAGACCCTGACCCAGCTGGAGGACCTCCTCGACGGCTGGCCGGGCTCGATGATCGTCATCTCCCACGACCGGTTCTTCATCGAGCGCACCACCGACACGGTGATGGCCCTGCTGGGCGACGCGAGCCTGCGGATGCTGCCGCGCGGCCTGGACGAGTACCTGGAGCGCCGGCAGCGGATGGTCGAGGCGGCCGCCCCGGCCCCCGCCCCGGCCGCCGCCAAGTCCTCGGCTTCCGGTGACGCCCGCGCGGCGAAGAAGGAGCTCCAGAAGATCGAGCGGCAGCTCAACAAGATGTCGGACCGCGAGACGAACCTGCACGCGCAGATCGCCGAGAACGCCACCGATTTCGACAAGGTCGCCAAGCTCGACGCCGAACTGCGTGAACTCATCGCGGACCGGGACGAATTGGAGATGCGCTGGCTGGAGCTGGCCGAGGAGGCCTAGATTCCGTCGGCCGAAGGCGTCAACTGGCCGGATAACGGCGTTGTCACGGGCCGGTCCTCCCTTGGGAACAGGGGCTGGACCGGCCCGATGTAAGAGCGTTGTCAGTGATAGAAAGGTCATCCCCCTACGCCACCCGACGCCGAAGGTATGCGCTGATGACCGAGCCGCCCCAGCCGCCGAACCAGCCGCCCACACCTCCCGGTTACGGTCACCTGCCCGGCCCGCCGCAGCCCGGGTACGGGTACCCGCAGCAGGGTGAGAACCCGTACGCGCAGCAGCCCCCGACGCAGCCCATGCAGCCGATGCCGCCGATGCCGCACCAGCCCGGGCCGCAGCAGGGCCACTTCCCGCCACCCCCCGGCATGCCCACCGCCGGCATGCACCAGGCCGGTGGCGCGCCGCAGCCGCCGGAGAAGAAGACGGCCGTCGTCATCGCCGCGGCCGTCGCCGGCGTACTCGTCCTCGGCACCGGCGGTTACTTCGCCTTCTTCAACGGCGGGGCCGAGGACCCGAAGAAGCCCGTCGCGCAGAGCTCCGCCCCCACCGACGGCAAGCCCTCCGCCGAAGCGGACAAGGGCGACGGCAGCGGCAACGGCTCCCAGGGGGCCGAGGACCTCAACGCCGGCCGCAAGCAGGGCGAGGGCAAGGTCCTCTGGCTCAAGACCGCCAAGATCGACGGCCCCGGCATGGGCGTGGACTCCACCGGCCAGTGGATCGTCGGCGACACCGTCGTCAAGAGCGTCTGGAAGAACCTCACCGCGTACGGGGTCACCGACGGCAAGGAGAAGTGGACGCTCGCGTTCCCCACTCCCATCTGCTCCGTGACCAAGCAGACCACCGCCGAGTCCAAGACCGTCGTCATGTTCAAGGACGGCGACGGCGACTCCGCGACCTGCAACCAGATGAAGCAGGTCGACCTCAAGGCGGGCAAGGAAGGATGGACGAAGGAGGTCCCCAAGGAGGGCCTCTTCGACATCATGACCAGCCCCACCCTGGGCATCACCGGCGACACCGTCGCCGTCAGCCGCAGCGGCACCGCCAGCGCCTTCAAGGTCAGCACCGGCGACAAGCTCTTCGGCAGCGCCACCGCCGAGGGCTGCAAGCCCGACTCGTACGTGGCGGACAAGGGCAAGATGATCGCCATCTCGACCTGCTACGACGACGACCTCTCCAGCGAGGTCTCCGACGCCGACCCGGTCACCGGCAAGAAGACGTGGACCTTCAAACTGCCGACCAAGTACAAGGTCGGCGCCGTCTACTCGCTGGACCCCCTCGTCCTCGACATCGGCAACGAGGAGAAGAAGGAACGCGCCATCGTGGTCCTCGGACCCGACGGGAAGCAGCGCGCCACCGTCAGCGGCGAGGGCCGCTTCGCCACCGAGTGCACCAACGGCATCTTCCGCTCCGTCGAGGTCTGCTCCACCACCGCCGTGGACGGCAACACCCTCTACATGCCGACCGTCGCCGAGTCCGGCAAGGCCAACGAGATCGTCGCCTTCGACCTGGGCACCGGCAAGGCCAAGTGGCGCACCCCCGCCGGGGACGGCCGCATCCTCACCCCTCTGGGGGCCGCGAACGGGCAGCTCCTCGCCTACCGCAAGGCCGAGTCCGACCAGGGCGGCGAGGTCGTCTCGATCCCGGCCGCCGGCGGTACGCCCACCGCGCTCCTGCGCAACCCGTCAGGAGCCGCCGCTCCGATCGAGAGCTCCTTCTACCACCCGCTGATCGACTACGTGGACGGCCGGTTCTTCATCGGCGTCACCATGCTTTCCGCCAAGGGCACGGACGAGAAGCTCCTGATGGTCTTCGGCAAGTGAACGAGTCCACCGAGCCGCCCACCGAGAGGCAGTAGCAAGCGATGAGTACCCCGCCGCCCCCCCACCAGCCGCCCGCCGGCGGCTTCGGCGCGCCGCAGGAGCCCGCACCCGGGGGCTTCGGAGCGCCGCCTCCGGTGCCGCCCGTGCCGCCGGCCGCCCCGCAGCCGCCGCCGATGCCGCCGACCATGCCGCAGGCCGCCCCGCAGCAGCCGCCCGTACCGCCGACCGCGCCGGCAGCGCCCGTCGTACCCGCACAGGGGCAGCCGGCGTACGGCTATCCCCAGCAGGGGTACGGCTACCCGCAGCAGCAGCCCCCCGCCGGCGCCGGCGCCCCGCCGTCCTACGGCGCGCCCACGGCCCCCATGTACGCGGCCCAGCCCCCGGCCCCGGCCGGCGCGGGCGGCGGCGGCAACGACAAGCGCACCCAGCTGATGATCGTCGGCGCGGCCCTGCTGGCCATCGTCCTGATCATCGCGGGCGGCTTCTGGTACGTCTCCGGCGAGGACGGCGGCAGCGACCAGCAGCCCACCGCGAACGGCACCACCGGCGGCGACAAGCCCGGCCCCGGCACGCCCGGTTCGGAGAAGGCGCCCGCCAACACCAAGTCGAAGCCGCTGTTCAACCAGCCGAGCCCGACTCCGGAAGAGGTCGTCACCGTCGAGGGCTCCTGGCTCACCGACTCGACGTACATCAAGTCGGACGTGGCGAAGGTCGTCGGCTACAACACCGTCGACGGCGCCAAGAAGTGGGAGATCCCGTTCCCGGGCGAGCTCTGCGGCGCCACCAAGCACGTCAGCGACAACAAGACGGCGGTCCTCTTCCGGCCCGCCAAGCCCGCGCCCGAGAACAAGTACCCGGCGTGCACCGAGGTCGGCGTCATCGACCTGAACGCCGGCAAGCTCGTCTGGTCCGGCAACGCCAAGGGCGCCACCACCGGTGACAAGCCCGCCTCCTACTACGAGGTCACGATCAGCGGCCAGACCGTCGCCGCGGGCGGCACCAGCGGCGGCGCCGCCTGGAACCTCGCCGACGGCAAGTCCCTGTGGACGCCCAAGGTCGACGGCGAGGGCTGCTACGACAGCGGCTACGCCGGCGGCGAGGCCCTCGCCGTGATCCGCAAGTGCGGCCGCGGCGACAACCAGACGCTGTACGCGCAGACCCTGGATCCGGCCACCGGGGCGCAGACGTCCTCGTACAAGCTCTCCCCGGGCATCGAGTGGGCGTCCATCGTCTCCACCAAGCCCGTGATCGTCGCCGCCGACGTCGGCAAGACCGCCAAGAACGCCACCGGCGTCAGCGACCTCTTCGTCGTCGACCCCAAGGGCGAGCTGAAGGCGCGCATCTCGCTCGCCTCCGGCAACTTCGGCGGCAAGTGCGGCGGCACCGAGGTCGAGAAGTGCGCCGGCTTCGTGATCGGCAACGGCAAGGTCTACCTGCCCTCGATCGAGCACCAGGGCAAGGCGGAGGCCGGCCGCACCAACGAGCTGGTCTCCTTCGACCTGGAGACCGGCAAGCAGACCACCGACCGCGCCGACGCGGGCGAGCGGTACACCATGTTCCCGCTCCGCATGGACGGGTCGAACATCATTGCGTACAAGGAGCCCCCGTACGACAAGGGCGGCCAGGTCGTCAGCATCGACGGTACGACGATGAAGGAGACCGTCCTCATGGAGAACCCGGCGGAGAAGGTCAGCCGCACCGCCGAGACCGGTTTCTCGCCGGACTACTCCGAATACCGCTACCACAACGGCAAGCTCTTCATCTCCCGGACGACGGCCAGGAAGCCGTACTCCGACAAGGGCGATCCCGAGTACCTGTTCGTCTCCTTCAGCGCCAGCTGATCCCCGGCCGATCCCGGCAGGTTCACCGCAGCGGGCACGAGCCCCCGGAAGGTCCGCCTTCCGGGGGCTTCTGCGCGGTAACCGCCGCGCACCGTCGAACAAGCGTGTAGCTTGCCGGGTCAGAAGGGTCGGGGGTGGGTGCGCGATGGGCGTACGGGTCATGGTGCTCGACGAGCACCGGCTGCTGGCCGAGGCGCTGGCCTCGGCCCTCAAGCTGCGCGGGCACCGGGTGCTGGCCGCGGCCGCCCCTGCCGCGGGCGCCGCCGAGCTGGTCATCAGCCGGGCGCCGGAGGTCTGCCTGCTGGGCACCGCCACGCCCGCCGAGCCGGGGGTCTTCGAGCCGGTCGTCCGCATCAAGCGGGAACGGCCGCAGATCGCCGTGGTCGTCCTCGGCCCGGTGCCGAGCCCCCGCGGGATCGCGGCCGCCTTCGCCGCCGGCGCCTCGGGGTACGTACGCCACGACGAGCGGATCGAAGGGGTGGAGCGGGCGCTGGCCAAGGCCCGGGCGGGGGAGGTCGCGATCTCCCCGCAGCTGCTCCAGGGGGCCTTCGCGGAGCTCCTCGACCCCGCCGCCCAGCCCGACGACGAGGGCAGCCGGCTGCTGCGGCTGCTCACCCCGCGCGAGGTGGAGGTGCTGGTCCGGGTCGCCGAGGGCGAGGACACCCGGCTCATCGCGGCGGGCATGGAGATCGCGCCGAGCACCGCCCGTACGCACGTGCAGCGGGTGCTGATGAAGCTGGGCGTCGGCTCCCGGCTGGAGGCGGCCGCGCTGGCCGCCCGGACCGGTCTGCTGGACCGGGCGGGGCTCCCGTCGGCGGCCGCCGATTTCCCCGTGGGGCCGTAATCCGGTAAGCCAGTGACCGGCACGTGCACGCGCCCGTGTGCATCCCCCCGCGAGAGGCAGTGGACGAGTGAGCGAGACGGCGACTTCCAAGACGGCGGCTTCGGAAACGGCGACTTTCAAATACATGGTCACCGGCGGCGCCGGATACGTCGGCAGCGTCGTCGCGGCGCACCTCCTGGAGGCCGGGCACGAGGTCACCGTCCTCGACGACCTCTCCACCGGCTTCCGCGAGGGAGTCCCGGCGGGCGCCGCCTTCATCGAGGGCCGGATCCAGGACGCCGAGCGGTACCTGGACCCCTCCTACGACGCGGTGCTGCACTTCGCGGCCTCCTCGCAGGTCGGCGAGTCCGTCGCCAACCCGGGCAAGTACTGGGAGAACAACGTCGGCGGCACGCTCGCCCTGCTGGCCGCGATGCGCGGGCACGGGGTGCGCAAGCTGGTGTTCTCCTCCACCGCCGCCACCTACGGAGAGCCCACCGAGGGCCTGCTCACCGAGGACTCGGTCACCAAGCCCACCAACCCGTACGGCGCCTCGAAGCTGGCCGTCGACCACATGATCGCCGGTGAGTGCGCGGCGCACGGCGTCGCGGCGGTCTCGCTGCGCTACTTCAACGTGGCCGGCGCGTACGGGGAGTTCGGCGAGCGGCACGACCCCGAGACGCACCTGATCCCGCTGGTGCTCCAGGTCGCCCTGGGCGAGCGGGCGTCGATCTCGGTGTTCGGCGAGGACTACCCGACCCCGGACGGCACCTGCGTACGCGACTACATCCACGTCGCCGACCTGGCGGAGGCCCACCTGGCCGCGCTGGAGGCCGCCACCGGGGGCGAGCACCTGATCTGCAACCTCGGCAACGGCAACGGCTTCTCGGTCCGCGAGGTCGTCGAGACGGTCCGCAAGGTCACCGGCGCCGAGATCCCCGAGGTCGTCGCCCCGCGCCGGGCCGGCGACCCGGCGGTGCTCGTCGCCTCCGCGCGCACCGCCCACGAGCGGCTCGGCTGGACCCCGGCCCGCTCGGACCTCACCGGCATCATCACGGACGCCTGGAACTTCACGCGCAAGCACCGTTCCTGACGCGCCGCCCCGCCTTCACCCGCGCCCCCCGCACCCGACCGTGCGGGGGGCGCGGTGCGTACGGCGCCGTGCGCACCGCGGCGTGCGCGGGGAGCGCGGTCGGGTGGGGGGCGCCGTGGGCGGGCGCGGTGCGCGGGCGCCCGGCGTGCACACGCCGGGTGAAAAGCCCTCCGTGCAACTGCCCGTGGCACGGGCCTGCCGGAAACCGTCTTCCAGACCGTCTGTAGGGTCGAATTCCGGCCATGAAAAACCCGGTTCGCGCCTGCCCAGCCGGAAATTCGCTCGGAAAACTTCTGCTATTCGGCCAACCGCGAGCCGCCACCCGTTCTACGCTGATGCGTGACACCGGTGGGGGCCGGTGTTCATCAGGGGTCGAGACACGCCGGGTACGGCGTCCGGTCCGGGGTAGTGCAGAGATGTCTCGGCGGCGGCCGCGGCAGCTGCGGATCACCCGGTCCGGGCGCCGTACCCGCAGTCGTCCGTTCCCCGACCCTTGGGGGTTTTGTGGTTCGCATCCGGGTTCTCGTGGTCGACGATCACCGCATCTTCGCCGAATCGCTCGCAGCCGCGCTCGCGGCCGAGCCCGACGTGGACGTGTCCGCGGCCGGCAGCGGCCCCGCCGCGCTGCGCTGCCTCGAACGGGCGGTGGCCGAGGGCCGCCGCTTCGACGTCCTGCTCGTCGACGCCGATCTCGGCGCCGCCGCCGGGGCCGTGCCCGCCCAGCGCGAATCGGGCTCCGGTCCACCGCCCGGCGCGGACGGGATCGCGCTGGTCGCGGGGGTACGGGTGTCCCACCCCGGGGTCCGTACCGTCGTGCTCGCCGAGCGCGACGATCCGCGCCGGGCCGCGCACGCCCTTCAGGCAGGGGCTTCCGGCTGGGTGGCGAAGGACTGCTCGCTCTCGCGGCTGCTGGCCGTCATCCGCGGGGTCCTGCGCGAGGAGACCCACCTCCCGCCGGCGCTGCTGACCGGAGTGCTCCGCGAACTGACCGCCGCGCGCAAGCACCGTACGGACAGCGAGCGGCTCGTCGAGTCCCTCACGCCGCGGGAGCACGAGGTGCTGCGCTGCATGGTGGCGGGGCTGGGCCGCAAGGACGTGGCGGCGCGGCTGTTCCTGTCCCCGCACACCGTCCGTACGCACATGCAGAACGTGCTGGGCAAGCTCGGGGTGCACTCCACGCTCGCGGCGGTGGCACTGGCCCGGCGGGCCGGGGTGCGACCGGCCGACCTAGCCGGGGATGTTGTCGAACGGAGCGGTCAACTGGCGTAGCAGCGCAGCGAGATCACCGCGCTGGGCCTGGGAGAGCTGAGCGAGGATCGCCCTCTCCTGGGCCAGCAGGCCGGCCAGGGCCTGGTCGGCGCGGTCCCGCCCCTCCGGGCTGAGCCGGACCAGCACTCCGCGCCGGTCGTTGGGGTCGGGCAGCCGCTCGACGAGGCCCTTCTTGGCGAGCCGGTCGATGCGGTTGGTCATGGTCCCCGAGGTGACCAGGGTCTGCGTCAGCAGCTGGCCGGGGGAGAGCTGGTAGGGCGCGCCGGCGCGGCGCAGCGACGTCAGGACGTCGAACTCCCAAGGCTCCAGGCCGTGCTCGGAGAAGGCCAGCCTGCGGGCGCGGTCGAGGTGACGGGCGAGCCTGCTGACGCGGCTCAGCACTTCGAGCGGTTCCACGTCGAGGTCAGGGCGCTCCCGCCGCCATGCCGCGACCAATCGGTCGACCTCGTCCTCCATGCGGATCAGTGTAAGGGGTCTGTCGACGTGAAGTCTCTTCAAATCGAGGATCTCGGGGATGGATATCTCGATCTCATGAATCTTGACGCCGAGATATATTCTGAGCGACGATGGGCATGGAGGGTGCCGGAACCGCTTCCGCTTCCGCACGCCCCGCCAGTAGGGAGGCTCGAACATGCATTCCGATACCGCGTCGGCAAGGATCCCCGCACCCACCGCCCACGCCGCGCCCACCTGGGACCCCCAGCAGTACCTCCGGCACGCCGGACACCGAACCCGTCCCTTCCTCGACCTGCTGAACCGGATACCCGAGCTCCCCGCCCGCCCCGCCCGCATCGCCGACCTCGGCTGCGGCCCCGGCAACGTCACCGCGCTCATCGCCGAGCGCTGGCCCGAAGCCGACATCACCGGCTTCGACCTCTCCCAGGAGATGCTCCGCCGCGCCACCGACGAGTACGCGGGCGAGACCTCCGGCGGCGGCCGCCTCGACTTCCGCCACGCCGACCTCGCGAGCTGGCTGCCCGAGGAGCCCTACGACCTGATCGTCTCCAACGCGGCCCTCCAGTGGGTCCCGAGCCACCCCGGCTCCTTCGCCGCCTGGATCAACGGACTGCGCCCCGGCGGTACCTTCGCCTTCCAGATCCCCGCCAACTTCACCGCCCCCAGCCACGCCCTGCTCGCCCGGCTCTGCGAAACCCCGCGCTGGCGGGGCCGCCTGGCCGGCCACGGAGCCCGCTACATACACCTCCTCGAACCCGCCGAGTACCTGGCCCGGTTCATCGAGCTCGGCTGCGCCGTCGACACCTGGGACACCACCTACCACCAGCTGCTCACCGGCCCCGACCCCGTGCTCGACTGGGTCAAGGGAACCGCCCTGCGGCCCGTCCTGACCGCCCTCGGTGACGACCGGGGCGCCGTGGACGCCTTCCTCGCCGAATACCGCGACCTGCTGCGCGAGGCCTACCCGCCCGGGCCGCGCGGCACCGTCTTCCCGTTCCGCCGCATCTTCGCCGTCGCCCGGAAGGAGCTCTGACCGTGCTGAGCGCAGTCGACCACGTCCAACTCGCGGCGCCGCCGGGCTCGGAGGACCGGCTCCGCGCGTACTACACGCACGTCCTCGGCATGGCCGAGGTGCCCAAGCCGCCCGTCCTCGCCGCCCGCGGCGGCTGCTGGTTCGCGGCCGGGCCGGTCCAGCTGCACCTGGGCGTCGAGGAGGACTTCCGGCCCGCCCGCAAGGCGCACCCGGGGCTGCGGGTGACGGGGATAGAGGCGTACGCGCGGAGACTGGCGGAGCGCGGCGCCCGGGTCGTCTGGGACGACGACCTGCCGGGACACCGCCGCTTCTACTCCGAGGACCCCGTGGGCAACCGGATCGAGTTTTTGGAGGAGCGCGGCCCGGAACCCCTCGCCTGAGCTCCACCGGGCCGGCTGTCCGGTCCGGTTCGGTACGACGCGACGGCGCCCCGCCACCGGATCTCCGGTGACGGGGCGCCGTCTCGTGGTGGTGCGCCTCGGTACTGCTCAGCTCTTGCGGTGGCCGACCAGCCGCGGCTTCGACTCCAGCCCGTCCAGCCCGTGCCAGGCCAGGTTCACCAGATGCGCCGCGACCTCGGCCTTCTTCGGCCGGCGCACGTCCAGCCACCACTGCCCGGTCAGCGCGACCATCCCGACCAGCGCCTGCGCGTACAGCGGGGCCAGCTTCGGGTCGAACCCGCGCGCCTTGAACTCCAGCCCCAGGATGTCCTCGACCTGCGTGGCGATGTCACTGATCAGCGAGGCGAACGTACCCGTCGACTGGGCGACCGGCGAGTCCCGGACGAGGATGCGGAAGCCGTCCGTGTACGACTCGATGTAGTCGAGCAGCGCGAACGCCGCCTGCTCCAGCAGCTCGCGCGGATGCCCGGCCGTCAGCGCGCCGGTCACCCCGTCCAGCAGCTGGCGCATCTCCCGGTCCACGACGACCGCGTACAGGCCCTCCTTGCCCCCGAAGTGCTCGTACACCACCGGCTTGGAGACCCCGGCCTTCGCCGCGATCTCCTCCACCGACGTGCCCTCGAAGCCCTTCTCCGCGAACAGGGTGCGGCCGATGTCCAGCAGTTGCTGACGCCGTTCGGCGCCCGTCATCCGGACCCGGCGGCCACGCCGGGGCTTGTCGCTGCTGGAATTACTGCCGTCGATCGCCACGTCCCCCATCATGCCGCGTTCGACGCGTTTTCCCTGCGCCGGGCGTCGAGGCGGTCCTTGGACGGCCAGCGCACGTCCGTCGCCCAGCCCGCCAGCTCGAACCAGCGGATCAGCCGGGCACTGGAGTCGACCTGGCCGCGCAGCACGCCGTGCCGGGCCGACGTCGGGTCCGCGTGGTGCAGGTTGTGCCAGGACTCCCCGCACGAGAGCACCGCCAGCCACCACACGTTGCCCGAGCGGTCCCGCGACTTGAACGGGCGCTTGCCGACCGCGTGGCAGATCGAGTTGATCGACCACGTCACGTGGTGCAGCAGCGCGACCCGTACCAGCGAGCCCCAGAAGAACGCCGTGAACGCGCCCCACCACGACATCGTCACCAGACCGCCGACCAGCGGCGGGATCGCCAGCGACACGATCGTCCACAGGACGAAGTCACGCGAGATCCGCCGGATCGCCGGATCCTTGACCAGGTCCGGGGCGTACTTCTGCTGGTCGGTCTGCTCCTCGTCGAAGAGCCATCCGATGTGCGCCCACCACAGCCCCTTCATCAGCGCCGGGACGGTCTCGCCGAACCGCCACGGCGAATGCGGGTCGCCGTCGTGGTCGGAGAACTTGTGGTGCTTGCGGTGGTCCGCCACCCAGCGCACCAGCGGGCCCTCCACCGCCATCGAACCCATCACGGCCAGCACGATCCGCAGCGGCCGCTTCGCTTTGAAGGAACCGTGCGTGAAGTACCGGTGGAAGCCGATGGTGATCCCGTGGCAGGCCAGGAAGTACATGAACACCATCAGGCCGAGATCCAGCCAGCTCACCCCCCAGCCCCAGACCAGCGGGACCGCCGCCAGCAGCGCCAGGAAGGGAACGACGATGAACAGCAGCAGGGCGATCTGTTCGACGGAGCGCTTGTTCTCGCCTCCGAGGGTCGCGGAGGGCACGGGGGAATCGGAATCGGAGGCCGCCGAGGCGTCCTTGATCAGCTCGGGACTGGTGGTCATGAGGGTCCCCTGGGGGGTGAGGAATCGGCAGGCGCCCCTGGCGCCCACCCTGGCTACGGATCCGTAACCTACGGCAACGTAAGTATGGCAAAGCCGGAGCCCGGGGCAAGGGGAGCACGGCCGGGCCCGAGGCGCTCTCAAGGGCACTCGCAGCAGCCCGCGCGCCGCCTGGTGAGACGTTTAGCGAGGCACGAGGCCCGGACACCTATCCTGGTGTCGTCGGACAGCGCGGTCCGCACGGGCAGCCGAGCTGCGCACCAGGTGGGGGACACCCACCGGGCCCCTCCCAGCGACAGCCGGGGGAGGAGTCCGGGCACACCCCCGCGCATCTCGGAGCCCACCTCCCAGTAGCGCTCGAACACTGCAAGGAGCCGCACCTGTGAGCAGTGCTGACCAGGCCTCCTCCACCCCGGCCAAGGCCCAGGCCACCGCCGTCGCCGCCGCCAACGCGGAGCTGCGGGCGGACATCCGCCGCCTCGGCGACCTCCTCGGCGAGACCCTCGTCCGCCAGGAAGGGCAAGATCTCCTCGACCTCGTCGAACGAGTGCGCGCCCTGACCCGCACCGACGGCGAAGCCGCCGCCGCACTGCTCGGCGACACCGATCTGGAGACCGCCGCCAAGCTCGTACGGGCCTTCTCCACCTACTTCCACCTCGCCAACGTCACCGAACAGGTGCACCGCGGCAAGGAACTGCGCGCCCACCGCGCCGCGGAGGGCGGGCTCCTCGCCCGCACCGCCGACATGCTCAAGGACGCCGACCCCGAGCACCTGCGCGAGACGGTCAAGAACCTCAACGTCCGCCCCGTCTTCACCGCGCACCCCACCGAGGCGGCCCGCCGCAGCGTCCTCAACAAGCTGCGCCGCATCGCGGCCCTGCTGGAGGAGCCCGTCGCCGGCGCCGGCGAACGCCGCCGCCACGACCTGCGCCTCGCCGAGAACATCGACCTCGTCTGGCAGACCGACGAGCTGCGCGTCGTACGCCCCGAACCCGCCGACGAGGCCCGCAACGCCATCTACTACCTCGACGAGCTGCACGCGGGCGCGGTGGGCGACGTACTCGAGGACCTCGCCGCCGAGCTCCAGCGCGTCGGCGTCGAGATCCCGGCCGGCACCCGCCCGCTCACCTTCGGCACCTGGATCGGCGGTGACCGCGACGGCAACCCCAACGTCACCCCCGACGTCACCCGCGACGTACTGATCCTCCAGCACGAGCACGGCATCACCGACGCCCTCGAACTCGTCGACTTCCTGCGCGGACTGCTGTCGAACTCCATCCGCTACACCGGCGCCACCGAGGAACTCCTCTCCTCCCTCCAGGCCGACCTCGAACGCCTCCCCGAGATCAGCCCGCGCTACAAGCGGCTCAACGCGGAGGAGCCGTACCGCCTCAAGGCCACCTGCATCCGGCAGAAGCTCGTCAACACCCGCGAGCGCCTCGCCAAGGGCACCCCCCACGAGGAAGGCCGCGACTACCTCGGCACCGCCGAGCTCCTCGCCGACCTCACCCTCATCCAGACCTCCCTGCGCGAACACCGCGGCGCCCTCTTCGCCGACGGCCGCATGGACCGCACCATCCGCACGCTGGCCGCCTTCGGCCTCCAGCTCGCCACCATGGACGTCCGCGAACACGCCGACGCCCACCACCACGCGCTGGGCCAGCTCTTCGACCGCCTCGGCGAGGAGTCCTGGCGCTACGCCGACATGCCGCGCGACTACCGGCAGAAGCTGCTGGCCAAGGAGCTGCGCTCGCGCCGCCCGCTGGCGCCCACCCCGGCACCGCTCGACGCCGCCGGACAGAAGACCCTCGGCGTCTTCTCCGCCATCAAGGACGCCTTCGAGAAGTTCGGCCCCGAGGTCATCGAGTCGTACATCATCTCGATGTGCCAGGGCGCCGACGACGTCTTCGCCGCCGCCGTCCTCGCCCGCGAGGCCGGCCTCGTCGACCTCCACGCAGGCTGGGCCAAGATCGGCATCGTCCCGCTCCTGGAGACCACCGACGAGCTGCGCGCCGCCGACGTCATCCTCGACGCCATGCTCGCCGACCCCTCCTACCGGCGCCTCGTCTCGCTGCGCGGCGACGTCCAGGAGGTCATGCTCGGCTACTCCGACTCCTCCAAGTTCGGCGGCATCACCACCAGCCAGTGGGAGATCCACCGCGCCCAGCGCCGGCTGCGCGACGTCGCCCACCGCTACGGGGTGCGCCTGCGCCTCTTCCACGGCCGCGGCGGCACCGTCGGCCGCGGTGGCGGCCCCTCCCACGACGCGATCCTCGCTCAGCCCTGGGGCACCCTCGAAGGCGAGATCAAGGTCACCGAGCAGGGCGAGGTCATCTCCGACAAGTACCTCGTACCGTCGCTGGCCCGCGAGAACCTGGAGCTGACCGTCGCGGCCACCCTCCAGGCCTCCGCCCTGCACACCGCCCCCCGCCAGTCCCACGACGACCTCGCCCGCTGGGACGCGGCCATGGACACCGTCTCCGACGCCGCCCACTGCGCGTACCGGGAGCTCGTCGAGGACCCGGACCTGCCGGCGTACTTCTTCGCCGCCACCCCCGTCGACCAGCTCGCCGACCTGCACCTGGGCTCCCGGCCCTCGCGCCGCCCCGACTCGGGCGCCGGCCTCGACGGCCTGCGCGCCATCCCGTGGGTCTTCGGCTGGACCCAGTCCCGCCAGATCGTCCCCGGCTGGTACGGAGTCGGCTCGGGCCTCAAGGCCCTGCGCGAGGCGGGCGGCGAATCCGCCCTCGCCGAGATGGGCGCGCGCTGGCACTTCTTCCGCAACTTCCTGTCCAACGTCGAGATGACGCTGGCCAAGACCGACCTGCGGATCGCCCGCCACTACGTCGACACCCTCGTCCCGGACGACCTCAAGCACGTCTTCGCCCGCATCGAGGCCGAACACGAGCTCACCGTCCGCGAGGTCCTGCGCATCACCGGCGGCCAGAAGCTGCTGGACTCCAACCCGGTCCTCCAGCAGACCTTCGCCGTCCGCGACGCCTACCTGGACCCGATCTCCTACCTCCAGGTCTCCCTGCTGGCCCGCCAGCGCGCGGCGGCCGCCCGAGGCGAAGACGCCGACCCGCTCCTGGCCCGAGCCCTGCTCCTCACGGTCAACGGCGTGGCGGCAGGCCTGCGCAACACCGGCTGACACCGCGCCCCGGTATCCGTGTCTGTCACCCTTTGTGATGACGCAGGCGGATACCGGGCTCCGCCGCAGCCGGCAGCGACGAGGATCGCACCATGGGACAGCGCTGGCCTCGGCCTCCGGTGGAGGGGTACGTCGTCGAAGACCTCTTGGCGTTGCCCGGTCTCCCGCGGCACACCGAACCGATCGACGGCAGCCTCGTGTTCTCGGCACCGCAGTCGGTGTTTCACTCCACGGTGACCGACCTGCTCGGTGCAGAGCTCCGCCGGTGCAGGACCTCCGGGTTCCGCGTGGTCCGCGAAGCGGCGGTCGTGCCGGACCGCCGGAACGGCCTCGTGCCGGACAGCGGCGTGGTGCCGGACATCGGCGTGGTGCGCGCAAGCGCCTGTACGGGCCGGGACCAGTGGTCCTACCCGGTCGCCGACACCGTGCTCGTCGTGGAGGTGGTCTCCCCGGATTCCGAAGCACGGGACATCGGCACCAAGCCGCACAGGTATGCAGCCGCGGGCATCCCGAGCTTCTGGCGGGTCGAGAGCCGGGAGAGCGGCCCCCCGCCCGTACACCTCTTCCGGTTGGACCCGGTCAACCGGAGCTACGCGCACACGGGTGCCCAGCGGGGCGTGGTCACGACCGGCGTCCCCTTCCGCATGGAGATCGACCTGACCCGGGTCGACGAGCTGCTGTAGTCGTCAGGAGTTGTACGTGGACTGGGCCCGCTCAAGGCCCTCCTGGATCAGGCACTCCACGGAGTCCGCGGCCCGGTCCACGAACCAGTCCAGCTCCTTGCGCTCCGTCGAGGAGAAGTCCTTCAGCACGAAGTCCGCGACCTGCATACGGCCGGGCGGGCGCCCGATGCCGCAGCGGACCCGGTGGTACTCCGGCCCCATCGACTTCGTCATCGACTTCAGGCCGTTGTGCCCGTTGTCCCCGCCGCCCAGCTTCAGCCGCAGCGTCGGGTAGTCGATGTCCAGTTCGTCGTGGACCGCCAAGATCCGGTCCACCGGCACCTTGTAGAAGTCGCGCAGCGCCGTCACCGGCCCGCCCGACAGGTTCATGAACGACATGGGCTTCGCCAGCACCACCCGGCGGTTCGCCGGCCCCGGCGGGCCCATGCGGCCCTCGACCACCTGCGCCCGTGCCTTGTGCGCCTTGAACTTCCCGCGCATCCGCTCGGCCAGCAGGTCCACCACCATGAACCCGATGTTGTGGCGGTTGCCCGCGTACTCCGCCCCGGGGTTACCGAGGCCGACGATCAGCCACGGCGCCGCGTCGTCCGACATCCATGCTCCTTAACGAGGACGACCGCCGTCCCGCTCCCAGTGGAGCCGGACGGCGGTCGATCAGCAAGTGCTGAGGGGGAAGGGTGAGGCTCAGGCCTCGGCGCCCTCGGTGGCGGCCTCGGCGGCCGGCTCCTCGGCCTGCGGGGCGACGACCTGCAGGACGGCGGTGTCGCCGTCGACGGCCAGCGTGGTGCCGGCCGGCAGGACCAGGTCCTTGGCGTGGATGGAGGCACCGGCCTCGAGGCCCGCGATGGAGACGGTGACCTCGGTCGGGATGTGGGTGGCCTCGGCCTCGACCGTGATGGTGTTGAGCAGGGTCTCCAGCATGTTGTTGCCGGCGGCCAGCTCGCCCTCGGTGACGACGGCTACCTCGACGGTGACCTTCTCGCCCTTCTTGACGATCAGGTAGTCGACGTGGGAGATCGAGCGCTTCAGGGGGTGCTTCTGCACGGCCTTCGGGATGACCAGCTCGGTGCCGGCGCCCGCGATGTCCAGGGAGATCAGGACGTTCGGGGTACGCAGCGCCAGCGCCAGGCCGTGGCCCTCGACGTTGACGTGCTTCGGGTCGTTGCCGTGGCCGTAGATGACACCGGGGACCATGGCGTCGCGACGGGCCTGGCGGGCAGAGCCCTTGCCGAAGGTGTTGCGGAGCTGGGCGGAAAGCTTGACCTCGGACATGCTCACTCCTCGTGGGGTGACGGAAATGGACGACGGTCACCCGGCCTGAACGGCCTGCTACGAAGAGCGCGTCGATAACGGAGCACCGACACCGAAAAGGTGCGGCCTCCCTCGCCGAGCAACTCGTAGAGTCTACCCGGCGCGGAGGCCGCACCCAAAAGGATCTCTGTACTACCGGTTACTGCTGCTCTTCGAACAGGCTGGTGACCGAGCCGTCCTCGAAGACCTCGCGCACCGCGCGCGCGACCATCGGGGCGATCGACAGGACCGTGATCTTGTCGAGCTCCAGGTCGGACGGGTCCGGCAGGGTGTTCGTGAAGATGAACTCGCTGACCTTCGAGTTCTTCAGACGGTCCGCAGCCGGCCCCGACAGGATGCCGTGCGTGGCCGTCACGATGACGTCCTCCGCGCCGTGCGCGAACAGCGCGTCGGCGGCGGCGCAGATCGTGCCACCCGTGTCGATCATGTCGTCGACCAGGACGCAGACGCGGCCGCGGACTTCACCGACGACCTCGTGGACCGTCACCTGGTTGGCGACGTCCTTGTCGCGGCGCTTGTGCACGATCGCCAGCGGCGCGTCCAGGCGGTCGCACCAGCGGTCGGCGACGCGCACGCGGCCGGCGTCCGGGGAGACGATCGTCAGCTTGCTGCGGTCCACCTTCGCGCCCACGTAGTCCGCGAGGACCGGCAGCGCCGACAGGTGGTCCACCGGGCCGTCGAAGAAGCCCTGGATCTGGTCCGTGTGCAGGTCGACCGTCAGGATGCGGTCCGCACCCGCCGTCTTCAGCAGATCGGCGACCAGGCGCGCCGAGATCGGCTCGCGGCCCTTGTGCTTCTTGTCCTGGCGGGCGTACCCGTAGGAGGGGATGATCACGGTGATGGAGCGAGCCGACGCGCGCTTGAGCGCGTCGATCATGATCAGCTGCTCCATGATCCACTTGTTGATCGGAGCCGTGTGGCTCTGGATCAGGAAGCAGTCCGCGCCACGAGCCGACTCCTGGAAGCGGACGTAGATCTCACCGTTCGCGAAGTCGAAAGCCTTGGTCGGCACGAGGGCAACGCCCAGCTGATGCGCAACCTCCTCGGCCAGCTCGGGGTGGGCGCGGCCGGAGAAGAGCATCAGCTTCTTCTCGCCGGTCGTCTTGATCCCGGTCACAGCACAGTCTCCTCAGACGTGTTGAAAGCTGCTCGCCCCCGTGCGCGTCCGTCCCGCACACGGTGAGCCAGCCGAATTTGGTGCACCTATCACGGTACGCCCTGCCGGGCCTACCTGTTTCCGGTCAGTTCACCTCAACGAGGCCTCAGCGGGGGTCGGAATCCTCCTGGACCACCGACTGGGCCGCCGACGCCGCGGCGCTTCCCGGACGCTTGCGAGCCACCCAGCCCTCGATATTGCGCTGCTGGCCGCGGGCCACGGCCAGCGCACCCGGCGGCACATCCTTCGTGATCACCGAACCGGCCGCCGTGTACGCGCCGTCCCCGATGGTGACGGGCGCCACAAACATGTTGTCCGAGCCCGTCTTGCAGTGTGAGCCGACCGTGGTGTGGTGCTTGTGCTCGCCGTCGTAGTTCACGAACACGCTCGCCGCGCCGATGTTCGTGTATTCGCCGATCGTCGCGTCGCCCACGTACGACAGGTGCGGCACCTTCGTGCCCTCGCCGATCGTCGCGTTCTTCATCTCCACGTACGTGCCGGCCTTCGCCTTCAGGCCCAGGTTCGTACCGGGACGCAGGTACGCGTACGGGCCGACGGACGCCGACTCGCCGATGACCGCGGTGTCCGCCACCGTGTTGTCCACGCGCGCCCGCGGGCCCACCCGGGTGTCCTTGAGCCGCGTGTTCGGACCGACCTCGGCGCCCTCGGCGACGTGCGTGGCGCCGAGCAGCTGCGTGCCCGGGTGGATCAGCGCGTCCTGCCCGAAGGTCACCGTCACGTCAACGAACGTGCTCGCCGGGTCGACGACCGTCACGCCCGCGAGCATCGCCTGCTCCAGGAGGCGGGCGTTCAGCAGCGCGCGGGCCTCGGCGAGCTGGACGCGGTTGTTGATCCCGAGGATCTGGCGGTGGTCGCCGCCGACCGCCGCGCCGACGCGGTGACCGGCCTCGCGCAGGATGCCGAGCACGTCGGTGAGGTACTCCTCGCCCTGGCTGTTGTCCGTACGCACCTTGCCGAGCGCGTCCGCGAGGAGGGCGCCGTCGAAGGCGAAGACCCCGGAGTTGATCTCCCGGATGGCGCGCTGGGAGTCGGTGGCGTCCTTGTGTTCGACGATGGCGGTGACGGCGCCGTCCGCACCGCGGATGATCCGGCCGTAGCCGGTGGAGTCCGGCACCTCGGCGGTCAGCACGGTGACGGCGTTGCCGTCGGCCTCGTGCGTCCGCGCGAGCTGTTCGAGAGTCTCACCGGTCAGCAGGGGGGTGTCGCCGCAGACGACGACCACGGTGCCGTTCTGCTGGCCGCCGAGCTCTTCGAGGGCCATGCGGACGGCGTGTCCGGTGCCGTTCTGCTCGTACTGGACGGCGGTGCGGACACCGGCGTCGATCCCGGCCAGGTGCGCGGTGACCTGCTCGCGGGCGTGGCCGACGACGACCACGAGGTGTTCGGGGTCCAGCTCGCGCGAGGCGGCGACGACGTGGCCCACGAGCGAGCGCCCGCAGATCTCGTGCAGAACCTTGGGAGTGGCCGACTTCATGCGGGTGCCTTCACCCGCTGCGAGTACGACGACGGCTGCCGGGCGGTTGGCGCTCACGGGTGTGCCCTTCGGCTTCGGGTGGTGGACCCGTGAAGGATACCGGGGGGCCGCACCCCGGAAACGAAGCCGGGTCCTGACCGATCGGTCAGGACCCGAACTGATGGAAGCTCCCCCGCCAGGACTCGAACCCGGACATAAGGCACCAAAAGCCTCAGTGCTGCCAATTACACCACAGGGGATCATTCCCGACTAAACCGGACATCGTGGCTTTCCGGTCGAGTCGACGGCACCACTATGCCGCACCACCACCCCTCGACGCGACGGTAAAGATCAGGGCCTTGCGTCGCGTTCGGTCTGCCGGAATTCGGTTCGCCGGCGGGCCGGGGGCCCTGCGTACGCTGGACGGCATGACCAGTACGGGGGAAGAGCGGGGCGGGGCCGGGCGCGACGGGCCGTGGTGGTGGGAGCGGCCGCGGGGGGCCGTGCTCGACGTGGGGCTGGCGGCGGTGTCGGCCGTCGAGTGCGCCGTGGAGGGGGTGCCCTTCGCGCACGAGGCCGGGCTTCCGGTGCCGGTCGGGGTGCTGCTCGGGCTGCTCGTGGGGTCCACGCTCGTACTGCGGCGGCGCTGGCCGATCGCCGTGGTGCTGGTCGGGATCGCCGTGTCGCCGGCCGCGATGGGCTTCCTGCTCGGGGTGGTCGGGCTCTACACGCTCGCCGCCTGTGAGGTGCCCCGGCGGATCACCGCGACGCTGGCCTCGATGTCGCTGGTGGCGACCTTCGTGGTGATGTACGTGCGGACCATCGGGGACCAGGGGGCCTCACGGTCGCTCGTCATCGTGCTGTCCGTGTTCGTGGCGGTGGCGCTGACCGTGCCGCCGGTGCTGCTCGGCCTGTACATAGGGGCGCGGCGGCGGCTGATGGAGAGCTTGCAGGAGCGGGCGGATTCGCTGGAGCGGGAGCTGTCGCTGCTCGCGGACCGGGCGGAGGAGCGGGCCGAGTGGGCCCGTACGGAGGAGCGGACGCGGATCGCGCGGGAGATGCACGACGTCGTGGCGCACCGGGTGTCGCTGATGGTGGTGCACGCGGCGGCGCTGGAGGCGGTGGCGGCCAAGGATCCGGAGCGGGCGGCGAAGAACGCCGCGCTCGTGGGGGACATGGGGCGCCAGGCGTTGACGGAGCTGCGGGAGATGCTGGGCGTGCTGCGGGCGGCGGAGTCGCCCAAGCGGGCGCCCACTGCTGCCGCGGTGGTGCCGGTGGCCGCGCTGGTGGGGAGTTTCGAGGACGGGCCCGGGCCTTCGCTGGGCGAGCTGGCGGCGCTGGTCGGGCAGTCGCGGGCGGCCGGGATGGTCGTGGAGCTGGACGTCCGGGGTGCGGGGGCGGGATATCCGGCGGAGGTGGAGCAGGCGACGTACCGGGTGGTGCAGGAGGCGCTGACGAACTGCCACAAGCATGCGCCGGGTGCGCGGGTGGTGGTGCGGCTGGCTCATCGTGAGGGCGAGGTGGCCATGCAGGTGGAGAACGGACCCTGCGGGGCGGACGTGGACCGGCCCGGTCTGCCGAGCGGCGGGAACGGCCTGGTCGGCATGCGCGAGCGGGTGCTCGGCCTGGGCGGCGTCTTCGTGTCCGGCCCGACGGACGAGGGCGGCTTCAAGGTCTCGGCGGTCCTGCCGTGCGCCCCGCGCCAGGGGTAGGACCGGCCGGCGCGGACCCGATACCCGGCCCGGCCCGGCCCGGCCCGGCCCCGGCGCGGCGCGCGTGGCGGCCGGGTCCGGAGCAGGACTCTGCGGACACCCCCTACGGGGCCGTGGTGAGGCGGGTGGGCTGGAGGCCCGTGAGGAGGAGGGTGAGGGCTTCGTCCACGTCCGCGCCCAGGTACCAGTCGCCGGTGTGGTCGATGCCGTAGACGCGCCCCTCGCGGTCGATGGCGAGGTGCGAGCCGCCGTCGGAGTCGGTGCCGAGCGGGCAGAGCTGGGTGGACAGGGCCCGGCCCAGGTCGGCGAAGGTGCGGGCCAGGTGGAGGCCGGTCAGGGGGTCCAGGCGGACCGGGACGGGTGCGGTCTGGCGGCCGGGCCCGGGGGCGGTGACGGTGAGCCCGCCGAATTCGGCCCAGGCTTCGACGGCGGCCGGGAAGACGGTGTGGCGGTGGCCGGCCGGGGTGGTGTGGTCGCGCAGGGCATCGGCCCAGAACTCGGCCTGCTTGATGTCCCAGCGGCCGGGCTCCCAGCCGGCGGTGCGCAGGGCGGTGTCCACGGCGGCCGGGAAGCGGGTCGCCGAGGAGCGGTCGTAGGAGGCGGAGGAGGTGGTCATCGTGGCGGAGGTCAGGCCTTCTCTGACGTGGGGGTGAGGTCGACGGCGCGGACGCCGAAGTGGGCGAGGAGCGCTTCGCAGGAACGGCAGGGGGGTGCATAGCTGCCGTGCAGCGGATCGCCGTCCTCGCGGATGCGGCGTGCGGTGATCTTGGCGTGTTTCAGGGAGCGGCGGGCTTCGCTCGCGGTGAGGGGTTTGCGGGAGGCGCGCTTGCTGCGCGCCCCCTCGACGGCGGTGAGGTGGCGGGAGAGCAGGATCGCCTCGGGACAGCGGCCGGTGAAGCGTTCGCGCTGGCCGCTGGTGAGGGTGTCGAGGAAGTCCTGGACGAGGGGGTGCAGGGCGGGTGCCTGGTCGGCCTTGCCCGCGGTGCCGGTGAGGGTTTCGCCGCGTACGGAGAGGGCGGCGGCGACGGTGGGGAGGATGCCGTCGCGGCGGAAGCGCAGGACGGGCGCGTTGGGCCGGCCGTCGGTGCTGCTCCAGCGCAGGCGGGGGTCTCCGGCCGCGGACGTTCCCCCGGCCGGCCGGTCGGCTGCCGGGTCGCCCTGGTCGCCCCGTCCCGAGGCGCCGTCGGCCGTGTCCGTGCGTGTCGCCGTGTTCTGCATGGTCGCGTCTTCCCTCCCGTGGCGGCGGTGGTGGCCGCTGTCGCGCACGCCCCCGTGCTGAGGGGACAGCCTGTCAAATGTCCCCTGTCGTGTGGAAGCGGGGTCGAATATTCGTATCAATTCGGATGTTCCTGGCCCTCGCGCGGGTGCGGGGGTCGCGGGCGGGTGACGCTCTTGCCCGACCACATAGGCTGTGGTGAACCAGCCAGATCCAGCAGGGGGCTACCGCCATGACGACAGGTCGGCTCGGGCAGCAGGCCGCGCCACCCAACGCCGCGTACTCCGGGCAGGTCGTGCATTTCCCGGACCCGGTCCGGGCCGCTCGGCATCCCCACGGGGTACGGATTGACGGGGACGGACATCCCGACTTCTCCCCGTACGCGCGCGCGGCGGTGGAGATCGCCGAGCCGCCGGAGGGCTTCGGCGTGGACGAGTTGCGGCTGACGGACTGCGTGTCCGCGAACGCGGCGATGCACGCGGCCGGCCACGCGCTGTGGGACACCGTCGGACCGGTGGCGACCCCGCACGGCTGGACCTGGCACCACGTGGCGAGGACCCGGCGGATGGAGCTGGTCCCGGTCGAGGTGAAGGCGCTGCTGCGGCATCACGCGGGGCTGGCGACGGCGCCGGTCGACCACGGCAAGCGCGGGACACGGCCGTTGCAGGAGCTGCGCCCGGTGCACCTGGGGCTGCCGAAGACGGTGGTGTCGGTCCCCGAGGAGGCGGTGCAGGGCGTCGAGGAGGACCTCGGCTACCGGCTGCCGGAGGCGTACCGCGCGTTCCTGAAGGCGGCGGGCGGCTGTGCGCCGGTGGGCGCCGGGCTCGACGTGGACCTCGGACTGCTGGTGGACCAGCCCTTCTTCACGGTGCGTGAGGAGGCGGCGGTCAACGACCTCGTGTACGTCAACAAGTGTCTGCGGGACCACCTGACGAAGGACTACCTGTGCGTGGCCTTCGCCCAGGGCGGCCTGCTCGCGGTGAAGGTGAAGGGCGAGGGGATCGGCTCGGTCTGGTTCTCCCCGTACGACGACGCCCGCGACCAGGACGGCTGGTCGGTGCAGGAGCGCGTGGAGCGTCTGTTGCTGCCGTGCGGTGCCGATTTCGATGCCTTTCTGGAGCGGTTGGCGGGCAATCCGCCGGAGTTGGAAACGGTGGCCGGTCTGATGGTGGACGGCGGATTCGCACGCTCGGTTCCCGTGTCCGGTGCGGCACCGGTGGAGGGGTGACGGCGCGATGGTGACGTTTGCGCAGGCGCAGGAGCGCGCCGAGGAGTGGATCAACGGGGACGTGCCCGCGTACCAGCACCGGGAGGTGCGCGTACGGGAGTTCGGACTCGGGTTCGTGGTGTGGGCGGAGGACCGCGCGGCCGCTCCGGTGTCCGGTGGCGGCCGGCAGCGGCTGGTCATCGCGCGGGACAGCGGTGAGGTGACGCTGTGGCCCGGGCTGCCGGTGGGTGAGGTGATCCGCCGCTACGAGGAGGAGTACGGGGCCGCGGCCGCGCCGGCGGCGGAGGCCTCGGTGCCGACGCCGCGGATCGACTCGGAGCAGACCTCGTTCATGCTGAGTCCGCCGGAGTGGCTGCAGGAGGCGGCGGACCGGGCGGGGATTGCGCCGGCGCCGGCGGCGACGCCCGTGCCGACGCCGGCTCCTGCCGCGGCCGAGCCCGCGCCTGCTCCGGAGCCTGCTGCTCCGGCTCCGGTTCCGGTTCCGGTTCCGGCTCCGGTTCCGGCTCCCGCTCCCGTTCCGGTGGAGGCGGTTCCGCTGCGCCGCGAGGTGCCGTACGAGCCGACCGCGAACGACGGGGTGCCGGCCGGGGCCACGCCGTGGGCCGGGACCGATGTGAACAGCGGTGCGGACGACGTGTCCGTACCGCTGCCCGCGACGGTGTTCGCGCCGCCGCTGTCGGGCTCGGACCTGGAGGACATGGCACCGCCGTCCGGTGCGTCCTCGGAGGCCAAGACCGCGCTGATCCCCGGGGGCAGCCGGCTCCCGAAGACCACGATCGCCCCCGCGCTGGACCTCGGGCGGGACGCGGGCGGCGGCTCGGATTCCGGGTCGATCGCCGATGCGCCGACGAGCAAGGCCCAGGTCTCCCGTCCGGGTGCGGCGCCGGCGACGCCGCCGGGTCCGCCCGGTGCTCCCGGGGGCGGGCTCGACCATGCCGCGACGATGTTGGCGGGTCCGGCCGTGACGGGTCAGCCGCCGGCGCCTCCGGGTCCGCCCGGTGCTCCGGGTGCGGGTCAGCCGCCGGCGCCTCCTGGTCCGCCGGGTGCTCCGGGTTCGCTGGGGCGTGGGTTGGATCATGCTGCGACGATGTTGGCGGGTCCGGCCGTGACGGGTCAGCCGCCGGCGCCTCCGGGTCCGCCCGGTGCTCCGGGTGCGGGTCAGCCGCCGGCGCCTCCTG
>NZ_JBIVXF010000004.1:0-110775 GCF_044769045.1 Streptomyces sp. NPDC090741 | reverse complement strand
CCTGGTCCGCCGGGTGCTCCGGGTTCGCTGGGGCGTGGGTTGGATCATGCTGCGACGATGTTGGCGGGTCCGGCCGTGACGGGTCAGCCGCCCGCGCCCCCCGGTCCGCCGGGGGCTCCCGGTGCTCCCGGGGGCGGGCTCGACCATGCCGCGACGATGCTGGCCGGTCCGGCCGTCACGGGTCAGCCGCCCGCGCCTCCCGGCCCGCCCGGGCAGCCGCAGGCCGGTCCCGGTCCCGCGGCGCAGCCTCCGGCGCCCACCGGTGCGCCCACCGTCGGCCCGGGCTACCAGGCCGTACTGCGCTACCGCGCGCCCGACGGCTCCGAGCAGCAGCTCATCCGCCGTTCCGCGCCCGGCACCCCGCACCCCGAGTGGCAGATCCTGTACGAGCTGCGCGCGATGAACGTGCCGCCGCAGCAGGTGCTGGAGCTGCACACCGAGCTGGAGTCCTGTGAGCTGCCGGGCGGTTACTGCGCGCGGATGATCCGGGAGACCTGGCCGCAGGTGCGGATCACGAGCGTGGCCCCGTACGGCAAGGACCACGCGGGCCGTCAGCAGGGCATGCGGCATCTGCTGACCCATCAGGGTGAGCTGCACCAGGTGGCGGACGGTCCCGCGCGCCCCGCGCCGGTACGGGTTCCGGTGCAGCAGGTGCCGCTCCAGCCGGCCATTCCGCTGGATGCCATCGGTGCGGAGCTGGCCGGGGCGTTCGGCCCGCAGGGCGTGTTCCGCTTCGATCAGCGTGCGGTGTCGCGCCAGGGTGTGCCGGAGATCGTGGCGCAGACCCTGATGTGGGCGGGTCTGCCGACGGACTTCGGACCGTTCTTCTGGGCGCAGGCGGTACCGGGCCAGCCGGTGCCGACGCTGGCGGAACTGGCGGCGCAGCGACAGGTGCAGCCGGCGTCCGACGCGGGCTCGTACCTGGTGGTGGGCAGTGACTTCGGCAAGGCGCTGTGCGTGCAGTACGGGACGGCGCACATAGTGGCGGTCCCGGTGGAGGCCGGTCCGGGCGGTGCGCCGGTGCCGCCGCAGTTCGTGAATTCGAGCCTGCCGCAGTTCGCGAGGTCGCTGGCGATGCTGGGTCACATGTGGCGGCTGCGGCAGCATCTGACGCCGGAGCAGGCGGGGCGCTGGACCGTCGATTTCCAGACGAATCTGGCGGGGCTCGACAGTGCGGCGCTGGCGTCGCCGGAGAGCTGGTGGTCGGTGCTGCTGGAGCAGATGTGGGACGGGCTGCTCTGATCGGACGATCGGGCGGAATGGCCGGGCCGGGACCCTCGTAAGGGGTCCCGGCCCGGCCATTCCGGCTTCTGGCCGCAAATGGCGCATCCTTGACAGGAATCCCCCCGAGAGAGGCGCTTCCAGGATGACTGCACCCATGTCACCTCACGGACCGGGCTTCGCGACCGTACGAGGTCGCGGCTACCGCGTGGAAGAGGTCGACCGGTATCTGGCCCGGCTCTCCGGCAGCCGGGACGAGGCGTGGGAGCGGGTGGCGCGGCTGACGGTCCTCGCGAAGCGGATGGAGGCGGAGGCGGAGCGGCTGCGCGAGGCGGTGGCCGCGCTGGCTCCGCAGACGTACGACGAGCTGAGCGAGCGGGCACGGCGGATCCTGCTGCTGGTGGAGGAGGAGGCGGACACCGTACGGCGGGACGCGCGGGCGGACGCGGTGGACGCGATGGGTGCGGCCGAGGCGTACGCGGACCGGGTGGCGGAGCTGGCGCGGCAGGACGCGGAGGCGGTGCGCGGGCAGACGGAGGTCCGGGCGCGGCAGGGGCTGCTGCGGGCGGGCCGGGAGGCCGACGCGGTCCGGGCGGAGGCCAGGGACGACGCGGCGGAGTGGCGGTCGCAGGCGCAGGCGGCGCTGACGGAGATGCGGCGCCGGTCGGACGCGCTGCTCGCGGACCTCGAGCAGGAGCACGTGGAGCGGTGGGACGCGGCGGAGCGGGAGCTGGCCGCCCGGGAGGCCGATCTGGAGGCCCGGCACGCGGAGCTGGAGCGGTACGCGGAGGTCCGGTTGGCGGAGGCGCGGCGCGGGTACGCGGAGGCGGAGGAGGCGGCGCGGCACGGGCAGGAGGACGCGGAGGCGCGGGCCGCGGAGCAGCTGGCGCAGGCGCGGGTGCAGGAGGAGCGGACCGGCCGGGAGACGGAGCGGATCCTGCGGGAGCACGCGGAGGCGCAGGACGAGATGCGGGCGCACATGAACCACGTCCGCTCCAGCCTGGCCGCCCTGACGGGCCGGGCCCCGGCCGAGGGCTGACCCGGCGGCAGACCGCCGCGAGCCACGGCCGGATCCGGGTCCGGCCGTGGCGGCGACGGCCGGTCCGGCGACAAGCGGCCCGTCGGCAACCTGCGGCCGGCCTCGGCTGAGCCGGCCCGAGACCCGCAGCCGAGACCCGCAGCCGAGACCCGAGGCCGGTCAGGGTTTGTGACGGGCGTAGTAGCGGGCCACGCGGGCGCGGTTGCCGCAGGCCGCGGCCACGCACCAGCGGCGCCTGGGGTGCGCCGGGAGGAACAGCAGGACGCAGTCCGCCCCCTCGCACTCCCGTACGTCCCGCACCCGGGGGTCCGTCAGGAGCTCGGCCGCGGCGTCCGCCAGCTCCGCCGCGAGCCGCCGCGCCGGGGTGCCCGTACGGTGCGGGGCCGCCGCCAGGCCGGTTTCCGCGGTCCAGACGAGCTCACGGTGGGCCGGGGCGCCGGCCGAGGCCTCGTTCAGCACGCGCAGGGCGCCGGCCGCGGGCCGTTCGCCGCGCCGCGCGGCCGCGAGCGCCGCGCCGGCCGCCTCCCGTACGGCGTGCACGGCCGCCACCTCCGCCGGGCCCACCTTCCCGACCGGCCCGAGCCGGCCCTCTTGGACGGTCAGCCAGGCCGCGAGCCCCGCCGGACCGGCGATCAGATCGCCCGTGTCGGCGGGCCGGGTGTTCAGCAGGTCCAGGGCGAGGGGCTCGCCCGTGAGCGGGAACGGCGGCGTCGACGTCATGCCACTAATGCTACGGGAAGCACTTGACCCGTTAGAAGTCCGGGGTGAGACTAATGGGAACTAGGCCATTGGAGGCATGTGATGCTGCTCGTTCACCACCGCACCGCCGACGTGCACGGGGTCCGCGTCGCCTACCGCGAGAGCGGCCCGGCCGACGGACCGGTCCTGCTGCTCCTGCACGGATTCCCCACCTCCTCCCACCAGTTCGCCCGGCTGATGGACGCCCTCGGTGACACCCGGTACCGGCTGATCGCCCCCGACCACCCCGGCTTCGGCCGCACCGAGGCCCCGGCCGGGTTCACGTACACCTTCGACCGGCTCGCGGACGTCGTGGAGGGCTTCACCGACGCCCTCGGGCTGGACCGCTACGCGATGTACGTCTTCGACTACGGCGCCCCCGTCGGGCTGCGGCTCGCCGTGCGCCGGCCCGACCGGGTGACCGGCCTGATCGTGCAGAACGGCAACGCGTACGAGGAGGGGCTCTCCGACGCGGCCCGCGAGTTCGCCGGACACCGGCGGGAGGTGCCGGGCGACGAGGAGAAGGTGCGCGGGCTGTTCAGCCCGGAGGGCATCCGCTTCCAGTACGAGGCCGGAGTCGCCGACCCCGGCCTGGTCTCCCCGGACGGGCGGACGCTCGACGTGCACTACGTCGGGCTGCCGGGGCGCGCCGAGGCCCAGGCCGACCTGGCCTTCGACTACTCCTCGAACTTCGCCGAGTACCCGGCCTGGCAGGCCTGGCTGCGGGCCTCCGGGGTGCCCGTCCTGGTCGTCTGGGGCGCCGGGGACCCGTTCTTCATCCCGGCGGGGGCGAAGGCGTACCTGCGGGACGCGCCGGAGGCCGAGGTGCACCTCCTTCAGGGGGCGGGGCACTTCGCGCTGGAGACGCACCTCGGGGAGATCGTCCCGCTGATCGAGGAGTTCCTCGCGAAGCTGCCGTGACCTACTGGCCCGCAGCCGGTGCCGGTGCCGGTGCGGCGGCCGTCGGCGCGTGGCGGTACGGGTCGCTGCGCAGGCCGCGGGCGGTGACCACCACCGTGAAGGCGGCGGGTGCGGCGGCCGGCAGCGAAGCGGTCAGGGTCCCCGTCGCCGGGTCGTACTCGGTCGCCAGGGCGGTGGAGTCGCGCTCCACCCGGGCCTCCGGGCCGAAGCCGCCGCCCTCGACGAGCAGCGCGGCGCCCGTCACCGTCACGCCCGTGATCACCGGGTTCGCGCGCGTGGCCATCTTGTTCACCAGGTACGCCCCGGCCGGGGCACCCGTCAGTGCCCAGATCTCGGCGGGGAGGCGGGGGAGTCCGCCGCCCACGTCGGAGAGGAAGAACAGCACCACGTACAGCATGGTGACCGCGCTGAGCGCCACGTACTGGAGGTCGACGAGGTCGGTGCGTCCGCTGTCGTTCGCGATCAGCTCGCGCAGCGGCCGCTGCCCGGAGCCGGTCGGTTTCGGGGCGGGCTTGGCCATGCTGCCGTTCTCGACGCGGATCCCGACGACCGTCTTCGCCGCGATCAGGGCCACGTACGGGCCCCCGAGCAGCGGCAGGTACACCGTGGTCAGGGAGGACAGCGGGCCGTGCTCCCCGGTGAACCAGCCGATGCCGCCGCCCGCCGTGAGCCCGTACGCGAGGATCGTGAGCAGGAGCCAGACCAGGATCACCGTCCAGGCCAGGGCCAGGGTGGTGGAGGTGGAGAGGCGGCCGTCGCGGCCGGTGACGAAGCCCGGACGGCGGCGCAGCCGCAGGCCGATGGGCCCGGCGAGGGCGGCCAGTAAGACCAGTGCGAAGAGTGCGGAAGCCATGTCGTCCCCCCGGAACGGATCTCGGATGCAGGACTCCGAGGTCTACTCCGTTGACCGGGGTCATGACAAGCGGGACCCGGGCGCGGCCCGCTAATTCTCGCCCCGCTCCTTCTCCTGGTGCTCCTCCAGGATCGGGAACCGCCGCGGCGCCACCAGCAGCAGGACGAGCAGCGCCGCCACGGCCGCGGCGGTCGCGCCGACGAAGACGTGGTCCACGGCGGCGGCCACCGCCTGGCGCAGGTAGTCGGCGGCGGCCCGCGGGAGCAGGTCCGGCCGGTCGAGGGCCTTGGACACGTCGTCGAGGTGGTCCGGCAGCCCGGACATCGGGGCGTGCGCCAGCCGGGAGGCGATGGTGGCGTTGGCGACGGCCCCGAGCAGCGCGGCCCCGAGACTCTGGCCGACCTGGCGGCAGAACAGCACCGAGGCCGTCGTCGTACCCCGCTCCGACCAGCCCACGGTGGACTGGACCCCGACGATCAGCGGCAGTTGGAAGAGGCCGAGGGCCGCGCCCAGCAGCAGCATGATCAGCGTGGGCTGCCAGGGCCGGGCGGGATAGGGGAGCAGCGTGAACGAGAACAGGATCACGGCGGCGAGCGAGCTCCCGACGGCCGCGGAGTTGCGGAAGCCTATGCGCCGGTAGACGTGCTGGCTGAAGGCGGCGGACACCGGCCAGGTGAGGGTCATGGCGGACATGACGAGTCCGGCGCTGACGGCCCCGAGGCCGAGCACGGACTGGGCGTACGTGGGGACGAAGACCATCGGGGCGATCATGAGCACGCCGAGTGCGCCGAGGGCGAGGTTCACGGCGGCGATGGTGCGCCGGCGCCAGACCCATCCCGGAATGATCGGCTCCGCCGCGCGGCGTTCGATCCGGACGACGACGGCCGCCAGCAGCGCGCTCGCGCCCAGCAGTCCGAGGGAGGGCGCGGACAGCCAGGGCCAGGCGACCCCGCCCTGCACGAGGGCGAAGAGCAGCAGTCCGCCGCAGGCGAAGACGCCGAGGGCGCCCGCCCAGTCGATCGGCCCGCGGCGCCCGGGGGACCGTACGGGCTCGACGAGGTGGCGGGCGAGCATCCACAGGGCCAGACCGCCGAGCGGCAGGTTGATCAGGAAGATCCAGCGCCAGTCGGCGTACGAGGCGATGAGCCCGCCGAGCGCCGGGCCGGCCACGGCGGAGGCGGCCCAGACGGAGGACATCCGCGCCTGTATCCGCGGGCGGTCCTTGAGCGGGTAGAGGTCGGCGGCCAGGGTCTGCACGGTGCCCTGGAGGGCGCCGCCGCCCAGCCCCTGGACGAGACGGAAGGCGATGAGGGCGGCCATGTTCCAGGCGAGCGCGCACAGCAGCGAGCCGACGATGAACAGGGCTATGCCGAAGAGCAGTACGGGCTTGCGGCCGAGGGTGTCGGAGAGCTTCCCGTAGACGGGGAGCGTGACGGTGACGGCGAGCAGGTAGCCCGCGAAGAGCCAGGAGAAGACGGAGAAGCCGCCGAGGTCGCCGACGATCTGGGGGACGGCGGTGGAGACGATCGAGCTGTCGAGGGCGACGAGGGCCATCGCCAGCATGAGGGCGCTGACCAGGGCGGTACGAGGCCTCCCCCCGCCGGGAGCCGCCGCTTCTGCGGCTGCTCCGGCCGCCGGTCCGGCCCCGGTGCGCTCGCCCGTGCTCTCCTCTGCGCCCACCAAGATCCTTTCACCGTGCACGTATCCGCGGGGAACACCTTCTCATCACGGGGTATCCGGCGGTATCCCCCCGGTATCCCCCAGAGCTGATCCGCCAAAGGATGCAGAACCCCTAGGGGTTGCTCCTCACAAGGGCCCAGGGGTCATTCGTCCCGGCGGAGGAGGAGGACGGCCCGGCGAGGTCCTTAACTGGTTCCTACGGGCAGGGGTGGGGTTAACCCCCCGGTGGATACGGCGATGGGCACCAGCGCGCCGGCCGCCTCCGCCCCGCAAACTTCACGACGGCAAGACAGCCGAATCCGGCCACATGCGCGGCAGCGCGAGCAACGCATCAACGAGGGGAAGCACCGTGACAACGGCTATGACCGAAACCAGGCACGGGGGTACTGGAGGGCATGAAGCCGTCGCCGCCCGGGCGCGCAAGGTCGTCAAGGCCTACGGCGCCGGGGAGACGCGCGTGGTCGCCCTCGACGAGGTGGACGTGGACATCGAGCGCGGCCAGTTCACGGCGATCATGGGCCCCTCCGGCTCCGGCAAGTCCACGCTGATGCACTGCCTCGCCGGTCTCGACACCGTGACCAGCGGGCAGATCCACCTGGACGACACCGAGATCACCGGGCTGAAGGACAAGAAGCTCACCCAGCTGCGCCGCGACCGGATCGGCTTCATCTTCCAGGCGTTCAACCTGCTGCCCACGCTCAACGCCCTGGAGAACATCACGCTCCCCATGGACATAGCGGGCCGCAAGCCCGACGCGGAATGGCTGAATCGCGTCGTCGAGACCGTCGGCCTCGCGGGGCGCCTCAAGCACCGCCCGACCGAACTCTCCGGCGGCCAGCAGCAGCGCGTGGCCGTCGCCCGAGCCCTCGCGGCCCGTCCGCAGATCATCTTCGGCGACGAGCCCACCGGAAACCTGGACTCCCGGGCCGGCGCCGAGGTCCTCGGCTTCCTGCGCCGCTCGGTGGACGAGCTCGGCCAGACCATCGTGATGGTCACGCACGACCCGGTGGCCGCCTCGTACGCGGACCGGGTGATCTTCCTGGCCGACGGCCGGATCGTGGACGAGATGTACGCGCCCACCGCCGACCAGGTGCTGGACCGCATGAAGGACTTCGACGCGCGCGGGCGGACCTCGTGAGCGCGGGCACCGTACTGAAGACCTCGCGGCGCAACTTCGTCGCGCACAAGGGGCGGATGGCGCTCTCCGCCGTCGCCGTCCTGCTCTCCGTCGCCTTCGTCTGCGGAACCCTGGTGTTCACGGACACCATGAACACCACCTTCGACAAGCTGTTCGGCGTCACCAGCGCCAACGTCACGGTCACCCCGAAGGCGGCCGAGGGCGGCGAGGACAACCCGAACCGCGGCAGGCCCGAGGTGCTGTCCGCCTCCGCCGTCGAGCAGGTGGGGAAGGCCGAGGGCGTCAAGAGCGCCGAGGGCGCCGTCGTCTCGATGTCCGTCACGGTCGTCAACGCCAAGAACGAGAACATGGGCTCGACCACCGGCGCCCCGACCATCGCGGGCAACTGGAACGACAACGAGCTCAAGTCCATGAAGATCACCTCCGGCCAGGCCCCGCGCGGCCCGACCGAGATGATGGTCGACGCGGACACCGCGAAGAAGCACCACCTGCGGCTCGGCGACGAACTGCGCACCATCGCCATCACCGGCGACATCCGCGCCAAGATCAGCGGTATCGCCACCTTCACCGTGACCAACCCGGGTGCGGCGATCGTCTACTTCGACACCGCCACCGCGCAGGAGAAGCTGCTCGGCGGCCCCGGCCTCTTCACGCACGTCAACGTCACCGCGAAGGACGGGGTCAGCGACACCCGGCTGAAGACGAACGTCGCCGAGGCCGTCGGCGCGGACACGTACAAGCTCCAGACCGCCAAGGAGTCCGCGGACGCCAACCGCAAGGACGTCGGCTCCTTCCTCGATGTCATGAAGTACGTGATGCTCGGCTTCGCCGGGATCGCCTTCCTCGTCGGCATCTTCCTCATCTTCAACACCTTCTCGATGCTGGTCGCCCAGCGCACCCGCGAGATCGGCCTGATGCGCGCCATCGGCGCCGACAGCGGCCAGGTGCTCAAGTCAGTGATCGTCGAGGCCTTCCTGCTCGGCCTGGTCGGCTCGATCCTCGGGGTCGGCGCCGGTGTGGGCCTGGCCGTCGGCCTGATGCAGCTCATGGGCCAGATGGGCATGCACCTGTCCACCGACGACCTGACCATCGCCTGGACCACCCCGGTCGTCGGCCTGGTGCTCGGCATCGTCGTCACCGTCGTCTCGGCCTTCATCCCGGCCCGCCGGGCCGGCAAGGTCTCCCCGATGGCCGCCCTGCGCGAGGCCGGCACCCCCGGCGACAAGAAGGCCGGCCGCATCCGTGCCGCCGTGGGCCTGGTCCTCACCGGCATCGGCGGCGCGGGCCTGTTCCTCGCCGCGGCAGCCGACAAGGCCGCCGCCGGCTCGCTCTGGCTGTCCCTGGGCGTGCTGTTCACCCTCATCGGCTTCATCGTGATCGGCCCGCTGCTCGCCGGCCTCGTGGTCCGGCTGCTCTCCGGCATCGTCCTGCGGCCCTTCGGGTCCGTCGGCCGCCTCGCCGAGCGCAACGCGCTGCGCAACCCGCGGCGTACCGGCGCCACCGCCGCCGCGCTGATGATCGGACTGGCGCTGGTCGCCTGCCTGTCGGTGGTCGGCTCCTCGATGGTGGCCTCCGCCACCGACGAGCTCGACAAGTCGGTCGGCGCGGACTACATCGTCCAGTCCCAGACCGGCCAGCCGATCATGCCGCAGGCCGAGCAGGCGCTGCGCGCCACCAAGGGCCTCGACCACGTCACCGCGTACCGGGAGGTGGAGGCGAAGGTCACCGCCCCCGACGGCTTCGTCAAGGAAGGCGGCGTGAGCGTCAACGACCCCACGTACGCCCAGGACGTCCGGCGCAAGATGATCGCCGGCGAGCACGCGGCGGCGTACGGCAAGGGCGCGATGTCGGTCGGCTCGCTCTTCGCGGACGAGCACCACGTCAAGGTCGGAGACGAGCTGACGGTCGCCTTCACCGGGGGCCAGAGCACCAGGCTGAAGGTCGCCGCGATCACCTCCGACGAGGGCAACCTCGACAAGGGCGTGATGTACATCAGCACCGCGACCGCCGAGCAGTTCCTGCCGGCCGACCGGATGCCGCGGCCGTTCATGCTGCTGGCCAAGGCCGCCGACGGGAAGGCGGACGCCGCGTACACCGCCGTCAAGGGCGCGCTCGCCGAGTACCCCCAGTACCAGGTGCAGAACCAGACCGACTACAAGAAGTCCCTCAAGGACCAGGTCGGCCAGCTGCTGAACATGGTCTACGGGCTCCTCGGCCTCGCGATCATCGTCGCGGTCCTGGGTGTCGTGAACACCCTGGCCCTCTCGGTGGTCGAGCGGACCCGCGAGATCGGCCTGATGCGCGCCATCGGCCTCTCCCGCCGCCAGCTGCGCCGCATGATCCGCCTGGAGTCGGTGGTCATCGCCCTCTTCGGCGCCCTGCTGGGCCTCGGCCTGGGCATGGGCTGGGGAGCCACCGCACAGCAGCTGCTCGCCCTGGAGGGCCTGAAGGTGCTGGAGATCCCCTGGCCGACGATCATCGGCGTGTTCGCCGGGTCGGCCTTCGTGGGCCTGTTCGCCGCACTGGTGCCGGCCTTCCGGGCAGGGCGGATGAACGTACTGAACGCGATCGCGAGCGAGTAGCCGGCTCAGCGTTCGTTCGGGGGACCGCCGGTCCCGGTCAGCACTTCGGGGCCGGCCGGGACCGACGGCGTTCCCGGGCCGGCGCTCCTCGCGGTGGCCGCAATCCCTCGCGCGGGGGACCGGGGGGCGTCGTAGGGTGGGAAGCCCCGGCCCGTGAGACGTGTCGGGTCCTTCGCGTTGCCCCTCCACCGGACGGAAGCCTCCTTTCATGAGCCTGCACGGACTGCTCGACGCCGTCACCCGGGACCCGGCCCTCGCCGAGGCGGTCACCGCGGCCGGGGACGGCAACCGCATGCACGTGGACCTCGTCGGACCCCCGGCCGCACGGCCCTTCGTCATCGCCGCGCTGGCCGCCCGGACCGAGCGGACCGTGCTCGCGGTCACCGCGACCGGGCGGGAGGCCGAGGACCTGGCCGCCGCGCTGCGCTCCTTCCTGCCGCCCGACGAGGTCGCCGAGTACCCGTCCTGGGAGACCCTTCCGCACGAGCGGCTCTCCCCGCGCAGCGACACCGTGGGCCGGCGGCTCGCCGTACTGCGCCGGCTCGTGCACCCGAGCAAGGACGACCCGGCCGCGGGGCCCGTCTCCGTGGTCGTCGCGCCGATCCGGTCCGTGCTCCAGCCACAGGTCAAGGGGCTCGGGAACCTGGTCCCGGTGAGCCTGCGGCACGGCGACAGCGCCGATCTGGGCGAGCTCACCGAGGCGCTCGCCGCAGCCGCGTACGCCCGCGTCGAGCTCGTCGAGAAGCGCGGCGAGTTCGCCGTGCGCGGCGGCATCCTCGACGTGTTCCCGCCCACCGAGGAGCACCCGCTGCGCGTGGAGTTCTGGGGCGACGAGGTCGAGGAGATCCGCTACTTCAAGGTCGCCGACCAGCGCTCTCTGGAGGTGGCCGAGCACGGACTGTGGGCCCCGCCCTGCCGGGAGCTGCTGCTGACCGACGAGGTACGGGAGCGCGCCGCGGCCCTCGCCGAGGCCCACCCCGAGCTCGGCGAACTGCTGAACAAGATCGCCGAAGGGATCGCGGTGGAGGGCATGGAATCCCTCGCGCCGGTCCTCGTCGACGACATGGAACTCCTGATCGACGTCCTGCCGGCCGGGTCCATGGCCGTCGTGTGCGACCCGGAGCGGGTCCGCACCCGGGCCGCCGACCTCGTCGCGACCTCGCAGGAGTTCCTCATGGCCTCCTGGGCCGCGACCGCCGGCGGCGGCGAGGCCCCCATCGACGTCGGCGCGGCCTCGCTGCGCGGGATCGCGGACGTACGGGAACACGCGCGCGAGCTCGGCATGATGTGGTGGTCGGTGTCCCCCTTCGCGGCGGACGACGCCGCCTCGGCCGCCGACACCCTGGGGCTCGGCATGCACGCCCCCGAGGCATACCGCGGCGACACCGCCCGGGCGCTCGCCGACACCAAGGGCTGGATCGCCGACGGCTGGCACACCGTCTACCTCACCGAGGGCCACGGCCCGGCCGTCCGCACCGTCGAGGTGCTCGGCGGCGAGGGCATCGCGGCCCGCCTGGAGTCGGACCTGCGCACCCTGGAACCGTCGATCGTCCACGTGGCGTGCGGCTCCCTCGACAACGGGTTCATCGACACCGCCCTCAAGCTCGCCGTCCTCACCGAGACCGACCTGACCGGCCAGCGCACCGCCACCAAGGACCTCGGCCGGATGCCGACCCGGCGCCGCAAGGTCATCGACCCCCTCACCCTGGAGATCGGCGACTACATCGTCCACGAGCAGCACGGCGTCGGCCGCTACATCGAGATGGTGCAGCGCACCGTCCAGGGCGCCACCCGCGAGTACCTCCTCGTCGAGTACGCCCCCGCCAAGCGCGGCCAGCCCGGCGACCGGCTCTACATCCCCACCGACCAGCTGGAGCAGGTCACCAAGTACGTCGGCGGCGAGGCCCCGACCCTGCACCGGCTCGGCGGCGCCGACTGGACCAAGACCAAGGCGCGCGCGAAGAAGGCGGTCAAGGAGATCGCCGCCGACCTCATCAAGCTCTACAGCGCCCGCATGGCGGCCCCCGGCCACACCTTCGGCCCCGACACCCCCTGGCAGCGCGAGCTGGAGGACGCCTTCCCGTACGCGGAGACGCCCGACCAGCTCACCACCATCGCCGAGGTCAAGGAGGACATGGAGAAGTCCGTCCCCATGGACCGCCTGATCTGCGGAGACGTCGGCTACGGCAAGACCGAGATCGCGGTCCGCGCGGCCTTCAAGGCGGTCCAGGACGGCAAGCAGGTCGCCGTCCTCGTCCCCACCACCCTGCTCGTGCAGCAGCACTTCGGGACCTTCTCCGAGCGCTACAGCCAGTTCCCGGTCAACGTGAAGGCGCTGTCCCGCTTCCAGAGCGACACCGAGTCCAAGGCCACCCTGGAGGGGCTGAGGGAGGGCGCGGTCGACATCGTCATCGGTACGCACCGGTTGTTCTCGCAGGAGACCAAGTTCAAGGACCTGGGCCTGGTCATCGTCGACGAGGAGCAGCGCTTCGGCGTCGAGCACAAGGAGCAGCTGAAGAAGCTGCGCGCCAACGTGGACGTGCTGACGATGTCCGCGACCCCGATCCCGCGCACCCTGGAGATGGCGGTGACCGGCATCCGCGAGATGTCGACGATCACCACTCCGCCGGAGGAGCGCCACCCGGTGCTCACCTTCGTCGGCCCGTACGAGGAGAAGCAGATCGGCGCGGCCATCCGGCGCGAACTGCTGCGCGAGGGCCAGTGCTTCTACATCCACAACCGGGTCGAGTCCATCGACCGGGCGGCCGCCAAGCTGCGCGAGATCGTGCCCGAGGCGCGGATCGCGACCGCGCACGGGCAGATGTCCGAACAGGCCCTGGAACAGGTCGTCGTGGACTTCTGGGAGAAGAAGTTCGACGTGCTCGTCTCGACGACGATCGTCGAGTCCGGCATCGACATCTCCAACGCCAACACCCTCATCGTGGAGCGCGGAGACAACTTCGGTCTCTCCCAGCTCCACCAGCTGCGCGGCCGTGTGGGCCGAGGGCGCGAGCGCGGGTACGCGTACTTCCTCTACCCGCCGGAGAAGCCGCTGACCGAGACCGCGCACGAGCGGCTCGCGACGATCGCCCAGCACACCGAGATGGGTGCCGGCATGTACGTGGCGATGAAGGACCTGGAGATCCGCGGCGCGGGCAACCTGCTCGGCGGCGAGCAGTCCGGCCACATCGCGGGCGTCGGCTTCGACCTGTACATCCGCATGGTCGGCGAGGCCGTCGCGGACTACCGGGCGGCCATCGAGGGCGGGGTGGAGGAGGAGCCGCCGCTGGAGGTCAAGATCGAGCTGCCGGTCGACGCGCACGTCCCGCACGACTACGCGCCGGGCGAGCGGCTGCGCCTGCAGGCGTACCGGTCCATCGCGTCGGCGAACTCCGAGGCGGACATCAAGGCCGTACGGGAGGAGCTCCACGACCGCTACGGCAAGCTGCCCGAGCCGGTGGAGAACCTGCTGCTGGTGGCGGGGCTGCGGATGCTGGCGCGGGCCTGCGGGGTCGGTGACATCACCCTCCAGGGCGTCAACATCCGCTTCGGCCCCGTGGAGTTGCGGGAATCGCAGGAGCTGCGGCTCAAGCGGCTCTACCCGGGCTCGGTGCTCAAGCCGGCCACCTCGCAGGTGCTGATCCCGCGGCCGAAGACGGCCCGGGTGGGCGGCAAGCCGCTGGTCGGGCGGGAACTGCTCGCCTGGACCGGGGAGTTCCTCACCACGATCCTCGGGTCGTGACGCGTGCGGCCGGGGACCTCACGGTCCCCGGCCGCACGGGTGGGCCGTCGGCTCAGACCGACTCGGCGGGGACCTCGCCGCCCAGCTTCGAGAGGTCCAGGACGTCCGCGCCCTCCGGCAGGGCCGTGTCGACCGGGGTCCCGAAGTCCGAGAAGAGGACCTCTCCGGTCTCGTCCCCCGAGACGGTGGACTTGAGCACGTACGACGTGCCCTGGGTGGCGACGTAGTCGGTCTCCGTGCCGTTCTTGGCGGCCGTGATGACCGCCAGCGCCTGCTTGCCGTCGATGGTGACCGTCTCGCCCTTGCGGGCCAGCGGGTTGGGCCGGCCGCCGCCGTCCGTCAGCTTGTCCAGATCGCAGAGGTGCTTCATCGCGGAAGCCTTGGCGTCGGAGACCGGCATCTTCAGCCAGCGGTCGGCGAGCATCGTGACCATCGCCTCCGCCTGCTTCTTGGGGGCGTGCTCCTTCGTGGCCGTACTCCGCCAGTAGTCGGCGTCGCCCTTGAAGTGGATCAGGTCCGTGGACTTGATCAGGTCCACCTTGCCCATCCCGTCGTACCGGACCGCCCCCTTGCAGCTGCCCTTCCTGTCGAGGGTGAGGTCGAACTCGACCGGGCTGCCCTCCTCGTGCATCTTCGCGACGACACGGGCCGATTCGACCTTGCGCATGGCCTCGTGCGCCTGGCTCAGGATCTGGGCGCCCGACAGGTCCGCGAGCATGCCGGTGCCCTTGCCCGCCCCCTTGCCCTTCGCGGCCGGCGGGGGCGTGGCCCCGGCCGAGGCCGGCGCGGCGGCCCGGGCCGCCCGGGCCGCCCGGCCGATGTCGGCGGCCTTGCTCCCGCCGACCGGCGCACAGGCCGTCGTCAGTCCGAACAAGGCCGTCGTGGTCAGCACCGACACGCCGATGGTCCGGCTTCGCATGTGGATTCCCCCCTGGAACAACAACTCGACTGTCGAGGGTAGTCGCCGCCGGTCAGGGGGCGTCCACGATTTCCGCGCGCCCCCCGCGGCCCGCGCCCGCCGGGAGCTGTGCGGCGACCCTGCAACGGTTGCGCGCATCCCCTCACTGGCGGCCGGAAACGCTGTATACGCTCAGACCCGAAACTTCGTCGACACGGTCCGTCAGGAGCAGCGATGCACGGCCCCGGCCTCCCGCCGCAGCAAGGCCCCCAGCCCAGCACCGGGGGAGTCGTGGCACTGCGCGTGCTGTTCGCCCTCCTGCCCGTCCTGAGCTGCGGCTTCCTGGGCTGGGGCACGATGCTGCGGCTCGCGGTCGTCACCCGCAGGCCCCGGGACTGGTGGCTGCTGGCCGTCAACTGCGTGCTCACCGTCGGCTGGGTCGCGCTGATCGGCGCCGACCCGACGCCCGAGACCAACGGCTGGCAGGGCAATACGGGCGCCTTCGGCGTCATCATCACCGGGTTCCTGACCTGCGTGTACTTCCTCGTCGCCGACATCCAGCACTACTCGGCGGCGCGGGCGGCGGCCATCACCGCCCCCTGGTACCCGGCGCAGCCCGCGCCGTACGTACCGCAGCAGCAGCCGCAGCGCCCGGCGTACGGATATCCGCCGGTGCAGCAGCAGACGCCCACGCCCACGCCGGCCCCGGCCCCCGCCCCCGGCCCGGCCACCCCGCCGCGGATCGGGCAGGTCCGCGCCGAGCTCGACGAGCTGAGCGAACTGCTGCGCAAGCAGACACCGCACCCGCACCCGAACCCCAACCCCCACCCGCACAGCCCCGGCAACGACGGTGAGGGCCCGGCCCGGTGACCGAGGGAGACCGGATCATCGGCGAGCGCTACCGGCTCGCCTCCGTCCTGGGACAGGGCGGCATGGGCCAGGTCTGGACGGCGTACGACCAGCGGCTGGACCGCCGCGTCGCCGTCAAGCTGCTGCGCCCCGACAAGGTGGCCGGCCCCGGCTCCGTCGCCGACGAGCTGCGCCGCCGCTTCGTGCGCGAATGCCGGGTCACGGCGCAGGTGGACCACCCGGGCCTGGTCACGGTCCACGACGCGGGCAACGACGGCGACGAGCTGTTCCTCGTCATGGGCTACGTCGAGGGCACCGACCTCGCCGACCACCTCGCGCAGCACGACCCCTACCCCTGGCCGTGGGCGGTCGCCGTGATCGCGCAGCTGTGCGGGGTGCTGTCGGCCGTGCACGCGGTGCCGATCGTGCACCGCGACCTGAAGCCGCGCAACGTGATGGTCCGCCCGGACGGCACCGTGCTGGTCCTGGACCTCGGCGTCGCCTCGGTGATGGACACCGACACCACCCGCCTCACCAGCACCGGCACCCCGATCGGCAGCCCGGCGTACATGGCACCCGAGCAGGCGATGGGCGGTGCCGTCGGCCCGTACACCGACCTCTACGCCCTCGGCGTGCTGCTGTACGAACTCCTCAGCGGCAACGTCCCGTTCGCCGGGTCCACCGCGCTCGGCGTCCTGCACCGCCACCTGTACGAGCCGCCCGTCCCGGTGCGCCGGCTGCGCCCGGAGGTCCCGCACCAGCTGGAGGCGGTCCTGCTGCACCTCCTGGCGAAGGACCCGCAGGACCGGCCGGCCTCCGCGCAAGCCGTGTACGAGTCCCTCACGTCGCTGCTGCCCAAGCAGGGCGCCCCGGCGGGCGCGCTCGACCCGACCCGCCCGTTCCTGCGCCCGCAGGCCCCCTGGCCGGACCGCGCCTCCACCATCCCGCCGCAGCCGACGTCACCGCCCACGCCGCAGACGCCGCAGGCGCCGCCCAAGCCGGACATCCCCGCCGCGGTGGACGAGGCCCGCAGCCTCCTGGAGCAGGGCCGCCTCACCCAGGCCGTGGACATCCTCGGCGGGATCCTGCCGGCCGCGGCGGCCGAGCACGGCGAGCACTCCACGGTGGTCCGCTCGCTGCGCAAGCAGTACGCCGCCACGCTGATGGACGACGGCCAGTACCGCCGCGCCCTGCCCGAACTGCGCCGCCTCGCCGACGAGTTCCCGGCGGGGGACCCGCAGTCCCTGCGCTTCCGCTACGACGCGGCGCAGTGCCTGGAACAGCTCGACGCGCCGGGGGCGGCCCTGACCGAATACCGCTCGCTGCTCCCGCTGTTCGAGAACCACTACGCCAACCCGGACCCCGGCCTCCCGCTGGAGGTCCGCCGCCGGATAGCCCAGCTGCTGCTCTCCCTGGGGGACCGGCCGGCGGCCCACGACGCCCTGGTCCGGCTGCTGTTCGACGCGGACCGCATCCACGGCCCGAACCACCCCTTCTCCACGGAGGTCCGCCGCACCCTCCACTGGCTCAGCCAGGTCCGCTGACCCGGCCTAGGCCCTGGCCTCGGCGAGCTCCGCGGGTGCGCCGGCCTCCGGACCGGCGGGACCGGCGATCCGGCCGGTCCGGGGCCTGCGGCGGCGCTCCGCCACCAGCAGTCCGGCCAGGACCAGCAGGGACGTGGCCGCGACCGCCGTGCCCGGGACGAGGCCCGGGGGGCGGAAGGAGCAGGAGACGGTGGTCGTGGCGGGGGTCAGCGGGACGGAGACCAGACCCAGGTAGGGCGTGGCGGGCCGGCCGTTGCAGGTCCAGCCCGCGATCGCCGGGGAGGAGAGGACCGCCGTTCCCGTGGTGCCCGCCGGGACGGTGGCGCCGACGGTCGAGGAGCCGACCCGCAGCGCCGTCGGCGCCGACGCCCGCAGGGCGGCCACCGCCGGGTCCAGGCGGGCGCGGTCCAGGCAGGACAGGGCCCAGCGCGGCGGCGCGGGAGCGTCGAAGACCAGCACCGAGGAGGCTCCCCGGGAGGCGCCCAGCGGCTGGAGGGCCGCCCGGTTGCGCGGGGCGTTGCCGTTCAGCCGGAAGGCGCGGCCGTCCGCGAGGCGGGCCGTCGCGTTGTACTCCGGGGCCCACAGGTAGGCCTCGGTGCCCGCGCGGCACACCCCGGGTGCGACGGGGTCCTCGTACACCTTGGCGCCCAGCAGCAGCTCCTGGTTGGCGAACGGGGGCCCGTCGGCCGCGCCGTACGAGGGCACGGGCCCGGGCTGGCGGAGCGTGACCAGCGGCGGGACGTCCTGCGCGCGGCCGATCGTGCCGTCGGGCTGCAGGCGGGCGCCGACCGCGAAGACCGCGTCCGTCACCGGGTTGTCGATGCTCTGCACGTTGCGCCCGCGCGAGGTCCAGCCCGCACCGAGGGCCACCATCGTCCGCGTGAACACGTCCGGGGTGTGGCTGCTGTAGTACGCGCCGCCCTCCCCGCCCAGCAGCAGCGGATCGTTGCCCGTCAGCGCCGGCCGGCTCGGGTCCGTGCGGTACGCGGGCCAGCCCTGGGCGCCGGCCAGCGCCTCGGAGCGGGCCGTGTGCGCCGTGCCCCACGAGGGGTAGTCGTCCAGCCCGCCCAGCTTGCCCTTGTGTCCGAACGCCGTCGTCGCGGCCGCCTGCCCGATCAGTACGAGCGCCAGCACCCCGGCCGCCGGGAGGACCAGCCGGCGGTGGCGCAGGGACCACCAGGCCCCCGCCGCCAGCGCCAGGCCGCCGCAGAACAGCCCGAAGCCCCACGCCGTCGCCAGCGTGCTGCCGCCGGCCGCCACGGCCGCCGCGGCCAGCACCGCCGCCCCCGCCGCCAGCGCCCGCGGCTTCGGCAGCCCGGCCGCCAGCCCGGTCCACGCGGCGATCACGGCCACCCCGGCCAGCACGAACGTCTGCCGGTACGGGCTCCCGTTCGGGGTCGCGAAGACGTGCCAGGCCAGATGCGTGGGCGTCCACTGGAAGGAGACCAGCACGGCCGCGGTCAGCCCCGCCCACCACAGGCGGGTGCGCAGCGGCACGGCCCCGTGGAACGGCAGGGCCGCCACCAGCAGCAGTGTCCCCGTGCCCACGAACAGCGCCGGCGAGGAGAAGGAGTACGTCGCGGGCAGGATCCGCGCGAACAGGTCCGGCCAGGACACCGGGTCGAACTGCCGCGTCCACCCCGGGTACGCCTGCTTCGAGCTCAGGAAGAGCGGCACCAGCACCGGCGCGGACACCGCGATGCCCAGCAGGGTCGTTCCGGCACCGCGTACGAGGACCGGCAGCCGCCCCCGTACGCCCTCGCGCGTCAGCACCACCCGTACCAGGAGCACCAGCGCCGCGCCCAGCGTCGCCATGTACGCCGTGTAGAAGTTCGCCGTCCAGCAGAGCGCCACCACGAGGACGGCGGCGGCGAGCCGGCGCCCCCGCAGCGCCCATTCACCCGTCAGACACAGGAGCGGGAACGCGATCAGCCCGTCCAGCCACATCGGGTTGTACGAGGCCTCGATCACCGACCAGCCGCACAGCGCGTACGAGGCCCCCAGCAGGCCCGCCGCCCACCAAGGCCCGCTGCGCTGCGTGCGCAGCAGCCAGGCCATCGCCGCCGCGGCCGCGGCCATCTTCAGCACGGTGACCACGTACACCGCGAGGTCGATGTCCTCGCGCGGGAAGAGGCCGACGAGCACCGCGAAGGGGCTGGAGAGGTACGTGCCGAAGTCGGGCAGGAAACTCGTGCCGAAGCCGGACTGCCAGTTGAACAGCAGCCCGCCCTCCGCCCGCCCGTGCAGGAGGTCCCACAGGTGTGCGTGGAAGGGGACGAACTGGTTGCCGAGGTCGTTGATGCTGCGGTGGCGGTGTCCGTACGGGAACACGCGGGCGACCGCGTCCCCGGCACAGACGGCCACCACCGTGATCAGGGCGGCGAGGGCCGAGCCGCGCAGGCTCAGGCGGCGCGGCGAGCGGTGCGGTGTCGACATGGTGGGCCGACCTTGGCACCGCCGGTCGACCACAGGGTGGACACGGAATGACGGTGACATCAACAGACGCGTACCCCAACACCCCGGGAATCGTTGGTCGAAGCAGTGGCTCGGATCGGCTCGACTGCATACCATCGATCACCGCACGGCCCTTGTGCACCGACGCACAATCTCCCGGCCCTGGAGGCTCCTTTGCACCGTCGCACTGCGCTCTCCGTCTCCGCCGCCCTGCTCGTGGCGGCCCCCCTGCTGACCGCCTGTTCGGGCCAGGCCCGGCCCGGCACCGCGGCCGTCGTCGGCGGCGAACGCATCACCACCTCCGCGCTCCAGGCCCAGGTGAACGATGTCCGCGCGGCGCAGAACGAAGCCGGGTCCACCGCCGCCCAGCTGATCCAGTCCTCGCCCGGCCTGGAGCGCGTCAAGCTCAACAAGATGATCCAGACCGTCGTGCTGGAGCGCGCCGCCGAGGACGCGGGCGTGAGCGTCGGCGAGAAGGAGGTCCAGGACTTCCGCAAGGCCCAGCTGGAGAAGGCGGGCGGAACGGAGAAGCTGGCCGCGGCGGCCCTGGAGCAGGCCCAGCTGGCGCCCGGGCAGCTCGACGCCGACGCCCGCTTCAAGCTGCTGCGCGACAAGCTCTTCGACCACTACGGCAGCCAGGACAAGGCCGTCGGGAAGCTCGCGTCCGCCGCGAAGACCCTGCACATCGAGGTGAACCCGCGCTACGGCGTCTGGGACGCGCAGCAGATCGTGCTCGGCGACCAGGACACCCCCTGGATCGTCCAGCGCACCCGGCCCGAGCAGGCCCCCGCCGGAGCCTGAGCCGCCCGTGCGGAGGTAGGTTCGGAGGGTGACCGACCACTCCGCCGAACCCGCCCCCGCCGTGCCCGCCCCGGCCGGACCCGCCGACGCCACGGCCGCCGGCCGGATCGTCCTGCTGACCGCGAGCCACCGGGTCGCCCCCGGCCTGCTGTCCTGGCCGGCCTGGCAGACCCTGCGCGCCGCGGACCGGGTGCTGTGCGCCGACCCGGGCCACCCGCAGCTGCCGTACCTGCGCGAGGCGGGCGTCGAGGTCGCGCACGAGGCCCCGGACGCGCACGCACTGGTCGAGGCCTGTGCCGGCGGCCGCACGGTCGTGGTGATCCCGTCCGGCGAAGGCGACCGGCGGCTCACCGACGGACTGGCCCGGCTGGCCGGCTCCGGCCGCGTCGACATGCCCGACCTCGAACTGCTGCCCGGCTCGTACGACCTGCCCGGCGCCCGCCTGCTCGACCTCGTGCAGGTGATGGACCGGGTCCGCCGCGAATGTCCCTGGACCTCGCGCCAGACCCACGAGGCGCTGGTCAAGTACGCCACGGAGGAGGCGTACGAACTCGTCGAGGCCATCGAGGACGGGGACCGGGAGGCGCTGCGCGAGGAGCTCGGCGACGTACTGCTGCAGGTGGTCTTCCACGCACGGATCGCCGAGGAGCATCCCGACGAGCCGTTCTCCATCGACGACGTGGCCGGCGGCCTCGTCGAGAAGCTGATCCACCGGCACCCGCACGTCTTCGGGGACGCGGACGCGCAGACCCCGGAGGACGTCAGCGCGCACTGGCAGCGCACCAAGGCGGTCGAGAAGCAGCGGGAGTCGGTCACCGACGGGATCCCGCTGGGCCAGCCCGGACTCGCGCTCGCGGCCAAGCTCGCCGGCCGGGTCCGCGCGGGCGGCCTGGCCGTGGAACTGCCCCGCGGCGAGGGCATCGGGTACGAGCTGCTGGAACTGGCCGCGCGCGCCGAGGCGGCGGGCATCGACCCCGAGACCGCGCTGCGCGCGGCGGCCCGCACCTACCGGGACGCGATCCGGGCCGCCGAGGGCGTCGGCGCGTAACCCGCGGCGGGACTACCGGGGGGCGCGGCCCGACGGGTTGTGCCAGTGCGGCTCGGGGCGGCCGAGGAACCACTCGCCGAAGCCCAGGGGCCGGCCGCCCGGACCGTGGCCGGTGCCGGCGGCGGGCACGGTGTCGTGGAAGATCCGGCCCGGCGGGGCGCCGAGCTCCTTCAGCACGTGCACGGTCTGCTCGACGAACGGCGCCGGCCCGCTGAGGTAGACGTCCTGCTCGGGCCACATGGCCCGGTGGCCGAGCGCGGTCGCCAGCCGCCCGGTGGCCTGGTTGCGGTGCTGCCCGGGGGCGGGCGTGATGTAGGTGACGCCGAGCCAGCCGAAGGCGGCGGCGTACTCGTCGATCAGCGGGCGGTCGTACAGGTACGCGGCGTCCCGGGCGACGACGAAGAGCCGTACGTCCTGATCGGGAGGCTGCCCGGCGAGCTCCTCCACCATGGCCCGGATCGGCGCCCAGCCGGTGCCCGCGGCGATCAGGCTGACCGGCCGGTCGGCGCGGCGCAGCGTCAGCTGCCCGCCGGCCGCGCCGAGCCGCAGCATCTCGCCGGGCCGGGCCTCGCGGACCAGGGCGCTGCTGAGCCGGCCGTCCTCGATACGGCTGACGTGCAGGTCGAGGGTGCCGTCCGGGCGCGGGGCGTTTCCGATGGAGTACGTGCGCCAGGTCCTCGGGATCCGTTCGCTGCTCACGCTCGCGTACTGGCCGGGGAGGTGGGGGAAGGGGGCGTGCGGGCGCAGGGTCAGTACCCCTATGTCCTGCCCGTACTGGAGGTGGCGCACGATCTCGGCCTCCCACCACGGCGGGTCCTCGCTCGCGGCGGCCCCGGCCATCATGGCGTCGGCGATCACCTGGTACGCCTCGGACCAGGCCTTCTCCACGGTCGGCGTCCAGGACTCGCCACAGGTCCGGGCGAGCGCGGCGAGCAGGCTGGCGCCGAGGGCCGCGTAGTGCTCGGGGCCGGCGAGGAACTTGCGGTGGTCGCGGCCGAGGTCGTGGAGATAGGGGAGCAGGCTGTCGTCGTCGAGGTGGGCGATCACGTGGGTCAGCGCGGCGAAGATCCGGTCGCGCTGGCGTTCCATGTCCTCGGCGGAGGCCGGGAAGAGCTCACGGATCCCGGGGTTGTGCCAGAAGAGGTGGGAGTAGAAGTACTTGACCGCGTGCTCGGCCCTTCTCTCCACCACCGCGAAGCTGCTCTTCAAGATCCTCACATCCACAAAACCGAAAGTAGGAACGCCGGGGAACGGGAGGTCAAGCGATGGCGGATCTACGGACAGCCGCGGCGAACCACCCATATGGGATGGCGGCGGGCCCGCGGGATACGGTCAGCGGGTGCATGAGCCGACCTCCGCAGCCTCCGCAGCCCCCGAAGACAGCACTCCTCCCCAGGGTCCGACCCTGTTCGACTGGGAGTTCGCGACCGATCCGTACCCGGCGTACGCCTGGCTGCGCGAGCACTCCCCGGTGCACCGCACCAAGCTCCCGAGCGGGGTCGAGGCCTGGCTGGTCACCCGGTACGCCGACGCCCGCCAGGCCCTCGCCGACCAGCGGCTCAGCAAGAACCCGGCACACCACGCGGAGCCGGCGCACGCCAAGGGCAAGACCGGGATCCCGGGGGAGCGCAAGGCGGAGCTGATGACGCACCTGCTCAACATCGACCCGCCGGACCACACACGGCTGCGGCGGCTGGTGTCGAAGGCGTTCACCCCGCGCAGGGTGGCCGAGTTCACCCCGCGGGTGCAGGAGCTGACCGACCACCTCATCGAGCAGTTCGCGAGCAGGGGGGAAGCGGACCTCATCCACGAGTTCGCCTTCCCGCTCCCCATCTACGCCATCTGCGAGATGCTCGGCGTACCGCGCGAGGACCAGGACGACTTCCGCGACTGGGCCGGGATGATGATCCGGCACGGCGGCGGCCCGCGCGGCGGGGTCGCCCGCTCCGTGAAGCAGATGCGGACCTATCTCGGTGAACTCATCCACCGTAAACGGGATGATCTGGGCAATGACCTGATTTCGGACCTGATCCGCGCGAGCGACCACGGTGATCACCTGGCCGAGGCCGAGGCCACGGCGATGGCCTTTATCTTGCTGTTCGCCGGATTTGAGACGACCGTCAACCTCATCGGCAACGGCGTCCACTCCCTCTTCATGAACCCCGGTCAGCGCGCCCGCCTCCAGGACTCCCTCGCCGCCGGCGAGAGCGGCCTGCTGGAGACCGGCATCGAGGAACTGCTGCGCTACGACGGGCCCGTGGAGCTGGCCACCTGGCGGTTCGCCACCGAGCCGCTGACCCTCGGCGGCCAGGACGTCGCCGCCGGCGATCCGGTGCTCGTCGTCCTCGCCGCGGCCGACCGGGACCCCGAGCGGTTCGCCGATCCGGACACCCTCGACCTCTCCCGCACAGACAACCAGCACCTCGGATACGGGCACGGCATCCACTACTGCCTGGGTGCTCCGCTCGCGCGACTTGAGGGACAGACGGCGCTTGCGACTTTGCTGACGCGTCTGCCGGATCTGGAACTCGCTGTTCCGCCCAACGACCTTCGCTGGCGCGGGGGTCTGATCATGCGTGGCCTGCGCACTCTTCCCGTCAAGTTCACACCCCGAAACCCCTGAACGCGCCCTGACCGTAAGTCAGCCCCCGTCAAGAGTTGTTACTCGCGTGCTAAGACGGCTAGGTTCTGCCGTTACCCAGCCGTTATGCGAAAGGTGCAGCTCATGCGTTCCGGGAACGGCCGCCACAGACGCCCCCGCCAGGTACCCGCGATAGTCGTCACCGCCGGGGTCACCGGTTCCGCGTTGGCCCTGCCGCTGTTCGCCGCCACCGGCGCGAGCGCAGCAGACACCTCCACGTGGGACAAGGTCGCCGAGTGCGAGAGTGGCGGCTCCTGGAGCGCCAACTCCGGCAGCGGGTCCTACGGCGGACTTTCGTTCACGCAGGAACAGTGGAGCGCCTCGGGCGGCCTCGAGTTCGCCGAGCGCCCCGACCTCGCGAGCCGCTCACAGCAGATCGCCGTCGCCGAGCGCGTGCTGGGCACCCAGGGCGCCAAGGCCTTCGGGCACTGCTCGGACTCGGCCGGACTGACCCAGCAGGGCCCCGCGGCGGCCGTGGACCCGGGCCTGCCCGGCACGCTCGGCCCGATCACCCCGAGCGCCTCGCGCCCCGACCACTCGGTCCCGGCCGGCGGCTCCGGTGCGAAGGCGCGGGACTTCGGGGCCCCGACCCCGGCTCCGGCCCCGGACTTCACGCTTCCGCCGGCGCCGCTCGCGCCGAACAGCGGACTGCCCGTCATGCCCGACCCGGACGCGCCGTCCACCTCGCCGAGCGCCCCGGTGCTCCCGGGCGACCCGACGGCGACCCCGGGCACCCCGACGGCGCCCGCCGACCCGACGGCCCCGGGGAGCCCCACCACGCCCGGGAGCCCGACGGACCCGACCGCTCCGGTCAACCCGGCCGACCCGACCGCCCCTGCCGCCCCCTCGGCCCCGGGCCTCCCGGGCGCCACCACCGACCCGGCCGGCATCCCGGACCCCTCCGGCACCGGCAAGCACCGCGGTACGCCCGCTCTTGAGGTGCCCGTCAAGTCTGACGCGGCGTCGGACCCCTCGTACACGGTCCAGGCGGGCGACAGTCTGGCCACCATCGCGTCTGCCAAGGGGGTCAAGGGCGGCTGGAACGCGCTCTACCAGGCCAACGAGCAGGTCATCGGCAAGGACGCCAACCTGATCAAGCCCGGTCAGAATCTGGATCTAAGCTAGAAATAGCGGCACTTCGGACACCCGGAAAAGGGTGAATGTCCGTTATCTGCAAGTGAGACATGTGTCTCTTCCGGTCAACTGGCGTGTCCCGCCTGGAGCCTTCCGCAAACCCCGTCCTCACCTGCGCAAACGCCCGTGAGGGGGGCGCAAGTAGGGGCCCTTTCTCCCCGGTGTTCCTCGTTGAACATCGGGGAGAGACCTGTCTACCTTCTGAGTCGCCCGCCACCGCGGGCTCCTTCGACCGCATCGCCGAATCCTGCCGGCGGACGGGGGGAACAGTCGTCGCGTCAAGCGCCGAAGGCAGGAGCGGGGGAACCAAGGTAGGCGCCGGGAGCGGCCGTTGAGAGACGGCCGGGGAACCGGCTAGGGGTTAAGTCGTGCGCCAGTCGCACGGCCGGGCACTCATCAGCCCGAACCCGACAGCTCACCTCGTAGGCGTCGGTGAGGAGAACTCCATGCTGATTTCCGGCAAGGGCAAGCACCGCCGCGCCTCCAAGGCCGCTCGCATCGTCACGCTCGCCGGTGTCGCCGGTGTCGCCGTCGCCGCCCCCCTGATGGCGGCCGGCTCGGCCTCCGCCGCCACCGCCGGCGAGTGGGACCGCGTCGCGCAGTGCGAGGCCGGCGGCAACTGGTCCATCAACACGGGCAACGGCTACTACGGCGGCCTGCAGTTCTCGTCCTCCACGTGGGCCGCGTACGGCGGCAAGGCGTACGCCGCGCAGGCCAACCAGGCCTCCAAGTCGCAGCAGATAGCCATCGCGGAGAAGGTCCTCAAGGGCCAGGGCAAGGGCGCGTGGCCGTCCTGCGGCGTCGGCCTCTCCAACTCCTCTTACACCGGTGGTGGTACGACCGACACCCCGAAGAAGACGGAGACGAAGACCGAGACCAAGAAGACCCAGCCGAAGAAGACCGAGCCGAAGAAGGAGACGAAGCGCGAGACCCCCGCCCCGGTCACCCGCTCCGAGCGCTCCGAGACCCCGGCGCCGAAGACCGGCAACGGCTCGTACGAGGTCAAGTCCGGCGACACCCTGGGCACCATCGCCGAGGCCAACGGCGTCAAGGGCGGCTGGGAGAAGCTCTTCGAGCTCAACAAGGACATCGTCTCGGACGCCGACCTGATCTTCCCGGGTCAGATGCTGAAGCTCAGCTGAATCCTGCAGTAACAACCGCGGCCGCCCGTGCGGCGCCGCGGCAGCCCGACCGCCCGGCGCGTCTTCCCCTCACGCGCCGGGCGGCGGCGTTTCCCGGGTCCCGGACCGGCCCAGGACCGGCTCATGACCGGCCCCGGCCTGCTCCGATGTGCCGGTGAGTGAGAGCCCTATGTCCCGGAAGGCGGGTATTCGGGCCCTTTTTCGTCCCAGGAGGCGGGCGGTCGGCCGGCCGAGTGCCCGGAGCCGGTTAGGCTCTAGTCGGCGGGGCCGTCCCACGGCCCGACATGCCACCGCACACCCAGCGTCACATCCCAGAAGGAGATGCTCGTGCCGTCCATCGACGTCGTCGTAGCCCGGGAAATCCTGGACTCCCGAGGCAACCCCACGGTCGAGGTCGAGGTGGGCCTCGACGATGGCAGCACCGGCCGTGCTGCAGTTCCGTCCGGCGCCTCCACCGGTGCCTTCGAGGCCATTGAGCTCCGCGACGGTGACCCCAACCGCTACATGGGCAAGGGTGTCGAGAAGGCCGTCCTCGCGGTCATCGAGCAGATCGGCCCGGAGCTCGTCGGCTACGACGCCACCGAGCAGCGCCTGATCGACCAGGCCATGTTCGACCTGGACGCCACCGACAACAAGGGCTCGCTCGGCGCCAACGCCATCCTCGGCGTGTCCCTCGCCGTCGCGCACGCCGCGGCCGAGGCCTCGGACCTCCCGCTCTTCCGCTACCTCGGCGGCCCGAACGCGCACCTGCTGCCCGTTCCGATGATGAACATCCTGAACGGCGGGTCGCACGCCGACTCCAACGTGGACATCCAGGAGTTCATGATCGCCCCGATCGGCGCGGAGTCCTTCTCCGAGGCGCTGCGCTGGGGTGCCGAGGTCTACCACACCCTCAAGAAGGTCCTGCACACCAAGGGCCTCTCCACCGGCCTGGGCGACGAGGGCGGCTTCGCCCCGAACCTGGAGTCCAACCGCGCCGCGCTCGACCTCATCGTCGAGGCCATCAAGCAGGCCGGCTACACCCCGGGCAAGGACATCGCGCTCGCGCTCGACGTCGCCGCGTCCGAGTTCTACAAGGACGGCAAGTACGAGTTCGAGGGCCAGTCCCGCTCGGCCGCCGAGATGACCGAGTACTACGAGGAGCTCGTCTCCGCGTACCCGCTCGTCTCCATCGAGGACCCGCTGTACGAGGACGACTGGGCCGGCTGGAAGGTCATCACCGACCGCCTCGGCGCCAAGGTCCAGATCGTCGGCGACGACCTCTTCGTCACCAACCCGGAGCGCCTGGCCCGCGGTATCGAGGAGGGCTCCGCGAACGCCCTGCTCGTGAAGGTGAACCAGATCGGTTCGCTGACCGAGACCCTCGACGCCGTCGAGATGGCCCAGCGCAACGGCTTCAAGTGCATGATGTCGCACCGCTCCGGTGAGACCGAGGACGTCACCATCGCCGACCTCGCCGTCGCCGTGAACTGCGGCCAGATCAAGACCGGCGCCCCGGCCCGCTCGGACCGCGTCGCCAAGTACAACCAGCTGCTGCGCATCGAGGAGATCCTCGACGACGCCGCCGTGTACGCGGGCCGCAGCGCGTTCCCGCGCTTCAAGGGCTAATCACGCTCTTGCTTCCGTACGTCCCCGCACTCGGTCCCGTACCGTGTGCGGGGACGTATTGCGTAGCGCGTACATAGGGGAGGCGGGATCAATGGCCGGGAACCGGGATCGGTTCTCCACCTTCTCCACCGCGACCAGGCTCAAGCAGCTCGGTGAGCGGACCGCCGCCCACGTCTACCGCTCGCAGACGCGCCGTCAGGTCCGCCGCAGCCGGCTCACCGGCCGCGCCGCGCTCCTGGTGCTCGTCCTCTGTACGCTGGTCGTCGCCCTCGCGTATCCGATGCGCCAGTACGTCTCCCAGCGCTCGGAGATCGCGGAGCAGCGGCGGGCCGCCGAGGCCGCGGGCCGGCGCCTCGAACGCCTCCGCGACGAGAAGGCCCGCTGGCAGGACAACGCGTACGCGGAGCAGCAGGCGCGCAAGCACCTGCACTTCGTCCGCCCGGGCGAGATCAGCTACATCATGACCGACCCCGGGGCCGGGTCCGGGGCCGCAGAGCGGCACCGCACCGGAACGGCCGGATCCGACCGGCCCTGGTACTCGAACGTCTGGGACGGCGTGGACAAGGCCGACCGACCCGGCGAGTGACGAGTACGCGTACGAGCACCGCTGAACCGCAGCACCGCACCCATCCACGAGAACGAAGAGACTTCCTCCAGGCATGCAGACGCCCCCGCCCCAGACCGACCGGACCGAGCCGACCGACGCGGACATCGACGCGTTCCAGCAGCAGCTCGGCCGCCCGCCGCGCGGGCTGCGCGCCATCGCCCACCGCTGCCCCTGCGGCCAGCCGGACGTGGTGGAGACCGCCCCGCGCCTCCCCGACGGCACCCCCTTCCCGACGCTGTACTACCTCACCTGCCCGCGCGCGGCCTCCGCGATCGGCACGCTGGAGGCCAACGGCGTCATGAAGGAGATGCAGGCCCGGCTCGCCGAGGACCCCGAGCTCGCCGCCGCCTACCAGGCCGCGCACGAGGACTACATCCGGCGCCGCGACGCCATCGAGGTGCTCCAGGGCTTCCCGAGCGCCGGCGGGATGCCGGACCGGGTGAAGTGCCTGCACGTGCTGGTCGGCCACTCGCTGGCCGCCGGGCCCGGGGTGAACCCGTTCGGCGACGAGGCGCTGGCGATGCTGCCCGAGTGGTGGGCCAAGGGCGCGTGCGTCACGCCGTGCGCGGAGAAGTGCGCGGAGAAGAAGGAGTCGGACGGGTGACCCGCGTCGCCGGAATCGACTGCGGTACGAACTCCATCCGCCTGCTCGTCGCGGACTGCGACCCGCAGACCGGCGAGCTGGTCGAGCTGGACCGGCGGATGACGATCGTCCGCCTGGGCCAGGGCGTGGACAAGACGGGCCGGCTGGCCCCGGAGGCGCTGGAGCGCACCTTCGCGGCCTGCCGCGAGTACGCGGCGGTGATCAAGGAGCTGGGCGCGGAGCGCCTGCGCTTCGTGGCGACCTCGGCCTCCCGCGACGCCGAGAACCGCGAGGAGTTCGTCCAGGGCGTCCTCGGCATCCTGGGCGTCGAGCCCGAGGTGATCTCCGGCGACCAGGAGGCGGAGTTCTCCTTCATCGGCGCCACGAAGGAACTGGTCGGCCACGAGCACCTGGAACGGCCGTTCCTGGTGGTGGACATCGGCGGCGGCTCGACCGAGTTCGTGGTCGGCGAGGAGCACGTACGGGCGGCCCGCTCGGTCGACGTGGGCTGCGTCCGGATGACCGAGCGCCACCTGGTGGTGGACGGGGCGGTCACCGACCCGCCGACCGCGGAGCAGATCGCGGCCATACGGGCCGACATCGAGGCGGCGCTGGACCTGGTCGAGCAGACGGTCCCGCTGACCGAGGCGCGCACGCTGGTGGGCCTGGCCGGCTCGGTGACCACGGTCGCCGGGATCGCCCTCGGGCTGCCGGAGTACATCTCCTCCGCGATCCACCACGCCCGGATCCCGTACGAGCAGGTCCGCGAGATCACCGATCGCATGCTGACCTCGGTGCACGCCGAGCGCGCGGCGATCCCGGTCCTCCACCCGGGCCGCGTGGACGTGATCGGCGCGGGCACCCTGGTCCTCCTCGCCGTCATGGAGCGCACCGGAGCCACCGAGGTCGTGGTCTCGGAGCACGACATCCTCGACGGCATCGCCTGGTCCATCGCCTGACCTGTGGTGCTCCGGTGAGCTCACCGGAGCACCACCGCCGCGTTCAGCCGCTCAGATGTCGCGGTACACGTCGCGGCGGTCGCCGACTTTGACGACGAGGATGACGAGCTCGCCGTCAAGGACTTGGTAAGCGATCCGGTAGCTACCGACCCGCAGTTGGTAGAGGCCCGACGGGCCGCTGAGTTTCTTGACGTCGGCGTCCTCACGGTACGGATCGTCACCGAGTGCGGTCAGCGCGGCCAAGATGCGCATCGCCGCAGGCCGGTCGATGGCTCGAAGCTGTCGCTGTGCCGCTGCGGTGAAGCGGAACGCGTACTTCACGCCGCCCCTTCGCCGCGCTCGGTGAACAGGTCGGCCAAGAGCTCGGCCATCGTCACGGTCGGGCCGCCCTCGGCCAGAACGGCTTCGGCTTCGCGCGAGAGCAGTTCGTCGGCCGCTTCCTCCAGCGCGTTGAAATCGGCGATGGGTACGAGAGCGGCCACCGGGGCACCGTTGCGGGTGATTATGGTCGAGGCGCCCTGCTCGGCACGGTTGATGTGGTCCGCGAGGTGGGCGCGGGCTTCGCGCACGGTCACAGCGTTCTCACTCATGTCAGCAGTGTACGCGTGGCCGTGTACACGTGCGTTGAGCCTCGCGCGAGGGGTCGTGGGGCTTCGGGGGACCTTCGGAGGGCTTTACGGAGGTCTTAGATCCCCTCGTCGCAGAAAGTTCGTGAAGTTCTTCACAAGGAAAAGAGGCCTGATGGGCCGCGGGAAGGGTCCTTCGGGGCGCTCCGGGGGCCATCAGGCCTCTTTCGTCCGAGCGTTCGTGCGAAATGAGGGCGCGGTCCGGCCTCGTCGGTAGGTATCCACCAACCCGGTGGTCTACTCCGCTTATGGGCCTGGAGGCCAGTTCAGGACGGGTGAACAACGAATCCTGTTACACCCTGGTTCCCGTTTCGCGCCATGACCTCCGTCACGTGGGCCGCGCAGTGTAACAGAGGGCCTCCATCACCTTGTGAAGGGGCTCACGAGCGTCACCCCTTGGGGTGCTGGATACTCGTTCCATGAGCACCACGGAGCGTCCCAGGATCCTCGTTGTAGGAGGTGGGTACGTAGGCCTGTACGCGGCCAAGCGGATCATGAAGAAGATGCGCTATGGCGAGGCGACCGTCACGGTCGTCGACCCGCGGTCGTACATGACCTACCAGCCCTTCCTCCCCGAAGTGGCCGCAGGCAGCATCTCGCCTCGGCACGTCGTCGTCCCGCTGCGACGCGTGCTGCCCAAGGCAGAGGTTCTCACCGGCCGGGTCACCAGCATCGACCAGGACCGCAAGGTCGCCGTCGTCACGCCGCTCGTCGGCGAGGCGTACGAGCTGCCTTTCGACTACCTGGTGATCGCGCTCGGCGCCGTCTCCCGCACCTTCCCGATCCCCGGCCTCGCCGAACAGGGCATCGGTATGAAGGGTGTCGAAGAGGGCATCGGCCTGCGCAACCACGTCCTTGAGCAGCTCGACAAGGCCGAGTCCACGACGGACGAGAACGTCCGCCGCAAGGCCCTCACCTTCGTCTTCGTCGGCGGCGGCTTCGCCGGTGCCGAGACGATCGGCGAGGTCGAGGACATGGCCCGCGACGCCGCGAAGTACTACACCACCATCAAGCGCGAGGACATGCGCTTCATCCTGGTGGACGCGGCCGACAAGATCCTCCCCGAGGTCGGGCCCAAGCTCGGCACCTGGGGCAAGGAGCACCTCGAGTCCCGCGGCATCGAGATCTACCTCAACACCTCCATGGACTCCTGCGTGGACGGCCACGTGGTGCTGAAGAACGGCCTTGAGGTCGACTCCGACACCCTCGTGTGGACCGCCGGCGTCAAGCCCAACCCGGTGCTGGCCCGCTACGGCCTGCCGCTGGGCCCGCGCGGCCACGTCGACACCGCCCCGACCCTCCAGGTCCAGGGCACCGACTACATCTGGGCCGCGGGCGACAACGCCCAGGTCCCGGACATCGCCGCCCGCAAGGCCGGCGTCGAGAACGCCTGGTGCCCGCCGAACGCCCAGCACGCGCTGCGCCAGGCCAAGGTCCTCGGCGACAACGTCATCTCGGGCATGCGGGGCTTCCCGCAGGCCGAGTACTCGCACTCCAACAAGGGTGCGGTGGCGGGCCTCGGCCTCCACAAGGGCGTCGCGATGATCGTCATGGGCAAGACGAAGATCAAGCTCAAGGGCCGGCTCGCCTGGTACATGCACCGTGGCTACCACGGCATGGCCATGCCGACCTGGAACCGCAAGATCCGCGTCTTCGCCGACTGGACCCTCGCCATGTTCCTCAAGCGCGAGGTCGTCTCCCTCGGTGCGCTGGAGACCCCGCGCGAGGAGTTCTACGAGGCCGCCAAGCCGGCGCCGGCTCCGGCCGCCGCCGCTGCCCCGGCCGCGAAGGCCAAGGCCTCCTGACCCGGGCCTGACCGGCAACTCCTCCAGCACGTCCCCGAAGGGGCCGTCCGCCATCCGTGGTGCGGGCGGCCCCTTCGGCGTGTCCCCGTAGGCCTGTTCGGAGTGTCGTCCGATTGAGGGCCGCCCGAAGTGGGTAGGCCGTTCGGTCGGATCATTACTGGAGGTGCCTACGATGACCGAAGCCGCGCCGCGGCTGGCCGCTCTCGCCGAAACCCTGCTGGGCGCCCCCCTGCCCGTCCGGATTCGTGCCTGGGACGGCAGCGAGGCCGGGCCGCCCGCCGGACCCACCCTGGTGCTGGCCAACCGGCGCGCCCTGCGCCGCGTGCTGTGGCGGCCGGGTGAACTGGGCCTGGCCCGGGCCTGGGTGGCCGGGGACCTGACCGTGGAGGGTGACCTCTTCGAACTCCTGGACCGGGTGGCCGGGCTGCTCTGGGAGCGCGGGCCCGCCGTCGTCCCCGAGACCCCGCCGGAAGTCCGCCGCTCCGGCCTCGGCAAGCTCTCCGCCCTGCGCCCCCAGCTGCTGGAGCGGGCCGCGGGCGCCGCCGGGACCGCCGCGCTGCTGCGCGATCCGGACGCCCGGGCCGCCCTGCGTGACCTCGTCACCCTGGCCCGGCCGTGGCCGGCGCCCGCGCCGCCGCCGGAGGAAGCCCCCCGCCGCGGCGGCCCGACGCACACCAGGGGCCGGGACCGGCAGGCGATCAGCCACCACTACGACGTCGGCAACGAGTTCTACGAGCACGTCCTGGGTCCCTCGATGGTGTACTCCTGCGCCTACTGGAGCCCCGGCTCCACCCTGGAGGAGGCCCAGCGGGACAAACTCGACCTGGTCTGCCGGAAGCTGGGCCTCCAGCCCGGCCTGCGGCTCCTCGACGTCGGCTGCGGCTGGGGCTCCATGGCCCTGCACGCCGCCCGCGAGTACGGGGTCCGGGTCACCGGCATCACCCTCTCGCGCGAGCAGGCCGTGTACGCCCGCAAGAGGGCCGCGGAGGAGGGTCTGGCCGACCTGCTCGACATCCGGATCCAGGACTACCGGGACGTCAAGGACGGCCCGTACGACGCCATTTCGTCCATCGGCATGGCCGAGCACGTCGGCGCGGAGCGCTACCGCGAGTACGCCCGCACCCTGCACGCCCTGCTGGCGCCCGGCGGCCGGCTGCTGAACCACCAGATCGCGCGCCCGCCGGAGCCGGACGAAGAGGCGTACCGGATCGACGAGTTCATCGACGCGTACGTCTTCCCCGACGGCGAACTCTCCCCGCTGGGCACGACGGTGGGCGAGCTGGAGCGGGCCGGGTTCGAGGTCCGCGACGTGGAGGCGCTGCGCGAGCACTACGCGCTGACCCTGCGGGCCTGGGTGGCGCGGCTGGAGGAGCACTGGGAGGAGGCCGTACGGCTGACCTCGCCGGGGCGGGCCCGGGTCTGGCGGCTGTACATGGCGGCCTCGGCGCTGGGCTTCGAGCACGGCCGGCTCGGCGTCAACCAGGTCCTCGCCGTGAAGCCCGCGGCGGCCGGGCGCTCGCGGCTGCCGCTGCGGCTGCGCACCTGGGGCGCGTGACCCGTACGACAGCGGGAAGGGCCCCGGGGCGTGCCCCGGGGCCCTTCCGTGTCCCTGCGGACCGCTCGTGCGCTACTCGCTTCTCGCCACTCGCTACTCGGTCTTGATGGCGGTCAGCATGTTCAGCCGGGCGGCGCTGCGGGCGGGCCACATGGCCGCCAGGACGCCGACCACGGCGGCCAGCAGGAGGAAGACGCCGATCCGGTCCCAGGGGAGGACCAGGGCGTAGTTCGGGACCCCCTTGGCGACGGTGGTGCCCACCGCCCAGGCGAGGAAGACGCCGATGGCGACACCGAGGACCGCGCCGAAGAGCGAGATGACCACGGCCTCCAGGCGGATCATGTTCTTGACCCGGCTGCGGTCGAGGCCGATCGCCCGCAGCATGCCGATCTCCTGGGTCCGCTCGAAGACGGACATCGCGAGGGTGTTGACCACACCGAGCACCGAGATGATCAGCGCCATGCCGAGCAGTCCGTACATGATGTTCAGCATCGTGTTGATGATGCCGCCCATCTCGTTGCGCACGTCCTGCTGGGTGGCGACCTTGATAGCCGGGTTCTTGCCGAGGGCGTCGACGACGGTCTGCTGCGCGGCCTTCGAGCCGCCGTCGGTGGTGTTGACGTACACCTCGCGGATGTACTGCTCCTCGCTGTGCGAGCTGAGGATCTTGTTGTCGAGCACGTACGGGGAGAGCAGGCCCTCCAGGTCCTTGTAGACGGCTCCGACCTTGAGCGTGCCCTTCTCGCCGTCGTCGTACTGGACCTGGAGCGCGGAGCCGACGGAGACGTTCTGCTTCTTCGCGGTGGTCTCGGCGACGGCCACCTCACCCCGGGTGAGGCTGTCCAGCGAGCCGCTGAGGGTCTCGATGTTCAGCATCTGGCCGATGGCGGCCGGGGCGACGCCGGACGCCGAGCGGAACTCGCCGTCGATCTTCAGGTAGCCGTCCGCCTGGGGGGAGACCGCCTTGATGCCGGGGGCCTTGGCCAGGGTCTCGGCGACCGACTTGTCCAGGCTCATGCCCTCGGCGGCCATGGAGACCTTGTAGTCGGCCTTCAGCTTGTCCGTGCTCATCCGGTCGATGGCCTGGCCCATGGTGATGCCGAGCACCGACAGGGTGGTCACCAGGGTCAGGCCGATCGCCAGGGAGGCGGCGGTGACCGCGGTGCGGCGCGGGTTGCGCACGGCGTTCTGCGCGGCCAGCTTGCCGGGGATGCCGAAGACCTTCTGCAGTGCGGGGCGGAGCGCCCCGATCACCGGCTTGGAGAGCAGCGGGAGCACCACGATCAGGCCGATGAGCATGAAGAACGCGCCGGCGCCGAGGATCAGGCGGCCGTTCGAGCCGCCCTGGGACACGCCGAGCAGGACCAGGCCGATACCGGCGAGGCTGATGACCGAGCCGAGGATGTTCCGTACGACCAGGGACTTCGCGGTGGCCGGCAGGTGGGCGCTGCCCATGGCGGCGACCGGGGCGATCCGGCCGGTGCGCCAGGCGGGCAGCAGGGCGGCGAGGGTGGTGACGAGGACGCCGATGACCACGGCCGCGATGACGGTGCCCGGGGCGATCACGAGGTCGCCTGCCGGGAGCTTGGCGCCGAAGGCCTCGATCGCGGAGCGCATGGCGACCGCCAGGCCGGTGCCGGCGAGCAGGCCGACGACGGCGGAGACGACGCCGACGACCAGCGCCTCGGTGAGGACCGAGCGCATGACCTGGCCGCGGTTGGCGCCGACGGCGCGCAGCAGGGCCAGCTCCTTGGTGCGCTGGGTGACCAGCATGGTGAAGGTGTTGTAGATCAGGAAGATGCCGACGAAGAGTGCGATGCCGGCGAACGCGAGCAGCATCTGGTTCATGTTGGCCATGCCCCGCTCGACGTCCTTCGCCTGCTCGGCGGCGAGGGCGGCGCCGGTCTGGGCCTTGGTGCGCTTGGAGTCGAGCAGCGGCTTGATGTCGGTGAGCAACTGGTCGGCGGAGGTTCCGGCCTTGGCGGCGACCGACAGCTCCTCGTAGAAGCCGGGCTTGAGGTACAGCTCCTGGGCGACCGCGGTGTCGAAGAGGACCAGGCTGCCGCCCGCGCTGACCTCGCCGTCCTCGGTGGTGAAGACGCCGGAGAGGGCGTACTCCTTCACCGGGCCGTTGGTGGCGACGCGGACCTTGTCGCCGACCTTGTACTTGCCGGTGTCGGCGGTCGCCCTGTCGAGGGCGATCTGGTCGGCCTTGGCCGGGCCGGTGCCCTCGGTGAAGGCGTAGCGCGGGTCCTTGCCGTCCTTGACGGGGGCGTAGTTGGAGCCCTTGTTGGACCAGCCGGAGCCGATCAGCTCGCCCTTCTCGTCACCGACGCCGGCGAAGCCGGAGACGCGGCCGGAGACGGATTCGACGCCGTTGAGGGCCTTGACCTTGTCGAGGGTCTGCTGGCTGAGGCCGACCTCGCCCTCGCGCCGGCCGTCTTCGCCCCGGCCCTGGCCGTACGAGGTCACGGAGACGGCGACGCCGTCGTAGCTCTTGGCGGACTGGCTGGAGAGGGCCTTGCTGAGGGTGTCGGTGAAGACGAGGGTGCCGGAGACGAAGGCGACGCCGAGGACGACGGCGAGCACCGTCATCAGCAGCCTGGCCTTGTGCGCGAGCACGTTGCGCAGCGCGGTACGGAACATGGTGGAGGAGTCCAGGTGGTAAGGGGTCAGCGGGGACGGGGAGGGAACGTCCCTCAGCTGGTACGGCCCTTGGCGTCGAAGGCCTTCATACGGTCGAGCACCCCGTCCGCGGTGGGGCTGAGCACCTCGTCGACTATGCGGCCGTCGGCGAGGAAGATGACGCGGTCCGCGTAGGAGGCGGCGACCGGGTCGTGGGTGACCATGACGACGGTCTGGCCGAGCTCGCGGACGGAGTTGCGCAGGAAGCCGAGGACCTCGGCGCCGGAGCGGGAGTCCAGGTTTCCGGTGGGCTCGTCACCGAAGATGATCTCGGGGCGGGAGGCCAGGGCGCGGGCCACGGCCACGCGCTGCTGCTGGCCGCCGGAGAGCTGGGTGGGGCGGTGGCCGAGGCGGCCGGAGAGGCCGACCATCTCGATGACGGTGTCCAGCCACTGCTTGTCGGGCTTGCGGCCCGCGATGTCCATCGGCAGGGTGATGTTCTCCAGTGCCGTCAGCGTCGGCAGCAGGTTGAACGCCTGGAAGATGAAGCCGATCTTGTCCCGGCGCAGCTGGGTCAGCTGCTTGTCCTTGAGGGTGCCGAGCTCGGTCTCGCCGATGCGGACGGAGCCGGCGGAGAAGGTGTCCAGACCGGCGACGCAGTGCATCAGGGTGGACTTGCCGGAGCCCGAGGGGCCCATGATCGCGGTGAACTGGCCCTGGCCGAAGTCCACGGAGACGTTGTCCAGGGCGACCACCTGGGTCTCGCCCTGGCCGTACACCTTGGAGAGGCCGGTGGCCCGGGCGGCCACGGCCTGGGTGGTGTGCGGGGCGTAGTTCATGGTGGTCACGGAAGCGACTCCTCGGGCTGCGGACCGGGGTGCGGTCTGCGGTTCGGCGGGACGCTTCCATCCTCGCCGTGCGCACCCCTGCGGGGGATCAGCCGAGGTGCCCGTTCCCTGGCCCACTGGAGTCTGATCACGGGGCGGGCCGCCTCCTCCTCTGGTATGACAGCCGCCCCTGGGAGGCGTCCGGGGCGGCTTGCGGAGGCCGGGGTGGCCCGGGGTGGCGGGGAGGGTGGCGCACGGGGTGGCGGGCGGGTGGCGGAGGCCATCGAAATCCCGTCAATCCCGTATCCCGGGTGATCGCCGCCCGTAACGGGCCCACCGCGTGTTCTGGGCCCTGACGCCCCCTCAAGCGCCAATAAAATCAGACAACATCGGATAGACGGCCCACTGGCGACCAGGGTGATCCGGATAGGCTCGGCACAGCGTTCAGTGCTTTTGTACGGGAGCCGCTACGCCCTGCCCGGATGGTGGAATGCAGACACGGCGAGCTTAAACCTCGCTGGCCTAGGCCGTGCCGGTTCAAGTCCGGCTCCGGGCACGAGTACGTTCCGCACGTACCGGAACACACGAACGGCGGGGGCGCCCCTTGGGCACCCCCGCCGTCCTGTTTCCTTCCCTCTCGGCTACGTGAAGTGGAGCCGCTCCTGCTTCTGCTGTCCGCCGACGTCGAGTGTCACGTCGAGGTCGCCCTTGGGCGCGTCAGGCAGCTGCACGTAGTAGAGGTCCCGTCCGGTCAGAGCGGGCGACAGGGTGTCGAAACCGCCGGAGAGGGCCGTCTGCGCCAGGCAGAGGTGGCCCTTCGTCGATTCCCAGAGGAAGCTCGCGCGGTCAGGCTCCCGAGCCGGCTCGGAGACGCCCGCCTCGGTGGGCGCTTCACCCGCGGCCGCCGCCTTGGCCAGCGCGGCCGCCTTCAGGTCGACCGCAGTCGGTGTCGTCGCAGCCGCCGTCGGCTCCGCCGCGGTCGCCGGCAGGCCCGGCACCGGAGTGTCCGATGCCGTGTGTGCGGACGGACCGGCTCCGTGGGTCCCGCATCCGGTGAGGAGCGCGCAGGTTGCCGCGACCGCTACCCACCGGCCGAGGCGCGCATGTGAGGTGCCGGCCTTGGCCAGGCCGTCCGTACGGTTCACGGACAGCGGGACGCCCTCGACGCCGGCCTTGCGGTCCGCGGCTGTGGTGGAAATGGCCGCCGCGAGTGGGCGCGCGTAGGGAATCGGCACACCTGCCCCTTCGCTTCATGATCTCTACACGTGGGATGGACGTCGCAGGCCAGCAACCAGCACCCGCTCGAACGAGGGGGATTGAGCTGGGTCTGAGGAGGTAGGAGCCTGTCGCCGGGGCATTTCGGGCGCGCGCGGAGGCGGCACATGTCCGGCCGCGGCCTCGGCGTCGCCGCCCATCGGCAGGCCCGGAGGGATCGCCCGGCGCCGGCGGGTGCTGGGCAAAGATCCTCCCTGAGCAGTAGGGTCAGATTTTTGCTAACGCATTACTCTTGTCGCAAGGCCGCGCACGGTGGCCATGGAGGAGTGAGATGAGGAGCAGCAACCCGGTCTTCTCGCGACGGGGGTTCAGCCGCGACAGCGGGGGCTACGCGGGTTTTGACGCGCAGCACCAGCAGGCCGGGGCCAACCCGTACGCGACGAATCCTTACGCCACGGACACGACCACCGGCATGCCGCAGGCGCCCGCGCGCGCCGACGTGATGACCATGGACGACGTCGTGAGCCGTACGGCCATGACGCTCGGCACGGTCATCCTCACGGCGACGATCGCGTGGATCGCCATGCCCGTCGACGCGGCGAACGTCAACAAGTCGTACGGCATCGCTGTCGGCGCCGCGCTCATCGCGCTCGTCCTCGGGCTCGTCCAGTCCTTCAAGCGCAAGGCCTCCCCGCCGATCATCCTCGGCTACGCGGCCTTCGAGGGCTTCTTCCTCGGTGTCATCAGCTCGGCCACCAGCACCATGCTCGGCGCCGGCGTGGTCATCCAGGCCGTGCTCGGCACGATGTGCGTCTTCGCCTCCGTGCTGTTCGCGTACAAGATGCGCTGGATCCGCGTCACCCGCCGCTTCTACGGCTTCGTGATGGCGGCCGCCATGGGCTTCATGCTGCTCATGGTCGCGAACCTGCTGTTCTCGGTCTTCGCGGGCGGTGACGGCCTCGGCTTCCGCAGCGGCGGCCTCGGCATCCTGTTCGGCGTCATCGGCGTCATCCTCGGCGCCTGCTTCCTCGCCATGGACTTCAAGCAGGTCGAGGACGGCATCACCTACGGCGCCCCGCGCGACGAGGCCTGGCTGGCGGCCTTCGGCCTCACGCTGACCCTGGTGTGGATCTACCTGGAGCTGCTGCGCCTGTTCCAGATCCTCTCCGGCGACGACTAGTCGTACCGGCCGTCGTACCGGCGCAGAAGGCAGGGGGAAGGCCCCGCGAGCTCACCGCTCGCGGGGCCTTCCCGCGTCTCGGAGGGGGTACGGGGTCGGGGACGGAGGGGTCGGGGGAGGGGTCAGCCGGGGCAGCCGAATTTGCGGGCCGCCCTGCGCAGGTCGTACTCGTGGATGATCGCCTTGGCCTGGCCGTACGAGAGTTCGTGCGCGCCGCGCAGCCAGCTGACCTTCTCCTCGAACCGGACGAGGGAGGGGCCGTCGTCCACGGTGCGGAGCCAGTCGGACACTTCACGACCGGTGGTCAAGGGGATTCTGTCGATCATGTTGCGGTGGGTCTGCTCGGAGAACTCTACGGACATGGGCGCCTCCGGAGGTATCGCCGTGCTGTGCTGTTCTCTTCACGCCACCGTGCCGGAGAGTTCGCCCGTTGGCAATGGCGCCGCGGCGGCGCGTAAGGTCGGCCGGGTGCTTGATACTTCGCCTCTGACCGCCGCCGTGGAACGTTTCGCCGACCGGTTGCGGGCCATGCCGCAGAGCCGTCTCCAACAGGGGGCGGCCGCCGAGGCGCTGGAGCTGGCCCGGGAGCTCTCCGTAAGGGCCCAGGCGCTGGAGGCGGCGCGGCAGGGTGCGGGGGCGGCTCCGGCGCGGGAGATGCCCGACGCGGGGGTGTTCGTGGTCGGGGACCAGGTGGCGGTGGCCGGGCTGGACCTCGCGGAGGCGCTGCGCGCCGCCGCCGAAGGACCGGCCGCCGAAGGGCCGCTGGGGTTCCCGGAAACCGCGAAGGCCCCGTCCGGGATGGCGGACGAGGCCGTACGGCTGGTGGAGCAGGCGGAAGCCAGAGCGACGCGGTGAATCAGCGCGACGCGGCGATCAGAGAGACGCGATGACGCGGTCCGCGAGGATGTAGACGTTGTTGTCCGGGTCCTGGGTGTCACCGCAGGAGAAGGTCAGGGCGTAGGCGCCCGAGATGCCGGAGCCGCCCAGCAGGACCGGCGCGGTGCCCGAGCGCAGTGCCTCGGCGAGGCGCTCCGCCGTCTCCCGGTGGCCCGGGGTCATGCACAGCGTGGTGCCGTCGGTGAAGACGTACACGTCGAGCGTGCCCAGCGGGCCCGGGCGGACGTCCGCGAGGGCCGTACGGGCCTCCGCGAGCTCCTCCAGGCGCGAGACGGTGCGCTCGTGGTCGGCGCCGGGGGCCGGGGCCTGGACCGGTACGAAGTCGGGGTGCGAGGGGTGGCGCCGGCGGGCGGCGGCCAGCGCGGCCGAATCCTCGGGGTAGTCGTCGGCGGCTTCGTCGCCGAGCACCGGCTCCAGACCCACCAGGTCGGCCTGGCGGGGCAGGAAGACGGCGGGGCCGTCCTCACCGAGGCCGGGCAGGAAGACGGCGGGGCCGTCCTCACCGAGGCCGGGCAGGCCGCCCAGCAGCGAAGGCGCGTCGGCGGCGTCACGGGCCTCCTGCGCGGCCCAGAAGGCCCGCGCCTCGGCGAGCTCGCGCTCGCGCTCCTCGGCCAGGGCCTCGGCCACGGCGGCTCGTATCTCGGCGGCAGGGGAATGCACGGCACTGCGGGCGTGCGGGACGGTCGTGCCGCGGGTGTGGGCGGGCGTCGCCAGCTCACCGCGGAGGGCCGTCACCTGCTTGCGCAGGCCGTGTACGGCGTGCAGCGCAGCAGCGCCCACGGTCGCGGCGGCGGCCGTGGTCAGCAGCAGGGCAAGAGACATGGCGCTCACTGACTAACTCCTGATTGATTCGATCCCCCGACTTCCTACATCAGAGTGTCCTGACCTGGGAATGGCGTGCAGTGCATTACGTCACGAATTGGACAGGGCTTTGGTCACATACAGACCCTGTAAAAGTGCCCTGACCTGCGTAAATGCCAAACCCCCAGGACAAAGGTCACATCCTGGGGGAGATTCGGTCACAGGTCGGCCGCGACGGGATTAGATTCGGCGTCAGTACGCCGCAAGGGATCAAGCGGATCCCTTGCGGCGTCTGGACGAAGTCTCCGTAAAGACTTAGCTCAGGCGCTCGATGACCATCGCCATGCCCTGGCCGCCCCCGACACACATCGTTTCGAGACCGAACTGCTTGTCGTGGAACTGGAGGCTGTTGATCAGCGTGCCGGTGATGCGGGCGCCGGTCATCCCGAACGGGTGACCGACGGCGATGGCGCCACCGTTGACGTTCAGCTTCTCCAGCGGGATCTCCAGGTCCCGGTACGACGGGATGACCTGGGCCGCGAAGGCCTCGTTGATCTCGAACAGGTCGATGTCGCCGACGGTCAGGCCGGCGCGCTTCAGGGCCTGCTTCGACGCCTCGACCGGGCCGAGGCCCATGATCTCGGGGGAGAGGCCGGTGACGCCGGTGGAGACGATCCGGGCCAGCGGGGTCAGGCCCAGCTCCCGCGCCTTGGTGTCGCTCATGATGACCAGCGCGGCGGCGCCGTCGTTGAGCGGGCAGCAGTTGGCGGCCGTGATCAGGCCGTCGGGGCGGAAGACGGGCTTGAGGCCCTGGACGCCCTCCAGGGTGACGCCGGCGCGCGGGCCGTCGTCCGCGGAGACGACGGTGCCGTCCGGGGTGGTGACCGGGGTGATCTCCCGCTCCCAGAAGCCGTTCTTGATGGCGGCCTCGGCGAGGTTCTGCGAGCGGACGCCGAACTCGTCCATGTCCTGGCGGGTCACGCCCTTGATCCGGGCCAGGTTCTCGGCGGTCTGCCCCATCGCGATGTAGGCGTCGGGGACGAGGCCGTCCTCGCGCGGGTCCTGCCACGAGGAGCCCTCGCTCTGCGCGACGGCGGCCGTACGGGCCTCCGCGTCGGCGAAGAACGGGTTGTGGGTGTCGGGCCAGGAGTCGGAGTTGCCCTTGGCGAAGCGCGAGACCATCTCGACACCGGCCGAGATGAAGACGTCGCCCTCGCCCGCCTTGATGGCGTGCAGCGCCATGCGGGAGGTCTGGAGGGAGGAGGAGCAGTAGCGCGTGATCGTGGTGCCGGGCAGGAAGTCCATGCCCATCTGCACGGCGACGATCCGGCCGAGGTTGTTGCCCTGCTCGCCGCCCGGGAGGCCGCAGCCCAGCATCAGGTCGTCGATCTGGCGCGGGTCCAGCTCGGGGACCTTGGCGAGGGCGGCCTGGATGATCGTGGCGGTCAGGTCGTCCGGGCGCACGTCCTTGAGGGACCCCTTGAAGGCGCGCCCGATGGGGGAGCGGGCGGTGGAAACGATGACTGCTTCGGGCATCGGGGCTCCAAGGGGGGTGAGTTGCGGCTCGTTGCGGGACCGCAAGCGAAGTTACCGGCCCGTACGGTCGAGGTCACCGACTTGGGCATGTGATGCCGGTCGCTCCGCGGGTGGAACGCGTGGGGACCGTGCTTCTGTTCCGGGCCCTCGGACCCCGGGTGCCGGGCTCCGCCCGGACCCGCGCCTCGAACGCCGGCGGTGCTGGACGCGCCCGGCGACGCGGAACGGCGCACGGGCCGCGCCAGGCGCCCCGCCGGGCGGCTGGACGGCGCGATCCGGGCACCCGGTCCCGGCGTGCGCGGGTCCGGGCAGCGGGGACGGCCCCGGGCGCCGGGGCCGCCGCCGCGCGTCTCAGCTCGCGGACGGGGAGTCGGCTCGGGGCGGCAGGGCCGTGCCCGACGGCTGGGGGGTCGAGGGGGCCGCCAGGTCCTCCGCCGGGACCCGCCTGCGGCGGCGGTGCTTGAGCAGGGCCCACGGGCCGCGGGCCTGGGTGACCTCGGTGCCCGCCTGCCCGGCGGCGGCCGACGCGGCCTTCGCCACCGGCAGCATGTCCTCGTTCCGCGCCACCTCCAGGCGGTCCGACTCCGGCCACAGCGACAGGGTCGCGCACATCGTGGGCAGCACGGCCATGGCCGCCGTCGCGTAGCCCTCCGCCGACGGGTGGTACGAGTCCGGGCCGAACATCTCGCGCGGGTTCGCCGCGAATTCCGGGCCCAGCAGGTCCCCCATGGAGACCGTACGGGCTCCCAGGGCGACGACCCCTATCGTCTGGGCGGCGGCCAGCTGGCGCGAGACGCGCCGGGCCAGCCAGCGCAGCGGCTGGTACACCGGCTCGATGGTGCCCAGGTCGGGGCAGGTGCCGACCACCACTTCGGAGCCCGCGAGCCGCAGCCGGCGTACGGCCGAGGTCAGGTGGCGCACCGACTGCGTCGGCGGCATGCGCCGCGTGACGTCGTTCGCGCCGATCATGATCACGCACACGTCCGGCGGCGGCAGCTCCCCGTCCAGGAGCAGCTCCGCCTGGCGGTCGAGGTCGTCGGACATGGCCCCGGAGACGGCCACGTTGCGCAGCTCCACCGGCCGCTCGGCCACCGCCGCCAGCCCCGAGGCCAGCAGCGCGGCCGGGGTCTGTCTGGCCCGGCGCACGCCGAGCCCGGCGGCCGTGGAGTCGCCCATCATGCCGAGCCGCAGCGGCGCCTGGCCCGGTTCCGCACCGGCGGCGGCCGACCCCGCGAACTCGCTCCCGTACAGCCCGTCCGCCCGCGGCGGATCGCCGAGCCCGGTGCCCACCGTCCGCTTCGCGAACTGGACCTCCGCCAGCACCAGCCCCACGGCGGCGGCTCCGACCAGCCCGAGCCCGCCTCCGCCGTACGCCGCGCCCGCCGCGATCCGGCGGGCCGTCCTCGCTCTGGACACCCCTCGAGCCACCTCCCTTTCCCGTCCGGTCTCGATGACCTTCCTGCCCCGTAGTGCCGGTCGGCCAATCCCTTTCCGCTTAGTCTGGCGGGACCTCCCGGAGAACCCGTGGAGTCCCCTCCCTGGAGAACATGGTGCAATTCCACGACTCGATGATCAGCCTCGTCGGCAACACCCCGCTGGTGAAGCTCAACCGTGTGACCGAAGGCCTGCAGGCCACCGTCCTTGCCAAGGTCGAGTACTTCAATCCCGGTGGATCCGTGAAGGACCGGATCGCCGTCCGGATGATCGAGGCCGCCGAGCAGAGCGGTGCCCTTGAGCCCGGCGGCACCATCGTGGAGCCCACCAGCGGCAACACCGGTGTAGGACTCGCCATCGTGGCCCAGCAGAAGGGCTACAAGTGCATCTTCGTCTGCCCTGACAAGGTGTCCATGGACAAGATCAACGTGCTGCGCGCGTACGGCGCCGACGTGGTGGTCTGCCCGACGGCCGTCGACCCGGAGCACCCGGACTCGTACTACAACGTCTCCGACCGCCTCGTCCGCGAGACCCCGGGCGCCTGGAAGCCGGACCAGTACAGCAACCCGAACAACCCCCGTTCGCACTACGAGACCACCGGTCCCGAGCTGTGGGAGCAGACGGACGGGAAGATCACCCACTTCGTCGCGGGCGTCGGCACGGGCGGCACGATCTCGGGTACGGGCAACTACCTCAAGGAGGTGTCCGGCGGCAAGGTCAAGGTCATCGGCGCCGACCCCGAGGGCTCGGTCTACTCCGGCGGCTCGGGCCGCCCGTACCTGGTCGAGGGCGTCGGCGAGGACTTCTGGCCGACCGCGTACGACCCGAACGTGACGGACGAGATCATCGCGGTGTCCGACAAGGACTCCTTCCAGATGACCCGCCGCCTCGCCAAGGAGGAGGGCCTGCTCGTCGGCGGCTCCTGCGGCATGGCGGTCGTCGCGGCGCTGAAGGCCGCCGAGGGGCTCGGTCCGGACGACGTGGTCGTCGTCCTGCTGCCGGACAGCGGCCGCGGCTACATGAGCAAGATCTTCAGCGACGAGTGGATGGCGGGACACGGCTTCCTGGAGGAGGCCGGCCCCGCCGCGCGCATCGGCGACGTGCTCAGCGACAAGGAGGGCGGCATCCCCTCCCTGGTCCACATGCACCCCGAGGAGACCGTGGGCGAGGCCATCGAGGTGCTGCGCGAGTACGGCGTCTCCCAGATGCCGATCGTCAAGCCCGGCGCCGGCCACCCGGACGTCATGGCCGCCGAGGTCATCGGCTCGGTCGTGGAGAAGGAGCTGCTGGCGGCGCTGTTCGCGAAGCAGGCCTCGCTGTCGGACCCGCTGGAGAAGCACATGAGCCGGCCGCTGCCGCAGGTCGGTTCGGGCGAGCCCGTGTCGGAGCTGATGTCCGTACTGGGCGAGGCGGACGCGGCGATCGTGCTGGTCGAGGGCAAGCCGACCGGTGTGGTGAGCCGTCAGGACCTGCTGGCGTTCCTCGCGAAGGGCGCGAAGTAGCCGAAGTACCGCAAGGAATGGCCGAAGTGCCTGTCGCACAAAAGGTACGGGCCCGTCATGTGACGGCAGCACCGGCTTAACACGCCTCCGGCACAGTGGTGGTTGTCGGCAGGGAACGGAAACGTCCCGGCCGGCACCACCGAACGGCGTTGGCGTACTTCCGGAGCGGCTCCCGGACCGCGCGAACGCCACGGACGCGGACGGCCCTGACCCGGCCCGTGTCCTTCGCGGGGACCGCCGTCGTCCCGCCCCTCGCACTCGCGAGGGTGCGGCGGTCCCCGCGCACACTTCTTCCGGCGTTACTCGGCGCTGGTCGCACTACTCGGCGTCATGGCGCTACTCGGCCCGCTCGCGGGGACGCAGGCGCTTCGTCGCGTGGACGAAGTTCACGCCGAGCACGCCCGCCCAGGCGACCAGCAGGCCGCTGAACCCCGCCTGCGTTGCGCCGATGGCCGACAGCGGGATCGCCAGGACCAGCGTGATGATGGCGAAGCCGAAGCGTTGGCCGAAGCCGCCCTCCATCAAGTACGGCCCGGTGGCGTGGCCCGCGCGGGCGGCGGCCAGGCGTTCCTCGGCCAGCCGGCGCCGGATCTGCGTGTCGACCTTCTCCACGAAGGAGTCCACGAGCGCGGCCTCGTAGTCCGGCCCCAGCTCGCGCCGGGCGTCCAATGTCGCGTCGAGATCCTTCTTCAGCTCCTGGGACTCCATGCGCCCAGCGTAGGAACGGCCGGCGGCCGCGACACTGGGGTTAGCCCCCGTATCCGCCCTATCCCCTGTATCCGCCCTATCCCCCGTATCCGCGCCGCCGTCCCGCCCCGGGGCGTCTCGCGGAGCGGTCCGCGGCTTGCCGTGCTGCATAACCGCATGCAGAGTGCTCGATGACTGAATAATCACGGGGACGGAGGGGTCGGGATGAGTGACAGCCCGGCAGCGCGGCTGCAGAAGCTGTTCGAGGGGCACCGGCTGACGCCCACCCAGCGCAGGATCGCCCACTGCATGGTGCGCGGGGCGGCGGACGTGCCGTTCCTGTCGAGCGTGGAGCTCGCCGAGCTGGCCGGGGTGAGCCAGCCCTCGGTGACCCGGTTCGCGGTGGCGCTCGGCTTCGACGGTTATCCGGCGCTGCGCCGGCACCTGCGCGAGGTGGCGCCCGCCGAGCGCGCCGCCGCGGCCGCGCAGGAGGACGCGTACAACGAGTACCAGCAGGCCGTCCAGGGCGAGATCGAGAACCTGCGGCAGCTGTCGGCCATGCTCGCCGACCCGTCGCCGGTCGAGGAGGCGGGGCGGGTGCTGGCCGCCTCCAGCCCGCTGCCCGTACTGGGGCTGCGGGCGGCGTCCTCGCAGGCGCGCGGGTTCGCGTACTTCGCCGCCAAGGTGCATCCGGACGTACGGCTCTTCGACGAGGGCGGCTCGATGCTCGCCGACCGGATCGACGCGGCCGCGGGGGCGGGCGCTTCGGCGCTGCTGTGCTTCGCGCTGCCGCGGTATCCGCGGGAGGTGGCGGAGGCGCTGGACCACGCGCGGGAGGCGGGGCTGAAGGTGGTGACGGTCGCCGACTCGGCCTTCGCGCCCGTGGCCCGCTCCTCGGACCTGCTGATCCCGGCGCCGGTCGGCACGGGCCTGGCCTTCGACACGGCGTGCGCGCCGATGCTGCTGGGCCGGGTCCTCCTGGAGGCGATGGCGGACGCCCTCCCCGACGCCCAGGCCCGCCTGGAAGCCTTCGACGCCCGCGCGGCGTCCCGCGGCCTGTTCGTGGAGTGACGGCCGGCGTCCGCGGCTCTTGAGGCGCGGGCTCGCGGCTACAGCAGGGCGTCGCGGAGGGGGCCGCCGGATTCGGCGACGATCTCCGTGAGGGACTGGGCGGGGCGGACCTCCGCGAAGCGGACCCGGGCCTGCGGGGTGACCGTGAAGCCGTGCACCGCCGGGCGCGGGAGGCTGTTGTAGCCGTAGTGGGCGGTGAAGAAGTACGCGCCGGTGTCCGGGACGCCGATCAGGTCGCCCGGGGCCAGCGGCGGCAGCTCCCTGGCCGTCGCCAGGAGGTCACCCGCGAAGCAGGCCGGCCCGGCCACGTCCTGGGGGACCGGGTCGCCGTCCTTCGGGGCCCCCTTCGCGTCGTACGGCAGGATCCGCAGCGGCCACTCCGCCGGGGCGTACACCGTGCGGGTCGCCAACTGCACCCCCGCGTGGGTGAGCGCGATCGGCCGGGCCCCCGTGGTCTTGGTGTACTCGACCCGAGCCAGCACCAGCCCGTGCTTGGCCAGCAGCGACCGGCCGAACTCCGTCACCAGCCCGTACCCGCCGTCGAAGAGCGCGGGCACCGCCTCGCGCAGCGCGCCGACGTACTGCGCGTACGTCGGACTCTCCTCGTCCGAGGCGAAGTTCACCGGCAGGCCGCCCCCGATGTCGAGAGTGTCGACCTGGCGGCGCCCCACCGCCGCGTTGATCTCCTCGGCCAGCGCGTGGAGGTCGCGGACCCCCTCCGCGATCAGGGAGAGGGGGACGCCCTGGGAGCCCGAGTGGATGTGCAGCCGGGTCAGCCACGGGCGGTCCGCGTAGGCCCGCACCAGCCGGGCACGGGCTCCCGGGTCGCGCAGGGCGATGCCGAACTTCGAGGTCGCCGTGGCCGTGGACAGGGCGTCGATGGCGCCCGCCCCGGTCTGGGGGTTGATCCGTACGCCGATCGGGGAGCGGGTCGGGCCGGCGCCGGCCAGCGCGTCGAGCCGTTCCAGTTCCTGGAGGTTGTCGGCGTTGACGGCGACGCCCAGCGCCAGGGCCTCGCGCAGCTCGGCCGCCGTCTTGGCGGGGGAGTCCAGCACGGTCCGCCCGGCCGGCACCCCGGCCGCGCGGGCCAGCGCCAGCTCCCCGGGGCCGGCCACCTCGCAGCCGATCCCGGCGTCCGCCAGCAGCCGCAGCACCGGCACGAGCGGGCAGGCCTTCACCGCGAAGGCGTGCAGAACGGGGGTGCCGGGCGGCAGGGCGGCCGCGAAGGCGTCGGTCAGGGCGGCGGCGGAGGCCCGGATCCCGGCCGTGTCCAGCAGACAGACCAGCGGCGGCACGTCGTCGGCCCCGCCGACGAGTCCCTGCTCCACGGCGGCCCGTACGGCCAGGTCCCGGCGCCCGGCGGCGCCCTGCGCGTGCATCTCGGCAGCCATGTCCGCCAGCCAATCATCCGGCGGGTCGGCCCGCAGCTGTTGACTGAATCTATTCAGGAAGTCAGGATGTGAATAGATTTCCCAACATCGGAGGAGGCACCGCCATGTCAGGACCCCGCCCCGTACGTGCTGCGCGAGGCACCGAGCTCAGCACCCTGGGATGGCAGCAGGAAGCCGCCCTCCGGATGCTCCAGAACAACCTCGACCCCGAGGTCGCCGAGCACCCCGACAAGCTCGTCGTCTACGGCGGCACCGGCAAGGCGGCCCGCGACTGGCGCTCCTTCGACGCGATGGTCCGCACCCTGCGCACCCTCAAGCAGGACGAGACGATGCTCGTCCAGTCCGGCCGCCCGGTCGGCGTGATGCAGACCCACGAGTGGGCGCCGCGCGTCCTGCTCGCCAACTCCAACCTGGTCGGCGACTGGGCCAACTGGGAGGAGTTCCGCCGCCTGGAGGCCCTCGGCCTGACCATGTACGGCCAGATGACCGCCGGTTCCTGGATCTACATCGGCACCCAGGGCATCCTCCAGGGCACGTACGAGACCTTCGCGGCCGTCGCGGCCAAGAAGTTCGACGGGACCCTCGCCGGCACCATCACCCTCACCGCCGGCCTCGGCGGCATGGGCGGCGCCCAGCCCCTCGCCGTGACGATGAACGACGGCGTCGCGATCTGCATCGACGTCGACCCGCGCGCCATCGAGCGCCGCATCGAGCACCGCTACCTCGACGTCAAGGCCGACAACCTCCGCCACGCCCTCCAGCTGGCCGTCGAGGCCCGCGACGCCCGCAAGCCGCTCTCCATCGGCCTCCTCGGCAACGCCGCCGAGCTGCTCCCGCAGATGCTCGCCGAGGGCGCCCCGATCGACATCGTCACGGACCAGACGAGCGCCCACGACCCGCTCGCGTACCTCCCCGTAGGCGTCGACCTCGACGACATGGCGGCGTTCGCGGCCAAGGACCCGGCCGGGTTCACCACCCGCGCCCGCGAGTCCATGGCGAAGCACGTCGAGGCCATGGTCGGTTTCATGGACGCGGGCGCCGAGGTCTTCGACTACGGCAACTCCATCCGCGGCGAGGCCCAGATCGCCGGCTACGACCGCGCGTTCGCCTTCCCCGGCTTCGTCCCGGCGTACATCCGCCCCCTCTTCTGCGAGGGCAAGGGCCCCTTCCGCTGGGCGGCCCTGTCCGGCGAGGCCTCGGACATCCACAAGACCGACAAGGCGATGCTGGAGCTCTTCCCCGAGAACGAGTCCCTCCACCGCTGGATCAAGATGGCCGGCGAGCGCGTCCACTTCCAGGGCCTGCCGGCGCGCATCTGCTGGCTCGGCTACGGCGAGCGCGACAAGGCCGGCGAGCGCTTCAACGAGATGGTGGCCGACGGCACCCTCGCCGCCCCGCTGGCCATCGGCCGCGACCACCTCGACTGCGGCTCCGTCGCCTCCCCGTACCGCGAGACCGAGGCCATGCTCGACGGCTCCGACGCGATCGCCGACTGGCCGCTGCTCAACGCCATGGTCAACGTCGCCTCCGGCGCCTCCTGGGTCTCGATCCACCACGGCGGCGGCGTCGGCATGGGCCGCTCGATCCACGCGGGCCAGGTCACCGTCGCCGACGGCACCAAGCTCGCGGGCGAGAAGATCCGCCGCGTGCTCACCAACGACCCCGGCATGGGCGTCATCCGCCACGTCGACGCGGGCTACGACATCGCCGAGTCGGTGGCGGACGAGCGCGGCGTCCGCGTCCCCATGCGCGAGGGCGACGACGCGTGAGCGACAACCCCGCCGGGGCGGCCTCGTTCCACAGCATGTGGAACGAGCTCGCCCCCATCGGTCGCAACGCCGAATCGGGCGGCTACCGCCGCTACGCATGGACCGGGGCCGACGCCGACTGCCGGACCTGGTTCCAGGCCCAGGCCGAGGCCCGCGGCCTCGCGTACGAGACCGACCGCAACGGCAACCAGTGGGCCTGGCTCGGCGCCGACACGTATGAAGACGTCCTCCCCGGTGACGCCGTCGTCACCGGCTCCCACCTGGACTCCGTGCCCGACGGCGGCGCCTTCGACGGCCCCCTCGGCGTGGTGTCCTCCTTCGCGGCCCTGGACGAACTCCGCAGGAGGGGCGCGGAGCTCGCCAGGCCGATCGCCATCACCAACTTCGGCGACGAGGAAGGGGCCCGCTTCGGCCTCGCCTGCGTCGGCTCCCGGCTCGCCGCCGGGCAGCTGACGAAGGAGAAGGCGTACGAGCTCCGCGACGCCGACGGGATCAGCCTGCCCCAGGCCATGGAGGCCGCCGGGTACGACCCCCAGGCCATCGGGGCCGACCCCGAGCGCCTCGCCCGCATCGGCGCCTTCGTCGAGCTCCACGTCGAGCAGGGCCGGGCCCTGGACCTGTCCGGCGACGCCGTCGGCATCGCGTCCGCGATCTGGCCGCACGGCCGCTGGCGCTTCGACTTCCGCGGCGAGGCCAACCACGCCGGCACCACCCGTCTCGTGGACCGCCGCGACCCGATGCTCACGTACGCGTCGACCGTCCTGGCCGCCCGTACCGAGGCGGCCCTCGCCGGAGCCGTCGCGACCTTCGGCAAGATCTCGGTCGAGCCGAACGGCGTCAACGCCATCCCCTCGCTGGTGCGCGGCTGGCTCGACTCCCGCGCCGCCGACCAGGCGACGCTGGACACCGTGGTCACCGCCATCGAGAAGGCCGCCCGCGAGCGCGCCGACCAGGACGGCATCGACCTGGCCGTCGTACGGGAGTCCTTCACCCCGGTCGTCGAGTTCGAGCACGCACTGCGCGACGAGATGAACCGCATCCTCGGCGGCTGCGTCCCCGTCCTGGGCACCGGGGCGGGACACGACGCCGGAATCCTCTCCGCCGCCGTCCCGACCGCGATGCTGTTCGTACGGAACCCCACCGGGGTCTCCCACTCCCCGCGGGAGTTCGCCCCCGAGGACGACTGCGTGGCCGGTGTCCTCGCGCTGGCCGACGTACTGGAAGGACTGGCCTGCCGGTGAAGACGTACTGGTTGGAACACGCCTGGCTCGGCACGCACGTCGAGCCGGGCGTCGCCCTCGAAGTGGGCGCGGACGGCCGGATCGGCGCCCTGCGGACCGGGGTCGAGACCCCGCCGCCGGGGGCCGAGGTACTGCGCGGCCTGACCGTCCCGGGGCTCGCCAACGCGCACTCCCACGCCTTCCACCGGGCGCTGCGCTCGCTGGTGCAGGTGGGTTCCGGGACCTTCTGGACCTGGCGCGAGTTCATGTACCAGGTCGCCCAGAACCTCACCCCCGAGACGTACTTCGCGCTCGCGCGCGCGGTGTACGCGGAGATGGCGCTGGCCGGCATCACCAACGTCGGCGAGTTCCACTACGTGCACCACGCGCGTGGCGGCGCTCCGTACGCCGACCCCAACGCCATGGGCGAGGCGCTGATCGAGGCGGCCGCGGCGGCCGGCATCCGGATCACGCTGCTGGACACGGCGTACCTGTCGTCGGGCTTCGGCGAGGCTCCGAACCCGCACCAGCTGCGCTTCTCGGACGGGACGGCCGACGCCTGGGCCGAGCGGGTCTCGGCCCTCAAGCCGCGCGGGCACGCGCTGATCGGGGCGGCGATCCACTCCGTACGCGCCGTGCCGGCGGACCAGCTGGCCACCGTCGCCCGCTGGGCGCAGGAGCGGCAGGCCCCGCTGCACGTCCACCTCTCCGAGCAGACCGCCGAGAACGAGGCCTGCCAGGCCGCGCACGGGCGCACCCCGACGCAGCTGCTGGCCGACCACGGGGTGCTCGGCCCGCGGACCACCGGGGTCCACAACACGCACCTGACGGACGGGGACATCGCGCTGCTGGGCGGTACGACGACCGGTACGTGCATGTGCCCCACGACGGAGCGGGACCTCGCCGACGGCATCGGCCCGGCCGGGCGGCTCCAGCACGCGGGCAGCCCGCTCTCGCTGGGCAGCGACAGCCATGCGGTGATCGACCTCCTGGAGGAGGCCCGCGCGATGGAGCTCGACGAGCGGCTGCGGAGCCGGACCCGGGGGCACTGGACGGCGAACGCGCTGCTGACGGCGGCGACGGCCGATGGCCATGCCGCCCTTGGCCTCGCCGACGCGGGGCGCCTGGAGGCGGGTGCGCTCGCGGACTTCACCACGATCGCGCTGGACTCCGTCCGTACGGCGGGGCCGCTGCCGCGACTCGGTGCCGAGACCGCGGTCTTCGCCGCCACCGCATCGGACGTCCGCCACACGGTGGTCGGCGGCCGCCACATCGTCCGCGACGGCGCCCACACCCTGGTCCCCGACGTCCCGTCGGCCCTGGCCGAATCGATCGCAGCCCTCCGCGGCTGACGCTGTCGTCGGAACGAACCCGAAGGGAACCATGAGCACCACCCTCGTCACCAACATCGGCAGTCTCGTCACCAACGACCCCGCCCTCGGCGACGGCAGCCCCCTCGGGCTCATCCGGGACGCGGCCGTCGTCATCGACGGTGAGACCATCGCCTGGGTCGGCCCGGCCGACAGCGCCCCCGCCACGGACACGGCATTCGATGCGAACGGCCGCGCCCTCATCCCCGGCTTCGTCGACTCCCACTCCCACCTCGTCTTCGCCGGCGACCGCACCGCCGAGTTCAACGCCCGCATGTCCGGGCGGAGCTACTCCGCGGGCGGCATCCGGACCACCGTCGCCGCCACCCGCGCCGCCACCGACGCGGAGCTGGAGGCCAACCTCGTCCGGCATCTCGACGAGGCCCGCCGCCAGGGCACCACCACCTTCGAGACCAAGTCCGGCTACGGCCTCACCGTCGAGGACGAGGCCCGCGCCCTGCGCATCGCGGCCGCGCACACCGAGGAGGTCACCTACCTCGGCGCCCACATCGTGTCCCCCGACTACGCCGAGGACCCGGCCGGCTACGTCGACCTCGTCACCGGCGAGATGCTGGCGGCCTGCGCCCCGTACGCCCGCTGGGTGGACGTGTTCTGCGAGAAGGGCGCCTTCGACGGCGACCAGGCCCGCGCGATCCTCACCGCCGGCGCCGCCGCCGGGCTGATCCCGCGCGTCCACGCCAACCAGCTGTCCTACGGGCCCGGCGTGCAGCTCGCCGTGGAGCTGGAGGCCGCCTCCGCCGACCACTGCACCCACCTCACCGACGCCGACGTCGACGCCCTCGTCCAGGCCGCGGACACCACCGTCGCCACCCTGCTGCCCGGCGCCGAGTTCTCCACCCGCGCCCAGTGGCCCGACGCCCGCCGCCTGATCGACGCGGGCGCCACCGTCGCGCTGTCCACGGACTGCAACCCGGGCTCCTCGTACACCAGCTCCATGCCCTTCTGCATCGCCCTCGCCGTACGCGACATGCGGATGACCCCGGACGAGGCGCTCTGGTCCGCCACCGCCGGCGGGGCCCGCGCCCTGCGCCGCACCGACATCGGCCGGATCGCCCCCGGGGCCCGCGCCGACCTGGCCCTCCTGGAGGCCCCGAGCCACGTCCACCTGGCCTACCGGCCGGGCGTTCCGCTGGTTTCGGCGGTCTGGCAGAAGGGCCTGCGCACGCACTGACGAACGGTCAATCCGGGCCTGTCCTTTGTCTTCCCTCCGTAAGGCCCCGGGCGTACCTTGAGCCACCGATCTGATGTGCCGTCAGAAATCCGTGGCCCGAGGGGAAGACGAAGGTGTCCGACCGGAAACGCTCCACCGCGCTTGCGCTGGCCTCCGCGCTGGCCGCAGCGGCGGTCCTGCTGGCAGCCCCCGCAGCCCATGCCGACGTCGTCGACGTCGCGTACGACTGCAAGACCCCCATCGGGGACAAGTCGGCGGTCTCGCCCATCGACATCAAGGCCGTCAAGGAGGGCGACGGGTACAAGCTGACGATGTCCTTCCAGAAGGGCGTCTCGTCCAGCCCCGTCGAACTCGGCAAGGGCGCCATGAGCCCCAGCGCCGTCATCCTCGTCGGCGGCGCCGAGAAGGCGTCCGTGCCGGTCTCGGGATCGCCCAACCCCGAGGCCGTGCCGGCCAACACCCCCATCAAGATCACCGACCTCTCGGGCACCTACACCCCCAAGAAGAGCGGCAAGGTCACCTTCACCGCAGGCGTGCTCACCATCAAGGCGCTGGGGACCACCACCACCTGTACCCCCGGCAACAGCCCCAAGCCCTCCCTGGAGCTGGACGTGACCGGCAGCGCGCCGTCCGGGGGCTCCGGCGGTACGGAAGACACCCTCCCGCAGACCGGACCCACCGACTCCGCCCTCGCCCTCGGCACCCTCGGCGGCACGGTGCTGCTCACCGGCGCCGCCGGCGTGCTCTGGCTGACCCGGCGCGGCCGGCGGGCCCGGTCCTGAACGGAGCACACCCGGCCATGCCCGTGCTCCACACCCCCACACCCACCCCGGTCCAGCGCCTGTGCACCGCGTTGCTCGCCGCGGCCCTGCTGCTCGGGGCCGCGGGCGCCGCCACCGCCACGCCCGCCGCCACCGCCACGCCTGTCACCGCCGCCACGCCCGCCGCCACCGCCGACGAGCCCGGCTGGACCGCCGAGCCCGCCGCGGGAGGCGCCGCGCCGACCCGCCCGTACTTCTACCTCGCGGGCCCCGCCGGCACCGTCCTGGAGGACCGGCTGGCCCTGACCAACACCTCCGACCGGGAGCGCACCGTCACCCTGCGCGGGGCCGACGCCTACAACACGGCCGACGGGGCCCTCGCCGTACGCCCGCCCACCCCCGCGGCCGGAGGCCGCCAGAACGGCGCAGCACCCGGCGCCGGCTCCTGGATCAGCTTCGGGGCCGCCGCCACCGTGAAGATCCCGCCCCGCACCCGCGCGGTGGTCCCCTTCACGGTCACCCTGCCGCCCGCCGCCCTCCCCGGCGACCACCCGGCCGCCGTGATCGCCGCCGCGGACGGCCGCGAGGCGGGCGTACGGGTCCACCTGCGCGTCGGCGGCCCGACGCTGGCCGCCCTCACGGTCGAGGACGTCTCCGTACGCGGCAAGGGCGCCCGCGCGGTCGTCGCGTACACCCTGGTCAACCGCGGCAACGTGGCCCTCGCCCCCGAACTGTCCCTGCGCGCCGAGGGGCTCTTCGGCGAGGTCCCGGGCCGCACCTCCCGCGTCCTGCCCGTGGAACTGCTCCCCGGCCAGCGGGTGTCGCTGACCGAGCCCTGGCCCGGAGCCCCGGTCCTCGACGAGGTCGCCCTCGCCCTCACGGTCACCGCCCCCGGCGCGGCCCCGGCCACCGCCACCGCCTCGGCGTGGTTCGTGCCCTGGGGGATCGCGGCCGGGGTCGGCGCCGGGCTGCTCGGCCTCGGCGGGGTCGTCCTGGCCGCGCTGCTCCTCGTACGCGGCAGGCGGGCCCGCGGCGGACCACCGGCGGACGAGGAGCCCGTACCCGCCGGGAACCGGGCACCGGAACACGAGCTGACGGGAGCATCCAGGTGAGCGCAACGGTCGGCGGCAAGGCCATGGCCCTCATCGCGACGGGGCTGGCGCTGTGCGCTCTGATGCTGTTCCCGGCCCCCGCCCCGGCGGCCGTCGCCGACGAGGGCAAGCCCGCCGTGGCGCTCTCGCTCCAGGAGGCCGCGAAGGGCACCGAGATCACCGTCACCGGCACCGGCTGGCGCGCCAAGACCCTGGTGATGCTGCTGGTCTGCGGGCAGAACATGATCGGCGGCACCAACAGCTGCGCCAACGCCGACGGGGCCGCGGTCTCGGTCGGCGACGACGGGCACTTCGCCGCCCGACTCGCCGTGGTGGCACCCCCCAAGCCCTGTCCCTGCGTAGTCAACGTGACCTCCGTCAACGGGGACCAGTCCACCGTCGCCGCCCCGCTGAAGATCACCGACCATCCGGTGGCCGAGCTGCCGGCGGAGTCCGGCACGGCGCGCCTCGCGATGCTCACCGGGGTCCGGCTGGAGGGCGAGGACGGGGTGCTGACCTGGTTCGGCGCCCCGCCCGGCCGGAAGTTCACGGTCACCGTCGGCAACCTCGGCTCGGCCCCGGTCAAGGACCCGGTCTTCCAGCTCGGGACCGCCCACGGGGTGTTCGCGCCGCTGTGGGACGAGGTCCGGTGGAAGGGCACGATCCCGCCGGGCGGCAAGGCGGAGGTCCGGCTGAACGTCAGCCTCGCGGCGGGGGCGCACGGGGACTACACCGTCTCCCTCAAGTACGGCGACACGGTCGTGGCCACCCAGCCCTGGGGCGTGGACCGCCCGTACGGGGTGCTGCTGTTCTGGGGCCTGCTCCTGCTGGTGATCCCGGCCGCGGTCTTCCGTATCGGCATGGCCGTCGTCGACAAGGTCCGCCCGCGCGGCCCGGTGCCGGGCGGCGGTCGCCACCGGGGCGCGAGCGCCCCGGAGCCGGGCGCTTTCGAGGCCGGGCCGGAAGCCGTGCCGGACTCCCCCCAGACCACCACGGCGGTCCTGCCGTGGTTCACCCCGGACAGCGCGCCGGGGCCGATATCCCCACACGCACCACAGGCGTCCGCACCGTCTGAGAACAGTCCGACGACGAAAGGACCTTTGTGAAGACCCAACGGAGGGTGAGCGCGGCCGTGATCGCGCTGCTGCTCGGCGGCGCCGGTATAGCCATCGGGGCCACTCCCGCCCAGGCGGCGGAGACCAAGTTCAACGTCAAGTGCGTGCCGCCGGCGGGCGGCGGCGACCCGGTGGAGGGCGAGACCACCGCCAAGGTCAGCGCTCCGGCCTCGGCGAAGGTCGGCGACGAGGTCGACGTGTCCTGGGAGACCGTGAAGCCGGCCTCGAACAACACGGACCTGATGGACATCCCGCAGGACTCGGTCCAGCCCACCGGCTGGATCACGGTGGGTGGCGGGGGCGGCGAGCTGAAGGTCGTCGGGGAGAAGAAGAACCCGCCGATCCCCAAGAAGGCCCCCATGCAGATGTCCACGATGAAGGGGAAGCTGAAGCTCACCAAAGCGGGCAAGATCACGCTGACCCCCGGCAAGTACGACGTCGCGGTCACCTTCTCCTTCGGCACCTTCGTCACCAAGTGCGCACCCACGGGTGCCGTGGGCGTCGGGGCCACCATCGACGTGGCGGCCGGCACCAGCGGCGGCACGACGAACGGCGGTGCCACGAACGGCGGTGCCACCAACGGCGGTGCTACCAACGGCGGAGCTACCAACGGCGGGGCGACCAACGGCGGCACCACCGCCGGTGGCGGCGGCCAGACCGACTTCCCCGGCAAGCCCGTCGAGGTCGCCTTCGACTGCGGCCCGGTCGTCCCCGGCGGCATCAAGACCCCGGTCACGATCAACGCCAAGAAGAACGGCGGCAGCTACGACCTGACCGTCAAGACCGCCAAGGGCGCGATGGCCAGCCCGATGGCCCTGCCGGCGGGCGCCCTCAAGCCCTCGATGAACATCAAGCTCGGCGGCGCCGACAGCGGCATGGTCAAGGTCTCCGGCCCGGCCAACGCCGAGCCGATCCCGGACAAGGCCCCGGTCAGCCTCAGCGACATGACCGGCACCTACAAGCCCGGCAAGACCGGCAAGGTCACGCTGAGCCCGGACCAGCTGACGATCGACGTCACGATGGCCCCGGGGGCCACGCCGATCAACGTGCCCTGCAAGGCGGCCAGCAGCGGCGTCTCGCTGGAGCTCGACACCACCGCCCAGGAGGGCGGCTCCGGCTCGCCGGCCACCACCGGCTCCACCGGCTCCACCAGCGCCTCGGGCGGTCTCGCCGAGACGGGCGCCGGGGACGAGGGCGGGATCAAGGCCCTGGCCCTGGTCGCCGGCACGGTGATCCTGCTCGGTGGCGCGGTCTTCACGTTCACCCCCTGGCGCCGCCTGCGCGGCACGCGGTAACCCGTACGAGGGAATGACGGAGGGCGCGACGGAGGCGACAACACGGCGGCCCGGCACACCAGGAGGTGTGCCGGGCCGCTGCGCGCTTCAGAGGGGGTGCGTCAGTGCACGTCGCCCATCAGAACCTGGACCTTCTTGCGGTACGCGTACACCGCGAAGCCGGCCAGGGCCGCGGCGAGCGCCTGGAAGGCGATCACCCAGGTGCCGTTGAGGTCGACACCGCCGATGGACAGGAGGCTGGTGATGCAGTCACCGGCGGTGACCGCGAGGAACCAGACACCCATCATCTGGGAGGCGTACTTCTGCGGGGCCATCTTCGTGGTGACGGAGAGGCCGACCGGGGAGACGCACAGCTCGCCGATGGTCTGGATCATGTAGATCGAGACCAGCCACATCGGGGAGACCTTCGTGCCGTCGCCGGCCATGCCCATCGGGACGATGAAGACGAAGAACGAGGCGCCGATCAGGACCAGGCCCATCGCGAACTTCACGATGGTGTTCGGCTCCTGGTTCTTGCGCGCCAGCCACACCCACAGCCAGGCGAAGACCGGGGCCAGGGCCATCACGAACAGCGGGTTCAGCGACTGGTACCAGGTGGCCGAGAAGTCGAAGCCGAAGACGGTGCCGGCGGTCTTGTCGTCCGCGAACAGGGACAGCGTGGAGCCACCCTGGTCGTAGATCATCCAGAAGACGGCGGCGGCGATGAAGAACCAGATGTACGCGGTCATCTTCGACTGCTCGGCGCCCGACAGGTCCTTGTCGCGCTTGATGCGCGTCAGGACGGCGATCGGGATGAACAGGCCGGCCAGGGTCAGCGGGACCAGGGCCCAGTTCAGGGTGTACGCGCCGAGGGCGACCACGGCACCGTAGAAGACGGCGATCCCCAGGGCCGCGAACGCGACCTTGGTGAGGACGGCCTTGCGCTCCTGCGGGGACAGCGGGTTCGGGACCACGCTGCTCTTCGGGCTCAGGTGCTTGGTGCCGAGCAGGAACTGGGTCAGACCCAGGCCCATGCCGACGGCGGCGAGGGCGAAGCCCAGGTGCCAGTTGTGCTCCTTGCCGACGGTGCCGACGACGAGCGGGGCCACGAAGGCACCGAGGTTGATGCCGATGTAGAAGAGCGTGAAGCCACCGTCACGGCGCGGGTCGTCCGGGCCGTTGTACAGGTGGCCGACCATCGTGGAGATGTTGGCCTTCAGCAGACCGGAGCCCGCTGCGACGAGGATCAGACCGACGAAGAACATCGCCTGGCCGGGGAGGGCCAGCGAGAGGTGGCCCGCCATGATCACGAAGCCGGCGATGGCGACCGTCTTGCGGGCGCCCCAGACACGGTCACCGAACCAGCCGCCCGGCATGGCCATCAGGTAGACCATGGAGACGTACACGGAGTAGATGGCCGTGGTGGTGGCCGCGGTCATGGCCAGACCGCCACCCTGGCTGCCCGTGGCGGCGTCGGCGCCGCCCGAGACCAGGTAGTACACCAGGAGTGCACGCATGCCGTAGTAGGAGAAGCGCTCCCACATCTCGGTCATGAACAGAGTGGCCAGGCCACGGGGGTGGCCGAAGAAGGTCTTCTCGGTGGACGGGTCCGCCGAGCCCCTCGTCAGGCTGGAAGCCATGGTCGATCCTTGCTTGCTCGGGACGCTTCGCTTCGTGAGCGGAACAGCGCCCGGGTGGGGGGTGGCCGGCACCGGCGACGGGTTGTCCCACCCCACGCCCAGGGGTCTGCCCCCGTCCTTGAGGAGGGGGGCAGGGGACATCCGTAACCGGGATCCACGCCCCGTCGCGCATCCTTCGCACGCGGGGCCCGGCCCACAGGTCATTCACGGTCACCGAATGCGATGAGGCAGGTCGTCAAGACCCCCTGATCGATCCGGACAGAATCGAGACCTTCGGCGCGCTTTTCGGCACAAAGGTCTCAGAGGTAGTGCATAAGGCGTCTCGCCACCATACGACACGACACTGTGGCGTATGAAAGGACTTGAGAGATGGATCACAAGGCGAGCCGGGAACCGTTTCGCCACATTCGAAGGCCCCCCTCCTTCATAAGACCAGATCGGCAGGGGTGTGCAGGCACGCCCCTGCACGCACCCGCCGCGGACTACCATCACCCACATGACGCGTGTACTGCTCGCCGAGGACGACGCATCCATCTCGGAGCCCCTGGCCCGCGCCCTGCGCCGGGAGGGGTACGAGGTCGAGGTCCGGGAGGACGGCCCCACCGCCCTGGACGCGGGACTTCAGGGCGGCGTCGACCTCGTCGTCCTGGATCTGGGCCTGCCGGGCATGGACGGCCTCGAAGTCGCCCGCCGGCTGCGCGCCGAGGGCCACGGCTTCCCCATTCTTGTGCTCACCGCCCGTGCGGACGAGGTCGACACGGTCGTCGGCCTGGACGCCGGCGCCGACGACTACGTGACCAAGCCCTTCCGCCTCGCCGAACTGCTGGCCCGGGTCCGGGCCCTGCTGCGGCGCGGCGCCAACGAGGCGACCCAGGCCCCCGCCACCCACGGCGTGCGGATCGACGTCGAATCGCACCGCGCGTGGATGGGGGAGGAGGAGCTCCAGCTGACGGCCAAGGAGTTCGACCTGCTGCGGGTCCTGGTCCGCGACGCCGGCCGGGTCGTCACCCGGGACCAGCTGATGCGCGAGGTCTGGGACACCACCTGGTGGTCCTCCACCAAGACCCTCGACATGCACATCTCCTGGCTGCGCAAGAAGCTCGGCGACGACGCCGCGAACCCCCGCTACATCGCCACCGTCCGCGGGGTCGGCTTCCGCTTCGAGAAGAGCTGAGCGGCCTCCCGGACCATGCGCCGCCGCCTGATCAACTCCACGCTCGCCGTGGTGCTCGTCGTCATCGCCGTCTTCGGGGTCTCCCTGGTGATCGTGGAGACCCGGACGATCACCAGCAGCGCCCAGGACCGCATCGAGTCCGAGGCGCTGCGCCTGGTGGGCATCGTCGAGTCGAGCGTCCTGGAGCACAAGCCCATCGACGGCCAGGCCCTCGCCGAGCAGCTGGACATCGGCAGCCACGCCCGGATCACCGTCCCCGGGCAGCCGCCCGTGGAGGTCGGCGACCGGATCCCCGACAGCGTCATCCGCGGCACCGCCAAGGGTGAGCAGGGCGAGACCGTGGTCGTCGAGCAGTCCCGCTCCACGGTGACCCGGGAGGTCGGGCGGACCCTGGCCGTGGTGGGCGCGGTGGCGCTGCTCGCCGTCGTGGCGGCCGTACTGCTCGCCGTACGGCAGGCCAACCGGCTGGCCTCCCCGCTCACCGACCTGGCCGAGACCGCCGAGCGGCTGGGATCGGGCGACCCGCGGCCCCGGCACAAGCGGTACGGGGTCCCCGAGCTGGACCGGGTCGCGGACGTACTGGACTCCAGCGCGGAGCGGATCGCCCGGATGCTGACCGCCGAGCGGCGCCTCGCCGCGGACGCCTCGCACCAGCTGCGCACGCCGCTCACGGCGCTGTCGATGCGGCTGGAGGAGATCACGGTCACCGACGACCTGGAGACCGTACGGGAAGAGGCGACCATCGCCCTGACCCAGGTGGAGCGGCTCACGGACGTGGTCGAGCGGCTGCTGACGAACTCGCGGGACCCGCGGACGGGCTCGGCGGTCCCCTTCGACCTGGACGAGGTCGTCAAGCAGCAGGTGGAGGAGTGGCGGCCGGCCTACCGCAGTGCGGGGCGGGCCATCGTGCGCTCCGGCAAGACGGGCATGCGGGCCGTCGGCACCCCCGGCGCGGTCTCGCAGGTGCTGGCGACCCTCGTGGAGAACGCGCTGATGCACGGTGGCGGTACGGTCGCGCTGCGTACCCGGGTGATCGGGAACCAGGCGGTGCTGGAGGTCACGGACGAGGGACCGGGGGTTCCGCCGGACCTCGGCAACCGGATCTTCGAGCGGGCGATCAGCGGGCGCAATTCCACCGGGATCGGTCTGGCGGTGGCCCGGGACCTCGCCGAGGCCGACGGCGGGCGCCTGGAGCTGCTGCAGACACAGCCGCCGGTGTTCGCGCTGTTCCTGAGCCGGACGGCGCCGGAGCGGCCGGCCCTGGAGCAGACGGTCCGCTGAGGGCCTCGGGCCTCGGGCCTCGCGCAGGACGCCCTACTTGCGGGCGGGCTCGGGGGCGCGGGTGCCGGCCGCCCCGCCGCGCGGCGAGGCGACCACGGAGGCGGGGGCGGGGGCCTGGACGGGCTCCGCTTCCGGCAGGGCCTTGAAGACCCAGGTCCGGTACGACCAGAAGCGGAACACGGTGGCCGTGCCGATGCCGATGAACTTGAACACGTTCGTGGCGAGCGGTCCGTCCCAGCCGAACCCGTAGGTGGCGGTGTACAGCACGCCGTTCTCGATCACCAGGCCGATCACGCTGAAGGCCACGAACAGCGGCAGCTCGCGGGAGCCGCCGGTGCGGGCGCGGTCGCGGTAGGTGAAGTACCGGAAGCCCAGGTAGTTGGTGACGATGGCCACGACGGTGGCTATGACGCTCGCCCGGACGACCTGGAGGTCGGTCGTGTGGCGGATCAGGTTGAAGACGCCCAGGTTGACGAGCACACCCACGCCGCCGACGGCCCCGAACTTCGCGACCTCGCGGGCGAGGCCGCGTACGCGTTCGAGCGCGGAACCCTGCTGCGGCGTGCTCATGTGATCGATCAGTCCTGTCGTCACCGCCCCGGTCGGGGGCGTCCGTGGAGGCGTCTGCCGCCTTCGGTCAACCCGCCCATGCTAAGTGTCGCCCCAGGGGCCCGTCTGTGCCTTCGCACACCGTGCGACGCACGGCACACAGCACGGCACGCAGGGCGCGAATGCTACGCGCGTCGACCAGAACGGGCCAGGGTCAGGTCCGGATGGCGGAATACCGGCGGATACCCTGGAGACGTGACGTTCCCGGTAGTCGGCATGGTCGGCGGCGGTCAGCTCGCCCGCATGACCCACGAGGCGGGTATCCCCCTCGGCATCAGATTCAAGCTCCTCAGTGACACCCCACAGGACTCGGCGGCCCAGGTCGTGAGCGATGTCGTCGTCGGCGACTATCGCGATCTGGAGACGCTGCGCGCCTTCGCGCGCGGCTGCGATGTGATCACTTTCGACCACGAGCACGTGCCCATCGAACACCTTCGGGCCCTGGAAGCGGACGGCATCCCCGTCCGCCCGGGGCCCGACGCGTTGATGCACGCCGCCGACAAGGGGGTGATGCGCGCGAAGCTCGACGAGATCGGCGCCCCGAGTCCCCGCCACCGGATCGTGAGCGATCCGGCGGACGCGGCGGCCTTCGCGGCCGAGGTGGGCGGCTTCCCGGTCATCCTCAAGACCGTGCGCGGCGGCTACGACGGCAAGGGCGTGTGGTTCGTCCGCAGCGAGGAGGACGCGGAGGCGCCCTTCAGGGCGGGCGTGCCGGTCCTGGCGGAGGAGAAGGTCGACTACGTCCGCGAGCTCGCGGCCAACATCGTCCGCTCCCCGCACGGCCAGGCCGTGGCCTACCCCGTGGTCGAGTCCATCCAGGTCGACGGCGTGTGCGACACGGTGATCGCCCCCGCCCCGAACCTCTCCGAGGCCCTCGCGGGCGAGGCCCAGGCCCTCGCCCTGCGGATCGCCAAGGAGCTCGGCGTGACCGGCCACCTGGCCGTGGAGCTGTTCGAGACCACCGACGGCCGGATCCTCGTCAACGAGCTGGCGATGCGCCCGCACAACAGCGGCCACTGGACCCAGGACGGCGCGATCACCTCCCAGTTCGCCAACCACGTACGGGCGGTCCTGGACCTCCCCCTGGGCGACCCGCGCCCCCGGGCCCGCTGGACGGTCATGGCGAACGTGCTCGGCGGGGACTACCCCGACATGTACGCGGCGTACCTGCACTGCATGGCCCACGACCCGCAGCTCAAGATCCACATGTACGGCAAGGACGTGAAACACGGCCGCAAGGTCGGCCACGTCAACACCTACGGCGACGACCTGGACGATGTGCTGGAACGCGCACGCCACGCAGCCGGCTACCTCAGGGGAACGATCACCGCATGAGCACCTCCACCGCAGGTCCCGTCATCGGCATCGTCATGGGCTCGGACTCCGACTGGCCCGTCATGGAGGCCGCCGCGCAGGCCCTGGACGAGTTCGAGATCCCCTACGAGGTCGACGTGGTCTCGGCGCACCGGATGCCGCGCGAGATGGTCGCGTACGGGGAGCAGGCCGCCGGGCGCGGTCTCAAGGCGATCATCGCCGGGGCCGGCGGCGCCGCCCACCTGCCCGGCATGCTCGCCTCCGTCACCCCGCTGCCGGTCATCGGCGTCCCGGTCCCGCTGAAGTACCTCGACGGCATGGACTCCCTGCTGTCGATCGTCCAGATGCCCGCAGGGGTTCCCGTCGCCACCGTCTCCGTCGCCGGGGGGCGCAACGCCGGGCTGCTGGCCGTACGGATGCTGGCCGCCCACGACCCGGAGCTGCTCGTCCGCATGAAGGACTTCCAGCAGGAGCTGAACGACCAGGCCACCGAGAAGGGCAAGCGGCTGCGGGCCAAGGTCGCGGGCGCGGACTCCTTCGGATTCGGCAAGTGAGCGCCGCGCAGCGCCTGAGCGAGGCGCGGGAGCTGCTCGCCGAGCACCCGGTGGTCGACGGGCACAACGACCTGCCGTGGGCGCTGCGCGAGCAGGTCCGCTACGACCTGGCACAGCGCGACATCGCCGGCGACCAGCGCGGCCGGCTGCACACCGACCTCCCCCGGCTGCGCTCCGGCGGGGTCGGCGCGCAGTTCTGGTCGGTGTACGTGCGCTCCGACTACGCGGGCGACACGGCGGTCAGCGCCACCCTGGAGCAGATCGACGCCGTCGCCCAGCTGATCGAGCGTTACCCGGCGGACCTCGTACGGGCGCTGACGGCCGACGACATGGAGGCGGCCCGCGCCGACGGCCGGATCGCCTCGCTGATGGGCGCCGAGGGCGGCCACTCCATCAACAACTCGCTCGCCACGCTGCGCGCCCTGCACCAGCTGGGCGTGCGGTACATGACGCTCACGCACAACGACACGATCGACTGGGCGGACTCGGCGACCGACGAGCCGCGCCACGGCGGCCTCAGCGACTTCGGCCGCGAGGTCGTCCGCGAGATGAACCGCGTCGGCATGCTCGTCGACCTCTCGCACGTCGCCGCGACGACGATGCGCGACGCCCTCGCCGTCTCGGCCGCGCCGGTGATCTTCTCGCACTCGTCCTCGCTGGCGGTCTGCAACCACCCGCGCAACATCCCGGACGACGTGCTGGAGCTGCTGCCGGCCAACGGCGGCGTGGCGATGGCCACGTTCGTACCGAAGTTCATCCTCCCGGCGGCCGTCGAGTGGACCCTGGCCGCCGACGAGAACCTGCGCGCGCACGGCTTCCACCACCTCGACACCACGCCCGAGGCGATGGCCCTGCACCGGGCCTTCGAGGCCGAGCGCCCGCGCCCGGTGGCCACGGCCGCCACGGTCGCCGACCACCTGGACCACATGCGCGAGGTGGCCGGCGTCGACCACATCGGCATCGGCGGGGACTACGACGGCACGGCCTTCACCCCGGCCGGGCTGGACGACGTGGCCGGCTATCCGAACCTGATCGCGGAGCTGCTCACGCGCGGCTGGTCCCGGGCCGACCTGGCCAAGCTGACCTGGTCCAACGCCGTACGGGCGCTGCGCGACGCGGAGGCGGTGGCGCGCGAGCTCTCGGCGTCCCGCGGCCCCTCGAACGCGGTGCTGTAGCAGCCGGCGACACGGCGGCGGGCCTGCCCGGCGGCTGCGGCGAGGGTGTGACCTGCGGGTGACACCCGAACGCCACATCCGCCGGGCGATCCGGCCGCCTGGCGTGTCACGGTGGCAGCATCTCTCTCCCTGCTGCCGCCGAGACCGGAGCCGAACGCCATGGCCGACCTGCAGGATGAACCCAACGCCGCCTATGCGGCGCACACCGCGTACGCCGCCGAAACGGTCCCCGTGGGCCCCGGCTCGGCAGGAGCCGAGGACACGCCCGCCCCGGTGGCGGGCAGCGCCCTGGAACGGGCCGTCGCGCTGCTGTCCGTACATCCCGTCGCCGACGGGTACAACACCCTCGTATGGACCCTGCGCCAGAGCCCGTACCACGACATCGACACCCCCGACAGCGGTGTCGACACCGACATCCCGCGGCTGCGCGCCGGCGGGGTCGGCGCCCAGTTCTGGTCGCTGCTGCTGCCGCGCGAGGCCGCGGCCGCCGACCAGGTGGTGTCCGACACCCTCGACCAGATCGACATGGCGCTGGCCCTGATGCGCCGTTATCCGGACGGCCTGTGCCTCGCGCTGACCGCGGACGACATGGCCGATGCCCGCAACCGCGGCCGGATCGCCTCGTTCCTGGGCCCCGTACCCGGACGTACGCTGACCGATTCACTGGGCGCGCTGCGCGCCTTCCACGCACTGGGCGTACGGATCCTCGCGCCCGCGGGAGCGCCCTGGGCCCGGGAGGAGCTGTCGCCCTTCGGCCACGAGGTGGTCAAGGAGATGAACCGGCTGGCGATGCTGGTGGACCTGACCGGCTGCACGCCGGAGGTGGCCTGCCAGCTCGCGGGGGCCTCCAAGGCCCCGGTGGTCGTCTCGCACACCGCGGCCGCGGCGCTGAACCCGCATCCGGGGAACGTGACCGACGAGGTGCTGCTGGCCCTGCGGGCCGCGCAGGGCCTGGCGATGGTCACCTTCGACGCCGCGCAGACCGGGGACTCCCTGCACGCGGTGGCCGACCACGTGGAACACGTACGGGCCGTCGCCGGCCCGGACTGCGTCGGCCTCGGCGCCACCTTCGGCACCGAGCCGGGCGTCCCCAGGCCGACGGGCCTGACCGATCCCTCCGGCTATCCGCGGCTGGTTGCGGAACTGCTGGAGCGGGGCTGGTCGGAAACCGACCTGGCGCTGCTGACCTGGGGCAACGCGCAGCGGGTGCTGCGCGACGCGGAATTCACGGCCCGCGCCGCCCAGCACCGCAGACCGGCGTGATCCAGGTCTCCGGTCCAGGTCCAGGTCCAGGTCCAAGTCCCGGTCCTGGTCCCGGTCCCCGGCCGGGGCTCAGGCCCGCGGGCGGCCCATCGCGCGGTACGTCCAGCCGGCCGCGCGCCAGCGGTCGGTGTCCAGGGCGTTGCGGCCGTCGAGGATCAGGCGGTCGGTGACGACCGCGCCCAGCTCCACCGGGTCGAGGTCGCGGAACTCGCGCCACTCGGTGAGGTGCAGGACGACCTCCGCGCCGCGGGCCGCCTCCAGCGCCGAGTCCGCGTACCCGAGCGTCGGGAAGACGCGGCGGGCGTTGTCCATGCCCTTCGGGTCGTAGACGGTGACCTGGCCGCCCTGGAGGTGGATCTGCCCGGCCACGTTCAGCGCGGGGGAGTCGCGGACGTCGTCGGAGTCCGGCTTGAAGGTGGCGCCGAGCACCGCGACGCGCTTGCCGAGGAAGGATCCGCCCACGGCCTCGCGGGCCAGCTCGACCATGTGGCCGCGGCGGCGCATGTTGATGGAGTCGACCTCGCGCAGGAAGGTCAGCGCCTGGTCCGCGCCGAGCTCGCCCGCGCGCGCCATGAAGGCCCGGATGTCCTTGGGCAGGCAGCCGCCGCCGAAGCCGATGCCGGCGCGCAGGAACTTCTTGCCGATGCGGTCGTCGTGGCCGATGGCCTCGGCCAGCTTGACCACGTCGCCGCCGGCGGCCTCGCAGACCTCCGCCATCGCGTTGATGAAGGAGATCTTGGTGGCGAGGAAGGAATTGGCGGCGGTCTTGACGAGCTCGGCGGTCGGGAAGTCGGTCACCACCAGCGGGGTGCCCTCCGCCATGGGCGTCCCGTACACCTCGCGCAGCAGCTTCTCGCCGCGGTCGCCCTGGACGCCGATCACGATCCGGTCGGGGTGCAGGGTGTCCTGTACGGCGAAGCCCTCCCGCAGGAACTCCGGGTTCCACGCCAGCTCGACCTCGTCGCCGGCCGGGGCCAGCCCCGTCAGCTTCGCGGCGAGCCGCTCCGCCGAGCCCACCGGCACGGTGGACTTGCCGACGACCAGGACCGGCCGGGTCAGGTGCGGGGCGAGGGACTCGATCGCGGAGTCGACGTAACTCATGTCGCACGCGTACTCGCCGTGCTTCTGCGGGGTGTTCACGCAGACGAAGTGGACGTCGCCGAAGGCGCCGACCTCCTCCCAGGACTGCGTGAAGCGCAGCCGCCCGGTGGAGCCCGGCAGGCCCTCGACGTGCGCGGCGAGGAGTTCCTCCAGCCCGGGCTCGTACATCGGCACCCGGCCCGCGGACAGCATCTCGATCTTCTCCGGCACCACGTCCAGCCCGAGCACCTCGAAGCCCAGCTCCGCCATCGCCGCGGCGTGGGTGGCGCCGAGGTAGCCGGTGCCGATCACAGTGATCCTGAGGGGGGCCATGGGTGCTCCAGAGGTGCGGGGCCGTTTGCGGCCACTGAGCATAGTCGGGCCGGTCCGGGGGGACGTTCCCCAGGAGACCCGGCTGTCACGCAGCTCACGTACCCCGTACATATCGCTGGCGGGACGCCGGACACTAAGATTTGGGTTACTTAACGGTAGTTAGCATCACGCATCACACTTGGGGAGTGAGAGTCTTGGCGGGTTCTGCCGACTTCGACCTGTACCGCCCGGCCGAGGAGCACGACATGCTCCGCGAGTCCGTCCGCTCGCTCGCCGAGGCGAAGATCCTGCCGTTCGCCGCCGCGGTCGACGAGGAGGCACGCTTCCCGCAGGAGGCCCACGACGCGCTCGTCGCCAACGACCTGCACGCCGTCCACGTCCCCGAGATCTACGGCGGCGCCGGCGCGGACGCGCTGGCCACCGTGATCGTGATCGAGGAGGTGGCCCGCGTCTGCGCGTCCTCCTCCCTGATCCCGGCCGTGAACAAGCTCGGCTCGCTCCCGGTGATCCTCTCCGGCTCCGAGGACCTGAAGAAGAAGTACCTCGGCCCGCTGGCCAAGGGCGACGGCATGTTCTCATACTGCCTCTCCGAGCCCGACGCGGGCTCGGACGCCGCCGGCATGAAGACCCGCGCCGTGCGCGACGGGGACTTCTGGGTCCTCAACGGCGTCAAGCGCTGGATCACCAACGCGGGCGTCTCCGAGTACTACACGGTCATGGCCGTGACGGACCCGGAGAAGCGCTCGAAGGGCATCAGCGCCTTCGTCGTCGAGAAGTCGGACGAGGGCGTCTCCTTCGGCGCCCCGGAGAAGAAGCTCGGCATCAAGGGCTCCCCGACCCGCGAGGTCTACCTCGACAACGTGCGGATCCCGGCCGACCGCATGATCGGCGCCGAGGGCACCGGCTTCGCCACGGCGATGAAGACCCTCGACCACACCCGCATCACCATCGCCGCCCAGGCGCTCGGCATCGCCCAGGGCGCCCTGGACTACGCCAAGGGCTACGTCCAGGAGCGCAAGCAGTTCGGCAAGCCGATCGGCGACTTCCAGGGCGTGCAGTTCATGCTCGCGGACATGGCCATGAAGGTCTCGGCCGCCCGCGCCCTGACCTACCAGGCCGCCGCCGCCTCCGAGCGCGGTGACGCCGACCTGACGTACCTGGGCGCGGCGGCCAAGTGCTTCGCCTCCGACATCGCCATGGAGGTCACCACGGACGCCGTCCAGCTCCTCGGCGGCTACGGCTACACCCGCGACTACCCGGTCGAGCGCATGATGCGCGACGCGAAGATCACCCAGATCTACGAGGGCACGAACCAGGTCCAGCGCATCGTCATGGCCCGCAACCTGCCGTAGCAAGGTTTTCGCAGGTCAGCCGCCCTCTCGGGTGATCGGGGAGCGGCGATCGGCTTCGGTCCGTTCGGGCGTTCCGGGCATGAACGGCAAGGCCCCCGGCGTGATGCCGGGGGCCTTCCGTATGGGCCGGGCCAGGCGACTTCGTCCCGCTCGGTGGGGTCGTCCGAGCGGGGGCCGACATGGTCCATTGCGGGCATGGCCCCGCGGCGACTCGGGGCTTTCTCATATGCGGAGTTCATGTCGGTGAAGCTGTTGACGGTGGCTGGGCTTGGTCTCCCCTTACGGCGCGGACCAGGAGCGTGCCTGTGGTGCGCTTGTCCTCCTCAGGGGCCGGGAGCACAGCAGCGGTCACTTCGGGGAACCCGTACTCCTTGAGGAGCGAACACCAGACATCGGGCTGGTAGTCCCACCGCTTCACGATGGCGGGGTCTTCCTCGGGGCCGCGAGGGATGTACGACGCTTGGCACCCGTAGCAGCCTTCGACAGGCGGCCGCTGAGAGAAGGCGAACACGCCGCCCGGCTTGAGGGCGGCGTGAACGATGGGGAGCAGTAGGCCGGGGTCGGTGAACCAGGCGACGCCGAAGACGCTGAACATGGCGTCGAAAATGGTGGAGGTCTCGCCGAGGTGGGCCAGGGCCTCGCCCTGGTGCAGTTCCATGCCGCCCACGTCCGGCCACCGCTCTCGGGCCTTGTCGAGCTGCTTCGCGGAGATGTCCACGCCGATGGCCTTGATACCGAGGGTGGCAAGGTGGGCGAGGTTTCCACCGGACCCGCAACCGAGGTCGAGTGCGGTGTCACCCGGGTTGAGCGCCAGCACTTCGGAGCCGGGGCCGTGGTCGGGGTATTGAGTCCAGTTGAACCAGGTGGTTTCACCCTTGGCGTTGGTCTGCCTTCGCTGGGGCTTGCTCTGCGAATAGGTGTCCCATGCGGCACGGCGAGCGTCAGTCATCGGTGTCCGTTCTCGGTCATGGCGGCAGCCGCCCGGCACGATACCGGGCGGCTGACGCGGAGTGACCGGCTACTTGCTGACGGGGCTGTCAGAGCACCCGGCGTAGGACTGGGTGCAGTCGGCCGCGCCGTCGAGGGGCCAGAACTCGGGGTCGGTCCGGTATCCGGCCTCGCGGATCAGGCCGACCGTCCGGCGCATCGCGGCCCGGCCCTCTTCGGGGTTGTGGCCGCTGTTGCGGTCCGGGAAGTGGTGGATGAACCCGCCGCCGAGCGCATCGCAGAAGTCGGCGTACGGCTTGGTGTGCAGCACGAACACGTGCCAGAACAGATCCACGCGGAGGCTGGGGGTCACCTTCTCCGTGGTGGTCGCGGCGACGGCGAGGAACGCGGCGAGCTGCTCCACGCCCCGGTTGCCCTGGGCGTCGGTGATCTCCGGCCAGTAGTCCTCGCGGACCATGGTGATGAGGTCGGCCCCGAGGCTGGGGCCGATCAGGTTCAGGGTGCTGGTGGTGTCGTGCCGGGTGATCGTCACTGTTGTGCCTTCCTTGTCGTTACGGAACCTCGGGGGCACTTGCAGGGGGGCAGGCGCCGGACGCCATGGGGGTGAGCGGCTTCTCGGCGCTGTTGCTCGGGTAGGTCACCGCGTTCGTGAGGTAGATGTTCCCGCCACCGGAAGGGCAGAGCGACGACACTTCGGGCGTCAGCTCGGCGTCACTCGGCAGGGCGTCATTGACGCCCCCAGGGGCGTCAAACCGGTGTCATTACAGGGGGGTTGGGTCTAGCTTTGACCTCGTGACGACGACCGCCGTGGTGCCCAATGATGTGCTGCGGGCCGTGCGTATCGGCTTGCGCTTGAGCCAAGACGACTTTGCCAAGGCCCTGCGCCGGGCAGGGGAAGAGCTGGGAGAACCCAACGAAGCGTCGAAGCGTCTGGTGCAGCGCTGGGAGTCAGGTACGAGCAAGACACCCCGAGGCGTGTACGCGAGGGCGTTGGAGCGGGTCACAGGCCGACCCGTCGAGGCCCTGGGGTTCTCCCTGCCCGTGCCGATGGCGAGAGTCCACGCAGACGGGACAGGAGGGCACGACATGGATACAGGGGCAGAGGGTGTCACCTCCGCCGCCGTGGGGGCTCAGTCGGCTGCACCGAGCGTCGCGGAGACGTTCGCGGGGGTATGGCTCAGCCGGTACGAGTTCTACTCGTCCAGCCGGGGAGACACGTACGAGGGCAAGCACTACGTTGTGATCGTCCAGCACGGCAACCGGCTGACCGCTCAGAGCCTGCCGGGGGCATCGTCGAACCCGGACAGCCCGCTCACGCTAGACCTGACCGTTGACCGCAACGTGGTGACCGGGTCATGGGTGGAGCAGACCGCGTCGGACGGCTACTACAACGGGGCCCGCTACCACGGGGCCGTTCAGCTCCTGGTCGAGCCGACCGGCCGACGGATGGCCGGGAAGTGGGTCGGCTTCGGGAAGGACTTTGACGTGAACACAGGGCCGTGGGAACTGCGGCTTGTGGACAAGTCCACATCGAAGGCGACGTTGGAGCGATACAGCCGCGCCCCCGAGTAGTCCGCAACCTGCCGTAAGCCCGACTGACCTGCGGTCCCGTGAGCGGCCCCCGGCATTGTGCCGGGGGCCGTTCGTGTTGCCGCGATTTGTCACCCACATGGGTCTAGACAGGGGGCTGTCCCCGGGCCGGGGCGGTGGGGTGGGGGCACGATCGGCTGGGGTCGTGGTTTCAGTCGTACGGCCCGCACGTGTGTGGTGAGGTGAGGGGACGGAACGCCAGTGACGGACAGCGCAGGCATACCGGGCGGCACCGAAGCGGCCGGAGGCTCCTCGAAGCCTCCGCGCGGCCGCCGGCGCCGCCTGCTGCGCTGGATCGCGCTCGGGCTGGCCCTGCTGGTCCTGTGCGGGGCCGCGGCCGGCTGGTGGCTCTACCGCAAGCTCGACGGGAACATCACCGAGGACACCTCCGCGGCGGCCGAGCTGGAGCGCTACGAGCGCGAGCGCCCCACGCACGCCGTGGGCGGTTCGCAGAACATCCTGCTGATCGGCTCGGACTCGCGCTCCGGCAAGGAGAACGCCCGCTACGGGCAGGACCGCGGCACCGAGCGCTCGGACACCGCGATCCTGCTGCACCTGCCCGCGGACCGCAGGAGCGCGACCGCGGTCTCGATACCCCGGGACCTGATGACCAGGATCCCGGCCTGCCTGACGGCGGACGGGAGCCGCAGCGCCGAGCGGCTCGCGCAGTTCAACTGGGCGTACGAGTGGGGCGGGGCCGCCTGCACGATCCGTACGGTCGAGAAACTCACCGGAATCCGGATCGACCACCACATGGTGGTCGATTTCGTCGGGTTCAAGAAGATGGTCGACGCGGTCGGCGGGGTGGAGATCTGCCTCAAGCAGCCGATGGACGACTCAGAGGCGAAGCTGAAGCTCCCGGCCGGCCGGCAGACCCTGCACGGCGAGCAGGCCCTCGGCTTCGTCCGCGCCCGCTACAGCCTGGGCAACGGCAGCGACACCGAACGGATGGAGCGCCAGCAGCAGTTCCTCGGCTCGCTGGTCAAGAAGGTGCAGAGCACCGGGGTGCTGCTGAACCCGGGCCGGCTGTACCCGCTGCTGGACGCGGCCACCTCCTCGGTGACCACGGACCCGGGACTGGCCTCGCTGCGCGGCCTGTACGAACTGGTACGGGGCGTCCGGGACATACCGGCCGAACAGGTCAAGTTCCTGACGGTGCCCCGCCGCCCGTACGCCGCCGACCCGAACCGGGACGAGCTGGTGCAGCCGGGCGCGGCCCAACTCTTCGAGCAGTTGCGGACGGACAGGCCGCTCACGGTGACCCCGCCGACGGCCGAAACCGAACGGGCCCCGGACACCGCCCGCGCCGCCGAAGGCGAGGCCTCGGCGACCCCGAAGGGAACCGGATCCGCCCCCGCGCCCGTCCCCACCTTCACGGGAACCACGGCCGGCACGGACGACTGCCGGTAAAGCAATCCCCAAAGCCGGTGTCCCAACCGAAGGTCTTGAGGGGTTTGCCCCGTTATAAGGGGAGTGGAATTTGTCACCACCATGGTTTGCAGTTGACCAGGGCGGATATGGTGAGCGATCCGGTGCCCAGGCCAGAAAAGAGGCCGTGCACCAGCAGCCGGATCGTTGACCGGGCGTCTTGGGGGAGGCGCGTCGCGAGGCACCGACGGAGGATTCGAGCAACCGTGGATGCGCAAAGCCGTGGGCGGGCAGACGAGATCGACCCCGCAGACCAGTGGGTGCTCAACCCCCGCACTGGCAACTACGAACTGCGACTGGACCGTTCCGCTGCGCAGCAGCAGCCCTCCGTCGCCGCACCTCGCAGACCGTCTTCGGCCCGCGCCGGTGCGCCGGGCGCGCCGGCGGCCCCCAAGACCCCGAAGGCCCCGTCCCCGGCGGTGCCCGGGCCGCGGCGTGGCGAGGGTCCGCCCGGGCGGCGCGGCGGCCGGCCGCGCAAGGGCGGCGGAGGCGGCGGCGGCCGGCGCAAGAGGATCCTGGTCGTCACCGGCGGCACGCTGGCCTTCCTGCTGGTCGGCGGTTCGGTGGGCGCGTACCTCTACTACGACCACCTGAACAACAACCTCAACGTCACCGACGTCGGCGACGCGGGCACGGGCGGGTTCAAGAAGGACCAGCCCATCAACATCCTGGTCATCGGCACCGACAAGCGCAGCGGCGCCGGCAACGAGGGCTACGGGGACGCGGACAGCGTCGGCCACGCCGACACCACGATCCTCTTCCACGTCTCCAAGGACCGCAGCAACGCCACCGCGCTGTCGATCCCGCGCGACCTGATCACGAACATCCCGGCCTGCCCGACGAAGCAGCCGGACGGTTCGTCGAAGACCATCCCCGGCGAGAAGGGGATCCGGTTCAACATCAGCCTCGGCCAGGAGGGCCGCGACCCGGGCTGCACCATGCGTACGGTGAAGGAGATCACCGGGATCACCGTCGACAACTTCATGATGGTCGACTTCAACGCGGTGAAGGTGCTGAGCACGGCGGTCGGCGGCGTTCCGGTCTGCCTCGCGAAGCCCGTGGACGACAAGGACTCCAAGCTGAAGCTGGACGCCGGCGAGCACCGGCTGCAGGGCGAGCAGGCCCTGGCCTTCGTACGGACCCGGCACTCGTTCGGCAACCACGGCGACCTCGACCGGATCAAGACCCAGCAGCAGTTCCTGGGCTCGATGATGCGCGAGATGAAGTCGAAGGAGACGCTGACCAGTCCGAAGAAGTTCTTCTCACTCGCGGAGGCGGCCACCAAGTCGCTGACCGTCGACTCCGGCATAGGGTCCATCGACAAACTCACCAGCCTCGCCGGTGAGTTGAAGGACATGGACCTGAAGAACATCACCTTCACCACGCTCCCGGTGCTCGATAACCCGGCCGAGCCCGAGGGCAAGAAGGCGACCGTCGTCGTCGACCAGCGCGTGGCCGACCCCCTGCTGAAGATGATCCAGGGCGACGTCTCGCTGACGGAGGTCGAGAAGAAGGAGCAGGCGGCGAAGGACGCGGCCGACGCGGAGGCCAAGAGCAAGGCGGACGCCCTGCTCCAGGGCAACCGCGCGCCCGCCGGCGACGTACGGGTGGACATCTACAACGGCGGCGGCCCCGGGGGAGCGGCCTCCGCCACCGTGAACTGGCTGCAGAACGGCAAGGGCGTCAACAAGTCCAGCAACCGCGGCAACGCGCCCGCCAAGGTCGACGCGACGCAGCTGGAGTACGCGCCCAACCAGGCCGACCAGGCCCGGGCGCTGGCCGACATCATGGGGCTGCCGGCCACGGCACTGAAGATGGGCTCGGCGGACGCCGCGCCCAAGACTCCGATGAAGCTGACGCTCGGCGCCGACTTCAAGGGGGCGGGGATCTCGCTGACGGCGCCGCAGAAGGCGCCGGAAGAGATTCAGCGGGTCGAGGCCGACAAGGCGATCTGCGCCAAGTAGGCCTGGCAGGGCAAGCCGAGCACGACCGAGCAAGGCAAGCAGGCCGGCCCGTGCCGGTGGAACCTGCACCGGCACACCACGACACGAAGTGAATCTTGAGGGGGACGTGTGAGGCACAGCAGCGTGCGAGGGGAGGGGGCGCCCGCCCGGTCCGGTGAGATATCCGGCGGCGGGTCCGGCGCGTCCGCCGCCGTCCCCGGACCGAGAGGCGGGGCCGGCGATGGCGCCCCCCAGCGCCGCGGCCGGCGGCGGGTGCTGCGCTGGGTGTCCTCCGTACTGTCGCTCCTCATACTCGCGACGGCGGCGGGCGGCTACCTCTACTACCGCCACCTCAACGGCAGCATCAAGACGGACGTCCTGAACCTCGGCGAGAACAAGCTGGGCGGCTCCAAGCCCAACGCCTTCGGCCAGACCCCGCTGAACATCCTCCTCATCGGCTCCGACGCCCGTGACGACGCGGCCAACCAGGCCCTCGGCGGGGCCAAGGACACCTTCGGCGGCCCGCCCCTCGCGGACGTGCAGATGCTGCTGCACCTGTCGGCCGACCGCAGCAACATGTCGGTCGTCTCCATGCCGCGCGACACGATGCTGATGATGCCGAAGTGCACCGAGCCGGGCGGCCAGGTCCACCAGGCCAGCCGGGGCCTCGTGCAGACCAACGAGTCCCTCAGCCGGGGCGGGCCGGGTTGCACGGTCGCCGCCTGGACGGAGCTCACGCACATACCGATCGACCACTTCATGATGATCGACTTCAAGGGCGTGGTGACGATGGCGGACGCCATCGGCGGCGTCCCGGTCTGCGTCCAGCAGAACGTGGAGTCGCGCACCCGCGAAGGCAAGGGCTCCGGCCTGAAGCTGCCCGCCGGTACGAACACCATCCAGGGCGAGCAGGCCCTCCAGTGGCTGCGCACCCGCTACGGCTTCGAGGACGGCACCGACCTCGGCCGCACCCACGCCCAGCACATGTACATGAACTCGATGGCCCGTGAGTTCCGCAAGAACGCCAAGCTCAGCAACCCGATGAAGCTCAACAGCCTGGCGCAGGCGGCCATCAAGGCCATGGTCGTGGACCCCGGCCTGGACAAGATCGACAAGCTGTACGACCTCAGCGTGGAGCTCAAGAAGGTCCCCACCGGGCGGATCACCATGACCACCATGCCGTGGGTGTACAGCACCCGCGAGGAGGGCCGGGTCGAGCCCAAGCCGGTCGAGGCCGAGGCCCTGTTCCGGATGGTCCGCGAGGACATCGCGCTCGACGGCAAGGGCTCCGGGAACCCGAACCCGGACGGCACCCCGTCCTCGCCGGCCGCCTCCCCCTCGACCGCGCCCCCGTCCCAGCCGGCCGCCGATCCGGCCGCGCCCCCGGCGAAGATCGCGATCAGCGTGCGCAACGCGACCGGCGGCAAGGACGGCGCCCAGACCCGGGTCAAGGGCCGGGCCGACGATGTCGCCGGCCTCCTGGTCGGCAAGGGCTTCACCAAGGCCCTCTCCACCACGCAGACCGGGGCCGAGGACACCACCGTGGTCCGTTTCTCCAGCCCCGGCCAGGCGGGTGACGCGGCGGCCGTGGCCACCGCGCTCGGCCTGCCGGCGAGCGCCGTGGAGAAGACCGAGGACGTCACCGGGATCGTGCTGTTCGTCGGCAAGGACTGGCGGACCGGCAACGCGCCGACCCCGCCGCCGCCCGCCCCGACCAAGGCCCCGGACTCCGCCCGTCCGCTCAACGGCGACGACGACAAGGAGTGCATGGCGATCCAGCCGGGCTTCACCTGGTAGGACCCGTACACCCTGGCAGGACCCGTACACAACGAAGGGGCCCGGTGGCGCTGTCGCCACCGGGCCCCTTCACATGTACGTACGCGGCCTGCTCAGACCCCGCTGGCCAGGTCCCGGCGCACCGCCGGGCGGCGGCTCGCGATGACCTTGGCCGCGAGCGAGCGCGGGCTGGTCAGGAAGCCGAAGCCCCAGGACATGTGCATGGTGGCCATGGCCACCGGGATCTGCGCCCGCGCCTTCAGGGAGAGCCCCTTGCCGGCCGGTATCGAGCCCACGGTGACCGCCGCGAGGTAGCCGGCCGGGACCACGAACCCCCACGGGCTGACGGCCGCGCCGACCACGACACCGGCGGCGATCGCGCACAGGGCGGTCGGCGAGGCGAGGTAGCGAAGGTTGATCGAGCCCGAGTGGTAGCGGGCCACCACGTGACGCCAGCGGCCGTAGTCCTTGTACTGCTTGGCGAGCGCCCGTACGGAGGGCCGCGGCCGGTACTGCACCTTCAGCTCGGGCGAGAACCAGATGAGCCCGCCGGCCTCGCGGATGCGGAAGTTCAGCTCCCAGTCCTGGGCGCGGATGAACTCCTCGTTGTAGCCGCCCGCCCGCTCCAGCGCCTCGCGGCGGAAGACACCCAGGTAGACGGTGTCGGCCGGGCCGGCCTTGCCTCCGGTGTGGAAGGCGGCGTTGCCGACGCCGATCTTGGAGGTCATCGCCGCGGCGACGGCGTCCTCCCAGGCGTTCTCGCCCTCGGCGTGCATGATGCCGCCGACGTTCTGCGCACCGGTCTCCTCCAGGAGGCGGACCGCGGTGGCGATGTAGTTCGGCGAGAGCATGCCGTGGCCGTCGACGCGTACCACGATCGGGTGACGCGAGGCCTTGATGGCGGCGTTGAGGGCGGCCGGGGTGCGGCCGGAGGGGTTCGGAACGGTGACGACGCGGGGGTCCTCGCGTACGAGCTCGGCGGCGATCTCGTCGGTGCGGTCCTTGGACGGCCCCAGCGCGATCACCACCTCCATCTCACCGGCGTACTCCTGTCCGAGGATGTGGCGGACGGAGTCACGCAGATGGCGCTCCTCGTTGAGCACCGGCATGATCACCGAGACTGCGGGCTGCTGGGCGGGCATGTGGTCCTTCAAGGTCGGGTATCGGTGTCACGTTACCGCGTACGGGGGAAACGGGTGCGCGCCGCATGATCGGTAGGGACAGCAGCTGATCGTATGGGCCTACTGTTCTGACGATCTGCCCGATGTGTTCGGCTCTGATGCGCCTGGCCCTGATGTATCCGGTTCGTTCCTGTCGGCCCTGCTGCCCCCGCGGAGGTGTCCCCCGTGCCCCAGCCGCACCGTCCCACCCGACCCGCCCGGCCCCCGCGGCCGCAGCGCGCGCGGCGCGGCGGTGCTCCGGACCGGCGCCGGGGGGACGACCGGCCCCGGTGGGGGGTACGGCTGGCGGCCGGGCTGGCGGTGGTGGTACTGGGCTCCGGGGCGATCGGGCACGCGGTGATGACCGGCCTGGACACCGGGATCGAGCGGGTGGACCCGTTCAAGGACATGAAGAACCGGCCGCAGGCCGGACACGGACTGAACTTCCTGCTGGTCGGCACCGACGGACGGGACAAGATCACCCCCGCGGACAAGCGCGAGTACCGCCTCGGCGGCGCCCCCTGCCACTGCACCGACACCGTCATGCTGGTGCACCTCTCCGCCGACCGGGAGCGGGCCAGCGTGGTCAGCCTGCCCCGCGACAGCTACGCCGAGCTGCCCGCGCACCGCGACGAGTCCAGCGGGGAGCAGCACGGGCCGCACCCCGTGAAGTTGAACGCGGCGTACGCGGAGGGCGGGCCGCAGCTGACCGTGCGGACCGTCGAGAGCATGACCCGGGTGAAGATCGACCACTACCTGGAGGTCGACTTCACCAGCTTCATGAAGACGGTCGACGCGATGGGCGGCGTGGAGATCTGCACCGCCAAGGCCCTGCACGACCAGAACACCGGCCTGGACCTGGTGCCGGGCAGCCACCGGCTCAGCGGCGGACAGGCCCTGCAGTACGTGCGCTCGCGCCATGTGGACGGAGCCGCCGACCTCGGCCGGATGCAGCGCCAGCAGCGGTTCGTCGCGGCCCTGATCAAGCAGGCCGCCGGCGGCGGGGTGCTGCTGAACCCGGTGAAGTTCAAGGAGGTCAGCTCCACGCTGCTGGGCTCGGTCCGGGCCGACCGGGGCTTCGGCTCGGAGCAGATGCTGGCCCTGGGGCAGGCCCTGCGCGATTTCACCCCGGCGTCGTCGGAGTTCGCCTCGGTCCCGATCGGGAACCCCTCGTACCCCGTCAAGGGCATCGGCTCGACGGTGAAGTGGGACGAGCCGAAGGCCGCGAAGCTCTTCGAGGCGCTGCGCCTGGACCGGCCGCTGGCCCCCGCCGTGCCGGGGCGGCAGCCCGCGCGCCGGCCGCAGCGGCAGCCCGCGGTGCCGGTGGACGTACCGCCGCAGCAGATCCGGGTGCAGGTGGAGAACGGCACCCGGATCGACGGGCTCGGCGGGCGGGTGGACACGGCGCTGCGCGCCACCGGCTTCGACACCACCCGGGCCCCGGGCAACGGCGCGAGCCGCGACGTCAAGCGCACGGTGGTCGCGTACGACCCGCGCTGGGACCGCTCGGCCCGTACGGTGTCCACCGCGCTGCCCGGCAGCGAGCTGCGGGCGGTGGCGGGCCAGGGGCGGACGGTGCTGGTGATCGCCGGGGCGGACTACCGGAAGGTGGTGCCGGTCCGGCCCGAGGACCCGTACCAGGGCCAGTACGGGGTGGTCACGGGCGACCAGGTGATCTGCGGGCAGTGACGGGGGTGACGGGTGTCACGGGCAGTGACGGATCTCAGTCGTCGTCGAAGCCCTGGGCCGCGCGCTCCTCGCGCAGCGCCATGATCGCCCGGCGCCGGGCCAGCCGGTGCGTGCGGCGGATCTGGGCCTCCTGGTTGCGTCGCCGGTCCTGGTCGGTCTCGGGGAGCACCGGCGGGACCGTGCGCGGCTTGCCCTCGGCGTCCACGGCGGTGAAGACGAGGTAGGCACTGCCGACCTGGGTGGCGGGGGTGGACTCGTTCCACCGCTCCGCCAGGACCCGTACGCCGATCTCCATGGAGGAGCGGCCGGTCCAGTTGCACTGGGCCTTCACGTGGACGAGGTCGCCCACGCGGACCGGGGCGAGGAAGGCCATCTCGTCCATGGACGCGGTGACGGCGGGGCCGCCGGAGTGGCGCCCGGCGACGGCGCCCGCCGCGTCGTCCACCAGCTTCATGATCACGCCGCCGTGCACCGTGCCGAGGAGGTTGGTGTCGTTGGCCGTCATGATGTGGCTCAGCGTGGTCCGCGAGGCCGAGATCGGCTTGCCCTGGGGTTCGCCGGCCGTCGCGCCCGGTATCTCTGTCATGCGCCCACCTTAAAGCCGGCGCGAAAGCCGACGCGCAGGCATCAGCTCTGCAACAGCACCGGAACGAAGCTCCGCCCGGACTGTCGGGCACCGTATCCGGCCAGGCATCCTAGGCGGCATGAGTGAGTGGCCCGAGGGGCGCAACGACAGCGGCGACGACCGGTACGGACACGGCAGCGCGCAGGCGCAGCCCGAGGGTGCCCGGCGCATGCCGCACGTCCAGCGTCGGCAGCAGCGGCCGGTGCCGCCGCAGCAGCAACCGCAGCGACCGGCGCAGCCGCCGGCCCGGCCCGGGCAGCCGCCCGCGTACGGGGTACCTCCGCAGCAGGCCCCGAGCCACGACACGTACGGCGGCTACGACAGCGGCTACAACACCGGCCATGTCTACGGGCGGCCGCAGAGCACCCCGGCGGGTCCGGGCGGCCCGGGTGCGCCCACCGGTCCCGGAGGCCCGGGGGGTCCCGGCGGGCGGCCGGGGCGGCCGGCGGGACCGGCCCCGGACTGGCGCAAGCGGATCAAGATCGGCTCCATCGTGCTCGTCACGGCGCTGCTCGCGACCACCATCGGCACGTACTTCTGGGCCGACTCCAAGGTGCGCCGCGAGGTCGACCTCTCCAAGGTCATCGAGCGCCCGAAGGAGGGCGACTGCACGACGTACCTGGTCGTGGGCTCCGACAGCCGCGAGGGCCTGTCCGACGAGGACAAGAAGAAGCTCCACACGGGCTCGGCCGAGGGCAAGCGCACCGACTCGATGATGATCCTGGCGGCCTGCTCCAGCGGGAACACGATGATCTCGCTGCCGCGCGACTCGGACGTGGAGATCCCGTCCTTCGTCGGCTCCGAGTCCGGGAAGAAGTACCCGGGCACGGGCAAGCACACCAAGCTCAACGCGGCGTACGCGGACGACGGCCCGGAGCTGCTGGTGCGCACCGTGGAGCACAACACGGGCCTGCGCATCGACCACTACGCGGAGATCGGCTTCGCCGGGTTCGCGAACATCGTGGACGCCCTCGGCGGTGTCGACATGAACATCGAGAAGGGCTTCAAGGACGAGAAGTCGGGCGCCGACTTCAAGGCCGGCGAGCAGACCCTCAACGGCAGCCAGGCGCTGGCCTTCGTCCGGACCCGGTACGCGTTCGCCGAGTCGGACCTGGCGCGTACGAAGAACCAGCAGAAGTTCCTGTCGACGCTGGCCAACCAGGCGGCGACGCCGGGCACGATCCTCAACCCGTTCAAGCTGTACCCGGTGTTGGGCGCGGGCCTGGACACGCTGGTCGTGGACAAGGACATGTCCCTGTGGGACCTGGCCGACATGTTCTTCGCGATGAAGGGCATCAGCGGTGGCGAGGGCGTGTCGATGAACATGCCGATCGCGGGCGAGCGCGGCGGCAACCTGCTCTGGGACAAGGCGAAGGTGCAGCAGCTCGTCAAGCAGATCCAGAACGACGAGAAGGTCACGGTCACGGCCAACTAGCCGGATACGACGGTGCCGCCGACCCCGTGGGGCCGGCGGCACCGTCGTGTCGTACGCCGTTACCGGTCGGAGGAGAAGCGGACGGCGGCGGAGGGCAGTTCGGCCCCGCACCACACCCGCGCACCCGCGCGCAGTTCGTTGTCCGAGCCGACGACGGCCCCGTCGCCGAGGACCGCGCCGTCCAGTACGGTCCGCATGCCCACCGATGCGCCGACGCCGATCAGGCTGGCGCGTACCTGGGTGTCCGCGGCGATGACCGCGCCGTCGAGCACGATGGAGCCGTCGACGACCGCGCCCGCCCCGATACGGGCTCCGGCGCCCACGACGGTGCCCCCGGACAGCTTGGCTCCGGCCGCCACCTCGGCGCCCGGGAGCACCAGGGATTCGCCGCGCGGGCCCGGGACGGCCGGGGAGGGGACGACTCCGCGCACGAGGTCGGCGGAGGCCTGGACGAAGGACTCGGGCTTGCCGAGGTCCAGCCAGTACGTGTTCTCGGTGACGCCGTGGAGCCGGGCCCCGGAGGCGAGCAGACCGGGGAAGGTCTCGCGTTCGACGGAGACGGGGCGCCCGGCCGGGATGGAGTCGATCACGCTGCGGCGGAAGACGTAGCAGCCGGCGTTGATCTGGTCCGTGATGATCTCCTCGGGGGTCTGCGGCTTCTCGGTGAAGGCCAGCACCCGCCCCTCGGAGTCGGTGGGGACCAGGCCGAACGCGCGCGGGTCCTCGACCCGCACCAGGTGCAGGGAGACGTCGGCGGCGGCCGCCCGGTGGGAGTCGACGAGTCCGGCGATGTCGAGGCCCGTGAGGATGTCGCCGTTGAAGACGAGGACGGGCGAGTCCGGCCCGCCGGTCAGCCGCTGCGCCGCGTTGCGGATGGCTCCGCCGGTCCCCAGCGGCTCGTCCTCGACGACGTACTCCAGCGAGACGCCGAAGGCTGAGCCGTCGCCGAAGTACGGCTCGAAGACCTCGGCGAGGTAGCAGGTGGCCATCACGATGTGCGTGACACCGGCGGCGGCTGCCCTGGCTATCTGGTGGGCGAGGAACGGAACACCGGCCGCGCGCACCATCGGCTTGGGGGTGTTGACCGTGACGGGGCGCAGCCGCGTCCCCTGCCCCCCGACCAGCAGGATGGCTTCCAAAATTGTTTCTCCCCACCCGGTTCGGGCCCTATGAGGGTCCCAAGTTAGCCCATCCGCGTCAGCACCCGCCCGACGCCCGAACGAGACGAGACCCACACCACTCGGCTCCTCCCGGGCGCCGTCCTACTCGGCGGTGTGGGTGACGCGTTCGGATTCGACGCGCTGGGTCAGGGCTTCCGCGGGGAGGCGGTCCAGGTTGCGGCACAGGACCACGGAGCCGCCCGTGGCCAGGGAGGCGAACAGGCCGGCCGAGAGGCCGTCCCACGTGTCGTAGCCCAGGCCGGACAGCAGCCGGGAGCCCGCGGTGAGGCCGCGCTTCGCCGCGTCCTCGCGGGCGCGGTCGACGAGCTGCGCGTGCGTGAACTCCTCGCCGCCGACGATCAGCGCCGGACCGTCGGCTTCCACCGGGACGAAGGGGGCGAAGCGGTCGCCCTGGCCCGGTACTTCCACCGCGTAGTCCGCGAACCCGGCGGGCGGCTGCGGGAAACGCCCGCCCAGCGGCCGCAGCGCGAGCGCCACGCGCTCGCCGTCGCACGCCAGGGCCTCCTCCAGCGTGTCCGGCCCGCTGACGACGAGATCGGCGTCGTCCGGGCGTCCGCCCACCGAGGCCACGACCCCGACCGAGTCACAGGCGAGCAGCCACACGGCGCTCTGCCAGTGCGCGGGGAGCAGCAGGGCGAGCCGGTCGCCGGGCTCGGCGCCCAGGTCGCCCTGGAGCAGATTGGCGGTCTTGGCCACCCAATTGGCGAAGGTGGCGACGGACAATTCGACGCGTTCGCCCGTGGCGTCGTCGTAGAACGTGACGAGCGGGCGGCCCGGATCGGCGGCGAGCGCGGATCGCAGCAGGTCGGCAGGGGTGCGGTCAGTGGCGTTCACCCGCCCCAGCCTACGCGGGCCCCTCGCCCGTACGGCGGGCATCGGCTCCTCCGTACGGGCGAGGGGCGCGCGGGCCGGATCGGACGGGCCGTCAGTTCTCCGATGGCGCTTCGTGGTGACTGTGCACAGCATCGCTTTCATGCGTGGATTCCTTGCTTCCTCGATCGGTGTCGCGACGGCTGCCGCCCTGACGGCCCTGCCGCTCGCGCTCTCCACTCCGGCCCTGGCCGCGCCTTCGCAGGGCGCGGCCGCCGCCCCAGTCGCCCCCGCCGGGTCCACCCAGTCGCTGCCGCTCGCCCCCCTGGGTCCCGCGGCCGACCGGTCGCCCGGCGTCCCCGGCATGAGCACCTCGCCACGGCTGCCCGAGACCCGGGGGCTGCCGCCGCGCGAGGTCAAGAGGTTCTCGCTGGTCGGCGTCGTCTGGGACGACGCGAGCACCCAGTTGTCCGGCCGGGTCCAGGTCCGCACCCGCGCGGTGGCGACCGGGACCTGGTCCGGCTGGCAGGACATCGAGACCCACAACAGCGAACACGCCCCCGACCTCGACACCCGGGAGAGCGGCTCCGGCCGGGTCCGCGGCAGCACCGCCCCGCTGTGGGTCGGCGACTCCGACGGCATCGAGGTCCGCGTCCAGGCGGAACCCGGAGCCGGAGCCCCGGCCCCGGCCACCCGCGCGGGCGCCCGGCTCCCGTCGGGCATGCGGATCGAACTCGTCGACCCGGGCGCGACGGACCCGGTGACGGTGGTCGACGCCAAGAACGGCGCGACAGGCACCGCCGACGAGCCCGAGGGCGACGACAAGGGCGACGTGGTGGCCCTGCCGGGCATGACCATGGAGACGGCGGAGTCCTCGTCCGCCAACGTCCCGCTGGCCGAGCTCGGCGCGAAGGAGATCACCGCGCTCGACAAGGCCGACTCCACCGCCGACGCCGTCCTCGCCAGCGAGGGCACCCTCAGCGCGGCGGCCCGCCCGTACATCGGCCCGCGACCGCGGATCGTGACGCGGCTGGGCTGGGGTGCGGACGAGTCCCTGCGCGAGCCGGGCTTCGTCTACACGAGCACGGTCAAGGCGGCCTTCGTCCACCACACCGCCTCCGGGAACAACTACGCCTGCAAGGACGCCCCGGCGGTGCTGCGCAGCCTGTACCGCTACCACGTGGTCAGCAGCGGCTGGCGCGACCTCGGCTACAACTTCGCCGTCGACAAGTGCGGCACGGTGTACGAGGGCCGGGCGGGCGGAGTCGCCAAGGCGGTGCTCGGCGCGCACACCATGGGGTTCAACACGGACAGCATGGGCGTCGCGGTGCTCGGCACGTACACGAGCACCAACCCGCCGGCGTCCGCGGTGAAGGCGGTGGCGCAGCTCACGGCGTGGAAGCTGGGGCTGTTCAACAGGGACCCGCGGGCGAAGACCACCCTGAAGTCGGGCGGCGGCAACCGCTTCAAGAAGGGCACGAGCGTCAAGCTGAACGTGATCTCGGGCCACCGCGACGGCTTCGCCACGGAATGCCCGGGCAAGCTCCTCTACGCGCAGCTCCCGCCCACCCGCACTTCGTCGGCGAAGCTCCAGGGCCGCCCTTAGGAGGTGTCCCGCAGGGCTACGCTCAAGGCATGGCCGGCCGCTTCGACCCCCTCACCCGCACCGCCGTCCGCGGCGGCCGCACCAGCGTGCCCGCACCCACCGCAGCCGGTGCGGTCACCACAGGCGCCCGGGCCCGGGAGTGGGCTCCCGGCCGGGGGGTCGATCTCGGGCTCACGCTCGGGCCCCTGCGGCGCGGCCCCGGCGACCCGACGTTCCGCACCACCCCCGACGGCTCCGTCTGGAAGACCAGCCGGACCCCCCAGGGCCCGGCCACCCTCCGCGTGGCCCTGAGCCCCCGTACCGGCACCGCCCACGCCGAGGCCTGGGGCCCCGGCGCCGAGTGGATGCTCGACGGCCTGCCCGCCCTCCTCGGCGAAGGCGACGACCCCGCCGCCTTCGTCCCCCGCCACCGCCTCGTGCACGCCAGCCACCGCCGCCGCCCCGGGCTGCGCCTCACCCGTACCGGCCTGGTCCTGGAGTCCCTGATCCCGACCGTCCTGGAGCAGAAGGTCACCACCGACGAGGCGTACCGCGCCTGGCGCCGCCTGGTGTGCCAGTACGGGGAGCCCGCCCCCGGCCCGGGCAACGGCCTCCCGCAGGGCCTGTACGTGATGCCCGACGCCCGGACCTGGGCGCTGATCCCCTCCTGGGACTGGCACAAGGCCGGCGTCGATGCCAAGCGCTCCGCCGCGATCATCCGGAGCGCCCGCGTCGCGAACCGCCTGGAGGAGGCCGCCGCGATGGAGCTCCCGCAGGCCGCCGCCCGGCTGGAGGCCGTCCCCGGCATCGGCCCGTGGACCTCCGCCGAGACGCTCCAGCGCAGCAACGGCGCCGCCGATGCCGTCACCACCGGCGACCTGCACCTGCCCGGCATCATCGGCTACGCCCTCGCCGGGAACCGGGACGCCGACGACGCCGAGATGCTGGAGCTGCTCGCCCCGTACGCCGGCCAGCGCCACCGTGCGGCCCGACTCGTCCTGCTCGCGGGCCACGTACCGCCTCGCCGTGCCCCGAAGATGCGCAAGACGGACATCGGAAAGCTCTGAACCGACCGGCGGACGGGCCGGTCAGCGGAGCTCGATGAAATCCTCCGCCGACCGGGCCGGCCGCTCCGCCGGAGCCGCCGCGGCATGGCCCACCGCCACCGCCCCCATCGGATCCCAGCCCTCCGGCAGCCCGAGCACCTTGCGCACCACGTCCCGGCAGAACATCGTCGAGGACACCCACGCCGAGCCCAGCCGCTCCCCGGCCAGCGCGACCAGGAAGTTCTGCACGCCCGCGCCCATCGCGACCACGAACATCTCCCGCTCCGCCGCATCGCGCCGGGCGTGCCCGTAGTCGTGCGCCCCGTCCGTCACCATGCACGGGACGACCAGGTACGGGGCGGCTCGCAGCACGTCACCCCGCCGGACCCGCTTCGCGATGGACTCCTCGGACTTGCCGTCCCGCCGCAGGTCCTCGACCCAGGCGTCACGCATCGCGTCCAGCAGCTCCAGCCGCGCCCCGGCCGACTCCAGCAGGACGAACCGCCACGGCGTCGTGTGGTGCGGAGCCGGGGCCGTCACCGCCGCGGCCACCGCGCGGCGGACCGCGCCCGCGTCCACCGGCTCGTCCGTGAAGGCCCGTACGGTACGCCGCTGCGTCACGGCTTCCCGTACCGCCTCCGAGGTGCCCAGCCGGAACATGTCGTCGGCCGGCGCGCGCACCAGGTCGGCCGCCGTCGATCCCTCGCCGAGTACGTGCCCCAGCCCGCGTACGACGGCCACCGGCAGCCCGGTCGCCTTGCCCTTGACCAGGTCCCCGGCCGCGGCCAGCTCGTCCGCCGTCGCCACTATCGTCGCGCTCAGCGGATTGCCGTGGGCGTCCGTACCGCCGCGCAGGTCGTCCAGGACCCGCACCCCGGCCGAGCCGATCGCCATGTCCGTGAGCCCGGAGCGCCAGGGCCGTCCGAAGGTGTCGGTCACGATGACGCCGACGTCTACGGACAGCAGCTCCCGCAGCCCGGCGCGGATCGCGGCGGCCGAGGCGTCGGGGTCCTCGGGCAGCAGCAGCACGGTGCCCGGCTCGGTGTTCGAGGCGTCGACGCCGGCCGCCGCCATGACGAGCCCCTGCCGGTTCTCGACGATCCGCAGGGCGCCCCGGCGCGCGACGACCCGTACGGTCTCGGCGTCGATGGCGTCCTCGCGGGACTCGGCGTGGACGACCCGGCCCTCGGCCTTGGAGACGATCTTCGAAGTGACCAGCAGGACGTCCCCGTCCCGCAGTGCGGGACCGGCCGCCGCGATCAGCCGCGCGAGGTCGTCGCCGGGGCGGACCTCCGGGATCCCGGCGACGGCGCGCACCTCGTACGAGGGAACGGCGGGTGCGGCGGGGACTCTCACCGGGAGGCCTCCGCCAGCGCCAGCGCGGCCCGGGCCATCTCGGTGGTGGCGGCCAGGTCGGTCATCATCAGCGGCACCGCGCGGCAGGCGATCCCGGCGGCCTCCACCTCGGCGACCGCGTCGGCGTCGGCGGTGTCCACGAGCCAGCCGTCGAGCAGTTCGGCGCCGTAGTGCCGGGCGACGGCCGCGGCGGTGGATTCGACGCCGACGGCGGCGAGCACCTTGTCGGCCATCCCGCGCACGGGCGCGCCCCCGACGATGGGGGAGAGGCCGACGACGGGCGCCTCGGCGGCGGCCACGGCCTCGCGGATGCCGGGCACGGCGAGGATGGTGCCGATCGAGACGACCGGGTTGGACGGGGGGAAGACGATCAGGTCGGCGGCCGCGATGGCCTCCAGTACGCCGGGCGCGGGCTTGGCCTGCTCGGCGCCGACGGGTACGACGGCCTCGGCGTCGAGCGAGGCGCGCAGCCGGACCCAGTACTCCTGGAAGTGGATGACGCGGCGCTCGCCGGACTCGGGGTCGGTCACCGCGACGTGCGTCTCGACGCGGTCGTCGGACATGGGGAGCAGCCGGACCCCGGGCTGCCAGCGGTCGCAGAGCGCTTCGGTGACGGCGCTCAGCGGGTAGCCCGCGCCGAGCATCTGCGTACGGACGATGTGGGTGGCGAAGTCGCGGTCGCCGAGGCCGAACCATTCCGGTCCGACCCCGTACGCCGCGAGCTCCTCCTTGACGGTGAAGGACTCGTCGGTGCGGCCCCAGCCCTGGTCCTCGTTGATGCCACCGCCGAGGGTGTACATCACCGTGTCCAGATCGGGGCACACCTTCAGCCCGAACAGGTGAATGTCGTCACCGGTGTTGCCGATGACCGTGATGTCCGCGTCGGGGACGGCGGCCGCCAGGCCGCGCAGGAAACGGGCGCCGCCGATGCCGCCGGCCAGAACAACAATGCGCATGCGGACAGTCTGTCAGTCAGCCGCGCGGGATCAGACGGAGAGGGCCTCGGACCGGGCCGGGGAGCAGCTGTGCATCGGCATCTCGGTCAGGCCCGGGAAGTAGACGTGGAGGCTGACGGCTCCGTCGAGGGTGTCGTTGACGACCTCGTGGGCGTAGCCGGGGGCGAAGACGCGCTGGGCGCCGGAGGCGAGGGTGAGCGGTCCGCGCGGGCCGTGCTCGGTGAGCTCGCCGTCGAGGACGGTCATGACGCCGGAGGAGGCGCCGTGGTCGTGGCGGCCGCTGCCCTGGCCGGGGACCCAGCTGAGCAGCCAGACCTCGTAGCCGATGGGGGTACCCCCTGTTCGAGCGGAGTCGAGACCTTGGGGGACTGTGCGCAGCCGGTGGTACCAGCGGGTGGTGGCGTCGTACTCGACCAGGTGTTCCCACTCGGCGCGGTTCGCGGCGATGGAGCGGGCGAGGCCGACGAACTCGGCGACGGTGGCCGGGTGTTCGCGGGCGGGCTGGAGGAGGTGCTGGACGGAGAGGATGTCGCCGGCGATCTGGAGGTCGCTCTCGACGGTGACGGGAGCGGTGCGGGGGGCGGTGAGGGGGGTGCTGAGCGGCGTGCTGTTCATCGTGGGGGTGTCCTCGACGGATGTCAGTCGTGCTGGCGGTCGCTGTGGGGGTGGCCGGAGCTCAAGGGAGCCGAAGCTCCGAGGGCATCAACAGCTGCAACAGCAACAGCGAACCTGGACAGCACTCAGAAACCCACGAATGGGGGTCCGGGTGGCGGCCGAGGTCACTGACATGGGGACAAGGAGACCGGGTCGAGGGCCCGACTGTCAACCCAATGCCACGTATGGCCGCAAAAGTTTCATCTGATCCGGTTGCCGTGCTGGGAGAAAGGTTTGTGCAAACCGATGGAGGGGAGGTGGCGCTCCACATCCCGCCGTTGCCACACCGGCCCGGCCCAAACCCGACGCGCCGCTCCGTGATCGAAATGTGATCTGCGCCGCTTCTTTGGCTTGATCGCAACCGCACTGCGGAGTGACACGTCGATTGCGGGTGAACACGAGGCCTGTGGGGCACCCGTTGCATGTGTCACGATTTTTGGCGATATGAACACTTTCTGCATACGCTTGGTTCCGCAGAGTGAATAAGGGGCCCAATAGCAGACCTCGGCTTGACTGCCCGGGAGCGGCCCACTTGTAATTTCACTCGTGTCGTTACGTAGCGATGAGTAACGGCAACACCACGGGGACGCACAGACAGAGCGAGGGGCGCACATGACCGAGCTGTTTCAGGAACTGCTGGTCGAGGAGGCGGACGAAGAGCTCGGATGGCAGGAGCGCGCTCTGTGCGCCCAGACCGACCCCGAGTCCTTCTTTCCCGAGAAGGGCGGCTCCACCCGCGAGGCCAAGAAGGTCTGCCTCGCCTGCGAAGTCCGCTCCGAATGCCTTGAGTACGCACTCGCCAACGACGAGCGATTCGGCATCTGGGGCGGCCTCTCCGAGCGCGAACGCCGACGGCTGAAAAAAGCCGCCGTCTGAGCACGCAGCGCAACACGGCGCAACGCACGGCAACGCACGGCAACGCACGGCGGCACACAGAACAACGCGCGGCACGCAGTACAGAACACCGCGCCGAACATCGCGCAGAACAGAGCAACGAGCAGAGCAAACGGTCCGCCTCCTGCACCTTCCCCGCAGGAGGCGGACCGCTGTGTTTCAAGCCGTTAGTGTGGGGCGCTGTCCAGCAGCCTCCGGGAGCACACCACCCCCGGATCCACTCCCCGGACCGCGTCCGGGGGGACCCCCAGGCCGGAGGGCCAGTAGAGCGATGTCCCTGCACAGCCAGTCGACGGCCTCCCACCAGGCTGCCGCCACACCCGAGTTCCCCCGGCACGTCGTCACCGCGGTCCTCGTCGCCCACGACGGCGCCCGCTGGCTGCCCAAAACGCTCGCCGGCCTCCTCGGCCAGGAACGCCCCGCCCAGAACCACATCGCCGCCGACACCGGCAGCGCCGACGACTCCGCGCGCCTGCTCGGCGAGGCCCTCGGCGAGGACCGCGTCCTCCACCTCGCCCGCCGCACCGGCTTCGGCGCCGCCGTCGACGAAGCCACCCGCAGCGCCGGCACCCTGACACCCGAGGACCTCCCGTACCTCAAGCGCCCCAGCGGCTGGGACCCCGTCAGCCGCACCTGGCGCGACGACGCCTACGACCTCCCCGACCTCCCCCACGGCGAACCCGTCCAGTGGCTCTGGCTGCTCCACGACGACAGCGCCCCCGAGCCCGACGCCCTCACCGAACTGCTCCGCGTCGCCGACGAGAACCCCGACGCCGCCGTCATCGGCCCCAAGCTGCGCGGCTGGTACGACAAGAAGCAGCTCCTCGAAGCCGGCGTCACCATCGCCCGCAGCGGCCGCCGCTGGACCGGCCTCGACCGCCGCGAACAGGACCAGGGCCAGCACGACCAGGTCCGCCCCGTCCTGTCCGTCTCCACCGCCGGCATGCTCGTACGCCGCGACGTGTACGAAGCCCTCGGCGGCTTCGACCGCCGCCTGCCGCTCATGCGCGACGACGTCGACCTCTGCTGGCGCGCCCAGAGCGCCGGCCACACCGTCCTCGTCGCCCCCGACGCCGTCCTGCGCCACGCCGAGGCCGCCGCCCGCGAGCGCCGCACCGTCGACTGCGCCGGACGTACGAGCTCCAGCCCGCACCGCGTCGACAAGGCCGGAGCCGTCTACACGGTCCTCGCCAACAGCTCCGGCCGCGCCCTGCCGTACGTCCTGCTGCGCCTGCTCGTCGGCACCGTGCTCCGCACCCTCGCCTACCTCATCGGCAAGGCCCCCGGCCAGGCCGTCGACGAGATCACCGGCCTCCTCGCCACCCTGCTGCGCCCCGGCCGGATCCTCGGCGCCCGCCGCAGACGCGGCCGCCCCGCCGTCCCCGCCAAGGAACTGCGCCCCCTGTTCCCGCCCCCGGGCGCGAGTGTGCGGGCCAACGCCGAACAGCTCGCCGGCTACTTCGGCGCCGACCGCGACACCGACACGGCCGCCGTCGGCCGGCACGGCGGAGCCGTCGAATCCGGCCCCGGCGGCGACGACGCCGACTACCTGGAGATCGAACAGTTCGCGCGCCTCAAGCGGATCGCCCGCAACCCCGCGCCCGTCCTCTTCGCCCTCCTCCTGCTCGTCTCCGTCATCGCCTGCCGCGCCCTGCTCGGCGGCGGCTCCCTCATGGGCGGCGCCCTCCTGCCCGCCCCCGACAGCGGACTCGCCCTCTGGCGGGCCTACACCGACGACTGGCAGCCCGTCGCCGCCGGCTCCACCGCCGGAGCGCCCCCCTACCTCGCCGTCCTCGGCGCCTTCGCCACCCTGCTGTTCGGATCCACCAGCGCCGCGCTGACCCTGCTGCTCGTCTGCTCGGTCCCGCTCGCCGGGCTCACCGCGTACTTCGCCTCCCGGCCGCTCGTCGAATCCCGGCTGCTGCGCGCCTGGGCCGCCGTCGCCTACGCCTTCCTGCCCGCCGTCACCGGCGCCCTGGCCGGCGGCCGCCTCGGCACCGCCGTCCTCGCGATCCTGCTACCGCTCATCGCCCGCTCGGCCGTCGCCGCCTTCGCCTTCGGCGGAGCCGAAGGCGAGCGGGCCGGCTGGCGCCCGGTGTGGACGTACACCCTCCTGCTGACCCTGGCCACCGCCTTCACCCCCGTCGTCTGGCCCCTCGCCGCCGCCCTCGGGACCGCCGCCCTGGTCCTGCGCCGCGCCGAGTGGAAGGCGTACGGCCTGCGGCTGCTCGCCACCCTCGCCGTCCCGCTCCTCGTGCTCGCCCCCTGGTCGCTGAGCCTGCTCACGCACCCCGCCCGGCTCCTTCGCGAGGCCGGCCTGCCGTACGGATCGGGCTCGGCCACCGCCCTTGACCTGCTCGGCATCAGCCCCGGCGGCCCCCGGACCGCCGGCGGCCTGCTGCTCATCGGCGTCGTGCTCGCCGCCCTGGCGGCCCTGCTGCGCGGCGAGCGGCAGTTCGCCGTACGCACCGCCTGGGCCGCCGCCCTCGCCGCGCTGCTGCTGGCCGTCGTCGTCAACCGCACCGGCTGGGCCGGGCCCGCCACCCTCGTCTACGGACTGGCCCTGCTCGCCGCCGCCGTCGTCGGCGCCGACGGCGCCAAGGAGCGGGTCGCCGCCAGCAGCTTCGGCTGGCGCCAGCCGCTCGCCGCGCTGATCGCGCTCGCCGCGGCCGCCGGCCCGCTGCTCGGCGCGGCCGGCTGGATGATCAGCGGCGCCGACGGCCCGCTGGAGCGGCGCGACCCCGTCCAGGTCCCCGCGTTCGTCGCCGAGGAGAGCGGCACCCGCGACCAGGCCCGCACCCTCGTCCTCGGCGGCACCTCGCCCGCCACCGTCTCCTACACCCTGGTCCGCGGCTCCGGCGGCCGCCTCGGCGACGCCGAACTCGCCGCCGCGGCCGGCAGCAGCCCCCAGCTCGACAAGGTCGTCTCCAGCCTCGTCGCGGGCTCCGGGGCCGACCAGAGCGACCAGCTCAGCGGGTTCGCGATCCGCTACATCCTGGTCCGCGACGGCGCCCCGCAGCAGATGCGCAAGGTCCTCGACGCCACCCCGGGCCTCAGCCGCCTCAGCCAGCTCGACGGCAGCGCCCTGTGGCGGGTGGACCGCCAGGTCGCCCGCGCCGCCATCGTCTCCGGCAAGCCGGGCGAGGCGCCGATCCCGGTCGCCTCCGGCCCCGTCGAGGTCCACACCAAGATCCCGGCGGCCGAGGCGGGCGGTGCCGGTCGCGTGCTGCGCATCGCCGACCGGGCGGCCCCCGGCTGGCAGGCCACCCTCGACGGCAAGCCCCTCAAGCCCAAGACCCTCGACGGCTGGGCCCAGGGCTTCGAACTGCCCGCCGCCGGCGGCCGCCTCGACCTCGTCCACGCGGACGCGTTCACCAGGACCGCCTGGCACTGGGCCCAGGGCCTGCTCGCGCTCGTCCTGCTCGTGATGGCCCTGCCGGGCCGCCGGGCGCGCCTGGACGACGACCTGCCGGAGGAGGAGGCCGAGGCCGCCGAGCGCTCCGCCGCGGGCGAGGCCGGCGAGGGCCGCCGGGCCCGCCGGCTGCGCGCGGAGGCGCAGCCGGCGCCGGCCGCGCCGGCCGCCGCGGAGGAGCCCTCGGGCGCGGTCGCCGACCCGTACGCGCAGATCCCGGCGCAGCCGGTGTACGGGGAGGACGCCTACGCGTACCAGGCGTACGGCGACCAGGGCTACGCGTACGAGCAGCAGCCCCAGCAGCCCCAGCAGCCGTACGTCCCGGCGCCCGCCCAGGCCCCCGGGTACGAGCAGTACCCGTACCCGCAGCAGGGCTACGAAGACCCTCAGCAGGGCTACGAAGACCCGCAGGCGTACCCGCAGCAGCAGCCCCAGCAGCCGTACCCCTACCCGCCGTACGAGCAGCCGTACGACACCTACGGACAGCACGAGCCGCGTCCGGACGGGAGCCCCCAGCAGTGAAGCAGCGCGCACCCCTGACGCTGGCGGCGGTGGCCGCGGCCCTGGCGGCCGTCACCGGCGTCGGCTACCTCACCGCCCCCGCCGCCCCGGCCGCCGACGCCAAGCCGGCGGCCGCCGCCCGGATGCCGGTGGAGCGCTCCGCGCTGGTCTGCCCGGCGCCCAGCTCCTCGGACATCGCGGAGACCACGTACACGGCGGTCACCCCCGGCGCGGCCGGCGCAGCGGGCAAGGGCGCGGCCCGCCTCCTCGGCGCGACCAAGGAGGCCAAGCCGGTGCTGGAGCTCAAGGAGCGCGGCAAGCCCGCCGGGGCGAGCGCCTCCGGCGCCGGGGCGCCCGCTCTGACGGGCGTCGCCGACGGGATCCTGGCCCCCGGCTGGACCGCGCAGCAGACCACGAAGGTCACGGTCGGCCGGGCGCGCGGAGTCCTGGGCCTCGGCTGCACCACGCCCGGCACCGACTTCTGGTTCCCCGGCGCGAGCACGGCCAAGGGGCGCGAGGACTACGTGCACCTCACCAACCCGGACGACACCGCGGCCGTGATCGACATCAAGATGTTCGGCCCGGACGGGGCGGTCAAGTCCGACGGCGGCACCGGCGAGAACATCCGGATCGACCCCAAGTCCACCAAGGCCGTCTCGCTGGCCTCCCTGGCCCCCGGCATGCAGCTCGCGGACGTCACCGCCCATGTGACGACCCGTGCGGGCCGCGTCGGCGCCTCCGTGCAGGTCGGCGAGGAGGGGGTGGGCGCCGACTGGCTGCCGGCCTCCGCCGATCCGGCGGGCTCGCTGGTGCTGCCCGGGATCCCGGCGGACGCCACCTCCGTACGGCTGGTGGCCTTCGCGCCGGGCGAGGAGGACGCGGACCTCACCCTCAAGCTGGCCGGGCCGAACGGCTCGATCAGCCCGGCGGACAACGAGCAGCTGCACCTCAAGGGCGGTATGACCGTGGGCGTCGACCTCAAGGACGTGACCCGCGGCGAGGCGGGCTCGCTGGTGCTGGTCCCGGCGAACGCCAAGAAGGCCGTACCGGTGGTGGCCGCCGTACGCGTGGTCCGCGGCAGCGGCGCCAAGCAGGAGCTGGGCTTCGTCCCGGCGACCGGGCCGGTCGGGACGCGGGCCACGGCCGCCGACAACCGGGCCGACGAGAACGCGACGGTGCTCTCGCTGACGGTGGCGGGAGGCACGGACGCGAAGGTCAAGGTGACGGCCTCGGCGGGCACGGAGGCCGGGGAGCCTGCCTCGAAGGAGTTCACGGTCAAGGCGGGCACGACGCAGGCGGTGTCGCTGGCCCCGGCGGGGGCCAAGGGCGCCTACGCGCTGACGATCGAGACGGTCTCCGGCGGGCCCGTGTACGCGGCCCGGACGCTGACCCTGCCGCACGAGGGGATCTCGATGTTCACGATCCAGCCGCTGTCGGACGACCACGCGATGGTCTCGGTCCCCAAGGCCGCCCAGGACCTCACGGTCCTGACCGACTAGCGACCCGTACGAGAGGTACGGCCGGACCGCCCGTCAGTCCTGGCCGTACCGCGGGTCCACCGTCTCCGGGGACAGCCCCAGCAGCTCCGCCACCTGCTCCACCACGATCTCGTGCACCAGCAGCGCCCGCTCGTCCCGGCTCTTCGTCCGGATCTCCACCGGCCGCCGGAACACCACGACCCGCGGCGGCCGCCCCTGGCCGTCCGCCTCCGACAGCGCCCCGAGCGGCACCGCCTCGTCGTTCCAGCCGGCGTCCGGACCGCCGGGCGGCCCCGGCACGTCCGCGACCACGAACTCCACCTCCGCCAGCTGAGGGAAGCGCCGCTCCAGCCGCTCGACCGAATCCCGTACGAGGTCCCCGAACAGCTCCGCCCGGCTCGCCGACAACGGCACCTGCGGCGGGGCCAGCGGCCCCCGCATCCCCCGCCCGTGCCGGTCGCGGCGGCGCGGCCGCGGCTCGGCGGGAGGCTCGGCGGAGCGGGGCGGACTGGGGGGCAGGGGGCTGTCGGTCACCCCCGCAGCGTAGCCCTCGCGGTCCCTCCCACCCGGGCGTTTCCGGACCCGCCGCGCCCCTCCGCAGGCACGACACGGGGGAGTGGGCCGGGGGAGAGTCGTCGCGGCCCGGTCAAGAGTGCGGTACCGTCCAACGTCGTGAGCCTTGTACGTCGCTGTTCGCGCACCGCGTGCGGCCGCCCTGCCGTCGCGACACTGACGTACGTCTACGCCGATTCGACCGCAGTCCTCGGCCCGCTCGCCACCTACGCGGAACCCCACTGCTACGACCTGTGCGCCGAGCACTCCGAGCGCCTGACCGCCCCGCGCGGCTGGGACGTCGTGCGCCTGACCGACGGGTCCGCGCCCTCCCGCCCGAGCGGCGACGACCTCGAAGCGCTGGCCAACGCCGTCCGCGAGGCGGCCCGTCCGCACGACCGCGCCGCCCAGGCCGGCGGATCCGGCCCGGGCAGCGGCAGCGGCACCGGGGAGACGCGCCGCGGACACCTGCGCGTCCTTCGTTCGCCCGACTCCTGACATCACATGGTCTGAAAAGCCACTCCGCGTGCAGGTAGGTTTGCTCCACCGCACAGCACCTCAGGAGGGCAGGCAGTGGCCGCAGATCTTTCGAACATCGTCAAGGCGTACGACGTACGTGGTGTCGTGCCCGACGAGTGGGACGAGTCACTGGCCGAACTGTTCGGGGCTGCCTTCGTCGAGGTCACCGGCGCGACGGCGATCGTCGTCGGCCACGACATGCGGCCCTCCTCGCCGGCCCTGTCCGACGCCTTCGCGCGCGGCGCCGCCGCCTGCGGAGTGGACGTCACCCTGATCGGGCTGTGCTCCACCGACCAGCTGTACTACGCCTCCGGCACGCTGGACCTGCCCGGCGCGATGTTCACGGCCTCGCACAACCCGGCCCGCTACAACGGCATCAAGCTCTGCCGGGCCGGCGCCGCCCCGGTCGGCCAGGACTCCGGCCTCGCCACCGTCCGCGAGCTCGTCGAGCAGTGGTCCGAGCAGGGCGCCCCGACCGTCGCCGAAGGCACCGCCCCCGGCACGATCACCGAGCAGGACACCCTCGCCGGCTACGCCGACCACCTCAAGGGCCTGGTCGACCTCAGTGCCATCCGCCCGCTCAAGGTCGTCGTCGACGCGGGCAACGGCATGGGCGGCCACACCGTCCCGACCGTGTTCGAGGGGCTGCCGCTGGACGTCGTCCCGATGTACTTCGAGCTCGACGGCACCTTCCCCAACCACGAGGCCAACCCCCTCGACCCGAAGAACATCGTCGACCTCCAGGCCCGCGTGAAGGCCGAGGGCGCCGACCTCGGCCTCGCCTTCGACGGCGACGCCGACCGCTGCTTCGTCGTCGACGAGCGCGGCGAGGGCGTCTCCCCGTCCGCAGTCACCGCCCTCGTCGCGGCCCGCGAGCTGGCCCGCAACGGCGGTACCGGCACGGTGATCCACAACCTGATCACCTCCTGGTCCGTCCCCGAGGTCGTCCGCGAGCACGGCGGCACCCCCGTCCGCACCCGCGTCGGCCACTCCTTCATCAAGGAGCAGATGGCCAGGTCCGGCGCCATCTTCGGCGGCGAGCACTCGGCGCACTACTACTTCAAGGACTTCTGGAACGCGGACACCGGCATGCTCGCCGCGCTCCACGTCCTCGCGGCCCTCGGCGGCCAGGACGGCCCGCTCTCCGAGCTGGTCTCCTCGTACGACCGCTACGCGGGCTCCGGCGAGATCAACTCCACCGTCGCCGACCAGGCAGGCCGGCTCGCCGCCGTCAAGGCCGCGTACGGCTCCGCCGAGGGCATCACCCTCGACGAGCTCGACGGCCTGACCGCGAGCTCCGCCGACTGGTGGTTCAACCTGCGCGCCTCCAACACCGAGCCGCTGCTGCGCCTCAACGTCGAGGCCCGTGACCCCGAGACCCTCGCCAAGGTCCGCGACGAGGTCCTCGCCCTCGTCCGGGCATGAACGCCCTGTCACGGCCGGGCCGCGCGACGTGCGGCCCGGCGGTACGCTGACCTCGCCCAATCCGCATGTTCGAAGGGAACCGCCCCATGCCGCTCGAAGCCGGCCTTCTGGAGATCCTCGCCTGCCCCGCCTGCCACTCGCCCCTTGAGGACAAGTCGGCCGACGAAGCGGCTCCCGAGCTGATCTGCACCGGCCAGGACTGCGGCCTCGCCTACCCGGTCCGCGACGGCATCCCGGTCCTCCTCGTCGACGAGGCCCGCCGCCCCGCCTGAGGCCGCCACCCCGGGCCGTGGGTCCCGGGCCGCACAGGCATCAAGGGGCGCCCGTCGCAGCGCCGGGCGCCCGAGCAACCGAGTCGCCCGCCCTTCTGATATCAGCCGGAGGCCGCAATGCTCGACGAGTCGCTCCTCGACGCACCGGACGAGCTCGCCCGCGCCGACCGCCGCGGCCTGCTCCGAGGCGCCGCCGAGGTCGGCGCCAGAGTCCGCACCGCGGCCCGGCACGCGACCGAGGCGGGCCTCGCCGACCTGCGCCCCGACGGCCGGCCCCGCGCCGTCCTCATCGCCGGGTCCGGTACCGCCGCCACCGGAGTCGCCGACCTGCTCGGCGCCCTCGCCGGAGCCTCCGCACCCGTCACCCGACTGCACCCCACCGGCGTCGCCCACGCCGCGGGCGCCCTGCGCTGGGCGCTGCCCGGCTGGGCCGGCTCCGTCGACCTGCTGCTCCTCGCCACCACCGACGGCTCCGAGCCCGGGCTCGCCCTCCTCGCCGAGCAGGCCTACCGGCGCGGCTGCACCGTCGTCGCCGTCGCGCCCGAGCGGTCCCCGCTGAGCGAGGCCGTGGACGGCGCGCACGGGCTCCTCGTACCGATGGCCAAGGCCCCGTACCAGGAGTACGACGAGTCGGCCGCGGCCGGACCCGGCGCCCTGTGGGCCCTGCTGACCCCGCTGCTCGTGCTCCTCGACAGGGTCGGGCTGATCACCGCCGCCCCCGAGACCCTGCAGCGCGTCGCCGACCGGCTCGACCGCACCGCCGAGCGCTGCGGACCGGCCATCGCCACGTACTCCAACCCGGCCAAGACCCTCGCCGCCGAGCTCGCCGACACCCTCCCGCTCATCTGGAGCGAGGGCGTCGGCGCCGGACCCGCCGGCCGCCGCTTCGCCGCCACCCTCGCCGAACTCGCCGGCCGCCCCGCACTGGCCGCCGACCTGCCGGAAGCACTGCCCGCCCACGGGGTCCTGCTCGCCGGCTCCTTCGCCGCCGGCGCCGACCCCGAAGACTTCTTCCGTGACCGGGTGGAGGAGCCCCAGGCCCTCCGTGCCCGCATCGTCCTGCTGCGCGACCGGCCCACGGGCGGCCTCACCGCCGCCCCGGCCGCGCGCGAGCTCGCCCTCAGCCACGACACGGCCATCAGCGAGCTCGAACCAGAGGAAGGCAGCGAACTGGAACAGCTCGCCGAACTCCTCGCCGTCACGGACTTCGCCACCGCCTACCTGGCGCTGGCGACCAGGGGACACGGCTGAGCACACCACCGTGCCGGCCCTTCATCCAGGAAGACGGACGAAGATGGACCGCCTGACGAACACGATCCGCCCCTACGCCTGGGGATCGACCACCGCGATCCCAGGGCTCCTCGGCGTCGAACCCACCGGGGAGCCCCAGGCCGAGATGTGGATGGGAGCCCACCCCGGCGCCCCCTCCCGCCTCGACCGCGGCGCCGGCGAGACCACCCTCGCGGACGTCATCGACGCCGACCCCGAGCGCGAGCTCGGCGCGGCCGCCGTCACCAAGTTCGGCCCCCGGCTGCCCTTCCTCCTCAAACTCCTCGCGGCCGGCGCCCCGCTGTCCCTCCAGGTCCACCCCGACCTGGAGCAGGCCGAGGCGGGCTACGCCGACGAGGAGGACCGCGGGATCCCGGCCGGCGCGGCCCACCGCAACTACAAGGACCCCAACCACAAGCCCGAGCTGATCTGCGCGCTCACCCCCTTCGACGGCCTGTGCGGGTTCCGCCCGCCGCTGGAGGCCGCCGAACTGCTCGAAGGCCTCGGGGTGGACTCGCTCAAGCCGTACGCCGACCTGCTGCGGGCCCACCCCGAGGAGGCGGCCCTGCGCGAGATGCTCACGGCCGTACTGACCGCGGACCGCACCGAGATGGCCCGTACGGTCGCCGAGGCGGGCGCCGCGATCGAGCGGCTCGGGGGCCCGTACGCGCCGTACGCCCCGCTCGTCCACCACTACCCGGGCGACCCGGGCGTGATCGCGGCCATGCTCCTCAACCACGTACGACTCCAGCCCGGCGAGGCGATGTTCCTCGGCGCCGGCGTCCCGCACGCCTACCTCGACGGCCTCGGTGTGGAGCTGCTGGCCAACTCCGACAACGTGCTGCGCGCCGGACTCACCCCCAAACACGTGGACGTGCCCGAACTCCTGAAGATCGTGCGGTTCGAGCCCGGCGACCCGGCCGTACAGCGCCCCGAGGGCAACGGCGAGGAGGTCTACGAGACCCCCATCGACGAATTCCGGCTCTCCCGCTTCGCCCTGGCCCCCGGCGCCGCCCCCCACCTCCTGCCGGACACCGCCCCGCAGATCCTGCTCTGCACGGCGGGCCGCCCGAAGGCCGGGGAAGTGACGCTGTCGCCCGGGGAGTCGGTCTTCGTCCCGGCCGGCGAAAAGGTCGAACTGTCCGGTATCGGCACTGTTTTCCGTGCCACCGTGTCGGTCTGACGTGGCGTCCGCCGCTACGGCTGCAACAATGTGCCGCCGTAGCGCGGCGCCCCGGGCAGGGGCGCCGTACCGAGGAAGGGACTCCGGAAACCCATGAGCGCGTCGGGCGGTACCAGGGCGATCGTGGCGGCACTCGCCGCCAACCTCGCCATCGCTGTAGCCAAGTTCGTGGCCTTCGTCTTCAGCGGCTCGTCGTCGATGCTCGCGGAAAGCGTCCACTCGCTGGCCGACTCCGGGAACCAGGGGCTGCTGCTGCTCGGCGGGAAGAAGGCCCAGCGCGAGGCGACGCCGCAACACCCCTTCGGATACGGGCGCGAGCGCTACATCTACGCCTTCCTCGTCTCCATCGTGCTCTTCACCGTCGGCGGCATGTTCGCCATCTACGAGGGCATCGAGAAGGTCAACCACCCGCACCCCATCGAGGCCTGGTACTGGCCGATCGGCGTGCTCGTCTTCGCCGTCATCGCCGAGAGCTTCTCCTTCCGCACAGCGATCAAGGAGTCGAACGAGATCCGCGGCAGCCTCACGTGGACCCAGTTCATCAGGCGCGCCAAGGCCCCCGAGCTGCCGGTGGTCCTGCTGGAGGACTTCGGCGCACTCGTCGGCCTGGTCCTCGCCCTCGGCGGCGTCGGCCTCGCGATCGCGACCGGCGACGGCGTCTGGGACGGCATCGGCACCCTCTGCATCGGCACCCTGCTGCTCGTCATCGCGGTCGTGCTGGCCGCGGAGACCAAGTCCCTGCTGCTCGGCGAGGCCGCGGGCACGGAGGACATCGAGAAGATCAAGGCCGCGCTCGTCGACGGCGACGTCGTCACCCGCGTCATCCACATGCGCACCCTGCACCTCGGCCCGGAGGAGCTCCTGGTCGCCGCGAAGATCGCCGTCGAGGGCGACGACACCGCGACGCAGGTGGCGGACGCGATCAACGCCGCCGAGGCCCGGATCCGCGAGGCGGTCCCGATCGCCCGCGTGATCTACCTGGAGCCGGACATCTACAAGGCGGAAGCCGCCGCGAAGGGCTGACGCGGTACCCGCACACGTACGAAGGCCCCCGCCGCGCGCAGACCGCGCCCGGCGGGGGCCTTTCTCCGTACGGGGTGGGCCGGCTACCGGATCTCGCGGAGCACGTCCAAGGCCGCCGGGCCGTCCGGGGCCGACTGCAGCCGCTCCCGGAAGTCCGCGTCCATGAGCCCCCGCGACAGCAGCGCCAGGATCCGCAGGTGTTCGTCACCGGCCGCCGCCTCCGGCACCGAGATCATGAAGACCAGCCGGGCCCTCGTCCCGTCCAGCGAGCCCCATTCGATGCCCGCCTCGGACCGGGCGAAGCCCACCGTCGGCCGGGACACCGCGTCCGTCTTGGCGTGCGGGATGGCGATGGACTCGCCGAGACCCGTCGTGCCCTGAGCCTCGCGGGCGAGGGCGACCCGTACGAGCTCGTCCACGTCCCGTACGTTGCCGGTCGTGGCCAGCATCTCGGCCATCTCGCGGATGGCCGCCTCCTTCGAGCCGGAGGCCAGCTCGGTCTTCACGGTCTGCGCGGTGAGGTACCCGGAGAGCACCTCGGGCGCACCGGCGGGAGCGGCGGCAGGGGCGCCAGGGGCGCCGGCGACTGCCGTCGCGGTACGGGTACCCGCGCCCGCGCCCGCACCGACCCCCACGAGCACCTGCTCCGGGACACCGACGGCCACGGGCGCCACGGCGGCGGCCCCGCCCCGGCGCGCCTTGAGGTCGATGAGGGCGTTGGTGGTCAGCGCGGTGACGACGGTGCCGGCCGCGATGGCGATCAGGAACCCGGCCCAGCCGCTGACGGCGCCCAGCGCGGCCACGACCGGACCGCCGTGCGGCACGTGGTCGCCCACGCCCGCCACACCGGCGATCGCACCGGCCACCGCGCCACCGAGCATGTTCGCCGGGATGACGATCGCCGGCCGCGCCGCCGCGAACGGGATCGCGCCCTCCGAGATGCCGAACATCCCCATGAACAGCGCCGCCATGCCGGTCTCGCGCTCCTGGTCGGAGTACAGCTTGCGGCGCAGCAGCGTCGCCAGGCCCTGGCCCAGCGGCATGACCGGAATGGCCGCCGCGCACATGCCCATGACCGCGTAGTTCCCGGAGGCGATGAGCCCCGTACCGAAGAGGAACGCCGTCTTGTTGACCGGGCCGCCCATGTCGAAGGCGATCATCAGGCCGAGGATCGCGCCGAGCAGGATCGCGCTGCTCCCCGTCATGCCGGACAGCCAGCTCGTCAGGTTTTCGAACACCCAGGAGATCGGCTTGCCGATGACGTAGACGAAGAACAGGCCCAGCGTCGTCGTCGCGACGATCGGGATCACGATGATCGGCATGATCGGCTGAACGACCTTGGGGACCTTGACCTTCTTGATCCACAGGACCAGGCAACCGGCCAGGAAACCCGTCACGATGGCGCCGATGAACCCCGCGCCCGCCTTCGAGTCGTACAGCGACCCGGTGTTCGCGATGAAACCACCGATCATGCCGGGCACGAGGGCCGGCCGGTCGCCGATGGCGTACGCGATGTAGCCGGACAGAATCGGGATCATCAGCTGGAAGCCGATGCCGCCGATGGCGTTCACATGGGCCCAGAAGGTGCCTTCGGGGATCACGTACCCCTCGGCCGTCGCGTGCCCGCCGAGTGCGAGCGAGATGGCGATCAGCAGACCGCCGACGACGACGAACGGGATCATGTACGAGACGCCGTTCATCAGCGCCTTGTACGCGAGGCTGCGTTCTCCGCCGCCGCCGCCGCCACTACCACCGCCCGCACCCGCCGCGGTCCCGCTCTGCACCGGCGCGCTCTGCACGCGCTCGATCAGCTCCTCCGGCCGGTGGACGCCGTCGGCGACTCCGGTGGACAGCACCCGCTTGCCGGCGAACCGCTCGCGGTCGACCTCCTTGTCGGCGGCGATGATGATGCCGTCCGCCTCTCTGACATCGTTGTCAGTGAGCACGTTCTCGGCCCCGATGGAGCCCTGGGTCTCCACCTTCATGTCGACGCCGAGGCGGGCGGCGGCCTGCTGGAGCTTCTCCGCGGCCATGTACGTGTGCGCGATCCCGGTGGGGCACGCGGTGACGGCGAGCAGCTTCAGGCGCCCGCGCCCGTTCGCGGTCCCGCCACCGGGAGAGTCGGCCGGAGTGGTCACTGCAATCTCCTTCACGCGCGTACGAACGATCCTCCGGCATCGTCCAACACGTAAGGGTCCGATCAAAAGACCGAAAGGCCTGGATCCAGTCGGCCGGACGGCCCCGGTTTCGCGGTGGGATCTTCCCCGGCCCACTGGGGCGAGCTCGGCCGATCGGTGTAGATTCGTCATCAGTGTCAGGCGTCGCTGCTGATGGCGGTCGGGCGGTCCTCGCGACCGGCCGAGGGGAGAGAGGACCCCCGACGGACTGAGCGCCCGGTGCACCGCCCCCACAGGCGATGCGCGGCTCAGCCGTACCCACCCTCTCGACCCATGAGGAGCAGCACCCATGGACTTCAAGGTCGCCGACCTTTCCCTCGCCGCCTTCGGCCGCAAGGAGATCACCCTCGCCGAGCACGAGATGCCCGGCCTGATGTCGATCCGCGGCGAGTACGCCGCGGCCCAGCCGCTGGCCGGCGCCCGCATCACCGGCTCGCTGCACATGACGGTGCAGACGGCCGTCCTGATCGAGACGCTGGTCGCCCTCGGCGCCGACGTCCGCTGGGCCTCCTGCAACATCTTCTCCACCCAGGACCACGCGGCCGCCGCCATCGCAGTCGGCCCGAACGGCACCCCGGAGAACCCGCAGGGCGTCCCCGTCTTCGCCTGGAAGGGCGAGACGCTGGAGGAGTACTGGTGGTGCACGGAGCAGGCGCTGACCTGGCCGAACACCCCCACCGGCGGCCCGAACATGATCCTCGACGACGGTGGTGACGCCACCCTCCTCGTCCACAAGGGCGTCGAGTTCGAGAAGGCCGGCTCCGCCCCGGACCCGTCCACGGCGGACTCCGAGGAGTACGGCTACATCCTCACGCTGCTGAACCGCACCCTCGGCGAGACCCCGCAGAAGTGGACGCAGCTCGCGTCCGAGATCCGCGGCGTCACCGAGGAGACCACCACCGGTGTCCACCGCCTGTACGAGATGATGGCCGAGGGCACCCTGCTCTTCCCGGCGATCAACGTCAACGACGCCGTCACGAAGTCGAAGTTCGACAACAAGTACGGCTGCCGCCACTCCCTCATCGACGGCATCAACCGCGCCACCGACGTCCTCATCGGCGGCAAGGTCGCGGTCGTCTTCGGCTACGGCGACGTCGGCAAGGGCTGCGCCGAGTCGCTGCGCGGCCAGGGCGCCCGCGTCATCGTCACCGAGATCGACCCGATCTGCGCGCTCCAGGCGGCCATGGACGGCTTCCAGGTCGCGACGCTGGACGACGTCGTCGAGACGGCCGACATCTTCATCACGACCACGGGCAACAAGGACATCATCATGGCCGGGGACATGGCCAAGATGAAGCACCAGGCGATCGTGGGCAACATCGGTCACTTCGACAACGAGATCGACATGGCCGGCCTGGCCAAGGTCGAGGGCATCGTCAAGGACGAGGTCAAGCCGCAGGTCCACACCTGGAAGTTCCCCGACGGAAAGGTCCTGATCGTCCTCTCCGAGGGCCGTCTGCTGAACCTGGGCAACGCGACCGGCCACCCGTCGTTCGTGATGTCGAACTCCTTCGCGGACCAGACCCTGGCCCAGATCGAGCTCTTCACCAAGCCCTCGGAGTACCCGACCGACGTCTACGTGCTGCCCAAGCACCTCGACGAAAAGGTCGCCCGCCTCCACCTCGACGCCCTGGGCGTCAGGCTCACGACGCTCCGCCCGGAGCAGGCCGACTACATCGGCGTCAAGGTCGAGGGCCCGTACAAGCCGGACCACTACCGCTACTGATCCCCGGCTGATCCCCGCGGATCCACAGCACCGAGCAGGCCCCCGGCACGTACGCCGGGGGCCTGCCCCATGAGCACGACCCGTACGACCCCGTACGACGTACGCAAGGACGGCACCCCATGCCCCGCGGCCGCTACTCGCTCCACGACCCGCACGACCACACGCCCCTCGGCGAGGAGCACTTCCACTGCGCGCCCGGCCCCTCCGGCTGGCGCTACGTCTCCCAGCTCACCGGCCCGGACGGCGACCACCGCGGCTCGGTCGACCTCGCCATCGACGAACTCGGCCGCCCGATCCGCCTCGAAGCGAACGCTTCGAGCTGGCAAGTCCGCGGCGCCGCCATCGACGGGGTCACCTGGGTACGCTCCGACCCCGCCGGAACCGAGGCCACCGAGGGCAACGTCCCCGCCGCGGGCTTCACCGGCACCTCGCCCGCCTTCCTCGTCGCGACGGCCCGCCTGCTGCGGCTGACCCCCGGCGCCCCCGCGACCCGGGTCCGGCTCGTCGCGCTCACCGACCCGGTGCTGGCGCCCCGTACGGTCGACCAGGCCTGGGCGCTGCGGGGGCGGGCCGAGCACGCGACGGACAGCGGACCGCTCGTGGTGGACGAATACCAGGTCACCGCCCTGGACACGGGCGAGGTCCACACGGTCCACATCGCCGGGGACGTCGTCCTGGCCGCCCCGGGCATCGAGCTGGAGCACCTGGAGACCCCGCCCTCGACCTTCGAGGACGAGCAGGCTTAGGCCGGCGGAACGAACCCGGTCCGCCGTACGGGCTCCACGGGCGCGACAGGCGCAACAGGCGCGGCCGGAGCGGTGGGAGCGGTCGGCGGGACGACGGCAGGCGCAGCCGCCGGCACGACGGGCATCACCGGCATGACGGGCGGGACGGGCGCGAAGGGCGCGACGGGCGGAGCGTACGAAGGCGCGCCCGGACCGAAGGCGCGGGCCGCATCCCGGGCCTGCCGTTCGTGCACCACCGCCATCAGGAACGCGGCGGCGGGCACCCCCACCGGCGCCGGCGCTCCCGTACGCGCCACCAGATCGTCGGCGAGCCGCACCGCCATGGCGGCGCCCACCTGCGGGTCCAACTGGTTCATCCGCGTCAGGTACTGCCTTATCGCCAGCCACAGCCCGTCCGGTACGGCCGACAGGTCCAGCCCGGAGAACCGCCCGGCCAGCCACGGCGGCGGCGCGGGCACCGGCATCACCCGCGCCCCCGGCACCCGCTCCCGTATGACCAGCGCCCCCGCGAACACGTCCCCCAGCCGCCGACCCCGCGCCGAGACGAGCGAAGCGATGCAGGCGACGGCCCCGAAGGTCCCCAGCAGTTCCACGACCCCCATCGCCCCGCGCACCAGCGCGTGCCGGAACCGGATCGGCCCGCCGTCGTCGCGCACGACGCGCAGCCCGCAGGCGAGCTTGCCGAGCGAACGCCCGTGGGACAGCGTCTCCACCGAGATCGGCACGCCGACCAGCACCAGGACGAAGCTCGCCACCGCCACCGCGGCCTGCGCGGCCGGATCCAGCGAGGCGGTCGCGAGCGTCAGCCCGATCGAGATGAGCAGGTACCCGGTGAGGTACACGAGCAGGTCGAGGAAGATCGCCAGCGCCCGGCTCGGCAGCCTCGCCGGCCGCAACCCCAGGACGACCGCGTCCCCCGTCACCAGATCGCTCACCCTGCACACCTTTCCCGTGACCGGACCCGCCCCTTGGTCATCCAGTCTGCCAAGCTGACCACGGTAGAAGTAAGCAGAAGCAGAAGCAGATCAGGGTCCTGGGGCAGGGGAGCGGTAACCGGATGGATCTCGACGTCTTCGTGACGGCCCACCGGGCCGAATGGGACCGCCTGGAACAGCTGCTCGGCCGCGGCCGCAGGCTGACCGGCGCCGAGGCGGACGAACTGGTCGCGCTCTACCAGCGGGCCTCCACACACCTCTCGCTGATCCAGTCCAGCACCCCGGACCCGATGCTCACGGGCCGCCTGACCCAGCTCGTCGCCCGCGCCCGCGCCACCGTGACGGGCGCCCGCCGCGCAGGCTGGCGCGACGCGGCCCGCTTCTTCACCGCGGGCTTCCCGGCCGCCGTGTACCGCAGCCGCCGCTGGTGGATACCGACGGCGCTGATCTCCACGGCGGTCGGCATCCTCCTCGGCTGGTGGATAGCCACGCACCCGGAGGTCCAGGGCGCCATCGCGGCACCGGAGGACCTGAAGGCGCTCACGAAGCCGGGTGGCGGGTACGAGACGTACTACTTCAGCAACCCGGCGGGCTCCTTCGCCGCCCAGGTCTGGACGAACAACGCCCAGGCGGCCGCGATCTGCCTGGTCCTGGGCGCGTTCCTGGGGATACCGGTGCTCTGGATCCTCTTCGTGAACATGCTCAACCTCGGCACGGGCATCGGCCTGATGGCCTCGGCGGGCCGCCTCGACGTCTTCCTCGGCCTGATCCTGCCGCACGGCCTGCTCGAACTGACCGCCGTCTTCGTGGCGGCGGGCACCGGCCTGCGCCTCGGCTGGACGGTCATCGACCCGGGCCCGCGCACCCGCCGCGCCGCCCTCGCCGAGCAGGGCCGGGCCGCGCTGGGCATGGCGATCGGCCTGGCGGTGGTCCTGTTCGTATCGGGCCTGATCGAGGGCTTCGTGACCCCGTCCGGCCTCCCGACCTGGGCCCGCATCACGATCGGCGTCGCCGCCGAGGCCCTGTTCCTGGCGTACGTCTACGTCCTGGGCGGCCGGGCCGCGCGCGCCGGCGAGGTGGGGGACGTGGAAGCCGCAGACCAGACGGCCACGCTGCCGACGGCGGCCTGATGTGCATCGGACCCCGTTCAGCTGCTAGTCTCCTGGTCGTCCCGCAGCGACTGTTGACACCGTCGCCGTGGGGAGGTAGATTCGAACGGTTGCCTCGAACTGGACAAGTTCGGCAGCGATGGTTTAAAGTCTCTCTCGCCCCCGACGGAATTGAATTCCTGTGGGGCACAGTCGACTCCTCATTCAGGAATCCGAAGCCGGGAAATCCGGTGGAAAACTTCTGATAGAGTCGGAATCGCCGGAAAGGGAAAACGCGAAAGCGAAGACCCCGGAAAGCAAGCGGAAAAGCGGAACTGACTCTGATAGAGTCGGAAACGCAAGAACGAAGAACGAAAGCCCGGAGGAAAGCCCGAGAGGGTGAGTACAAAGGAAGCGTCCGTTCCTTGAGAACTCAACAGCGTGCCAAAAATCAACGCCAAAAGTTGATACCCCGTCCACTTCGGTGGATGA